>DASZJE010000085.1:0-3151 GCA_035948445.1 Trebonia sp. | reverse complement strand
TGCCCGCGCCGCCGATGATCACGGCCGCGAAGAGCACGATGGTCTCCGCGTAGCCCCACGCCGACGGCGCCCACAAGTTGATGAACCCGACCAGGATCGCGCCGCTCAGCCCGGCGAGCATACCGCCGAGCACGAGTACCGCGGCGCGCAGCGAGAGCAGGTTCTTGCCCAGCGAGTCAGCCACCACGTCGTTGTCGCGCATCGCCCGCATCGACCGCCCGTACGGCGATTCGGTCACCCGCCGTACCAGCAGGTAGACCGCGGCCGCTAGGACGAGCGCGACAGCCGCGTACAGCCACTGGTAGCCCGGCGACTGCGGGTTGTACTTACCCTGCAACGGCGAGGGCACCAAGGAGAGCCCCGCGGACCCGTTTAGCAGCGGCCGGTAGTTGGTGACGAGCAGGTTGAACATGACGGCGGTGACGAGCAGCCCGACCGCGGCGAAGTCCCCGCGCAGCCGCCGCCCGACCACGAAGGTGAACGGCAGGGCGACCAGGCCCCCCACGATCATCGCGCCGATCCAGGGGACGGGCCACGGCAGGTTCCACCCGCCGATGTAGGACTGGAACCCGCCGTTGGCGGCCTGGCTCGGCATCGACAAGATCGCGGCGGTGTACGCGCCGGCCGCCTGGAAGATGATGAAGCCGAAGTTGGTGACCCCGGCGACGCCGAACTGCTGGCTCAGGCCGAGGCAGGCAATGATGTCGACGCCGGCGTAGACGAGCAGGGTGATGATGTAGAACAGTTGCGCGCTGCTCATCAGGCCGTCGCCCCCAGCACGCCGCCCGGCCGCACGGCCATCACGATCAGCAGCACCAGGAAGGCGATCACGTCCTTATACGACGGGGTGATGTAGGCCGCGCTGATCTCGGTAGCGAGCCCGATGATGATCGCGCCGACCATGGCGCCATAGGCCTGGCCGGGCCCCCCGAGAAAGACCGCCGCGAGGATCACCACGAGGAACAGGTCCGCGCTGGTCGCCCCGAAGCTGCCGTTGTTGATCGCGAAGACCGCGCCGGCGATGCCGCAGAGCACGCCGGTCAGCGCCCAGGTGAGGGTAACCACCCGGTCCGTCCGGATGCCGCAGTTGCGGGCCAGCGAGCGATTCGCCGAGGTCGCGCGCATCGCCTTGCCGAGTTTGGTGTAGCGGAGCAGCACGTGGACGCCGGCCATCACCACGACGGACAGCCCGATGATCACCAGCTGAACCGTGGTGAGAACCAGACCGCCCGCCTTGACTGTCGGTCCCTGACTCATCGTGTACGACACGTTGGTGCCGCCCACGATCGCCTGCAAGCTGAACTCGATGATGAGCGTCATCCCGAGCGAGACGATCACCATCGTGATCGGCGCGCTGCCGCGGCGCTGGAACGGCGTGTAGATCCCCCTGTTGAGCAGGACCGACCCGACCGCTCCGGCCGCGGCAGCGGCCAGCACGCCTATCCACACGTTGGCCCCGGCCTGGTTGACCGCGTAGGCGACAAACGCCGAGGCGATCATCACCGCGCCGTAAGCGAGGTTCAGCACGTCGGTCACGGCGAACTGCATCGTGAAACCGACGGCCGCGATCGCCAGTACCGCCGCGGTCACCAGGCCGAAGCCGAACGACGCGAGGAACAAGCTCATCGGCTTTCCTTACACTTACCGGTGGGGCACGCTTGGTTCTGTCACTTCCGCTATGGCGACACCGCGCGCAACTGCGCGGCGGTGATGTTGCCGGCCACCAGGACGGCACCCGAGGTGCTGTAGGTGTCGGTCTGGAAGATGCCGGTCGAGTCGTTATAGGAGTCGAAGTTGGTCGGGCCGCCCGGGCCTTCATAGCGGATGGCCTTGCCCTGCTTGAGCGCGGCGATCCCCTGAGCGAACGAGTACACGGTCACGGCGCCAGGCGCGCCGTCGCCGATCTTGGCGATGTACGGCGCGTACACGCTCGGCACGGTGGACTTCGCCTCGACCATCGCGAGCGCGGCCAGGTTGATTCCGTCGTACAGGTGCACGGCGCCCGGTGCGGTCAGGTAGGTGGCGAAGTTGCCGCTGCTGCCGACCTTGCCCTTTTCCGACATGATCGCGTTGTAGAACGGGGTGTACGAAGGCCCGCTGGTCTCGGTGACCAGGTTGTCGGCGTGGAAGCTGCTCGCGAGCGTCGACGCGGTGACCGCCGCGGCCACGGACTTGTACCAGTCCGGGGAGATCGTCGCCGACGTCCCGATGACCGGGATCATCTTGCCGCCGTTGAGCTGCTTCACCTCGGACAGGAACGTCGCCTCCGCCGGGCCGAGCGCCTCGGTGAAGATCACGTCTGGATGCGCGGCGACGATCTTGTCGGCCTCGGTCCGGAACGTGCTCGCGTTCAGGTCAAGCGTCTCATTCGCCGCCAGCGTCATGCCCGCCTTGCTGATCGAGGTGATCGCAGGCTGGATGAACGTCTGGGAGCCGATGTCGTTGCCGAACGCCAGCGCGATCCGCTTATACCCGAGTTGCTGCGCGATCACGACCATCGCGTAGGACTCTTCCAGGTCCGGCGGAACCAGCCGGTAGAAGTACTGGAAGTGCGTGGAGCTGAACTCGGACTGGCCAGTCATCCCGAACACCACCATCTTGCTCGCGTTGATGACCGGGACCACGCTCGCCGCCTCGTCCGAGGTGACGCCGATGACCAGGGCGAGGTTGGACGTGGTGGCGAACATCTGCCGGGTGGCGGGCACCGCGTCCGCCGGGTCTCCCCTGGTGTCCACGCCCTTGCAGGTGAGCTTGTGGCCGAGCACGCCGCCGGCGGTGTTGATCGCGGCAGTGGCACCGTCGCAGGACACCAGGTAGGTGGGGCCGAGCGCGGCGTCAGGTCCGCTGAACGGCGCCAGGTCGGCGACGACCAGGGAGGAGCCCGAGGCGCTCGCGCCGGTATTAGCGCTGGTGTTCCCGCTGCTGCTCGTGCTAGAGCTGCAGGCGGCCAGGCCCGCCGCCGCGAGCCCGGCGGCGGTCAGGCCGGCGGCGGCGCGGCGCGCGGTCCGCAGTCTCAAGCCGGACGCCCGCAGCGCGGTTCTGTCTGATCTTCGTGTTCTGGTGATGGTCGTCATGTTGTCCCCTCTGCGGTGAGAGTTCTGCCAGCGGGGCGGCCTAGGCACGGGGCACAGCCATGGGGCAGGGGCCCCTG
>DASZJE010000084.1:0-4399 GCA_035948445.1 Trebonia sp. | reverse complement strand
GGCTGGGTGTAGGCCGTGTAGTCCCACGCGCGCACGCCGCCCGCGGCGTCGCACTGGCCGTCGGACTCCCCGGGGGTCTTGACCCACAGGTAGGCGTCGAGCAGCGGGACCCCGGTGCTGGCGGTCGGCTTGAGTCCGAGGCCAGAAGCCGGCGGGTTGCACCAGTTGCCGCCCGCGAGCGTGCCGGTCACGCTGGCCGGCTGGTTGTAGGGCGCGTTCGCGTACTGCTGCATGCCGTTCGGGCCGTCGCCGTTGCGGCTGGTGTCGATGACGAAGTGGGTGGCGGCGACCGCCCCGCCCATGTTCTGCGCGTACCACGCCGTGGTGAGGCCCCAGGTGCTGAAGTCCGACTCGGTGGCCGGGTAGTACTGGCTGGCGCAGGCGGAGGGGTTGTTGTAGAAGGCATTCGACGGGTCGGTCACCATCGCGATGCAGTCCGAGATCCAGGTGCCGTAATCGATCAGGTTCGGGTCCGCCTGGTAGTTGGACACGTTGAGGTAGAACCCCTGTGCCTGCTGGACATTGGCCTCAAGCAGGCGCTGGGTGATCGTGCCGACCGACTGCCACGCGCTGTGCGTGCCGTCCAGGTACACGCTGACCCCGGGGTCGGCCTCGAGGGCCGAGACCGCGTACTGGATTTCCGCGATCCGCTCGGCGTCGGTAAACGGGTAGACCGTCGAGGACAGCCCGCAGCCCGAGGGCATGTTGCCGAGCGCGTCAGGCTCCAGGATGACGACCGCCTTGCTGTTGCCGATGCCGCTCGCGAACCCGTCGATCCAGGCTTCGTAGGCGGACTCGTCCAGCGCCCCGCCCGCCGAGTACTGCGCGCAGTCCCGGCCGGGGATGTCATAGGCGACTAGCACCGGCTCGGCCCGCTCGATGGCGGCTTCGGCCATCGTCTGCCGCACCTGCTGCTGTACCTGGGCTTGGGTGCCGCTGGTGAACCAGACGGCCCGCGGTATCGTCTCCATCTCCGTGATCAGGGCCGCGTCCTTGAGGTCGTGGCCTTTCAGCAACGAGACGACCTGCTGCGGCGCGCCGGAAGACGGCGGCGGCACGAAGAACCGGGTGCCAGGGCTGATAGCGCGGGCGACGGGAGCGGTCGTGCTTGCCGCGGCGCTTGACATGGGGAGGACGGAACCGGCAGTCAGCGCCGCCAGCGCGGCTACGGTCGCCGGTGCCCACCGCAGCACGCGGCGGGAGGGATAAAGGCGCATGGCACTCCCGGAAAGATCGGAGAAAATTACCGGAACATTTCCGGGAAGGAACGTAACATTCCGCCCCAGGCCGGTCAATGGGCCAGACTCACTCGCGTATCCCGGTCGAATTCCTGGGCACCAGCCGGGTCTCGAGCTCGATGCGCAGCGGCTCGAAGTGCCGGTCGTTGAGCTGCCTGAGCAGGACGCTGACCGCGGTGCGGCCCAGTTCGGCGAGCGGCTGGCGAACCGTGGTCAGCGCGGGGACGACGACGCTCGCCTCCACGGTGTCGTCGAAGCCGACAACCGAGCAGTCGCCTGGGACTCGCAGCCCGCGCGCGGCCGCCTCCTGCATGACGCCGATGGCCATGCTGTCGTTGAAGGCGAACACCGCGGTCGGCGGTTCTGGCAGGTCAAACAGCGCCGCCGCCTCCTCGCGGCCGCCGTCGATGCGGAAGTTCGAGTACCGGACGAGGGACTCGTCAGGGAGCACGCCGACGCCGGCCAGCGCCGCGTGGTAACCGCGCAGCCGCTCCTGCGTCGCGACCCAGCCGTCCGGCCCGGCGATCACGCCGATCCGCCGGTGCCCGAGGCTCAGCAGGTGCTCCGTGGCCTGCGTCGCACCCGACGAATGGGCGGCGCAGACGACAGGAATGCCGTCGGGCACTTCGGTGCGCGGGTCCACGACCACGAACGGGAAGCCGTGCTCACTGAGCGCCCGCAGTTCTGCGGCGGATTCCTCGGGGAGCACCAGCACCGCGCCGTCAGCGTCGCCGCCGGCCAGCCGCTCGAGCAGCGAGGTCTCCCGCTCATGGGAGTGCCTGGTGGGGCCGAGCACGGTCCGCAGGTCGTGCTCGTAGAGCGCTTCGGCGGCGCCGGACAGGATCTGCGCGAAGTAGCCAGGATGCACGAGCGGCATCGTGACGCCGATCAGGCCGGTGTCTGACGCCGTCCCGGGACGCCGGCCCCCCGCCAGGTAGCCGCACTCGCGCAGCACGTGCTCGACGGCCTGCCTGGTCGCGCCCGACACGTCCGCGTGCCCGTTGAGCACGCGCGACACGGTCGCGATCGATACGCCGGCCGCCTCGGCCACCTGCCTGATCGTCACTTTCTGCTGCCGGATGCCCGGCTTGCTGGCCTTCACCACAGAATTGAAACATTTTCCGGAACGGAATCGGCTCTCTGCCCCCAGTCACGCTGGTTCTCTTGGGCGCGCAGGCCTGCCGCTGTAGCCTCATTTCAGTAGTGACGCAGGTCACAGTAAGGAGGCAGCGTGTTCGCACGCGAGCAGGCCATGGCCCACCCTGACAAGCCGGCCGTCATCATGGCCTCGTCAGGCGAGACCGTCACCTTCGGCGAGTACGAGGCCCGCGGCAACCGGGTCGCGCACCTGTTGCGGGATGCCGGGCTGCGGCGGGGAGACCACATCGCGATCTTCATCGAGAACAGCCCTCAGCTGCTTGAAATCGAGGGAGGCGCCGAACGGGCCGGCCTGTACTACTCCTTGATCAATACCTACCTCGGCACCGACGAGGTCGCCTACGTCGTGGCCAACTCGCAGGCGAAAGTGCTCTTCAGCTCCGTCGCCAAGCGGGAGGTGGCCGACGCCGCCGCCGCGAGCTGCCCAGGTCTCGACCGCAGGCTGATGACCGGGTCCGGCCCGCTGCCAGCCGGCTGGGAACCCTACGACGAGGTCGTCGCCGGCTACCCGGCCGACCCGGTCCCCGACGAATCGCTTGGCGCGGCCATGCTGTACTCGTCGGGTACGACCGGCCAGCCCAAGGGCATCCTGCGCGAGCTGCCGACAATCGGCCCGGACGAGCCGTTGCCGGTGATGGAGTTCGTGAAGGGCTTGTTCGGATTCCGCGAGGGGATGACCTACCTCAGCCCGGCGCCGCTCTATCACTCGGCGCCGCAGGCGAGCGTGTCGGCGGCACTGCGCCTTGGGTCCACCGTCATCGTGATGGAGCATTTCGATCCCGAGCAGTGGCTGGCCCTAGTCGAGCGCTACCGGGTGACCCACTGCCAGATGGTGCCGGCGATGTTCAGCCGGCTGCTCCGCCTGTCCGACGAAGTGCGGGCCAGGTACGACACCTCATCGCTTGAGTGCGTCGTCCACGCGGCCGCGCCGTGCCCTGTCCACGTAAAGCAGGCGATGATCGACTGGCTCGGCCCCGTCATCACCGAGTACTACGGTGCCACGGAGGCCAACGGGTTCACGTTCTGCACCAGCGCCGACTGGCTCGCGCATCCAGGCACCGTCGGTCGTCCCGTCCTCGGCGAGCTGCTCATCCTGGACGGTGCGGGCGAAGAATGCCCGACCGGTTCTGACGGGACCGTCTGGTTCCGCGGCGCGACCGCGTTCGAGTACTTCCAGGATCCGGTGAAAACCGCGGAGAGCCGCTCCGTCGACGGCACCACCAGCACCATCGGGGACATCGGTCACGTTGACAAGGACGGGTACCTGTACCTGACCGACCGCAAGAGTTACATGATCATCTCCGGCGGGGTCAACATCTATCCGCAGGAAACGGAGAACATCCTGTCCGCTCACCCGGCCGTCCTGGACGTGGCGGTCATCGGCGTCCCGAACGACGATCTCGGCGAGGAGGTCAAGGCGGTGGTTCAGCTCGCAGACCCGGCCGCGGCCGGGCCCGAGGTCGAACAGGAGCTGATCGCCTACTGCAGGGACAGAATCGCCCACTTCAAGTGCCCGCGGACCGTCGACTTCGTGCCCGAGCTCCCACGGTCTGAGACGGGAAAGCTCTACAAGCGCATACTGCGCGATGCCTACTGGACCGGTCATCGTTCCTCGATCGTGTAGCGATGCCCGAATTGCAAAGGCCCAGGTCAGGGACTAATCCCAGGCCTGGGCCTTGACGGTGCAGGGCCAGCTTTCATGCCTTGGCCGCCGGCGCACCTTTGGCGGCGGTGTGGAACACCCAGAAGCCGAACGCCGACACGCCCACGGCGGCGGGCACCAGGATCCAGCCCCAGGAGTGGCCAGCGTGGATCAGCAGCCCGCTGAGGACGAGCAGCCACAGCGTGACCACCAGCCGGATGGCTAGGACGACGGCCCGGACGGACGGGACGTACTCCCAGGACCGGATGCTGGCGCGCTGGACGGGCGGGCGGGTGCGCAGGGCGGGGCGGCTGGCGGCCAGCCTTGCGCCGAACGACGATGACGAGGAAGCGGTGGTGTC
>DASZJE010000083.1:0-48004 GCA_035948445.1 Trebonia sp. | reverse complement strand
TCCCGTTAATCAGGCGGGCTCGACCTTGATCTCGGCGCGGTCGGGGTAGAAGGCCACGTGCCTGGCGATCTCCTTCACCGCGTCGTACGGCTGCTCGTACGTCCAGATGATGTCGGTCTCGGCCTTCCCGTCCGGCATCGTGAGGCTGTAGTACGACGCGTCGCCCTTGAACGGGCAGTATGTCTGCGTGTCTGTCGGGGTCAGCAGGCCCTGGTCGACGTCGGCGATCGGGATGTACTGCATGACCGGGTAGCCGGCCTCGGCCAGCGACAGCGCCTTGTCCGTCTCGGCGACCGTCACGCCGCTCACGCGGACCGTCACATGGCCGCCCGTAGGGCTGACGGTGATCGGATGTGTCTCGTCCGGGATCTTGACGGTGCGGCTCATGAGAGTGCTCCCTTCCGGCAGTCCGTTCTGGCAATGTAAGCCACGGATCAGCCGCGGGCATTCCGCGCTCCGGATAACGCGCCCCGGGAAATCCGCGCCCGGGTAATCCGGTTGTCTTCAGCGACGACGATCTGCGAAGCTGCCCGCCGTGAGCATGCACGCCGGCCAGGTGCCCATCTCCGCCGAACTGGCGCGTGACCTTATCGGCGCGCAGTTCCCCCAGTGGCGAGGCCTGCCCGTCACCGGGGTTACCTCGCCGGGCACCGTCAACGCGATCTTCCGCGTCGGCGACCGGCTCGCGGCACGATTTCCCCTGCAGGACCAGGATCCGGGCGAGGCCCGCCGCACCGCGGAATACGAGGCGGCCGCGGCCAGGGAACTCGCCGGCGCTACCCGGATCCCGGTACCCGAACCGGTCGCCATCGGCGAACCGGGACCGGGATACCCGCTGCCGTGGTCGGTGCAGACCTGGCTGCCCGGCGTCACGGGCGACGTCGACGATCCCGCAGGATCGGTCCCCTTCGCCCGGGACCTGGCCGCCTTCATCGCGGATGTCCAGGCGATCGGCACTCGGGGCCGGAGGTTCAGCGGCGGCTACCGCGGCGGTGACCTGCGCGATCACGACGAGTGGATGAGCACCTGCTTCCGGGAAAGCGAGCAGATCCTGGACGTTCAGCGCCTGCGCCGCGTGTGGGCCGTGTTCCGGGAACTGCCGCGCGAGGCCCCCGACGTGATGAACCACGGTGACCTGACGCCCGGCAACGTGCTGGTGGGGGACGGGCGCCTGGCGGGGATCCTGGACACGGGAACCTTCGGTCCGGCCGACCCCGCGCTCGACCTGATCAGCGCCTGGAACCTGCTCGAAGCCGAGCCCCGCGAGGTCCTCCGCGACGCCGTCGCGTGCGACGACCTGACGTGGGAGCGAAGCAAAGCCTGGGCCTTCCAGCAGGCCATGGGCCTGGTCTGGTACTACGCCGCCACCAACCCCGTCATGAGCCTGCTGGGCCGGGTCACCCTGGACCGTATCCTGTCCGCGACTCCGGCATAGCGGAGCCCTGAACAGGCTTGAATGCGCATTCGATCCTATTCTTGTACGTGCTCAAATGCGCAATTGAACGCACCATAACGAGCTCAATTGCGCATTTGAGCCGGCGGGGGCCGCGCGCGAGCCGCGGGGAGAGCGGCGGGGGCGGGCGGCGCGAGCCGCGGGGAGGGCGGCGCAAGCCGCGGGCCCGCGGGTGGCCGGCGTTAGCCGACGGCGATCTCGTTGAAGTCGGGCGCGTAGGCGGACGGATTGGACAGTTCGATCGTGTTCGTGCCGGCCGGCAGCTGAAGGGGCACGGTCATCGTCCCCACAGTCGTGAAGCTCCCGGTCGGGGTGAACGACAGCAGTTGCGGCGGGCCGCCGTCGACGCTGATGTCGGCCTGGCGCCCGGTCGTGCCTGACGACCCGTCGCAGTACACCAGCGTCACGTTGTACGTGCCCGCGGCCGGGACGGTGACGTCGTTGAACGTCAGCGTGCCGCCCTCGCCGACGTACCCGGCCTTCTCCCCGCCGTAGCAGGTCGCGCAGGTCTGCACGGAGGCTCCGCCGGCGAGGGTGGCGCCCGATGCGAAGGCCGGGTAAGCGGTCGCCAGCGAAGGAGCGGAAGCGCTGGAAGAAACCGTGAACCCGCCGAACGTGGCCTCGCCCGGTGCGCCGGCCGCGTGCGAGGTGACGAACATCCCCGCGTCCTGGGTGGCCGCCTGCGCCGGGACCGTCGCCGTGCCGACTTCCTGCCAGCCGGTGCCGTCGAACGAGTAGTAGCCCGTGTAAGCCGCGCCGTTCCTGACGAGCTCCAGCCAGACGGGCAGCAGTTCCGGATTCGTCCCGTTCGCCGGGGTCACGCTGTCGATGTAGTCGCCGCCGGCCGAGTCCCATTCGAGCTGGATTCCCCCGGATGGCGACTCGAAGAGGATGACGCCCTCAGGGGTGCTTCCGGAGCCGGCCATGTCGTTCCGGATAATGATTCCCGCCTTGCCGTACCCGGTCATGTCCTGCTGCGCGCTCACCTCGGTCTCGACGGTCGCGGTGGCGCCGACCGCGCCCGGCTCGTAGATCGCGCTGTAGGCGTCGGCGTCGCTGAACAGGTCCGCGCCCGCCCCGGAGATGCCGAACGTGTCCCCCGACTGGCCGAACGCCGCAGGCGCGTCCGTCGCCGACGAGTACGTCTCGTACGGCGCCAGCACCGGCGGGCTGACCGTCACCTGCTCCGGCAGGGTCAGCAGTTGCGGCGATCTTCGCGCCCACGTATAGCGCGCCGTCCCGTTCAGGTCCGACGTGGCGAACAACCCGGCCGGGGCCGGCGCGGTCACCGTGAACGTCGCGCTCTCGGTGCCGCCGCTCCCGATTATCCCGAACGACACTGGTCCTGTGTCCTTCACCGTCCACCCGGCCGGTGCGTTAAGGGCCAGCCGGACATCGAGCGCGGGCACCGCTCCGTCGTCCGTGAAGGACTCAGTGACCGTGGCGGGTGTGCCGGACGTCAGCGTCGCGAGGCCGGTGAGGCCGATCGTCCCGGCCGGCGGCGCGGCAGCCGGATCGCGCAGCGGGGTGACCCGCAGCAGGGCGACGCCGTGGGAAGGAACGACCTCGCTGATCGTTCCTGCGGTCTCGGTCTCCTGGCCGGTCCAGAGGTTGTCGATGAGATAGTCGGTGCCTGGTGACAGGCCCAGGCTGGCGGCTGATGCGGTGATCGTCTCGGTCTCGCCGCTGGTGTTGAAAAGCCCGGCGTCCACGTCGCCGCTCTTCTCGGTCTTCGCGAACACCTGCTCCGCGGCGGTGTCGACCAGGCGCGAGGCGTCGATGCCGTCCTGGTCGACCGCGATGACGGCGCGGTTCTTCAGCAGCGCGAGGTCGGCCGCGTTCAGATTGGTGAGGTCAGTGCCGAGCATCAGCGGCGAGGACGCGAGTGACCACAGGCTGAGCTGGGTCATGCTCTCGGCGTAGGTGAGCCCGTCGTCGGCGCTGCCGTTGCCGACCTCGATGGAGTCGTAGTCGTTGTACGCGCCGGGCCCGCCGTAGGGCTGCCACTCGGCGACCTGGTCGAACCGTGAGCTGATGTTGCTCCAGTCAGTCAGGGGGTAGCTGCTGCCGTTCGCGCCGCAGTAGCACTCGATGTCGCCGCCGGTCCGCCAGCCGTTGGCGTAGTCCTGCCAGGTCGAGGCGTCATTGATGTTCAGGCTGTTGGACAGCTCGAGGTGAATCGGCCGCCCGGTCTGGCGCAGCGCGGTCGACCAGGCCTCCACGTCGGGGATGTCGAAGGACCCGACGCCGTCGAGCTTGACGTAGTCCACGCCCCAGGAGGCGAGCTCGTCGGCCCACGAGTCGATGAACTGCTGCGCGCCGGGCTTGCTGTAGTCGATGCCGGCCATGCCGCCGCAGTTGTAGTTGTTCTCGCTGACGTCCGGCTCGGCGATCTCGTCCGCCGTGTAAGAGGTGCCCTCGATCGGCGTATTCTGCGCGACGGCCTGCTCGGAGATGCCGGGCGTGAGGTAAATGCCGAACTTCAGGCCGAGGTGGTGCACGTAGCTGGCGGTCGCCTCGATGCCGTTCTCAGTGCCGGACGGCGGGAACTCGGCGGAGTTGATGACCCAGCGGCCGTATTGGTCCACATCCGGTCCCTGGCTGCCGGGGCAGTTATACCAGAAGTCGTCGATGTTCACGTACTGGTAGCCGGCGCTCTGCAGCCCGCTGTCGTGCATCGCCTTGGCCTGGGCCTCGATCCCGGCCTCGGTGGGATCGTGCCGGATGAAGCTCCAGCTGCTCCAGCCCATCGCCGGGGTCTGGCCTACCCCGTTGGCCTCGGCCTCAGCGGGAGCGGCCGGCCCCGCGGCCACCGCGATCATGATCGTGAACGGAACCGTCACGACAAGTGCCGTCAGGAGTTGAATCCAGCGTCGCATGTTCATCACCACCAGTCACCGTCTTACAACACCGGACATAACCCGTCAACACTCAGGTTCGGCCGCGCTCGATGATCTCCTCGACCACCCCGCTCTTGGCATCGGCGTAATCCTGGATGTAGGCCCAGTGCCGGCCGGCGAGGCGGCGCTTGGCGTCCTGGTAGAGACGGCGGTCGGCGTCGTCGGACCGGAGGCGGTCGCGGAACCAGAGGTACCGGTCTATCTCGGCGCTTCCGGGCGGGAAGACGTGCAGGTTGACCTCCGGCACCCGGCCCCGCACCCGCAGCACGCGGTGCTCGTCGAAGCCGGGCTCCCTGATTACCAGGCGGTAGCCGGCGCGCTCGAGGGCAGGCACGTACGCGTCCTCGTCGGCGGGGTCGGGAACCACGAGCAGGATGTCGATGATCGGCTTCGCCGCCAGGCCCGGCACCGACGTGGAGCCGATGTGCTCAAGCCGCACCACCCGGTCCCCCAGCGCGCCGCGGATGCGCGCCGCCTGGTCCTCGTACTGCCGGGGCCAGCCGTCGTCGTAGTCGACCAGGGTGACCGTGCCGTCGAGCCTCGGCGGCTCCTCCGTCCACGCCGCCCGCAGGACCGCCTCCCTGGCCGCCTGCTCGACGCGGTGGTGGCGGGCCCGCCACCCGGGACTCCTCCGGGCGGGCGAACATGCCGGAATCGGCGTCCGCCTCGTCAACGGGCGGCTCGTCAGGCGAGGGCCGGCCGAACGTGGCGCCGAAGTACCCGAACTCGACGCCCGCAAGGTGCTTGACCAGGCCGAGGAGGTTGGTTCCTGTCGGAACGAGCGGCCTTCTGACGTCGTACTCAGACAGCCCATCGAGCTTGCACAGGATGGCCTCCCGCGCGTTTTGCAGGTACTGGTGCAGGTTTGCCGTGCATTCCTGTTCTCCCATGGCTGGCATCCTGTCACGGGCGCATGATGCGGGGGCTCGCCGGATGGTACGGGCGGTGCCCGGCCGGTGATGATGGACCGCATGGGAACTTCCGCAGGCACCGGCGACTCGTCAGCCGGGCAAGGTCTCACGTTGTCCCTGCCCAAGCCAACCGGCCCGTACCCGGCCGGCATCACGTCCTTGCACCTGACGGACACCTCACGCCCCGACCCCTGGGCCGCGGGAGCGGGCACCCGAGAGCTGATGGTCTCAGTGTGGTATCCGGCGGCGCCGTCGGACGGGCGGCCAGCTCAGTACATGACGCCAGCGGAATCGGAGCTCCAGCTCACGACCAGGGGCATCACCGGCGTGCCGCCGGAGGCGCTGAGCACGGTCGCCACCAGCGCGATCGGGGACGCCGCGCCGGCCGGGCATCAGCGCGGCCTCCCCCTCATCGTGCTCTCGCCCGGGTTCACCCACCCGCGCAGCGCGCTCACCGCCCTCGCCGAGGACCTCGCCAGCCACGGCTACGTCGTGGCCGGAATTGACCACACTTACGAGAGCTTCGCCACGGCCTTCCCCGACGGACGGGTCACCACCTGCCTCGCCCGAGAGGTACCCCAGCGGGACAGGCGGGAAAAGGTAGCGGCAGGCCGGGCCGCGGATGTCTCCTTCGTGCTCGGCGAACTGACCGGCACGCAGCCGGCCTGGCCGGGCGCCGCGCTGATCGACCCGTCCCGGATGGCGATGGCCGGGCACTCCGCCGGCGGCGCAGCCGCCATCCCCGCGATGCTGGCCGACTCCCGCATCCGCGCCGGCATCGACATGGACGGCGCCACGCACGCCCGGATCCCGGATGACGGCCTGTCACGTCCGTTTCTCTTCCTGGGCAAGCAATCCTCCTGCACCCCTGGCACCCGGGAAAATAAAAGTGCCGTGATCACCTGGGAGCGTGACTGGGAACTCCTGAACGGCTGGAAGCGGTGGCTCGTGGTGGCCGGCACGGTGCACGCATCCTTCACCGACTTCGGGCTACTGGCCGATCAAATCGGAATCGGCACCGGAGCCGGCACCTCCGGAGCCCGGTCCCTGGACATCACCCGCGCCTACGTCCGGGCCTTCTTCGACCAGCACCTGCGCGGCAGTCCGCAGGACCTGCTGGACCAGCCGTCACCGCGCTATCGCGAGGTCACGTTCTGTTCCCCGCGGGCGTGAAGCCCGGGCACGCAAAGGGCTGGGCACTTACGAGGCCTGCAACTGGCGGACCACCTCGAGCGCGTCCTTGACGTGCCTGCCGATGTTCGTCATCGAGCTGAAGACGTGCCGCACGGTGCCGTCGCGGTCGATCACGTACGTGACCCGGCCCGGTATCAGCCCGAACGTCGCGGGCACGCCGTATGCCTTGCGGACCTTGCCGCCCGCGTCGGACAGCAGGGTGAACGGCAGGCCGTGCTTGCCGGCGAACCCGGCGTGCTTGTCGACGGAGTCGGAGCTGACGCCGATGACCTCCGCGCCGGCGTCGGTGAAGACCTCGTGGCTGTCCCGGAACGCGCACGCCTCGGCCGTGCAGCCGCTGGTGTTGTCCTTCGGGTAGAAGTACAGCACCACCACGTGCCGTCCGATCCGGTCTTGCAGCCGCACCTGCTCGCCGGACTGCGACGGAAGGGTGAAGTCGGGAGCCTGATCGCCGACGCCTGTTGCCATGCCTGTCCCGCTTTCTCCCGGCCGGAAGGGATCCGATGGTGGTAATTCTTACCTGCCGAGGGCCTGACCAGCGACAAGGGCGCGACTATTGAGGCGGTAAGGTACCAAAGTTCCCACAGTGTCGCCTTTCAGGGAGTACCGGCCAGAGCATGACCCAGAGCATGACGCAGTATGCGCCCGACCAGATTCTCACGCTCCGCTCCGGACCGGATGACAGCCGGTTCCTGATCGGCCTTCGCCGGTTCGGCACGCCGTTCCTGCTGCGGGCCTCGCTCGTTTCCGGCCTCGGCTCCAGCGCGCTGCGGCTGGACAGGGGCACGCCCGGCCGGGTGCGGGTCGCCACGTTCGGCCGGGTCGCGGGGCGCGTCGTGCTGACGGAACTGAACCCGCGGTTCCAGCCCTCCGGCGACGAGGAGAGCGTGCTGGCGGTCGGGGAGTCGTTCGCTACGTCCGTGCTGTGGAGTGCCCCCGTCGGCCACGACGCTGACGGCGAGACGGTGGTCGACGCCAGCGGACTGGCGGTCGCCGATCACCACGGGATAGCCGCGGCGCTGAGCGCCGCGGGCCAGGGCCAGTACCGGCTCGACGCCGAGCGCAGCTTCCCGATAGCCGCGCAGAGCAGGTCGGGGCCGGGCGGCGCCTGGCTTGCCGCGACGCTCACGTTTACCGGGGCGGGCGAGGGAAGCGCGGTCCGCTCGGTAGCGCCGACGGCGGAGTCGCTGACATTCGTTCAGTACCTCTACCTCGTCCCGCTGCCCGACCCGCCGATGCCCGTCCGCAGGCATCATCCCGCGTCCGGCGGATATGGCGTGGCGCACTCCGACCACCGCCGTGTCGCTGACTTTCCCGCGGCGCCCGGGGCCTCCGGGGCCTCCGGGGCGCCCGGCGCCTCCGGCGTTGACGTGCGGTTCCAGCCGCGGTTCCGCCTCGAGCCGCTCGGCGACGGCACCGCCCGGCAGCCGATCGTGTTCTACGTGGACCCGGCCGTCCCCGAGCCGGTGCGCACCGCGCTGGTCGAGGGCGGGAACTGGTGGCGCGAGGGCTTCGCCGCGATCGGCCTCCCCGGCGCGTTCCGCGTGGAGGTGCTGCCGCCCGGCCTCGACAGGCACGACCCCGGGGTCAACGGCGTGTGGTGGGTCCACAGGTCCGGGCGCGGCTGGTCGTTCGGCCATGGCCTGGCCGATCCTCGCACCGGCGAGATCCTGACCGGCCGGGTCCTGCTCGGCTCCGAGCGGGTGCAGCAGGTCACCGCGCTTGCCGAGGCGCTCATCGCGCCGTACGGGCAGCCGGACGAGGCGGACCGGGCGGCGGCCGTGCGGGAGTTCGTCCTTGCGCGCATGCGGCACCTGGCCGCTCACGAGATCGGCCACGCGCTCGGCTTCATGCACAACTTCGCGAGCACACTGCACCCGAAGCCGTCCGTCATGGACTACCCGCACCCGGTCCTTTCCCTCGGGCCGGACGGCGCGCCCGACCTTTCCCGTGCCTACAGCCAGGGCCTCGGCCCGTGGGATGTCTTCCTCGTGCGGCACGCCTACGGGTTCTTTCCCGCCGGGCAGGAGGAGGCGGGCCTCGCCGCGCTGCGTCGCCAGGCGGCCGACGAGGGCCTCGTCTACGTGGCCGACGAGGAGGGCGGCGCCGCGGACGCGGCGCACGCCGACGGGGCGCCCTGGACAGCGCCCGGCTCCGCGCTCGCGGGCCTGGAGGAGATCCTCCGCGTCCGCCAGGCCGCGCTGTCCCGGTTCTGCCCGGGCGTGCTGCCGCCCGGCAGGCAGGCCGGGGAACTCGAGGAGCGCGCCGCGCTGCTGTACCTGCTGCACCGGCACCAGGTAACGGCCGTCGCCCGCCTGATCGGGGGCGTCCGCTACGCGTACGCGAACGCGGGCGACGGGCCCGCCGACAGTCCTGCCGACGGGCCTGCCGACGGGAGCCCGGCCGCCTTCGAGCGCACCGCCGCCCGGGCCGTGGACGCGGCGGACCAGCGGGCCGCCCTCGCGCGGCTGGCCGGGCTGCTGGCCGCAGAGCACCTGGCGTTTCCGCCCGCGGTGCTCGACGCTCTCGTCCCCCCGGCCTCCGGCTGCGAACGGACCGCGGACTACCTGGACACGGCCAGCGGCCGGCTCTTCGACCCGCTATCGGCAGCGGAGGCTGGCGCCGGACTCGTCGCCGCCGCCGTCCTCGAGCCGACACGGCTCAACCGCGCCGCCTGGCAGCACGCCCGTGATCGCGCCGTGCCCGGCGTGACCGACATCGTCGACGCCCTGCTCGCCGCCACGTGGCGGGCCGCCGGTCCGGATAGCGAATCGGGCGGCCCGGATGGCGACGCGGGCCCGGATGGCGACGCGGAAGCCGAGACCGCCGCGCCCGCAGACGTGGCGGTGCAGCGAGCCGCGAACTGGGTGGTGCTGCGCTACCTCCTGGAAACCTTGCAGGGGGACGTCCTGCACCCCCAGGTGCGGGCCGAAATCCGCCACTCGCTGCGCACGCTGGCGGGCGAGTTGCGCGGACAGGCTCCATCCCCGGTCGCGCGGGCCGCTTCCGCCGACGCAGAGGAGGCGGCCCGCCTGATCACCGCCAGCCTGTCCGATCCGTCGGGCACCCGGCTCGACCCGCTGCCCCGGATTCCCCCCGGCGCCCCGCTCTGACGAGCACCGGCGTCACCCCGCGCGGATTCGGGTTGAGTCGTCCCCACGTATATGGAGGGATCCGTATGCTCGCGGGGCCGGGCCATGCGGGCGGGGAGTATCTGGGCCAGGGTCTGGCCGGGCCGGCCGATGCGGGCAGCGCCTGCCTGCCGGTGCTGGCCGGGCCGGCGCTGCTGGCAGTCGTGCCCGTGCTGCGGACCCGGCTCACGCCGACGGCGCGGCAGCCGGCCGCAACCGGTCCGGCGGGTGACACCGTGCTGCCCGCAGCCCAGGCGGCCAGCGGCGACCGGTAAGCGCGTCACGGACCGGTCCTCGCCGGAGCAAGCGAACGCCCCGGGATCCCGGGTCCAGGGCGTTCGCTTGCGCCCCGCTGCCAGCAGGCCGGAACTGCGGCGGCGAGCTTGCCCGGCCATGTGCGGCGCATCAGGCGCCAGAGGGTGTTCCGCCGTTGAGCGAGGCCGGGTGGGCGGCGGCCTTGGCGCACGGGGTCCGCACTGTCGCCGACCTGCGCGATGCCGGCGAGTGCGAGCCCGACCTGTATTTCCCTGCGATGCTGGCCGAGCACCCGGCGCGAGTGATCGCCGCCGTGCGGGCGATCGCCAACGCCGCGCCGGGATGCGTGGTGTTCCACTGCGCCGGCGGCAAGGACCGGACCGGGTTGCTGGCCCTGGTCCTGCTCACGCTGGCCGGAGCGACGCCGGATGAGATCATCGCCGACTACCTGCTGACCTACGACCGGATGAAGCAGCGGTATGACGAAATCGGTCTCCGTGACCAGCATGCCGCCGTGAACGAGCTGCTCGCGAGCCGCGGTACCACCATCGAAGCATCGCTTACCTCCGCAATCGCGTCACGGAGCTCGTGCACCATTAAGGCCATGCCTAGTCTTCTCACCCCAACCGTTGCGGCCGGTTCCCTCGCGGCGCGGCCTCAGCCCACTTTGACGGCCGGCGGCGGCGTGCTGCTGCGGCCATGGAGTCCCGGCGATGCCCGGGCCGTGATGGACGCCTATCAGGATGAGGCGATCCAGCGCTGGCATGTGCAGCGGGCGGACTCCCTGACCGAGGCGCGGGAGTGGATCGCGGGCTGGCAGGGCGGCTGGGCGGCGGAGACCGGTGCGCACTGGGCGGTGGTCGAGGCGGAAAGCGACGTCCTGCTCGGTCGCGCCGCCTTGAAGCACTTTAATTTCGCGGACGGCACCGCCGAAGTCGCCTACTGGACCGTCCCGGCGGCCCGGGGAAAGGGCGTGTGTCCCCGCGCGGTTGACGCGATGGCGTCCTGGGCCTTCGGGGTGGCCGGCTTTCACCGGCTCGATCTCGAGCATGCCGTGGACAATACGGCGTCCTGCCGCGTGGCCGGGAAGACCGGCTTCGCCGTGGAGGGCGTGCGCCGCAGCGCATGGCTTCACGCCGACGGCCGGCACGACGTGCACGCGCATGCGCGCCTGCGGTCTTGAAGGATGGGCGCAACGATTCGGGCTCGCCACCTCAAGAATTGCCTTTTTATCGACACGCTATTCCCCGGGTATCCAAATAATTGATCACTCGCATCACAGGCATCACTGACGCCATCAGTACATCAGAGGGTCATTCTTATCATGTCGCCTCGTACCATTAGCCTCAGAGATGCGATGTCGGCAAACTTATTCACCAAGCAGCGGTATTGACAACCCTGAATTGCGTTTTATAGGCTCGGTCCGGCAATAATCCTGAAGCGACCAAAGGAGCTAATGTGTCGCCAGTCAACACGGTCACCAACGAAGTCAGCACCACCGATTTCGACTTCGACGACGAGCAGATCGTCAGCGTTCCCAAGACCTGCGCTTACGATCCGCTGACCCGCCTCTAGGCCGGATTAGCAAGGCAGGAACCCTGGCCGCGTTGCCGACCTCGCGATGGGCATCTACAGCAACGCGGCCACCTGCCTGTACAGACGGCAATACCAGATTCCAGACTCCGGAGTGCATTTTCTCATGACAGCAAATATCACGGAGCGGCCCACCCGCGTCTTCCCCGCACCTGGCGTATGGGCCGACCAGGAAACCGTGGACCAAGCGGGGCACGCCGCCTACTTCGCGCAGAATGGCTTCACCGTCATCCCTGGCCTGCTGTCCGCGGGGGAAGTCGCCGAGTGCGCCGCCGAGCTCGACCGCATCATCGAGAACGCGGACGCGCTGCCGAACGTCCGGGTCATCGGCAAGCGCAACCCGCTGGCCCCCTCCATCGACCTCGAAGACGTGCAGCCCGGGGCGGGAAGGCCCGCCATCCGCAAGATCACCGGCTTCGGCAGCCTGTCACCGGTCCTGTGGCGCAACCTCATCGAGCACCCGAACCTCATCGACGTACTGCACGGCATCTTCGGTGAGCGGGTGGAGCTGTACCGGGACGCGCTCATGCTCAAGTCCGCGTCGGTCGGGCAGGAGAAGCCCTGGCACCAGGACGCGGTCTACTGGCCCTTCCGGCCGATGCGCCTCGCCAGCGCGATGATCGCACTGGACGCGTCGACGCCGGAAAACGGCTGCCTGCAGGTCATCCCCCGGTCCCACCGGGCCCCTGTAGAGCACCAGAAGATCGACTGGGAACTGCAGGTCGACCCAGCCCGGTGCCAGCCCAAGTCGCTGTACCTGCCGCTGAACCCAGGCGATTGCCTGGTATTCCACAGCCTGATCCTGCACGCTTCCGAGCATAACCTTTCCCCGCAGGACAGGGCCGTGTCCATTACGAGCTACAGTCCTGGCGGACTTGAAATCCTGGACCCGGAAATCAATCCCCCGGTATTGCTTAGCGAGCGCAAGAGCTAGCATCCTGCCTTCCCATTACCAGCACTACTCAGCAAGCAGTGTGAGGAAATTAGCATGCCGGTAAACGTGACCATCTCCCTCGATGCCATTCCCGTGCCATGCATACCGTTCGACGTTTCCGGCGGAATCCTTCAGCCCGTTGACCTCGGGTGGTGTGAATACCGGTTCAGCGATGCCGCGGCCGGAAACATCGCGCGGGTCCTCGGGCTATGCGACGGAACCCGTACCGTCACGTCTATTGCTGAGGCCCTGAAGGCGCCGCCGGCGAAAATAGCTGTTCTCGTCACGTCGCTGTACACGCGGGGCATCGTCCAGGACGCTAGCCAGCGGGACGCGCCCGCGGCGGCGTTCCAGGAGCACATGGTCGCCTGCGGGAGGACGAAGCGCACGCAGATGGCCCACGAGTCGGACCTTCTGGGCAGCAGCCCGCACCGGAGGCAGCTCCTGGGCTCGCTTGTCGAAACCTGCCATTTCGTGTCGTCCGCCTCTTATCATCTCGGCGCCGCGGTGGCGCACGCGCCGGACGCCGACCTGCGGGACGTGCTGTCGCGGCTCTTCGTCGAGGAATGGCGGCACGGCAAGGACCTGCTCAAGGGGCTGGTGGCGGCAGGCCTGACCGAAGACGAGGTGCGGCGAAGCCGGCCGCTGCCGGGAACGCAGAGCGTGATCAACTTCCTCCGGGCCCTGGCCGCGACCGACCTGCTGTCGTACGCGGTCTGCGCGACTGTTAACGAGAGCCCTAAGACCGACAAGGCGATCAAGGAGAGCTGGGACGCCCTGGCGGCAAGCGGCGTCCTGCCCGCTGAGGCGATCTTCCCGTTCCGGGGCCACGAGTTGGAGGATGAGGCCTCGGGCCACAATGGCCTCGCGCCCGACGTGTTCCGGCCCCTGACCGTCATCTCTCCGGACGAGCAGCGGCGCATCCACGCGAGCCTGGAGTCTTTCATCGGCGTGCAGGCGGCCTGCTACCGCGGGATGAAGGAGTTCTACGACGCCCCCGAGGGCCCTGACGCCTGGGGACTCTGACCCGGGATGCGACAGGAAGGCACGCCGGACGACGCGGCGGAACAGTACGTCCTCAGCCCCCAGGCCGCCGTCATCCGCACGGCGGCGGGCATCACCGTCGTCCGGGCGGCCGGTGCCTCCGAGGTGGCCGTCTCCCGGCCGCAGGACCAGGTGACCGCCGACCTGCTCGGCCACTTCGGGCGGCCGCGCACGCTCCGGTCCTGGTTGGACCGCTGGCCGGCCGGGGAACAGGCGAAAGCCCGGCAGGCCTTTGATCACTGGTCCGGACGCGGGGTGCTGCGCCGGGAAGCGGACCCGCCCGCGGCCTGGCATCCCGAGAGCGACGTGGTGGCCCAGTCCCTGCTCGTGGAGCTGGCCGGGCTGCGCACGCGGCTCACAGCGGCGGAGGCGCTCACCAGGAAGGAAGACCGCCCGGGCGGTCCGGATCACGACACCGCGCTCGTGCTCCAGCTCTGCCATTTCCTGCTGCAGGAGGCCCGGCAGAACCTGGACAGTCGGCTCGGGAAGGAACTCGCCGCGACAGTGCCCACGCCGCCGGGCGGCTCCCCGGCCCGGCTGCACATCGGGTGCGGCGACCGTTACCTGGACGGGTGGGTCAACATCGATCTGGCCGCGCCGGGTGCCGACCTCAACCTGGACGTACGGGCCGGGCTGCCGTTCTCCGACGGCGAGGCCGGGGCCGTCTACGTGGCTCACCTCCTTGAGCACCTGGAGTACAAGGAAGAGGCCCTCTCGTTCCTGGCGGACTGCAGACGGGTGCTCCGCCCCGGCGGCATTATCCGGATCGCCGTACCGGACATCAGGTCCTTCGCCACGGCCTACGTTCGTCGGGACTCCGCCTTCTTCCGCCGGTTTGAGCGACTGTGGGAACGGGCTCCGTCCGATACCGACCTCGCCTCCTACCTGCACTACGCGGGCGCAGGAGACTTTCCCTGGGTGATGGACCGGCACCGGTTCGGCTACGACGAGGAGACCCTGTCCGCGCTGCTGTCACAGGCGAAATTCGCCGGTGCCCGCCGGTGCGCCCCCGGCGACAGCCAGATCACCGGGCCGGAACTGGACTACTCATGGGCCGACCGCGAGAACGAGAACGGCCTGCCATTCACCCTCATTATGGAAGCGGAGGTTTCCGCCTAGCATGACGGACCAGGACCCCTATATCGTCGGTTTCTCCGACTCAGTCCATGACCGCTCCGTCTGCCTTTTCCAGGGAGCCAGGCCGGTGGTCGGTGTGGAGGAAGAGCGCCTGACGCGGCGGCGGTACGCGATCGACTTCCAGGGGGCGGACCGGACCGATCCGGCGGTCTTCGCCCAACTCGACCTCGACGCCGGAAGCTCCGCCGACAACACGGAGCGCCTGCGGCCGCTCGTGGACTACTGCCTTGGCTCGGCGGGCATCGACTCGGCCGACGTGCGGCTGTGGATCGGCAACTCCCTGCACTCGGCGTTTCCGTTCCCCGACCGGGCGGTCTTCGTCAACCACCATCTCGCTCACGCCGCGTCCGCCTTCTACGGTTCGGGGGCGGCGGAGGCCGCCGTGCTGGTGGCGGACGGCTACGGCGATGCGGTCTCCAGCGACTCCTTCGAAGCCGTGTCCCTCTATCACGCAAAAGGCGGCGACGTTGAGTTCATCCAGCGGGTCGAGGGCATCCGGGACGGGCTCCACCTGTGCAACTCTGCCGGGATCCTCTACCGGATCGCCACCCTCCTGTCGGGGTTCGGCGTCATGGAGGAGGGCAAGACCATGGGGCTTGCGGCGCACGGCAAGCCCCGGCATCTTGAGGAGATCCTCCGGCACATCTCCTTCGGCGCCGACGCTGTGGCGATCGACAATGACGCGATCTGGCGCGCGTTCCGCGACCGTAACTTCCCCACGCTGGAGGAGCGTGCGGACGTCGCCGCGAGCTTCCAGGAGGCTCTGGAGCAGATCATGCTCCAGTACGCCAGGCTCGCCCGGGACCTGACCGGCTGCGACACGCTCTGCATGGCCGGCGGCGTGGCCCTCAACTGCGTGGCGAACCAGCGGATCGCCGACTCCGGCCTCTTCTCCTCGGTATGGGTATTCCCGGCCGCAGCGGACAACGGCATCTCCTTCGGGGCGGCCTACCTGGGCGCCCACCGCGTGTACGGACTCGCCCGCGGCGCTGGCATGGACAGCGCGTTCCTCGGCCGGAGCTACGGCTCCGCCGACCTCCAGTCCGCACTCGGCCAGTTCGCCGGGCGCTTCCGGGTGCTGGACATCGGGACCGGCAACTGCGCGGAGCGGGCGGCCCGGCACATCGCCGACGGCGGACTGGTGATGTGGTTCCAGGGCGGCTCGGAAATCGGCCCACGGGCCCTCGGTCACCGCAGCATCTTCGGAGACCCCCGCTCAGCCCTCACCCGCGACCACATCAACGCGGCCGTCAAGTCCCGCGAAATGTTCCGCCCGCTGGCCCCCATCGTGCTCGAAGAAGAAGCGGCGGACTGGTTCCACTGCACGCGCTCGCCCTTCATGCTGTTCACTCCCCGGGTCCGCGAGCACGTGAAGTCCCGCATCCCCGCTGTCGTGCACGTGGACGGCACCGCCCGGGTGCAGACACTGCGGCAGCGCGACAACCCGGAGGTGCACCGCCTGCTGCGAGCCTTCCAGCAGGCCACCGGCATCCCCATGGTGATCAACACATCCTTCAACCTGCACGGGGAGCCGATCGTGGAATCTCCCGCGCACGCGGTGCGCGCCTTCGGTGAATCGCCGGTCACCGTCCTGTGCCTCGACGGCCTGTACGTTGAGAAACTGCCGGCATGATCCCGCGACGGCAGGTGGGCCGGTCCGGGCTGCAGTGCAGCGTGCTGAGCCTGGGGGCCATGACGCTGGGCGACACCCGTTCGTTCGGCGCGATCGGGGCTGAGCCGGAGGAAACCGACCGGATCATCGGGGCCGCGCTAGACGGCGGAATCGACACGTTCGACACCGCCAACGTTTACGGTGACGGCGACAGCGAGAAGGTCCTGGGCCGCGCACTGCGCGGACGTCGCGAGGACGTGATCCTCGCGACCAAGGTCCGATTCCCGCCGTCCGGCCCCCATCCGTCCGGAACACCCCCGTCCAGTTCGTACGGGCTGTCCCGGCGGGCACTGCTGCGCGCCGTCGAAGACTCGCTGCGCCGCCTGGAGACCGACTGGATCGACATTCTCTGGTTTCACATGCAGGATCGCTCCGTCCCGATCGAGGAGACCCTGGCGACGACCGATGCCCTGGTCAAGCAGGGCAAGGTACGCTACTTCGGCCTGTCCAACTTCGCGGCCTACCGGACCGCCGAGGCGGTTCTCAAGGCGGAGGCCCGTGGATTCGAGCCGGTGGTCGCGGTGCAGGTGCCGTGGTCGCTCGTTACCCGGGACGCCGAACGGGAAATCGTTCCTGCCGCCGTCCATTTCGGCCTGGGCGTCACCGTGTACAGCCCACTGGCCCGCGGGTTCCTCACCGGCAAGTACAGGCGCGACGCCGAACCGCCGGAAGGCAGCCGACTGGCCGAATGGCGCGACGAGCTGCGCGGCTACGACATTCCCCGCAACTGGACGGTGCTCGATGAGGTGCGCGCGATCTCGGAATCCCGGAACTGCGCGCCCGGGACCGTGGCGCTCGCCTGGCTTATCGCGCGGCGCGGCGTCTCGAGCGTCATCATCGGCGCGCGTACCGAGGCACAGCTGAAAGAGAACATAGAGGCCGCTCAGGTCCGGCTCACCCGGGACGAAGTCCAGCGCCTGAACACAGCGTCGGAGCCCGCCTGGGGCTACCCGTATGACTTCATCGGGCGGTTCGAACCCTGGTAGGGCCACCTGGCAGGTCAGGGCCTGGTGCAGTCGCGCCGCGCGGCCGCCGCGCCCATCCGGGCGATCATCTCCTTCAGGACGGGGCGCGGCGCGGCGAAATTCAGCCGCAGGAATCCGCGGCCCGCGTCGCCGCATTCCGCCCCGTCGGTCGCCAGCACTCCGGCCCGCTCGCGGAAGAACTCCCCCGGACCGGGTTCCAGGTTCAGCCTGCGGCAGTCAAGCCAGGCCATGTAGGTGCCCTCGGGCGGAACGTAGCGGACGCCGGGCAGATGGCGGGCGATCAGGCTGGCGGCCAGTGAGCGGCTTCCGTCCAGGTACCGGGTCACGTCCGCGAGCCAGTCACCGCCGGCGCGGTACGCCGCGATGCTCGCCCGCACCCCGATCGTGCTCACGCCCAGTTCCTGCAGG
Organism: Trebonia sp.; assembly: GCA_035948445.1. GTDB lineage: Bacteria > Actinomycetota > Actinomycetes > Streptosporangiales > Streptosporangiaceae > Trebonia. The sequence goes on along the minus strand of DASZJE010000083.1, from coordinate 30,386 downwards.
AAGCCGTGCCGGGCCCATGCCTCGGCATCGGCGTCGCTGGACAGGATGAGCTGCGCGCACTTCAGGCCAGGCAGGTTCCAGCCCTTCGACACGCTCGTCGCAGTGATCGAGTGCGCGGCGGCGGCCGCGGAGACCGACGCGTAGGCGATGTGGCGGTGACCGGGGTAGACCAGTGGCGCGTGAACCTCGTCCGCGAAGACCCGCCCGCCGTGGCGCTCGACCACCGCCGCGATCGCTTCTAGTTCCTCAGGGGTGTACACCCGGCCCACCGGATTACACGGGTTGCACAGGACCAGGAGATGCCCGCCCGCAGCGAACGCCTCGTCCAGCCCGGCCAGGTCCATCACAGGTCTTCCGTTGCCGTTGGCGGCCATGGGTACCTGGATGACGTCCCGCCCGAGATATCGGGGAATGTACAGGAACGGCATGTACGCGGGGGTGGGCACGATCAGCGGGCTGCCCGGGCGGGAGAACACGGTGATCGCCGCCTGCAGGCCCCGGAGCACGTCGGGGAGGGGCATGATCCGCTCCGGGTCCACCTCCCAGCCGTACGCGGTCCGCTGCCAGTCCGCGCAGGCCTGGCTCATCTCGCCGACCGTGCGGTCGGCAAGGTAGCCGTAGTCCTTGCGCCTGATGACGTCAAGGAGTGCCTCCTCCACCGCGGGAGCGGTGCCGAAATCCATCTCGGCGATGAAGGCGCCCATTCCCTCCGGACCGCACTCGGTCCATTTGGCCCCGCCTCGGCTGCGGAGTTCGGCTACGGTTATCCGGTCAATCTCCTCAGCGAACTCGCCGGTTGAGGTCACGCACGTAATTTAACCCGGGCACGGGGCGCGATAAAGGCCCGGTGGCCGCGACGTGCCGCCGTCAGCCGGGCGAGCCCGCTCGCGGCGGCGGCACCCGTCATGAACAGGACGGCCAGCGCCAGCCACCCGGCCGGTCCCGACCGCAGGGCCAGTTCCGTGACCAGGGACGGCCCGGCAACCTCCTGTCCCGCTTGTCCCAGCCCGAAGACGGCCATGGACCGCGCGCGGGCCTGCGGGGAAGAAAGCTCGAACGAAATCTGCCAGTAGCAGGCCGAATGAAGGTTCTCCCCGCAGGTCAGCACGGTGACACCGAAGAGAATGAGGACCGAGGACACGAGGGGACCGCCGAAATGGGCGGTGCCGATGAGGCCGGCCGCCGCCGCCAGGATCAGCCCCGTCAGGATCATGCCGCGGACCGAGCTGCTGAAGGTGCGGGCCAGCCGGTTCCAGCGCACCTGAGTCAGCGCCGTGATCGCCGTGTTCACCACGATCGCGACGCCGATCATGGCGCGGGGCGCGCGGGTGGACTGGGAGATCCACAGCGGCAGGGCCACGAAGAGCACGCTGTCGTGCAGCATCACCAGCCCGTTGGCCGCGGACAGCAGGACCGCCGGCATGACGGGGCGGGCCGGCGGTCCGGGTTCGGCGGGACGGCTTCCCGCCCCCGCTGCGGGGGCCCCGCGTCTCGCCGCGGGCCGGCGCAGGCGAAGCGTCAGTGCCATCAGGGGAACAAACGAGACGGCGTTGCCCAGGATCAGAGCCCGGTAGGCCACCGGGGTGCCGAGGGCCAGGGCTCCGGTGGCGGCCAGGGCACCCAGCGACAGGCCGACGTTGCCGGCCGCGACCATGTACAGCATGGTGCGGGGTCCTTCATCCGGAGCGAAAATCTCGCCCACCACCGCCTGGTTGGCTGTCTGGGCGGCGCGCTCGGCCATGGTCACCAGACAGACGGTGACCAGGAACTCCCCGAACGTCCGGGCGAAGGCGAGCATCCCGTAGCCGGCCATCCGCCAGACGCCGAGCACCATGAGCGTCCGCACGGGGCCGACGCGGTCGGTGAGACGGCCGAGCGGCACGGACGCGGCCAGCCCGCACAGTCCGGCAAGCGATAGCCCCAGTCCCACTTGCCCGCTGCTCAGTCCGATGACCCTCGTGTAGTAGAGGACACCGCCCGTCAGGAACAGCCCGGTCCCGGCGGCCCCGGACACGGACATGACCCCGAGGACGCCCGCCGGCCCGACCGGGATCACCCTGCGCCAGGTGTGCGCGGTCACACCCCGGTCTCCGGCGGCACGTCCCCGCAAACGGCCGGGGCGTCGATGCTGAAGATGACGGACTCCGCCGCCGCCCGAGCCCGCCGCAGTGCCTCGAACGGGTCGTCGGCCACGGACCGGGCGCTCACGATACGGCCCAGGGAATCCCCGGCGCGGGCCACCACGCGGTCGCCGGGTTCCTTCAGCACGGTCACGGCCACGACCCCGGGCAGGCCGCGGGCGCCGGCCGCCCCGCGGACCGCGGTCACCGTTCCGGTGGCGGGGGGCAGCCCGAACCAGATCGCGGCATGCTGGCTGACCTTCGCCGCTGTTCTCAGGCCCGCGTCGACTTGTTCCAGGACCCGGTTTCCCAGGCTCTGCCGGACCAGCAGGTCAAGCAGGTCAATTCCGTAGAGATCACGGATCATTTCCGGGATTTCGTCGCCGGCGGGCCGAAGGTGGGTCTCCACCACGCGCGGGCCGCCAGCGGTCAGGATCAGTTCGGTATGGGTCACGCCGTCAGTGATCCCGAGGGTGGTCAGGACCCGCGCGGCATAGTCCGCCGCCTCGGCCCGGGTCTCCTCCGAGAACGGCCCTCGGACCATCTGGCCCAGTTCGATGCAGTGGACCGGATCCTTCACCTTGCCGGTGACGCAGATGACCCGGTGCTCGCCCGCCTCGGAGAACGCCTCGACGCTGATCTCGCGGCCTTCCAGGTACTCTTCGACCAGCAGGTCGCTGAAGTCCGGAAGTTCGGCCGCCGACGACCACCGCCAGGCATCGTCCAGTTCCTGGGGTGAGCGCACGACGCTGACCCCGCTGCTCGCCGTGCCGGTCACCGGTTTCACCACCACCGGGTACCCATGCCGCTCGGCGAACCGCCGGATGTCATCCGGCCCTGAGACCCGCATGCTGGCCGTGGACTCGACTCCGGAGGCAGCCAGGCGCTCCCGCATCGCGAACTTGTCGTGCACCCAGCGCACGGTGTCCGGCGCGTACGTCCGCAGCCCGAGCGCGGCGCCGATCGCGGCCGCCTTGTCCTGGTCTCGCTCGCTGAACGTGCAGATCCGGTCGAACGGGTCCCGGGCGTGGACCGCGCGGCTCATCCCGACCCATTCGGACGGGCCCTGGTCGTGTGGCAGGGCTATGACCCGGGCGTACGTCTCCGCGTCGGCGATCTGCCTGACGACCTCAAGACGGGCGATGACCGTTATCCGCGCGTCCGGGCACTGCGCGCGCACCAGGCTGGGGCAGTCCCGGTCGCTCCCGACGATCAAGATGTGTCCTGCTGTCATTTCCCCGCCTCCCGGGCCCACCGGGCCATTTCTGGCGACAGTCTTTCGACAGTTCCGGTCACCACCGCCGGGTCCAGTTCGGCGAACGATGCCAGCTCCCGTCGTTCCCGGGCCGCGCCGACGTCCGGGGCAGGCGCGTCCAATAGAAGTCCCCACAGCGGGCGGAGCCTCGCCCCCCTGATCACCTTCGTGTCAGCGGAACCGCACCCGTAATCGATTGCCTTGACTCCCCGCTCTGCCGCGTATTCAACGGCTTTATAGTAGAGCAGGTTAAAATAAAGCGACGCAGTGCGGGCCGCTGAGTAATCGAATCCGATAGCCCGTGCGTACAACATATCCTGCCATTCAATAAAATGAACGAATCCGACTATCGTATCGCCGCTGTACGCGCACAGCACTGTGCTTATCTCGTCTATCAGTCCGGCCTGGCGGCCGAAGCGCTCGGATTCTTCCTCAGGGTCGGCGTCGTGACCGTACTTATTGAGCAACTGCGCGGAGAGACCGCCGATACGGTCGGCACACTCGCTTAGCGTCCCCACCCGGAAGCCGCAGCCGCTTTTCTCGAACCGGCGGATCTCCCGCCGTGCCATATGGCGCCGGTTATGCGACAGCCCCCCGAGGTACGCCTCCAGCCCGTCACCCGGCACGTCCAGCACTGCCTGGGCGTCGATAACCGCCAGGCGGTCGCCGGACTCCCGGGCAGACGCGAGCAGGTCCGCGTCCGGGTCCGGCAGGTACAGAACCGCGGCTGTGCCGCCGTTCCCGCCGGACCGCCGGCGCAGTTCGGCTACCAGCGCCGCCGCGATATCAGCGCGGTCTGGCGGCGGTACCGACTCCGCGATCAGCACCTCGCTGTGATAGCCCTCGCGCGTCCCCGCGACCAGCACACTCCCGGGGCTCCGGCCATTCCCGGAATCGGAGAACAGGAACCCGGGATCATAGTAAAGCGGAACCTCTCTCTGAAAGCAGTACACCGGAAGAGCCGCGGCAACCCGGTCCCCGTCGCTCGCCAGGAGGTAGCTGACCTGAGCGTCGGGATGAGTTTCCACATACCGAAGCCAGGGACCACTGGAGTAGACGGAAGCCGACCGCGCCAGCTTGTCCCAGACATGCGTGCCGATATCGGCAATACTTGCAACCGAGGTAACCCGATACGGCATACGCCGAGCCCCTAGAAATAAGTAAAGGCCAATATTACACTATAGCGCCGCGTCGCAGGGCAGCCTGAGCGCGCCTCATCCGATCTTATCCCGGAACTCCCTGCTGTGGGATCTACTGTCAAACTTGCTGGTACTAGATCAGCCGGCTGGTTCGGCAGTTAACCTCATATGGCAGTTGGCGCGCGGCAGCGGGGGCGGCGTACGGTTACCCTCCGCTCGGAACTGGTCGGACCGGCGGGCGCTTCAGGCTGACCGCACCATTACCTAGCTGTAATGGCAGCCGTCGCTTTGCGCTGCACGGTTTCGCCGGGCCAGGGCCTGCCAAGTACGCCGCACTCGGGAGCGAGCCGAATCTCGCCCTCGCTGTCGGCGACTATGCCTGCGAGCATCCTGTCGTGAGTGCGGACAACTTCGGACATCAGTGCAGACGACTTCGGAACCTGGCAGCCGCGAAGGCGCCGATCGACGGGGAAGCCGCCGCGCCACCCTGGACGCTGGCGAGTTCCTCAGCTCGGGCGAGTTGGACTACTAAGCCCGTCATTAGCCCTTGTCCGTGGCGCGGGAATGCGTGATCGTGGCAGGATTGCGGGATACAGCACATACTCGATGACACGGGCCGGCTGACTCCCCGTGCGCGGCGGTTCCTGGGCTCATGGGCGCGTCGCATGTCGTTCGGCGTCTCGGCCGACCCTGATGACGAGGTCCTGCGGTCCCAACTGCGGGAACGTCACGGGGCAAGCGAGGATCGGGCCCTGCGGTTGCTGCGGGAGACCCAGCAGCGTTACGGCGGGCTGGCCTTCTACAATCCGGCCACGCATTTCGGCGAACGAATGATCTTTGAGCCCCGGCCTGACTTCGGCGGCGCCGATGACGAGCCATGGATCGAGCTGATCGAGCACACCACGTCGATCCCCTGGTCGATCCTGCTCCGAGCCGACGGGTCTGTCGCCTATACGGTGACCGGCCCGGGATGGACGCCCGATGGCGTGGTCAAGGTATTCGCCCACCCCGATGCGCTCATCGAGGACGCCGCACTACACGACGAGTCCGCCAGCCGGGCCTGGAAGCGCTCTGACCCGGCGGGATCATCGCGGCCATCTTCCCTCTGCTGGCCCGCATCACCGGGCCCGAGTCGCGAGAAACGAATGAGCCCCGGGGGAACGCGCTCCAGGGACGACGGATCTAGTACTTATTCGCGATGAAGAGGTCCTGGGCCGGGAACTTCGTCAGGATCTCGGTGCCGTAGTCCGTGACGACGACCTCTTCCTCGATCCGGGCGGCGGAGACGCCGTCGGCGGCCGGGCAGTAGGTCTCCATGGCGAACACCATGCCCGCCTGCAGCTCGACCGGGTTCTCCAGGGAGTTCAGCCGCGAGATGATCGGCCGCTCGTGCAGGCCGAGGCCGAGGCCGTGCGCGAACTGCAGGCCGAAGGCGGCCATTTCCGACTCGAACCCGAAGTCCTGCGCCGCCGGCAGCACCCGCGCCACCACGTCCGAGGACACGCCCGGCTTGATCGCGCTGATCGCCGCGTCCATCCAGTCGCGCGCCTGCTTGTAGGCATCGTGCTGGGCCTGCGTCGCCGAGCCCACGCCCAGGGTCCGGTAGTAGCAGGTCCGGTACCCGTTGAACGAGTGGATGATGTCGAAGAACGCCTGGTCGCCGGGCCGGATGATGCGGTCGGTGAAGTTGTGCGGGTGCGGGTTGCAGCGCTCCCCCGAGATCGCGTTGACGGCCTCGACCTGGTCGGAGCCCAGCTCGTACAGCCGCTTGTTCGCGAGGGCGACGATCTCGTTCTCCCGCACGCCCGGCTTCAGCGCCTCGACGATGTCGGTGTAGACGCCGTCGACCATCGCGGCCGCCTGGTTCAGCAGCATGATCTCGTCCGGCGACTTGATCACCCGGGCGTCAAGCATCGACTGCTGCGCGTCCCGTACGGAGATTCCCTGACGCTGCAACTCGAACAGGAACGGCGGCTCGACGATGTCGATCCCCAGCGGCGCGTCCGCGACGCCGGCTTCAGCCAGCAGGGACTTGATCTCGGTGACCGCGTCCTTCATGAGCCCCGCCTCGGGCGCGACCGCGCCGCGGAACCCGAGGAACCCGGGCCGCCAGTTCGACTCGGGCAGCCACGGCGAGTACAGCTTGTGGTGCTTCACCGCCGAGCCGAAGTCCCACAGGATCGGGTCCCGGTCCCTGAACAAGAGCGCGTAGCGGATCATCTTGTCGCCGAGCGCGCCGCCGATCCAGGTCTGCGTCGTGTACCGGATGTTGTAGAAATCGAAGAGCAGGAACGCGCCGCACTCCGACGCCCGCAGCGCCTCCTGCGCCCGCCCTATGCGGTAGGAGCGCAGCCGCGCGAAGTCGACGCGCTCCTCGTAGTCGACCCCCATGTGGCCGGGCGCGCCGATCGGCCGCACCCCGGCGGGACGCCCCGCGAGCTCAGGCATGATCATTCCCCTTCAGACTCCGGTGCTTCCGGCGCGAGCCCGTCGTCGACCGGCACGTTCTCCGGCTCGGGCACGTACCCGGAACGACGGGCCTGCTCGAGGATCAGCGTAGCGAAGTCCTCTTGCGTGTAGCCGGCCCCGATCGCCTGCGCGAGCATCATGTCCGTCGCCGCGGCCAGCGGCATCGGCACGCCGAGTTCCTTGCCCGCGGACAGGCCGAGCTGCAGGTCCTTGCGCAGCAGCACGTTCGTGAACGACGGGTGGAAGTCCAGGTTCACCAGCGCGGGCGCCTTGTACCTGCTGAACGGCGAGCCCATCACCGAGTCGTTAAGGAACTGCAGGAACGCCGCCCGCGAGACACCGCCGCGCTCGGCGAGAGTCGTGATCTCCGCCAGGGACTGGATGACGACCCCGAGGAACACGTTGTGCGCGATCTTGACCAGCCGCGCCGCCTCGCCGTCACCGACGTAGGTGACGCCGCGGCCGAACTCCTGCAGCAACGGCTCGACGGTGTCGAAGGCCTCCCTGGGACCGGAGACGGCGACGGTGAGCTTGCCCGCGGCGATGACCTTCGGGTTTCCGCTGACAGGTGCGGCGAGGAACTCCGAACCGCCGGACGCGGCGACGGCGCGGACCTTCGAGGAGACTTCAGGGGAGACGGTCGAGGAGTCGACGATTATCTTCGGCGCCTCGCGATCGGCGCTGGCCAGCAGCCCGCCCTCACCGCTGATCACCGATTCCAGGTCCTTGTCGGCGGCGACCATGACGAATACGATGTCCCGGCCGGCGAGGTCGGCGGGACGGTCGACGACCTTCGCGCCCTTCTCGGCGAGCGGCTCCGCCTTCGCCCTCGTGCGGTTGTAGACGGCAACGTCGTAGCCAGCGTTCAGCAAGCGCGCGGCGAGCTGATAGCCCATCCGACCCGTGCCGATCCATCCGACAGTAGGCGTGGCGATAGCCAATGCCCCTCCTCCTCGTCTTCCGCAACCCCGTGTCGCACGGCCCCGTGTCACACGACCTTCTGCCACACGACCTTCTGCCACACGACAAGATGCAATCGTTTGCAACTCTGGCCGCGATTTACCCTCTTGTCAAATCGTTCAAGGTCGGCTATATCGCTTAAAAGGCCGGCATAGCCAGCACTTACGAGGTCGGTGTCTCAGTCGAATATCTCCGGGTGCCGTTCCAGTTCCAGCCGTGTCCGCCGGATGTGCGTGACGAGCATCCGCTCCGCGTCGTCCGCGTCCTGCCTGCGTATGCAATCAAGCAGCAGGCGGTGCTCGATGTGCGTCACCGCTAGCCCGGGCCCGTCCCGCATCCCGGACCGCGCCGCGAGTTTCGTGAACTCACGCCGGTAGTGCTGCGTCGTATTCCACATCCGGTGGATGATCTGCCACGTCTGACCGGAGTCCGCCCCGCCGTAGCTCATCAGGTGGAACTCCCGGTCCGCGCGCAGGAACGCGTCAACCCCGGCCCCCGCCTCCATCTCGTCCGCGAGGGCGTCCAGGCGGCCGTTCGTCTCGGCGGTCAGGTTCGGCATCGAGGCCCGCAGCAGCAGCGGCTCGAGCCGCTCCCGTATGAGGTACATCTCACTGCACTGCGCCAGCGAGAGCTTCGATACCCAGGCACCGGAATTCGCGACGAGGGTGACGAGTCCCTCCGAGTGCAGCATCCGCAGCGCCTCGCGCACCGGGATGCGGCTCGCGCCGGACCGCGCCGCGAGTTCCTCCTGCCGGATCCGCTCCCCCGGAAGGTAGCGACCGTCCAGGATGGCGGCGCGCAAGTCACCGGCGATCCGGTGACTGGCGACGCTCACCCCGTTGCTCACTCCGCCGGGTGTCCCGGATGCCATAGCCTCACCCCGCTTCCAGCCTGCCCCGGCCGGCCTCCCGGCGCCTGTTTCTCGTACGCCTTCCCGTCCGGGTAGCTGACCAGCTCGAACTGCATGCCCCACGGCGAAAGGAAGTACTGCCATCGCTGCCCCGCCGACGCGTTCTTGCTGGCGACCGGACCGGCGAGCAACCGCACCCCCTTCGACCGCAGGTACGACACGGCCTCGTCCATGTCGTCGGTGTAGAGCGCGATGTGATGCCCGCCGATGTCGCTGTTGCGCGGCTGCGTCCGCTGCCCGTCGTGCGGCTCGTACTCGAAGACCTCGAAGTTCAGCCCGAAGCCGCACCGGTAGAACCGGATCTCCGTGACGACCCGCTCCGGGTCGACGTTCAGGTGCTCGCGCATCCACTGATCGCTGTGCCGCATCTGCGGCAGAGAGTAGACGTACTCGCACCCGAGGACCTCGGTGAGGAACTCGTGCGCCTGCGCCATGTCCGGGACGGTGAACCCGATGTGATCGCCGCCTCGTAGTCCTGGGATCGTCATGTATCCAATTCTCCCGAACGAACCCCGGTTTTTCAACTATTACCCTGACTTGAGGGTTGCTATGGATACATTTGCCGGGGTACTCTCCTGCTCATGCGGGTCAAGCGTCTCCATCCCAGCGCCGAGTGGAACGAGCTAAGCACTACAGCCGCAGACTGGAAGGCCGCCGATCCGGCGCTCCTGTCCGCGATGCTCGGTGAACTGCACCTCATCCGGGCCTTCGAGGAGACCGTCCTCGAACTGGCCGGCGAGGGCCTCGTTCACGGCCCGGCGCACTCCAGCATCGGCCAGGAAGGCGGCGCGGTCGGATCCATCGTCGGCCTGCGGTCCGCCGACGCCGTCAACGGGTCGCACCGCGGCCACCATCAGTTCCTCGCCAAGGCCCTCACGCACGTCACCAAAGGCGTCCTCGACCCCGGCAACCTGGTGACCCCGCCCGTTGCCGGGGTACTCCAGCGCACCCTCGCCGAGATCCTCGGCCTCGCCCAGGGCTACTGCGCCGGCCGCGGCGGCTCCATGCACCTGCAGTGGCTCGAGGCCGGCGCGCTCGGCACGAACGCGATCGTCGGCGGCGGCGTCCCGATGGCGGCGGGCAACGCGTGGGCGCAGAAGCACTCCGCCAGCCAGAAGGCGGGCGCCAGCGACCTGACCGTCACGTACTTCGGCGACGGCGCGGTCAACATCGGCTCGGTGCTCGAGACGCTCAACCTCACCTCCGCGTGGGACCTGCCCCTGTGCTTCTTCATCGAGAACAACCGCTACGCCGTCTCCACCACCGTCGAGGAGGCGACCGGGGAACCGCGGCTGTCGGCCCGGGCCCTGGGCTTCGGCATCCCGGCGTGGCGGGTCGACGGCATGGATCCGCTCGCCGTGCACCTGGTCATGGAGAAGGCGGCGCAGCGACTGCGCGCCGGCGAGGGGCCGGTCGTCGTCGAGGCCCTCGTCTACCGGTTCTTCCACCAGAACGGGCCGTTCCCGGGCAGCGCTTTCGGCTACCGGACGAAGGAAGAAGAGGCGCAGTGGCGGGCGCGGGATCCCCTGGAAAAAATAGCGGCGGAGATGAAGAAGCTCGGGCTCATCGACGACGCCGGCATCGCCTCGGTGCGCGAGCAGGCCGTCGACGCCATGAAGACCGCCGCGGGCGCCCTCGTCGAAGTCGATCCCGACGCCCCCGGGCCAGGAACGCGGCGGATCAAGCCCCAGCTGTGGCCAGACCCGGCGTTCGCCGACGTGGGCATCCGGAGTGACCTTTCCGAATTGGCAGGCGCCACTGTCGTTGAGGAAAGGGACTTTCGGGGGGGCATGAAGGACGGGAAGTTCATCGACGCGGTCGCGCGCGTGATGGACCGGCGGATGGAGACCGACCCGCGGATCGTCGTGCTCGGCGAGGACGTGCACAAGCTCAGCGGCGGCACGAACGGCGCCACCAAGGGCCTGCCGAAGAAGTATCCGGGGCGCGTGCTCGGCACGCCGATCAGCGAGAACGCGTTCGCCGGGCTCGGCGGCGGGCTGGCCCTGGACGGGCGGTTCCGGCCGGTCGTGGAGTTCATGTACCCCGACTTCCTGTGGGTGGCCGCCGACCAGGTGTTCAACCAGATCGGGAAGGCGCGGCACATGTTCGGCGGGCGGAACCGGGTGCCGCTCGTGCTGCGCACGAAGGTCGCGATGGGGACCGGGTACGGGTCGCAGCACCTGATGGACCCGGCGGGGATCTTCGCGACCAGCGTCGGGTGGCGGATCATGGCGGCGTCGACGCCGTTCGACTACGTGGGCATGATGAACGCCGCCCTGGCGATCGAGGATCCGGTGCTGATGATCGAGCACGTGGACCTCTACGGCACCGCCGGCGCGGTACCGGCGGATGACCTGGATTACCAGATACCGTTCGGGACGGCGGCGGTGCGACGCGCCGGATCCGATGTGACAGTGCTGACGTACCTGTCGATGGTGTCGAAGGCGCTGGAGGCGATCGAATCGTCCGGGGTCGACGCGGAGCTGATCGACCTGCGGTTCCTGGACCGGGCGTCGCTGGACTGGGCGACCGTCGGGGAAAGCATCCGCAAGACCAACGCGGTTCTGATCGTCGAGCAGGGATCCGCGGGGCCCTCATACGGCGGGTGGCTGGCGGACGAGATCCAGCGGCGGTTCTTCGACTGGCTGGACCAGCCGGTGCAGCGCGTCACCGGCGGGGAGGCGAGCCCGTCGATCTCCCGCGTGCTGGAGCAGGCGGCGATCGCGGGGCCTTCGGAGATCGCGGCCGGCCTTGAACGGGTCCGGCTCGGCTTCGGGAAGGTCTCCGGCTGATGGTTGAACTTATCCGCATGCCCAGCGTCCTTGCCGGGGCGACGGAGGCGGCGCTTTCCAGCTGGCTGGTCGCCCCCGGGGACACGGTGTCCGTCGGGACCCCCCTCGCGGAGATCGAGACGGAAAAGGCGCTCGTCGAGTACGCCGCCGAGGAAGCGGGGATCGTCGGCCGCCTGGTGGTCGCAGCGGGCGGCACCGCGGAGATCGGCGACCCGATCGCCGTGCTGGTGGCCGACGGCGAGACCGACGCCGACATCGACGCCGCCCTTGGCGCTTCCGCAGCCGTGTCCCGCGCAAATGCGCCAGACGTCTCCGCGGAAACGTCTCCCGCCGGTGCGGCGGCGGCGAACGGCCGTCAGCCCGGGCCAGTTCCCGGCGGCAGGATCTTCGCGAGCCCGCTCGTCCGCAAGATCGCCCACGAGCGCGGCATCGACCTGACCTCGGTCGAGGGCACGGGACCGGACGGCCGGATCGTCCGCCGCGACATCGAGCGCTTCCTCGCCCGGCCGGCACAGGCTGCCGCGCCTGAAATACCCCGGCCCGCGCCTGAACCCCGGCCTGTGACGCCCGCGCCGGTCCCGGCATCCGGCGGCACGGTCATCGCGCACACGCCAATGCGCCGCGCGATCGCCCGCCGCCTGTCCGAGAGCAAGGCGACGGTCCCGCACTTCTACATGGCCGCCGAGTGCGTCGTCGATGAGCTCCTCGAGCTTCGTGCCCGGGTCAACGACTCGGCGCCGGTGAAGGTCTCGGTCAACGACTTCGTCGTCATGGCGGCCGCGGCGGCGTTCGGCGACGTGCCGGAGGCAAACGTCACCTGGAGCGACGAAGGCCTCATCGCCCACGCCAATGTGGACATATCGATAGCGGTCGCGACCGACGGCGGCCTGGTGACGCCCGTGCTGCGGGACGCGGCGCCGAAGAAACTGTCCGCGATCGCCCGCGAGACGGCCGGCCTCGCGCAGCGCGCCCGCGACCGGCAACTGCGGCAGGACGAGCTCGAAGGCGGCGTCTTCACGATCTCGAACCTCGGCATGTACGGCACGCTGGAGTTCTCCGCCATCATCAACCCCCCGCAGTCCGGCATCCTCGCGGTCGGCGCGGCCAGACAGCAGCCGGTGGCGCGTGACGGCGCGGTATCCGTGGCGACGGTGATGCGGTGCACCCTCTCGGTGGACCACCGCGCGATCGACGGCGCCCTCGCCGCCCGCTGGCTGTCGGCGTTCACGAACCGGATCGAGCACCCGATGAGCGCGATCGCGTGAGCTGGCATTGCAGTGGAGGTGCGGCGGCCGGTCGGGCCGCATTCGCCGCTGGTGCACGCGCTGCTGGCGCACCTCGAATCGGCTGGCTTCGAGGGGGCGCCGCGGTTCCTTGGCATCGACGGGTCCGGGCGTGAGGTGCTCACCTATATCGAGTATCGAGGGTGAGGTGGCCGGGCGGCCGCGGCCGCCGTGGATCGCCGATGAGGCCCGGCTGGCGTCGGTCGGGCGGCTGGTCCGCGCCTACGATGAGGCGGCGGCCTTATTTACTCCTGCGCCGGACGTGCTGCCGGGCACATCGCCGGCTGAACCTCCGGGGATCCCTCCGGCTCCGGCGTATCCGCCGGAGCTGATCGGGCATGTCGACATCACGCCGGAGAACGTCGTCTTCCGTGACGGCTCGGCGTACGCGCTGATCGACTTCGACCTGGCCAGGCCGGCCACCCGGGCAGACGAGATGTTCAACGCGATGCTGTGGTGGGCGCCGCTTTTCGACCTTCGCGACGTCGGCCCCTTGTTGCGGCACGTTGACGTGCCCCGGCGGGCACGCGTCCTCGCCGACGCGTACGGCCTGTCCGGCACCGACCGGGAACGGATCATCGAGGTGGCCGTGCTGCGCACCAGGCGGTCCTGGTACCTGATGAAGGGGCGGGCGGAAGCCGAGGGCGGCGGCTGGCAGCGGATGTGGGACGAGGGCGCGGGCGACGTGATCAAGCGACGCGAAGCCTGGCTGGACCGGCACGCCGCAACGCTGACCGCCGCCCTCACCACACCGTAACCGCGTCTTCCCCTGCCGGACAGGGCTGGGGCCGGAGAGCAGGGCGGAACTGGCCTCTGTGGCTGGCAAGTGGGCTTCGCATGGGTGCCTGCACCAGTCGGTGATCGCGTGCAAGTCGATGTGGCCGGTGGTGTCCACGTGGAGCGTGTCCGGGATCGGCAAGGGAGTGGCCGGCGCCCATCGCCGCGACCATTCCTCCTCATCAGGCGGCTCGCCGTGGATGGCGTGCCGGGCCGGGTGGCGCGCGGCAAAGCGTTCCCTGGCGAGGGAGAGCGGCACCACGCACCAGATCTGCCGGGGCGCGGGCACTTGCGCGGCGCTGAGCCCGGCCCGGACGAAACCCCAGGTCTCTTGGCCCGGCCAGGTGGACTCGAGGATGGCGCCGCCTGGGGAGTCGGCCAGCAGCGCCCACATGGTGGCGTTCGCGGCAGCGCCGAACTGGCTGTTCCACGCGCGCTGCGGCCGTCCGTCCGGCGACTGGGCGCCGAAGACGTCAGCGTGTGCCTCCTTTATCACGTCCTTGCTGAACAGCGGGAGCGACAGATTGCGGCTCAGGGCCCTGGCGAGGGTGGTCTTGCCTGCTGCGGGCAGGCCGTTCACCAGAACGACCAGCCGCCCGGGGACGGCATCCGCCGCCAGCGGATCGCTCATGCCCGCTTGCGCGTGGCTTCCTGACGTGACCATGCCGGCAGCTTAGTCACTGGACGCGGCCTCAGCCGGCCTGCCGGTGCCTGCTGACCGTCTGCCGGATCAGCGCGACGCGGTCGCCCAGCGGGCCGGCTGGCACCTCGGCCAGTTCGAAGCCGAGGTCGCGATAGACCTGCTCGTGGAGCCGCTCGAAGGCGAGCGAGTCCTCTTTCATTTAAACGAGTTGCCCGGCGGGCCTCGTGCGCCGGAAGCTGGGTGCATGACTTGGACAGTGCCGAAGGCGGACCGTGAGGACGCTCCTTACATCGCTGGCGAGCGGGAGATGCTTGAAGGATGGCTTGACTTCCACCGCCAGACGTTGCTTCGCAAGTGCGGCGGTCTCACCGCGGAGCAATTGCGGATGCGTACCGCTCCGCCGTCCAGCCTGTCGCTGCTCGGGCTGGTCCGCCATATGGCCGAGGTGGAACGCGGCTGGTTCCGCCGCCGCGTGGCAGGCGAGGAGCACGGCTTCCTGTACTCGAGCGAAGACGACCCCGACGGCGAGTTCGACCATGTCGACACGGCGGATCCGGAGGATGATGTCGCCGCCTACGAGAGGGAGATCGTCCTTGCCCGGCAGGCCGCTGCCGGGCATGACCTGGACGAGACCTTCTTCCACACGCACGAGAAGGTGCGCATCAGCGTCCGCTGGGTGTACCTGCACATGATCGAGGAGTACGCGCGACACAACGGCCACGCCGACCTGCTCCGTGAGCGGATCGACGGCGCGGCGGGAAGCTGATCCGGCTCGCCGTCGGCCATCGTCCGCTCGCGGCCGTGCTCGCGGCGAACGTGATCTCTGTCACGGGCGACTCGCTGGCCCAGCTCGGGGTGCCGTGGTACGTGCTGGAGAGCACGGGGAGCTCCGTCCGGGCCGGCGTTGTCGCGTTCTGCGCGCTGCTCCCGGTCGCGGTCTGCGCGTGGGCGTCCGGGCCGTTCATCGACCGTGCCGGGCGCCTGCGGGACCAGCGTCGCCGCGATCCCGCTGCTGCAGATCTGCGGCGTCCTGAGCTTGGCGGGGTCCTGATCACCGCCATGGGGGCAAGTCACGTCCTGCTGGTCGACGCCGGGACGTTCGGCGTGTCGGCGGTGCTCGTCGCCTCGGGGCTGCGGGACCTGCCCGCCGCCCGGCCCTCGTCTCCGGTGTCCGGGGCCGGGACGAGTCACCAGGGATCGTTCGGGGAAAGTCTCGGCTTCCTCCTGCGGATGCCGCCGCTGCTGGGGATCTGCCTGACGACGCTGGCCGCGCAGGGGCTGGATCAGGGATGGAGCAGCGTGCTGCTGTACGGCGCCGTGGCCCACCGGTGGCGGCGAAGGGCGGTGTTCGCCGTGGCGTTCCTGATCGTCGGCGCGCCGAGGTTCGCGGTCGCCGCGCTGACCGGCAGTGTGGCGCCGCTCGCGGTGATGATGGCGGTCGAGGGGCTCGCGTGCGGAGCGCTCAACCCGATCAGGGCGACGGTCGTGTACGAGACCGTGCCGGAGCACCTGCGCAGCCGGGTGGTCGGCGTGATGACGTCCGCCGGGCTGATGGCCGCTCCGCTCGGGGGACTGGTCGCGGGTCTCCTCGTCGGTGACGCCGGCCTGTTCACGACGCTGCTCGTGACCGGCGGCGTGTACCTGGCCGTCACGTTGTGGCCGGCGACCTCCGCGTCATGGCGGGAGATGGATCCGGGATGAACCGCGTCCTCACGTGACTTGCGGGCCGGAATAGGCTCGCTGGCAAAGCTGGTGCGTGCCGTGGGTCAGCGTGTCGTATCGGGCGCGAATGCTCTTGTAGGACGGCGCGTCAGGGCCAGGAGTGAAGCTTTCGCCTGCCCGCACCATCGCCCGGGCCGCGTCCGCCCAGGAAGCATGTACCCCGATCCCGGCGCAGGCGCATATCGCGGCCCCGAGACCCGCGCAGTCATCGATTTCCGCGCGGCGGGCGGTGCGGCCGAGGGCGTCGGCCAGGATCTGCATCATGACCGGTGACTTGGCGCCGCCGCCGGTTACGAGCAGTTCCTCGCTGCGGCGGCCCAGAGCGTCCTCCATCCGCTCGATATTGCGCGCCATGGTCAGCGCCAGCCCCTCAAGCACCGCGCGGAACAGGTGCGCCCGGCCCTGGGTGCCGTCGAAGCCGATGAAGGCTCCGCGGCGATAGGGTTGATCGTCGGGGGCGAGCCAATCGGGAATGACCGCAAGACCACCGCAGCCGGGTTCGACGTGTGCGGCTTCGGCGTCGAGGATTTCCTCGGCACTTGGTCCCGGCAGATCCTCGGCACTTCGTCCTGGCAGGTCCGCCGCACCCGCGCCGACAAGGTCACGCACCCAGGAGACCGTCCACATCCCGCGCCGCACGCCCTCGCTCTCGATCAGGTACTCCCCCGGACGGCTGGCGAAGTTGATCCAGTATGCCGGATTCGCTGGTGCCGCAGCGCCTCCCAGCGTCATCCCGGCGACATAGGTGCCGAGCGAGAGCAGGGTCGTCCCCTCGCTCAGCCCTGCCCCGAGAGCCTCGACCGCCTTGTCGTTGGCCGTCGCGATCACCGGGATCCCGGCCGGCAGGCCAAGTTCCGCCGCGGGCTGCGACGTGAGCCGGCCAAGGTGCTCACCGGGATCGGCCAGTTCGAAGAGCAGTTCGCGTGGCATCCCGGTCCGCTGGTAGTCCCCGGGATCACGAGACCAGCGCGCGGTGGACTGATCAATCGGCCAGACCCCCTGGTAATTCGCCGTGGCATCACGGTGCTCACCGGTCAGGCGCACCGCGAAATAGCCCGAAGAGGTCGTCACCCACCGCACCCGCGGATTCGCCTCATGCGCGCGGGAGACCCGCTCATCCATCCAGCTGAGCACCGGCTCCGCCAGCCGATCGTCCGCGTCGAGCAGCACCCGGCAGAACCGGATGGTGCACAGCCCGATCGCCTCGATCAGTGAGGGGTCGCCGTCGAACCGGCGCAAGGCCTCCCGGCAGGCGGCGACAGTGGAATCCCACAGGTCGTCGTCCGGGTGAACCACCCGCCCCGGCGCCGGATAGGCGCACGGGCGCAAGGCCCGCTGAGCGCTGGCGTGTATCCGCCCGGTCTCGTCGAATACGTGGACCTTGGTGGATTGCGATCCGTTGTCGATCGCCAGGACGAAACGATGAGCCATCAGTTCGCGTCACCGCTGCGGCCGGCCTTGCCCGCCTCCGGGTACGGATCGGTGAAGCCTTCCGCCGGGAAGATCGTGCCGGCGTTCATGATGCCGCCCGGGTCGAACTGCTCCTTCAGCCCGCGCAGGAGGTAGTAGGCCGAACCGTGCTCTTCCTCAGTCCACGGCGCACGGTATTTCCCGATCCCGTGGTGATGCACCATCGAGCCGCCGAGCCGGAGCGCCTCCTGCACGATGATCGCGTTCAGCGGCACGTGGTACTCGCGCATCTCGTCTTGCGGCTCGGTTGCGATGTCGTAGTCGTAGACGAAATAGAGATTCGTACCGGTCTGATAACTGTGCGAACTATGCGCCCCGAGCAGGGTCAGGTCCTCCGACCGCGGGAATTCGCGCCGGATCCGGCCGGTGACGGCGTCGTAGAGTTCCGCCGCGCTCTTCCAGCCGATCGACACCTCGGTGGTATAGCCGAGATGGTGCTCCCGCAGCATCGTCTCCTTCTCGGCATCGATTTTGTCCTGGCCCCAGTTCAGGTTGTTCAGCCAGTCCGCGACGGCACCGGTGTCGAGTTTTGCGGCAGAGATCGGAGCGAAAGTCTCCTCGATCGCCGCACCGGTCGCCTCGGCCAGCGGCGCGGGGCCCTCCGCCACCAGGATCGCCACACTCTTGCCCTGCGCCAGGTCACCGAAATGCTGGCGTGCATCATTCTGCGAATAGGCCCGGCACACCGACGGCCGGTAGCCGGCGGTGACCACCTGCCGCAGGCCATTGATCGCGGCACCGAAATCGTCGATCAGGAACCCGAAATAGCGAGAATTCTCCGGGTAATACGGGAAGATCTTCAACGTCACTTCGGTGATGAAACAGAGCGCTCCTTCATTGCCGATTACCACATGACGGATATCCGGTCCGGCGGCGCGGCGCGGCACATTCTTAATCCGCGTGATGGTGCCGTCAGGAAAGACCGCCTCCAGCCCGACCACCATGTCCTCGATCCCGCCGTATAGCGTGGAGAACTGGCCGATCGACCGGGTCGCGACCAGGCCGCCGAGTCGCGCCAGGGGCTTGGACTGCGGCGAATGCCCGGTGGTGAATCCCTGCTCCCGCAGTTGATCCTCCAGTTGCTGCAGCCGAACTCCGCACTGCGCGGTCACCTGCATGTCGATCAGGTCGACATCGAGGATCCGGTCCAGCCCGGAGCCGTCGATCACGATCGTGTCCTCGACGATGGTCTCCAGACCGCCTTCGGTGCCGGTGCCTCCGGTGCGCGGCACCACATTCACCAGGTGCTCGCTCGCGAAGCGCAGTACCGCCGCTACCTGTCCGGCGCTGTCCGGGCGCACGACGGCGGCAGGCAGCGGCGGCTCGTAGATCCCGTGCACCGTGGCATATTTCCGGTACCGGTCGGCGCTCAGCTCCCGCAGTTCCCCGGGGTCGAGTCCCACCAGTTCGGCGCCAAGCAGCGCGACGAGTCCGGCCTGAATCTGTGAGCGATCCAGTGCGGATCGACGAGAGACCATGAATGGTCACCTTTCCTGGTGACAGATATGGATGATGGGTGCATGCAATCAGCGAGTGAGATAGCCGCCATCCACCACCAGGGTCTGGCCGTTGACGTAATCCGATGCCGGGCTCGCCAGAAAGACCACCGCCCCCATCAGATCCTCTGGATCTCCCCAGCGCGCCGCGGGGATATGCTCCACGATCCGCCGGTTGATCTCCGGATCTGTTTGCGACGCGGCAGTGATAGCCGTCGCGAAATATCCAGGGGCGATGGCATTAACCTGGATATTGTCTGCGCCGAGCTCATCACAGTACGCCCTGGTAAAGCCGACGATCCCGGCCTTCGTCGTGGCATAAGCCGGAGATCTCCTCCCGCCGAGAAAAGAGAAAAGCGAGGCGATATTGATGATCTTTCCCGATTTCTGCCCTTGCATCACCCGGGAGGCATGATGCGCCAGCTCGAATGCCGCGGTCAGATTTAGCGCGATCATCGGATCCCAGTCCGCGCGATTGAATTCCTCGACATCGGCTGTCAAGCAGATTCCGGCCGAGTTGACCAGGATATCGAGCGATCCATATATCTCGGTACATTCCCGGATCACTCGCTCAGGTGCCCCCGGAGCGGTGAGATCGAGATCAAGAAATCGGTAGGAACCTCCCCGCGCGACTACTAGCCTTTCCGTGGCACCGCCGTCGTCCGCCAGTCCGACCGCGAGGACATCCGCGCCGGCAGCGGCCAGCGCCACGGTGAAAGCCCGGCCCAGACCGGTATTCCCGCCGGTAACGATCGCCTTCCGCCCCTGCAGCGAGAAGCGGTGCACGCCGAAATCCTCGATGCTCATGACGCAGCCTCCGGGGCCGGCGGCAGCGTGATGATGACATCGCCGGCCGCCGCCGGGTTCGCCGGGCTGTCACCTTGGAAGCACTCGCCGATCCGGCGGGCACGTGAGACGGGCTGAGTCATGGGAACCGTCCCGAGGAGAGATGCGGGCGGGAACGGGAACACCTTTAGGCACCGATGGTGCAGTCCGCACCTAGAGTTGTGCATATGGCAACAACGTCTCGGCGGAACTCCAGCGGGCTTGCCCGGGACATCGAGATCCTCGAAGCGCTGGCGCACCCGAAGGCGGCTGCCGATGGACTCGGCGTGGTCAAGCTCGCGGCCATGCTGAACCGGGACAAGGCCACGGTCTCCCGCGCCCTGGCGACGCTGGCCGAGGCGGGCCTGGTGGAACGCGACCCGGAGACCATGAGCTACCGGGTCGGCTGCCGTATCTTCATGCTGGCCGCACTCGCCGCCGAGGCCGCCCTCGTCGCGAGCGCACGTCCCTTCCTGCGGCGCCTTGCCCGGCACTCGCGGGAGACAACCCACCTGAACGTGATGCGGGGCGGTGTGGTGTGCACGCTGATCAGCGAGCTGAGCCCGAATGAGGTGCGCGGCATCAGCTGGGAGGGACATCGCACCGATGCGCTGCGGACCCCTTCTGGCCGAGTGCTGATGAGCGACTGGTCCGATGCCGAGATCACCGACTGGTATGTCGAGCATGCCGGCGACGAATGGCGCGGGATACTGGACGGCCGCTCCGGCTCAACCGAATCAACAATCCTGTCGCCGGAACCAGCCTGGCTGGAGTCGGTCAGCGGCCAGCGCACCGTGCACGATCTGCCGAGCCTGCTCGCCGTGGCCGCGGCGATCCGGGAACAGGGATTCGACACCTCGGACGAGGAATTTGAGGCCGGGGTCGTCGCCGCGTCCGCTCCCGTCAGGGACCACACAGGAAAGGTGATAGCCGCGATCAATGTCAGCGCGCCGAAGGGCCGGGTCGGCGGGCATCTCGACCGGCTCGGCGTCTATGTGGCGCGGGCGGCCGAGCAACTCTCCGTCCGCCTCGGCGCAAGGCCCTGACCCCTGACCGCTGACAGGGAACTCCCGGGCTGCGGGTTGCCATAGTGTCAAACGCAATGGTGGCGCGGACCGCGCACCCCTAGCTTGCAGTGCAATGCGAACTCACCCGCCTCAGCCCGAATCTCCACGGGGGGGCGCGGCAGGGTGCGGCAAGCGAAGGGATTATGCATGACCACGTCGACACCGGCGGCACGCCCGGGAATCGGTACCGATGACCGCCGATTCCTCAGACGGCTCACCATCGCCACCTCATGGGGTGAAGGCCTCGACGGATTCGACCTCGGGATCATCAGCGTGGTCATCGGCACCATCGGTACCGATCTGCGCATCTCCTCCTGGATGCTCGGGCTGATCGGCGCCTCGTCATTGATCGGCATCTTCATCGGCGGCCCGATCTTCGGTTATCTCACCGACCGGTTCGGGCGGCGACGGCTGTTCACTTTCAATATCGCGCTCTTCATCGTTGCCGGTATCGCACAGATGTTCGTGTTCGATAGTATCGAACTGTTCATCGTGCGATTGATCCTCGGTATCGCGATCGGAGCCGAATATGCCATCGGGGCACCGATGCTCGCCGAATTCTGCCCCGCCGCGAGCAGGGGAAAGCGGCTCTCCCTCCTGGAAGTCTGCTGGTACGCGGGCTTCCTGATCTCGGTCATTCTCGGCTACATCCTGGTCGCGATGCACGTGGACTGGCGCTGGATTCTCGGCACCAGCGTTATCCCCGCCATCCTCACCTTCATCCTGCGATACGGCCTGCCGGAATCGCCGCGCTGGCTGATGAGCCGCGGACGGACCGAGGAGGCCCGCCGGATCGTCGAGCGGCACTTCGGCGAGGGCTACTTCAACACGGAGGACTTCGCCGGTGAGGCACAGGTCCGCAAGGGCCTCACTCAGCTGTTCGCCAAGGAATACCGCGGGCGGACCATCTTCGTGTGCGTCTTCTGGGCCTGCCTGGTAGCCCCCTATTTCGCGATCTTCACCTTCGCGCCGGTGGTGCTCGACTCCCTGCACCTCGCCGACGCCCGCGCCGCCACGATCAGCGAGAACGCAGTCGCCCTGATCGGTGTCGTAGCGGGGCTCTTCCTGATCGAGAAGATCGGCCGCCGGCAGATGCTGATCAGCCCGTTCTGGATCCAGGCCGCAGCACTGCTCATTCTGGGGGTCTGGAGCAGCGCTCCGGTCTGGATCGTGGTCGCCGCCTTCGCCGTATATTCCTTCTTCAACGCCTTCTCCGGCAACCTCACCGCCGTCTACCCGGCCGAGATCTTCGGCACCGAGGTCCGTACCAGCGGCGTCGGGCTCGCATCGGCGGCCAGCCGGGTGGGCGCCGCGGCCGGTACGTGGCTGCTGCCGGTCGGACTTGATCACTGGGGCGTCGGGCCGTGCATGCTGATCGCTGCCGCCATGTGCGCCATCGGAGCGGTATTGTCCCAGTTCATGGCTCCGGAGACCACCGGCAGATCGCTCACCGCGGTATCCCGTGCCAGCTCGCTCACCGAGGCATCCCGGGCCGGCGTCTGAGAAATAACCCGGTCACGAACCCGGGCCGTGCCGCGAACCGCTCCTTTCAGGACGCTCATCGTCCGGGATCGTCGTTAGCCTGGGCCTAACGACACAGGTGACTGCCGGTGAGGAGACACTCGATGATCGGTGGCGATGACGTCCGCGCGGCGGCTGCCGCGAGCCGCGATCTTCTCGGCTGCGCCGCGAGCGGGGATTGGACGCGCCTGACCCAGCGCTCGCCGGGCGCGTCCTCGCCCGCTTGTTCCCCTGGCACGATCCGGGCGCTGACCCCTGGCAGACGCTGCTGTGGGCCAACGACCGGACCGCCCTGCCCGGACGCCCCAGCCAGTCAGGCTGGACCTGGCACTGTGCCCCGCTCGCCGAATGGAACGGCAAGCCCCCGGGCTGACAGCAGGTCCTTGGCCTGGTTGCCGTCGCCGAAGCCCGTCGCTTCCTCGATGTAGCCGGCGAATACGCGGGATCCGTCCGCCCAGCGGCCGTGGCGGCTCACGTTCAGCGGGTCCGCCCCGGCGCGCAGCATCAACGTCGCCCCGCCGCGCCGGACGCTGTGCCCGCTGTAGCGGCGCTCGCTGTAGCGGCGCCCGGGCGTTTCCGCGGAAACGCCTCCCGCAATCGCGCTTAGGGTCTACTTCCAGTCCCCGGAGCCGAAAGCGACGGCAAAGGCCCCTTCTCGCCACGCCCGGTCAGCACGAGCTCAACCGGACGGCGTGACCGGAGACCACACGCCGAAACCGCCGACCGGGCGACCAGCGCCAGCTAGATCGGATAGCGGCGCTCCCGCGCCGTTCCAGCCCCTGCACCGTGGAGCGGCGGCCCAAGGTGGCCAGGAACCGGCGCCGCTCGCGCCGCAGCATCGACAGGTCCAGGTGATGGGCACGAACCGTAGCGACAGAGATCGCCGGCCGTCCCGACAACTCGAATAACACCAGGTCAGCGGTTGGTTCGTTGGGTTTTCCGCGATTGCTGCCGGGATCCCTGCACTGCGGGGAAGGGTGTCATGCTCCCGCGGGCGGGCCGGGGCGGCCCCCGCGGGGCGTCCCGGTGCGGTGCCGGCCGACCGGCAGCGGTGCCGCTATCACGCGGGCGTTCTCGGCGGTCCCGGGCGGGCGCGGGTCGGGCTGCCGGCCTTTACGGAAAGCCAGGATCAGGCCGGTGACCAGCACGCTGATGAACCCCGCCAGGCCTACAGCCGCCACCAGCGGCGATGGTGCGTGAGCAAGCCAGCAGATAACGCTCAGCGCCACCGCGGACACGCCTGCCGTCGCGGCGACGATCAGGAAGGCCACGGCTACGGCCGCGTACGACCGTCCGGTCCCGTCGCTGGAGACATCCAGCTGGCCTTTGACGGGCCCGGCGGATGCCTTGACGCGGATGCCTGCGTGCTCGGACACTGCCAGCACGTCCGCGCGTGACGACGGAAGCTCATCACTCCAGTCGTCACGATCCACGCTGGTCATGCCATTTCCTGCCAAGCCGGGTATATCCCCGCATTGCCTGCTGCGACTGAGGCATTACCCCCGATCCCGGAGCGGCGTGTCGGCCTAGTTACAACAACATACATATGTTGTATGTATGATGCAGTATCAGATTTGACATAACTGATGGCGATCAGCAATACTACATACATCGACGAGGCGATGTACCGGCGGTCCTCGTAGAGACACAAGGAACCGGATCCGTCCCGCGCAGGCCTGGTAAAGGCCTTGTACTGCGCACGGACGACCAGCCCTGCCGCGGTCATGGCGGGGCTTACGTGGGTCCCGGGAGAGGGTGCAGATGCCATGTCCATGCGAACAGATACGTCCGGCCGGCCCGCCCAGGGAGGCAGCTTGCACCGGGTTACGGTGAACCTCACGCCGCGCTCGGTCGAGGCGCTAGCTGAGGCGTGCAAGCTGTCGGGCGATTCCAAGACCGACACCATCAACCGGGCGATCCAGGTCAGCGCGTACCTCCAGGGCATCGTAGACAGTGGCGGAGCTCTGTACGTCCGCGCCGACGCCGAGCACGAACTGGAAAGACTGCACTTCCTCTGATCAGAAACGAACGCGCGGCCCCCTTCCCCGAGCAGCAGTCCGGGGAGGGAGGCGCTGTCATGTTCCGGGATGCTCGCGCCGGCCGGACCGCGGATGTAAGGCGGGGTGCGGCAAGCGTTTTCGGGTGACGGCGAGGCCGTGCTCATCATTGAAACCCCTACTCCTTGTGGTCGCCAGCGCTGGCCGCGCGGGCGCAGACGACTGAGCAGACCCTGGTCTGGCCGGACGACGGAGGCCGGGCTTCCACGACTCGCGCGATATCGGCGCCGACTGTCCGCTTGCAGACCTCGCAGGTGACTTCCTCGCCAGGCCGGCCGCATAGCGGGATGCCGTCGCCGCCTGGCTCGATCACCAGTTCGCCGAGCACTGCGGCGAGTTCCATTACGGCGCGCCCTGCCCGAAGCACGGTGCTGGCGGTATGCGGGCGCGGCTCCGGTGCGGGCCCCTGGTCGGAAGTGACAGCAGGGGGATTCACGGGCTGTCCCGGCAGGTAATGCCATATCAGGTCGAAGGTGACCGTCAGGATCCTCGCGGTTTCGTCGTGGTCAGGCGGGATCATCTCGAGGATGCCGCGGTAGGCCGTGACCTTCTGCCATACCCCGCTGCCGTCGTTCTCGACCAGCCAGGCAGAAGCCTGCTGGGGGGTCATCCCGGCGGCGACGATCTTCAGCGACTTCCTGCTGATGCCGGATGCCAGGCTGGCGGCCTCGGCCCAGTGGGCGCGGTGCCGCTCAGCTTCCGGGACATCACTGAAGTCCAGCCCGCCGGAGACTGCGCTGAGCATCTTGACCATGTCCCATAGCGCGGACACTCCGGGAGCCGGGCTGGCGGTGGCCATGGCCGGGCTGAGTGCCTGGAACAGGTCGTCTGCGGCCTTGCGGGCGGCGGCGGCGACGCTGACGGGCAGGCCGCTGTCGGCGTTGTCCGGGAGGGGCCCGTACTGGATATGGCCGCACCGGACGTTCCCGTCCGAGCGGCAGACCGGGGCGACCGGGCCATGCGCGGCAATCGACGCGCACTCCGCGATGGCCGCCAGGAAGCCTGAAGTACCCGGGAACACGCGGTAGTCCACGCCTCCCCCGGGGCGGCGGATGTCAGCGGTCAGCGCATTGTCTGTGCCCAGCATCGCGGTGACAGCCGCGTATTCGCCCCGGAACACGACGGGACGGCCTGGCAGGGCCAGACGTGCCACGTACTTGTCGGTGTCGTTTGGTTCGGTCATGCTCACCGCGTTTCAGGTCTCCTCATGGATCCGTTAAACGGAGTTCCCGGAATGTTCGGATGATGATTAGCAGACAGTGCTTCCGGACCCATACCATCTGCGTGATCGCACGATCACAATATGAGTCCGGCAAACGATCAATTTAGGAATGATGTTGCGGTGCCGGAGGACCCGCGGCCATCTCACGGCGATATATATCGTCGTGAGATGGGCCGCCTGGGGAGACCCGTCCATCGGCGGCCGGTGCGCGACTGGACCTGACCGTGCGGGGTCACATCGGCGCGGAAGACCGTCGGGGACTTCTGCCGCGCCGCTGACGTTGCGTCAGGCCCAGAGCTGGCACGCGCGAGACGGCCGCAGCTCCCCGCGCGGAGTGCTTACAGGAGTCCCTCCAGCAGCAGTTGCTCGGTGACGACGACCAGGCGCCAGGACCCGAGGGGGATATCTGGGGTCACCTTCACAGGGACCGGGAAGTGCTTCTCCATGGCCTCGGCGGGCGAGTCGCCGTAAAACAGTGCGTCGCGAATTAAAAACCTGTAGAAGTAGGGGTTCATCTCGAGGCGGACCCCGTCCGGCATTGGGACCCCGTCTGGGTAGGTACCTTTCAGGCACTTGGCGACAGGGTCGATGATTAGCTCATAGACATCCATTTCTCGTATCCCCTGATTACCCCGTTTTGGCCCGCCGCCTCCCGGCGCGCCCGGATATGCCCATCGTTGCCCGCGTGGGAGTGAAATTCCCGTTCCCACGCCGGCTAGCTGCACGTATTTGATAAAGTCACCGGCGCTCCGGCGCACGGACCTGTTACTAGCGGTTCGCCTCATTACTAGGGAGCCTCATGTGGGAGGAGTCGGCCGTTCCGGGCGTGTGCGCGTCCAGCGCGCGCAGGAACGCGAGCCTCCCCAGCTCGCCGCCCATCACCGCCGCGGGCGTCGCCACGACAGGGCCGGTCCCGAGCCAGGACAGCCGCGTCCGGCCGAGACGGAATCGACGGCCAGCATCACGTCCGGCTCAGCAAGCCGCTCCGACAGCCCGGCCGCCGCGTCGGCCGGGGCGGCGGGCACGTCCGAATAACACTAGGTCAGCGGATGGTCGGCTACTCCTGGCAGCTGCGCGACGTGATGGCGCAGAACCGGATTTACACCGCTACCGAGCTCGTTCCGCTGCTGCACGACCGCGGCATCAACCTGTCCGCATTCCAGGTCCACCGCCTGGTCTCTAGCACCCCCGAGCGGCTGTCGCTGCAGGTGGGCCACCGACAAACCACCGCTCAGCCTGGCCGTTCCCCGGCCGCAGGGCCGGGCAGCCGATGAACGCCGACACCCTCGCCACGCAGGTAAACGACATCGGCATCCCGCGATAGGCGGCGAGTCTCGGCGATCCGGAGGCATGTCCTGGACATGACGTCTCCCGTCGTGGCCGACGCCCTCGGCTTCCACCGCGTCACCACCGCCAGGCTGGCCACCCAGGCTGGCGGCACGTTCAGCCGCTACGCATCCGGTGATCACGAGCGCCAGCCAGCAGGCGAAAGAACCTCATGACCGTGACCGACTTGCAGCTGCCAGCCGCGCTCCGCGCCGCCGCCGAGGGCATCTGCGCGCTGGAGAACTCGCGACGGTCAAATACGTGCTCTCACCAGTATCAACCCCGGATCCCGGACCGGGCGATGTTCTCGGTATCTCGCCTGCTGTCTGGTTGCTTCCTAGCTTTCGCCGTGGGCCTGCGCGAAGACTGAGAGCGCGATGTCTGGCTGGTAAGCGGCCACGATCCTGATGTCTGGCTGCCCGAGGGCCTGGACGGCGTGCTCGCGGCAGGCGGGTACGGGCCGCCGGCCGGAGCCGGGGCGCCATAGTTCCACGACCGGCTCGCGGGAGCAGCCGTCCGTCCCGCAGGCGAGGTCCTCGCGGCTTAGCAGGGACAAATGGCTGCTCATGGCGGCGTAAGCGTCGGCGGTCAGGGCGCCGAGCAGCCCGTACGCGTGCGCCGCGACGGGACCGGCCGGCGCGGGCGCGCCCGCGGCCACCGCCGCTGCGTCCACCAGCGCCATGTCGAACGCGTCGATTCGCTGTGCTGGTGATGCCTGCTCGATGTCGTCGAGCCGTTCACGCAGGATGGCCAAGCGCGGCCCTTCGGCTGAAATCGCTAGCACGGCACGGGCACACCGCGCGAATTCATCACCGCGGCTGGCCCACCATGTGAGCTTGCGCTGCCGTTCATCACTCAGCCCGGCCAGTCCCGGCCACTTGCGCCGGGCGCCTTGCCTGGTCATCCCGGCCGCCTCCCCGATCGCGGGGTAATCGGCGCCGTGCTGTGCCGCCGACAGCGCGGCGGACGCCGCCAGCTGTTCCGCGCTGTCCCTGATCGCCAGCAGCGAGGTCAGCGCGGCCAGCCACATCTGCCGCAGGTCCGCGTCCGGCAGGTCCGAGCCGGGCCCCGCGTCTGGTCCAAGCTGCAGCGTTTCCCGGACCGCTATCCACGCCAGTTGCTCAACGGCGGCGGCCAGGCCTGTGCGTTGCGCGTCGGACGGCTTTCGCACGGCGACTCCTTGACAACATTTGTTTACGACATCACAATGATGGACGCGACAACATCTGTTGTCAACTATCGGCCAGAAGGGGGAACATGAGGCTATTGGTCATCGGCGGGACGTCGTTCGTCGGACGTACGCTCGTGAGCGACGCGCTCGGCCGGGGACACGAGGTCACGACCTTCAACCGCGGGCTGACCGGCAAGGACGTTGACGGCGTGGAGGCGCTTCGCGGCGACCGGTCCAACGACGAGGGTGTCCTGCCGCTCGCCGGGCGTAGTTTCGACGCGGTCCTCGACCCGGGCGGCCTGATACCGGCCCAGGTTCTGCGCACCGCGCGCGCAATGGCCGGGTCGGCACCCTTCTACGCGTTCATCTCGACCACGGCCGTCTACCAGGCCTGGGACACCGCGCGGCTGGACGAGTCGGCCGTGACCTGGCACGGCGCGCAAGACCAGGACGGGGACCCGGCCGACCTCGGGAAGCTGCGCGTTCACAAACGCGGCTGCGAGCTGGCGGTCGAGCAGACCTACGGGCCTGGCGCCTGTCTGATCGCGCGCCCCGGGTCG
The DNA here is from genome assembly GCA_035948445.1 of Trebonia sp. GTDB lineage: Bacteria > Actinomycetota > Actinomycetes > Streptosporangiales > Streptosporangiaceae > Trebonia. The sequence goes on along the minus strand of DASZJE010000083.1, from coordinate 1,601 downwards.
ATCGTCGGACCGCACGACAACCTCGGCCAGCTGCCGTGGTGGCTCACCAGGATCGCCGCGGGCGGCCGGGTGATCGCCCCCGGCGATCCCGCCCGCAGCCTGCAGCTGATCGACGCGCGTGACGTCTCGGCATTCGTGCTGAACCAGGTCGAGGCGCAGGCAGGCGGCATCCACAACGTCGTCCCGGACGGACCGAACACCACGATGGGCCAGCTAATCGACGACTGCGTGCGGGCGACCGGCTCGGACGCCACCCCGGTGTGGATGGACGAGAACTTCCTGCTCTCCCAGGGAGTTCAGCCGTGGGCCGAGCTCCCGCTATGGATCCCGGACGTGCCGGGCACCGCCGGTTTCTGGGCCGTGTCGGGCGCCTCCGCGAAAGCGGCCGGACTGCGCCCCCGCCCGTTCGGCGACTCGGTCCGGGACACCTGGCAGTGGCTGCGGTCAGGCGGCGAGGTCCAGGCCGCACCCGGCACCCCGCCATTCGGCCTCGCCAGCGGCAAAGAACAGCAGGTGCTGGCCGCCGGGGACTTCCAGCCGCCCAGGGACAGCTCGGTTTCCATCTTCGTCCGCAGGCCGTCATGAACTCGGCGGGGTCTGGCCTCGACTCCGTTGCCCGGCGAAAACTCCGCCGCTACCCGTTTCGCGTCCCGCCTATCGCCGAACGCTTCGGATAGCAGCCCGGCAAGCTGCCTGTGATCACCGGGTACCGCCGCACGCAACGCGTAGCAGGGCTCATGCGGCGGGGCAGGAGGCAAGTCGCTCAGCTCGGGCAGTCGCATGAAAAGCTGTGGCTCGCTCACTTCTCCGCTCCCTATGGTCAGGTCGCTGATGAGGTGGCGCCGGAACGGCTGCTACACCAGCACCGGCGCCGAGGTCTCCCGCGCAACTGCCATGTCCGCCGCCCCGTCGTGCATGCGGGCACCACCGATCTGATGTGACGGCTATGGTCGCGCTCTCTGGCAGAAGGTGTCAACGCGGTGCTCGGGCCAGCGCGGGCACGATGTGTTCCCACACGCAGTCGAGGATGTGCGTGGTCGGTCCCAGGTAGTGCGCCGTGACGCTCACGCACGCGTGGTGCTCGGGGAGCGCGATTCCGAACTGCCCGTAGATGCCGTCCATGCGCCAGGCTCCGTCGCGGGCGCACAGCCACACGTGCAGCCCGTAGGTCCGGTTGTCCGGCTCGGCGCGGCCCGTTTCTGTCGTGTCCGCGGTCATGCGGGCGATGTAGCCGCCCGGGACCAGGCGATGGGGGCCGCGGGTGCCTTCGTGCAGCAGCAGTTGCGTGATCCGGGTGATTTCCGAGGTCCGCAGCTGAAGGCCGATTGCGCCGAGAGAGAAGCCGAGCGGGCAGCGCAGCCACTGGGGATTGCGGATGCCGAGCGGGTCGAACAGCCGGGGAACCAGGAAGTCGCGCAGGTCCAGCCCGGTGATCGAGTGGACGACCCGGCCGAGCCGGCTGCCGCGATGTCGGCCAGCTCGGGCAGATGTGCAAGTACGGGGTCGTCCAGGCTGAGGGCGCCGTCGCTCTCGAGGATGCCGACCGCCAGTGACGTCACGGTCTTCGACACCGAGAACACGTCACGGCGAATGTCATCGAT
>DASZJE010000082.1:0-56956 GCA_035948445.1 Trebonia sp. | reverse complement strand
GTGACCGGGCAGGAAAACGCCGTCCCGGCAGACACACTGTGCATCATGGCCTGCCCTGAAGAGCCGTTACCCGCTGACCCCAATGGACAACTTCGCCCGATGGATGCGCACTGACGGGCTGCACATCGATCCGTGGATCCGCACCCATCAGCGTCTCAGCGCCAGCATCCTTGCCTCCGCGCCCCGTTCCATGGTCATCACGGGAACCGTCGCCGAATGGGAGGAATGGACTGGCATGGCCTTCCCCGAATCCGGTCCATATGTCGTCCCGGACGCCCTCGACCTGGTGGACATTGACCAGGGGAAAAACAGCGGAACCTACGAAGAAACGAACCTGTGGATGCAGCACCTTTAAAGCTCCAGGCGCGAGGGTTTCGCTCGCGGGGGTTCGGCAGACAGGGAAAGGCGTTCGCGCATACGTTCGGTGATACGAATTTTGAATTGTGCTGACGTTCCCAGCCTGGCGCTGCGAGAGCTGTCTTGACACTGACCGCCACAGCATTGATGTGATCGAGTATGCGCCGGAGACGGCGGAGCCGCTTCCTGAGGAGGTAGGTCGGGGAAGCCGAGGAGAAACCGAGGAGAAACCGAGGATCGTTAGGACTCGGGTTTGACTGACAGGTTAGCCATCGGTCGCGCGGTCAGGCTGAGGGGGTCTGTCAGTACCTGGAACGGCAGGCTCTCCCTCACCCGCGTCGTTCCTGGTTTCCTGGGTATCGCAGCCGAAGGCTGGATCTTCGTAGATGACTGACTGGGAGACGACATGGAGTACACCCGTCTTGGCAAGTCTGGCCTGCGGGTCAGCAAGATCGCGCTGGGCTGCATGAGCTTCGGCGACACCTCGCGGGGCTTCAGCGAGTGGGCGCTGGACGACGAGGGCGCCGAGCCCATCTTCCGGCAGGCGGTCGAGCTTGGCATCACCTTCTGGGATACCGCCAACATTTACGGGTTCGGCAGTTCCGAGGAGATCACCGGGCGCGCGATCAAGAAGTACACGCGCCGGGAGGACGTGGTCCTCGCGACGAAGGTGTTCTTCAAGCTGAACGACGGGCCAGGCGGATCCGGCCTGTCCCGCAGGGCCATCATGGAGCAGATCGACGCGTCGCTGACCCGGCTGGACACGGACTACGTCGACCTGTACCAGATCCACCGCTTCGACCCGGAGACTCCGGTCGAGGAGACGATGGAGGCGCTGCACGACGTGGTCAAGGCGGGCAAGGTCCGCTACATCGGGGCGTCGTCGATGTGGGCGTGGCAGTTCGCCGAGATGCAGCACGCCGCGGACCTGCACGGCTGGACGAGGTTCGTCTCCATGCAGGATCAGTACAGCCTGATGGAGCGCGAGGAAGAACGGGAGATGTTCGGCCTGCTCGCCGCACAGGGAGTGGCCAGCATTCCGTGGAGCCCGCTCGCCAAGGGCACGCTCGCGCGGCCGTGGGGCGAGCAGACCCGCCGTTTCGACACCGATCCGCTGCAGAGCCGGTACTTCCATGACAAGGGCCGGCCGGTCGCCGAGGCGGTGCGGCAGGTCGCGGAGGCCCGCGGCGTGCCCATGGCGCAGGTGGCCCTGGCCTGGGTGCTGAAGAACCCCGTGGTCACCGCCCCAATCGTGGGAGCCACCAAGCTCCGCCACCTGCCCGACGCCATCGCGGCGCTGGACATCAAGCTCACCGACGAGGAGATCCGCGCGCTCGAAGAGCCCTACACCATCCACATGCCGACCGGATTCTGACGGCTCGGGATCGGGCCGTCGGGGTGGGCGGCCCGATCCGCGAGCGCTGCGCCGTGCCGCTCCCGGGGCGTCTACTGGCTGACCGTGATGCCGTTGAAGTCGGGAGCGTAGGCGGAGGCGTCGGAGAACTCCACGGTGTTGGCGCCGGCGTTGAGCGGCAGGTAGGCGGTTACCGTCCCGGGAGTGGTGAAACTTCCGGTCGGCGTGAACACGATGGTCTGCACGACCACGCCGTTCACGGTGATCGTGGCTGACCGTCCGGTATCGCCGCTGGAGCCGTCGCAGTACTCGACCTGCACCGGGTAGACGCCTGGCGCGGGCGCGCTCACGCCATTGAAGGTAAGGGTCCCGCCGTCACCGACATAGCCGACCTTCGCACCGCCGGTGCACGCGCCGCAGGTTTGCGTCACCGCGCCGCCGGCCAGGGTAGTGGAGCCGGATGCGGCCAGGTAGCCGGTGTCGGATGTGGTCGCAGCCGCGGGCACCGTGATCGACTCGAAGTCCGGCGCGTAAGCCGAGGCGTTGGAGAGCTCGATGGTGTTCTCGCCGGCGTTCAACGGCAGTGCGACGGTGACCGAGCCCGGATTCTGGAAGCTGCCGGTCGGGGTGAAGGCGAGAGTATCGACGGGGGTGCCGTTGACGGTGATCGTGGCCGACCTGCCGACGGTACCGCTGGTGCCGTCCAGGTAGCCGATCTGTACCGGGTAATTCCCGGACGCGGAGACGTCCACGTCGTTGAACGTGAGGGTTCCGCCGTCCCCGACGTACCCGGCCTTCTCCCCGCCGAGGCAGGAATTGCAGCCCGCGATGACGGCACCGCCGGCCACCGTGCTGGCCGCGGACGCGGCTTCGTACACAGTCGCCCCGGACGTTCCGGATATTGGCATGAGCTTGAGCAGTTGCACAGCGCCCGGGCCGAGGGTGACGGTGTAGGTACCGCTCAGCGTTCCCGCCGGAGCGCCCGTCCACAAGTTGGTCGCGGTGGCGCTGCCGAGGATCCCGGCGGCGCCCAGCGAGACGGACACGGTCTGGCTCGCGCTGCCGCTGAAGTTGAACAGGCCGAGGATCACGTCGCCGTTCTGCTCGGTCTTGGCGAATACCTGCTGGTTGACGTTGCTGACGATCCGCCTGGCGTCGATCCCGTCCTGGTCCACCGCGATGACCGCGGTGTTCTTCAGGTAGCCCAGTTCGGTGGAGTTCAGGTTCGTCAGGTCCACGCCGAGCAGCAACGGCGAGGCCGCCATCGACCACAGGCTCAGCTGGGACTGCGCTTCGGCGTCGGTGATCCCGTCGTCCGCCGGCCCGTTTCCGACTTCGATCGAGTCGTAGTCGTTGAACGCTCCCGGCCCGCCATAGGGCTGCCACTGCGCGACCTGGGCGAAGCGTGGCTGGAGGTCGGACCAGTCGGTGAGCGGGTAGCTCGAGCCGCCAGAGCCGCAGTAGCACTCGATGTCCCCGCCGGTACGCCAGCCGTTGGAGTATTCCGCCCAGGTCGGCGCGTTGGCGATGTCCAGGTTGTTGGACAGCTCGAGGTGGATCGGCCTGCCGGTCTGCTGCAGCGCCGCGGACCAGGCCTCGACATCGCCGATATCCGAATCGCCGACGCCATCGAGCTTGACGTAGTCGACACCCCAGGAAGCGAGCTCATCCGCCCAGGAGTTGATGAAGTCCTGCGCGCCAGGCGCGCTGTAGTTGATGCCGGCCATGCCTCCGCAGTTGTAGTTGTTCTCGCGCACGGACGGCTCGGCGATCTCGTCGGCGGTGTAGCTGGTCCCCTCGATCGGGGTGTTCTCGGTCACCGCTTGCTCCGAGATGCCCGGCGTGACGTAGAGGCCGAACTTCAGCCCGAGGGAGTGCACGTAGCCGGCGACGACCTCGATCCCGTTCTCGCCGCTCGAACTCGGCGGGAACTCACTGGCGTTGGTGACCCACCGGCCGTAGGAGTCGACGTCCGGCCCCTGGCTGCCAGGGCAGTCGTACCAGAAGTCATCGACGTTGACGTAGTCGTAGCCGACGGACGCGAGACCGCTGCTCACCAGCGCGGCAGCCTGCGCCTCGATGTCCGCTGCGGTGGGATCGTGCCGGATGAAGCTCCAGCTGCTCCAGCCCATCGCGGGCGTGGAACCAGCGCCGTTCGATTCCGCGGCGGCGGGAACGGTGACCGCCGCGGCCAGGCCGCTGGCGGCGAGGGCCACCGCGAGAGCGACGAACAGCAGGCGGAGGCGGCCAGTCCGGGCGACGAGGAAAGACTGCATGGCGGCGTCCTTCGGCTCAGCAGAAGGCGGCATCGCTCCAAGGCGGGCACGCCTGTAGGAGCATGTCGTTCTGGATTCACCCGGAGTGAACTACCATGCGCATTCCCTGTCAATACCGTTCCCGGACGGGGATTAGTGATGGAGCGCCTGTCCCTGACGTGACAGCTCCAGCCGGGAAGAAGAGCATGCCTCGGAGCGCATGGCTCCGCAGCCGCGGAGTGCTCGCCGCGCCAACGGCGCCTGAGAAGGTGAAGGTGTCGCTCACTCTGGACAAAGAGCTGGTCGATGACGTCCGTGAGCATTTCGGCGGGCATGCGCTGTCCACAGTGGTGAATGAGCTGCTGCATGCCGCTATGGCCCAGGAACGCCTCGCTGAGCTGGTGGAGGAGATGATCGAGGAATCCGGGCCGCCGTCGCAGGAGGACTATGACCGTGTTTGGGCTGAATGGCTCGCGGAGTGAAGAAGACTTCGGGCATGCCATGGGCATCGGTGGTGCTCGACAGTCAGGGTCTGTGGTCTGTTGCGCAGAACGACGATGGCAAAATCAAGGCATTGCTCGATGAATCCAGCAGGGCTGGCGTCCCGGTTCTCGTGTCGGCAGCCGTATTGGCGGAGACCCTTTTCGGTGACAAGCGTGACGCGCGGGTGAACCAGGTCCTGAAGAAGGTCGAGGTCGTACCCGTCACCGGCGTGATCGCCCGTTCAGCGGTGAAGCTCAAGCGGGACGCCGGTGCGGCGGGCGTGTCGGCCACCATTGACGCAGTCGTCGTTGCGACGTCTGAAGCCGCAGGCGGCGGAGTTATCCTGACGTCCGACCCCAAGGACATCCGCGCGCTCGCTGACTGTGTCGCCGGCCGTCGGATCAGGCCTGTGCTGGTCTCCTGACTGGTGCTACGAGTCCCTCTGGCTGCGAGTCACCAGGGTTCGTTCGGGATAGGGGTTCCGAGCGCGCCGGTCGAGCCTCTAATAAGCAAGCATGCTCTGAACCGGATCGGCGCGGAGGTGCGGTCCTGGCGACACCCGGGGGAGCCGACGATTGTCTGCGGCAGACGTCCCGTGCTGCTGAGCAACTGCCAGACCGCGAGCACCGCCGCGACCCCGATCAGCCGGCGCGCGAGCCTAGGGACGCGCAGGCGGCGGCGATGGCGCGGCGTGATCCGCTCGGCGGCGGCTGGCGGTGGCTGGCCTACTGCGGCGCCATCGGCGGACATTCGGCGGGGTCGGTGACGACGCGGATCGGTGATCCCGCGAGGTACGCCACGACGTCCTGCGCCATGCGCTGCCATGCGGCGCGGAAGAGGTCCTCGGTCACGTAGCCGATGTGCGGGGTGACGACGACGTTGTCGAGCGACCGGAAGGGGTGATCCGCGGGGAGCGGCTCACGGTCGAAGACGTCGAGGCCGGCGCCGGCGAGGTGGCCGGAACGGAGCGCCTCGACGAGGGCATCCTCCTCGACGATCGGACCGCGGGAGATGTTCACCACGATGGCGCCCGGCTTCATCTTCGCCAGGTCGTCGCCGCGCAGCGTGTTACGGGAGCGCTCGGAGAAGACGAGGAAGACCCCGAGGACGTCCGCGGACGCGAGGAGCTCGTCCTTCGTGACCTTCATGACGCCGAGTTCGGCGCAGCGCTCTTTGGTGAGGTTCTGGCTCCACGCGACGACGTCCATGCCGAGCGCCTTCGCGACCGGGACCATCGCGCCGCCGAGGTGGCCGGCACCGAGGAGGCCGAGCGTCTTCCCGCCGAGCGGGATCGGGAACCCGGTCTGCCAGCCGCCGGCGCGGATGACCCGGTCCTCAAGGCCGGTCCGCTTCGCGACAGCGAAGATGAGCGCCCACGCCATCTCCGCCGGAGCGGGCAGGCCGGGCCGCACCTCGTGGCGGACGGGCCGCGCCGCGTCGCCCCGGCTGGTCTCGGCGGTGCCGCAGAGCAGGATTCCCCGCTCGATCCGGGCCTGGTGGTCGATGACGTTGCTCGTCGGGCCGTTGCAGACGAGCAGCTTCAGCTTAGGGAGACCCTCAAGCACCGTCCGGGAAAAGCGCGCCCGCTGCTGCGTGATGACGACGATCTCGTAATCGGCGAGCTCCTCGACGAGCCGCTCCGGCGGGATCGCCTCGCGATAGACGGTGACCTCGGCGTCCTCAGGCAGCGCGGACCAGTCGCCGTACTCCAGAGCGACGCCGATGTAATCGTCGAGAATCGCAATCCTCGTCACGCCCGCCACCTCGCTTCGCCATCGGGAGCTTCAGTATCCCATCGGGCCGCGGCGCGATCCCCTCGGGCTGCGGCGCGGCGACAGCCGTGTCCCCGGCCGTGCGTCCGGAGCCCGTGACCCCCGCAACGCATACCCCGGCAGATGCCGTGCACCTTGCTGTCGCGCTCGACGGTGCCGGCTGGCACCCGGCGGCCTGGCGTGAGCCGGACGCCGAGCCTGACCACCTCTGCACCGCGGCCTACTGGGTAGACCTGGTGCAGCGGGCCGAGCGCGGTCTGCTCGACTTCGTCACCATCGAGGACAGCCTCGACCTGCAGTCCGATGATCACTGTGGCCGTGACATGCGCACGGATCGAGTCCGCGGTCGCCTGGACGCCGTGCTGCTGGCGGCCAGGATCGCCCCGAGGACACGCCACATCGGCTTCGTCCCGACGGCGATCACCACCCACACCGAGCCGTTCCGCATTTCCAAGGCGATCGCGACGCTCGACTATGTCAGCACCGGCCGGGCGGGCGTCCGCGTGCGGATCGCCCGGCGCGGCGACACCGCGGAGCACTTCGGCCGCCGCGAGATCGTGCCGCTGAGCATCGGGCGCCTCAGCGATCCCGAGGCGGCGACCCAGATCGCGGAGCACTTCGACGAGGCGGCTGACTACGTGGAGGTGCTGCGACGGCTGTGGGATAGCTGGGAGGACGACGCGGAAATCCGTGACGTGGCCACCGGGCGGTTCATTGACCGCGACAAGCTGCACTACATCGACTTCGAAGGCCGCTGGTTCTCGGTACGGGGCCCGTCGATCACGCCCCGGCCGCCGCAGGGCCAGCCGGTCGTGGCCGCCCTCGGCCACGCCACCGTGGCGTACCGGCTGATCGCCCGGTCGGCCGACATTGGGTTCGTCACTCCGCGCGACCGGGCTAGCGCGGCCGCGATTGTCGCCGAGATCCGCAGCGAGCAGGCGGCGGCCGGGCGGGACGACGAGACCCTCCACGTCTTCGGCGATCTTGTCGTGTTCCTCGACGACAGCGCCGCTGCCGCCGCGGCACGCCGGGAGCGCCTGGACGCGCGGGCCGGGGTCACGGGGTCCGGTGGCACGGTCTCCAGCGACGCCCGCGGAGGGCCTGCGCCTGGTCCCCAAGCTCGGCACCGGGCCGTTGGGGGTGGACGGCCCGGTCCCGAGCATTACGCCGTGCTACGCCCAGGGCGGCACGGGGCCGACACGCGGCCGGGTGCCAGGCTCCTGGACCGGCAGTTCCTGGTCCGTCATCGGGATCGGCGGCAGGGGGTAGTGGGTCGCCGCGTACTCGGCCTCGGCGAGCGTGGCGGCGGTGCCGGGGAGCGACGGCGGGCCAGGGACCGTGGCCGGGCTCTGGAAGGCGTCGGTCAGGTCGCCGAACGTCTCGCGTCGCCAGTCGCTGATGTTCGTCTCCTTGACGCCGGTCACCTGCTCGAGGAACTTGAGCACGGACGTGTGGTCGGACGCGCCCGAGTAGACGTACCCGCCGGTGGTCCAGGGGGAGACGATGACGCACGGCACCCGGAAGCCGGACCCGACCGGCAGATTCGAGCCCGGGGTGTAGGTGCTGCTTGACTCGATCTGCACGTACTCGCCCGGCGTGCCCGGCGGCGGGACGATCGGCGAGACATGATCGAACAGGCCGTCGTTCTAGTCGTAGTTGAGGATGAAGACCGTCGACTCCCACAACTCCGGGTTGCTGGCGATCGCCTCGATCTTGGAGGCGATGAAGTTCGCCCCGGCGGCGGGCAGGAACGCGGGGTGCTCGGAGTCGGTGCTTGTCGGGATGATCCAGCTCACCGTGGGCAGGTTGCCGGCCTTGGCGTCCTCCTCGAACGCCTGGGTCGGGTCGGCGGCGGGCTGGCCGTTGTACAGCGTGCTCACCCCGTTGGCGTAAATGTTGAGCGGCGAGTCCGACGGGATGTTGCTGAACTGGTTGAAGTACTGGAGGGCGTTGCACCCGTAGTTGTCGGACTGCTGGTAGACCTTCCAGGTGACCCCGGCGTCCTGGAGTCGCTCGGCGTAGGTGGTCCACGTGTAGCCGCCGACGTTGTCGTCGAGGCAGGGGCCGCCGGCCACGCCGTCCGGGTCGATCGTGCCGGTCATGAGCAGGACGCGGTTGGGGCCGGTCGGGCCCATCATCGAGCAGAAGTAGTTGTCGCAGATGGTGAACGCCTCGGCCAGGGCGAACTGGAACGGGATGTCCGAACGCTCGAAGTAGCCCATCGTGTACGGGCCGGTCGTCGGGCCGTCGGCCGCCAGGTGGGCCTGCATCCAGTTGTCCATCTGCCCGAAGTTCCACGCCGCGTGCTGGATCGACCAGGCGTGGCTCATCGACGGGATGGCCTCGGCGGCCGTGACCTTGGTGTTGAGCCGGTAGGGGAGCAGATATCCGTCCGGGTTGGACGCGTCGGTCTGATACCAGCGCGGCCGCCCGGTGGGCAGCGTCTCCACGGTGCGGTCGCCGAAGCCCCGCACGCCGGAGAGGGTGCCGAAGTAGTGGTCGAAGCTCCGGTTCTCCTGCATGGCGATCACGACGTGCTTGATCTTGGACAGGTCGAAGGGGCCGGCCTGCTTGCTGGAGTTGACCGCGGCGCGGACGCTCTCGGGCAGGGCCAGCGCCGCGGCGGTGCCGCCGGCCGCGGCTGCCACGCCGCCAAGGAGCGCCCGGCGGCTGAAGCCCTTGCCGGAGGTGGTGTCGTCGGTCACGGGAAAAGCCTTTCTAGCCTGAAAGATCCGATCGGGAGGCGGCGGCTGGTCACGACGCGGTGTTCATGAGGTCGCCGGGAGGCCGGTGATCTGGTCGAGCACGCCGGACCGGGACGTGACGTAGACGTCCCCCGTCGAGCTGTCGACGGCGACCGACTCGGGGGTGTCGAGTTCCGCCGCGCTGGCAGGTCCGCCCAGGCCGTTGTTGCCCTCGCCGTTGCCGCCCGCGAGCGTGGAGATCACGCCGGCGGCGGACACCTCGCGCAGGGCGTTGTTGCCGGTGTCGGCGATGTACAGGTCCCCGGCGGCGTCGACCGCCACGTCGGCGGGGGCGCTGAGCTCGGCGCTGGCCGCCTGCCCGCCGTCGCCGGCGTCACCGAACTTGCCGGGCTCGCCGGCCACGGTCTTGATGATCCCGCCGGTCGTGATCTCGCGGATCACGCTGTTGCCGGTGTCGGAGATGAACAGGTCGCCGTTGGCATCGACCGACAGGCCCTGGGGGTGCTGCAGCAGGGCGTCGGCCGCCGGGCCGCCGTTGCCGGAGTAGCCGCCGCCGAGCGGGCCGCCGCGCCCGTCCTTCCCCTTGGCCCCCGAGTTTCCGGCGCCCGGGTCGCCGGCAATCGTGCGGATGATGCCGTTCGGGGTGACCTCGCGGATGACGTTGTTGACGGTGTCGGCGATGAACAGGTCGCCGCGGGAGTTCACGGCCACGCCGGAGGGGTTATCCAGGCGGGCGTCGGCCGCGGGGCCGCCGTCACCGGAGTAGCCCGGCTTGCCGGTCCCGGCGACGGTGCGGATGACGCCGCCCGGGGTGACCTCGCGGACCATGTTGTTCTCGGTGTCGGCGATGAAGACGTCGCCCTTGCCGTCGACGGCGACCGCGCTCGGGGTGTTGAGAGTGGCGTCGACGGCCGGGCCGCCGTTGCCCAGGTTCAGCAGCCGGCCCGCGGGGCTGTAGCTCGTCACCCACTCGTCCTTGCCGGCGATCAGGGTGGCCGTGCCGGTGAGAACCGACGGATCGGAGGTCTCCGGGGTCCACGTCGACGGCGCGGAGATCTCGCCGACCTGGTTGTCGTAGGTGTTGGCGACGAAGAGGTCGCCGGCCGCGTCGGTCGCGAGTCCCTGAAGCTGATTCAGCGCGACGTCGCTGGCCTGACCGCTGAAGTCGAGCACCCCGCCGCTGCCGGAGATCTGGGAAATCGCGGGGGAGGCGGCGGTGGCCGCGGTCTTCGCCTCGGCCATCGTGAGCCTGGCGGTAGCCGCGGGCGCGCTCTCGGCCTTCGGCGTGGCGGGCCGTGCGGCGGGCGATGCGGTCGCCTCGACCGTGATGGCGGCGGCGATGGCTGCGACCGACGCTATCCCGGCCGCGAGCAGCCTTTTCCGGAACATAATCTGCCTTTCTTCTCCTTCGGGGCTTCGAGCTGCGAAACCCCCAGGGAAGGCAAACCATAGAAAATCATAGTGACCGCGCGGTGTAATTAGAGTGATCCTGCGGGATAGCGTGCGCAAACGTTCGGCGCCGCGGTGATGACATAGTGGCGGCACAGCCGGCTACCGTGCGACCATGAGCAGCGCACAAGGGCATGACGACGAGATCACTACGCCGGGCCGCCCGCGGACCGTTGAGGTCGCCGACGGCGTCTACGCCTACGTCCAGCCGGACGGGACCTGGTGGATCAACAACACCGGCTTCGTCGTGGGCCCGCAGGGCGTGCTGAGTGTCGATGCCTGCTCCACGGAGCGGCGCACCCGCGCGTACCTGGCGGCCATCGGCGCGGTTACCGGCAAGCCCGTGCGCACCCTGCTGAACACGCACCATCACGGGGACCACACGTTCGGGAACGCGCTGTTCCCGACCGCGACGATCGTCGCGCACGAGAAGGCCCGGGCGGAGGTGATCGCGTTCGGCCCCGCCCGGGAGCTTCCGTTCTGGCAGAACCCGGACTGGGGGGACCTGCCGCTGGAACCGCCGTTCCTCACGTTCACCGACGAGATCGCGCTGCACGCCGGCGACACGCGCATCACCGTCAGGCACGTCGGCACCGCGGCGCATACGACCAACGACGTGCTCGCCTGGATCCCGGACAAGTCGGTGCTGTTCTGCGGGGACCTCGTGTTCAACGGCGGGACGCCGTTCCTCCTGATGGGCTCGGTCGCCGGCGCCGTCGAGGCACTGGAGAAGGCGGTGCTCCCGCTGCGCGCGCGCACCATCGTGCCCGGTCACGGGCCGGTCTTCGAGGGCACCGCGCCGATCGAGGCCACCCTCGGCTACCTGCGGTTCGTGCTCGACCTCGCCGAACGCGGCCGCGCGGCGGGCGTGCCGCCGCTGCAGGCCGCGCGGGACACCGGCCTCGGCCGGTTCGCGGACTGGCCGGACGCCGAGCGCATCGTCGGCAACCTCCACCGCGCGTATGCCGAGCTAGGCGGCACGCCGCGCGGCGGCGCGATCGACGTGATGGCGGCCCTCGCCGACATGGTGGCCTACAACGGCGGGAAACCGCTCACGTGCCTGGCCTAGTGATCTTCCTGGGTCTGTGTCATCGTTAATAATTAACGATCATGGCGAGAGGAAGGTTGATAATGTTCGATGTCCTGATCGCGGGCGGCGACGTGTACGACGGCACCGGAGCGGAACCGGTCCGGGGCGATCTCGGTGTCCGCGGTGACCGCGTGGCGGTCATCGGGCCGGACCTGCCGCGCGAGGCGGGGATCGTCATCGACGCGGCCGGCAAGGCGGTGTGCCCGGGGTTCATCAACATCCTCAGCCACTCCTACCTCAGCATCCTGCATGACCCCCGGTCGCTCGGCGAACTGACGCAGGGAGTCACCACCGAGGTATTCGGCGAAGGGTCCTCGATGGGTCCCCTCACTCCCCGTATGAAGGCCGAACTGGAAGGCCGCGGGGACCTGGACTACGAGGTGACCTGGACCCGGCTGTCGGAGTACCTCCGCCATGTCGAGCGGAGGGGCGCGTCGCAGAACGTCGCGTCGTTCATCGGGGGCGGCACGCTGCGGATCAACGGCGTCGGGTATGACGACCGCCCGGCGACGCCGGCGGAACTGGACCGCATGCGGGCGCTCGTCGCCGAGGAAATGGCCGACGGTGCCCTCGGTATCGCCTCGGCGCTGATCTACCCGCCGGGCAGCTACGCGGGGCAGGCCGAGCTCACCGAACTCTGCAAGGTGGCGGCGGAATACGACGGCTGTTACGCCTCGCATGTCCGCGGCGAGGGGGAGAAACTGCACGAGGCGATCTCCGAGTTCCTCGGCATCGTCCGGGGCGCGGGACTGCGCGGCGAGGTGTTCCACCTCAAGGCGTCCGGGCGGCCGAACTGGGACAAGATGAGCGGGGCGATCTCGCTCATCGAGGAGGCGCGGCAGGCCGGCGAGCCCGTGACCGCCGACGTCTACCCGTACACTGCCAGTTCGACCGGGCTCACGACCGTCATTCCCGACCGCTACCACGAGGGCGGCGCGGAGGCGCTGTATGCCCGGCTGGCCGATCCGGCCGTCCGCGCGCAGATCCGCGCGGAGCTGTCCTCTTCCGCCCGCTGGGGTGACGTGACCGAGGCCGAGAACGTGCTGATCCTCCAGGTGGCGCGCGAGGAGAACCGGCAGTGGCAGGGGAAGACCCTCGCCGAGATCGCCGCGGCGCGCGGCGCCGACCCGATCGACGCGGCGATGGACCTCATCGTCTCCGACCGGACGCGAGTGGGGGTCGCGTTCTTCTCCATGGCGGAGGAGAACCTGCGCGCGGCCCTGGCCCGCCCGTGGGTGGCGATCAGCTCCGACGGCGCTTCGATGGCGCCCGAAGGCGCGTTCCTCCGTTCCCCCACCCATCCGCGCGCGTACGGCAGCTTCGCCCGGGTCCTCGGGCACTACGCGAGGGACGAGAAGGTGCTCACCCTGGCCGACGCCATCCACCGGATGAGCGGGCTGCCGGCCGGAACCCTCGGCCTGAAGGACCGCGGGCTGCTCCGCGCGGGGTCATTCGCCGACATCGTCGTGTTCGACCCGCTGACGGTGGGGGACAGGGCGACGTTCGGCAATCCGCACCAGCTGTCCGCGGGCGTGAGCGAGGTCATCGTCAACGGCAAGGTCACGATCAGCGGCGGGAGCTTCACCGGCGAGCTCGCCGGGCGGGCCCTGGCCGGACCGGGGGCACGCCGGTGACAGAGCTCACGCAGGACAGTGCCCTGGCGGCGATCGCCGCGGTGGCGGGTAACGCGTCCGGGGCGGTGGGCCTGGCGGCACGCCACCTGGAGACGGGCGAGACCCTTACCTGGAACGCCAACGACAGGTTCAGCACCGCCAGCATGATCAAGGTGCCGATCCACGCGGCGGTGCTGCGGCGGTCGCGGCTCGGCGCGTTCGGCATGAATGATGAGGTGATGGTGCGCGAGAGCGACCACGCGGGCGGCTCGGGCGTGCTCGCCGAACTCCGCCCGGGGCTGCGGTGTACCGTCGCGGACCTGTGCACGCTCATGATCGTGGTGTCGGACAACACGGCGACGAACATGCTCATCGACCTTTGCGGCGGCGTTCCGGCGGTCAACGACGACTTCGCCGCGCTGGGCTTCCCGGGCTTCCGGCTCAACCACAAGATCAGCATCCCGCCGCCCCCATTGGCCGCCACACGCGACCATCATGCCGAACGGTCCCCGGTTCCTGCCCCGGGCAGCCCTCTCGCCACGGTCACCCTGACGGACTTCTGCGAATTCATGGCGCGGCTGCACGCCGGTTCCGTGGTCGACGAGAAGGCGTCCGAGGAGATCGTGACCGTTATGCGGTACCAGCAGCACCAGGCGTTGTTCCCGCGCGCCTACCGCGCGGTCGCGATCCCCTACCATCCCCCGGGGCAGGACAGCCCCGGGCTGGCGCACAAGACCGGGTACGTGGGCGGCTGCCGGACCGACGCCGGGCTGCTCCTCCTTCCCGGCGGCGGCGGGACTGTCGCCTACGCGGCGGCCGCCGACGGACTTGCCGACCGCACGATGACCGCGCTCGCCGAGGGTGACGAGATCCTGGGACGCCTCGGCGCCATCGTCCTGGCCCGCTGGTGGCCCGGTCCCGAGCCGGTCCCGGTCCGGGACGGCTGGCTCCCGGCGGGATAGGTGCCGGCCCCCGCGTTCCCGCGGAGACGCGGGACGAAGATCTTTAGCAGAGCTAACGATATAATGCGGACGTGCGGATCGTCTCGTCGCTGCGGCAGCGTAACTACCGGCTGTACTTCTTCGGGCAGCTGGTCTCCGTCATGGGCACGTGGATGCAGACGGTCGCTCAGTCGTTCCTGGTACTGGACCTTACCCACAGCGGGACAGCGCTGGGACTGACCACAGCGGCACGGTTCGTTCCGATACTGATATTTGGTCCTGCTGGCGGACTGTTCGCCGACCGGCGGAACAAGCGCCGCATCTTGTACGTCACGCAGACCCTCTCCGGCGTGCTCGCCGCGGTCTTCGCGATCCTCATCGCCGCGCACGCCATCCGGATCTGGTCGGTCGTGCTGCTGGCGCTGGCCCTCGGCTTCGTGAACGTCTTCGACAACCCGGCGAGGCAGAGCTTCATCTCGGAGATGGTCCCGGCCGAGGACCTGGCGAACGCGGTCACCCTGAACTCGGTGTCGATCAACCTGGCCCGGGTCTTCGGCGCGGCCCTCGGCGGGATCCTCGTGGCCACGCTCGGGCTGGCCATGTGCTTCGGGTGCAACGCGATCTCGTTCGGCGCGGTGCTGGTGTCGCTGTTCGCGATGAAGACCTCGCTGCTGTACCCGGCCCGGCCGGTGAAGCAGCGGAAGGGCCAGATCCGGGCGGGCCTGGCCTACGTCCGTGACACGCCGGAACTGCTGATTCCGATGCTCATGATCGCGCTGGTCGGCACCCTCGCGTGGGAGTTTCCCGTGACGCTGCCGCTGATGGCCAGCCAGGTGTTCCACGGCGGGGCGGGGACGTACGCGCTGATGACGTCGGTCATGGGCATCGGCGCGGTCGCGGGCGGCCTGGTGTCGGCGGCCCGGTCGAGGCTGCGCGCGCGGTCGCTGTGCCTGGCCGCGATCGGGTGGGGCATCGCCATCACGGTCGCGGCGCTCGCGCCGTCCCTGCCGGCGGAACTGGCGATCCTCCTCTTCGTCGGCTACGGCAGCATCACGTTCAACTCCTACGCCAAGACGACGCTCCAGCTCGCGTCCCGGCCGGAGATGCGCGGGCGCGTCATGGCGCTGTGGGCGCTGGCGTGGCAGGGCTCGACGCCGATCGGCGGCCCGCTCGTCGGCTGGATCGCCCAGGTGGCCGACGCCCGCTGGTCGCTCATCATCGGCGGCGTGCCGACCCTGCTCTGCGGCATCCTGGCGCTGCCGGCGCTCACCCGCGTCGACCGCAAGGCGGCCGCGGACCAGCCCGCCGCCGACGGCGGTCCGCGGCCTGCCCGGTGAGCGGCAGCCCCGGTCAGAGCTCGGCGGCCGCCGGGATGATCTTGTCGGCGAACGCCTCAAGCGGCGCGATCTCGTAGAAGCCGGGGACCTGGGTCTGGACGTGGGTGATACCGAGGGCGGCCAGGCCCGCGAGCTGCTCCAGGACCTCGTCGGCCCGCTCACCGCGCGGACCCGGGTCGAGACGGGTGATGGCGGTCTTCACGATCTCGTCGTAATCGCGGCCGACGTCCTCGCAGTGCTGGCGCAAGACGGCCAGCTTGTGCGCGAGTTCCGGGGTGGCGCCGACGTTGCAGGCGTGCGCGTACTTGGCGACGAGGCGGAGGGTCTTCTTCTCGCCGCCTCCCGCGACCAGGATCGGGGGATAGGGGCGGGTCAGCGGCTGCGGCGAGTTGAGGGTGCGCGCCAGCTGATAGTGGCGGCCCGCGTAGGGCGCGTCGCTGCCGGACCACATCTGCAGGCAGATCTGCAGGGCCTCCTCCAGCCGCTCGAACCGCTCGCCCGCGGGCGGCAGCGGGAGCCCGAGCCCGGACGTCTCGGCCTCGTAGAAGCCCGCGCCGATCCCGAACCAGGCGCGGCCTCCGGACAGCACGTCCAGGGTGGTCACCGCCTTGGCGAGCAGCCCCGGCTCCCGGTACGTGACGGCGGCGACCCAGGCCAGCAGCGTGATCCGGGACGTGTGCCCGGCGAGGTACCCGAGCGTGGTGTACGCCTCGAGCATCTCCTCCTCGGGGTCACCGTTCCAGTCGAGCTGCCACAGGTGATCCATCACCGACAGCATGCTGAACCCCGCCTCGTCAGCCGTGGCGGCGACGCGCGCCAGCGTCGGCCCGATGGTCTCCGGGGCACCCGGCCAGTTGAACTTCGCGATATGCAGACCGATATCCATATTGATGATCTTGTCAGACCTCGCCCCGGGCAGAATGAGCGCATGCGGAAACGTCCCATCGTCGGCATCGAACCGAGCGTCCGGACCGAGGACGGCAGGCCCCTCCTGGCCATGAGCACGCGGTACTCCGACGCGGTCTACGCGGCGGGCGGCATTCCTGTCGTGCTCGCCGCGCCTTACGGCGGCGGACCGGCGGGCGCCGACGACTTGCTCGACGCCATCGACGCTCTCCTGTTCACCGGAGGACCCGACTTTCATACCGAACGCCTCGGGCTCGGTCCCGTCCATCCCGCCGCCCGGCCCGGCCTGGCCGTGAAGCAGGATTTCGACGCCGCCCTGGCACGGCGCGCGCTGGAGCGGGACATGCCGGTCCTGGGCATCTGCTACGGGATGCAGCTACTCGGGATCCTGGCCGGCGCCAGGCTGCTGCAGCACCTTCCCGACGACCGGCCGGACGCGGCGGTGCGCCACCGCGATCCTTCCGGGGAGGTCCCCGCGGTCCGCCATGACGTGATCCCGGTGCCGGGGAGCCTCGTCGGCAAGGCCCTGGGCGGCGCCACCCGCCTGCCGTGCCAGTCCGCGCACCATCAGGCGATCGCGGAGCCGGGATCTGGCTGGCCGGGATCTGGATGGCCAGGGTCCGGATGGAGGGTTTCGGCGCGGGACGACGACGGCCTGGCCGAGGCGATCGAATCGCAGTCGCACCGGTTCGCGGTCGGCGTGCAATGGCACCCGGAGAAGGAGGACGAGGTAACCCCGCACCTGGGACTGTTCCGGGCGCTCGTGCAGGCCGCTTCAGCCGGGGAAGGGTGACGGCTCACGGCGATGTGGCGTGACCGGCGACGTGAAACGACATCGGGCTCCGGGCAGCGGGAAGCATGAACCTGTCGAGGTCGCCGATGGCGAATCCGGCCCGCTCGATCGCCGCCACGGTGTCGCGCCCGAGGTGGCATCCGCCGGCGAGACGGGGCCAGACGGTCGCGTCCAGGACTGCCTGCGTCCTGGCGATCCCCGCGGAGTGGCCGCGGACATGCTCGAGGAAGCACAGCGTCCCGCCGGGCCGCAGCACCCGGCGAATCTCCGCCAGTGCCTCGTCCTGGTCCGGCACGCTGCACAGCACGAAAGTGACGACCACCGCGCCGAGGCTGCCATCCGCCGCGGGCAGCGCGCCGGCGATGCCGTCGGTCACGTCAACCGGCACCGGCGCGACCCGGGCGGCGTCGGTGGCCAGATGCCGCAGCCTCGGCTCCGGTTCGACCGCCACGACGCGCGTGACGGAAGCGGGGTAGCGGGTGAAGTTCGCTCCGGTCCCGCAGCCGACGTCCATGACGGTCCCGGTCAGGTCGCGCAGCAGCGCGGTGCGGCGCTCGGCCATGCCGCCGGCGTCCATCGCGCGGATCAGCGGCGGGAAGATCCTGGCGAAGAACGGATGACTGACGCGGGCGCGTTTCGCCCTGGTGACCACGACCGCAGCTTACGCGCTGAGGACCGACGCCAGGTTGCGGGTGATCCACCGGCTCAGCGCGGCGCGGTCGGCGGCCGGTATCGGACCGCCGAGGGGCATGTTCCAGCCGAGAAAGACGATGCCGTCGCGGGTCGCCCGGAAAACGCGGAACCTGCCAGGTCCTTCGTTGGCCTCGTATTCGAGTTCGCCGGTGCTCCAGCAGTCCGCCAGGTTCGCGTCCGCCACGGCCCGCACCACGGAGGCGCCGTCGACCAGGACGGCCTTCAGGTTGCGGTGGCGGAGTTGCCAGGCGAGGAAGTCCCGGTCCGCTTCGACCAGTTCCTGCCACGCCGCGGGCGGCAGGGCGCGCTGCACCGGCTTGGTCGCCCATTGGACCAGGTCAAGATGACAGGCCGTCCCGTCCTGGTAGGTGCCAGGTCCCGAACTGCGCAACAGCGCGTCGAACCAGTGAAACTGGCGCATGTTCGGGTGCGGGCGGCGGAAGTAGGCGTCGCTGTCGGCGAGCACGCGAGCGACCTGGTCGTCGTCGAGGTCGCGCGGGTCACCCGCGCCGAGCGAGACCAGCGAGGCGAGCCGCCGCCTGTCGCCTTCCAGCCAGTCCCCCATCGGCGACTGGAACTCCAGCCAGCTGGGATTCAGCGAGAGCGTCGCGACGGCCGCGGCCGACACGTCCCCGAATGCCGTCACCGGCAGGCTATGCGGCAGCACGCCCAGTCCGGCAGGTACCGGCCGTCGTATCCGGTCGGCGATCTCGGGGGCCACCGAATCCGTCATGCGCTGGTCCCTCGCGCTTGCGCGCTGGCCTTGCTGATCGCCATGCGCCGATCCTCCCGTATCCGCCGCCGCGAAGCGGATCAAACCCATAATCCCGTACGATCCGCCTGTGAAAGCGGCATAAGGTCCATAGGACATGCCCGGACCGGCACCGGGACCTCGCGGGGCGGGGCGCCGGGAGCGCGGGCGGCCGGCCAGCCTACACTCAACCGCGTGGCCAGGTACTTTGACATTCATCCTGTTAACCCGCAGCGGCGCGCGATCAGCCAGGTGACGGAGATCGTGCGCACGGGCGGCGTGATCGCGTATCCGACAGACTCCTGCTACGCGCTCGGCTGCCAGTTCGGCGACAAGGACGGCATCGAGCGGATCAGGGCGATCCGCCACCTCGACGAGCGGCACCACCTGACGCTGGTATGCCAGGATTTCGCCCAGCTAGGGCAGTTCGTGCTGGTGCCCAACCGGGTGTTCCGGGCGATCAAGGCGGCGACCCCCGGCAGTTACACCTTCATCCTGTCCGCGACCAAGGAAGTGCCGCGCCGGCTGCAGCATCCGGGGAAGAAAACTGTCGGTGTCCGGATCCCGCGCCATGTGGTGACCCAGGCGGTGCTCGCCGAACTCGGCGAGCCGCTCGTCTCCACCACGCTCCTGCTGCCCGGCAGGGACGAGCCCATGACCCAGGGGTGGGAAATCGCCGAGGAACTCGGGGACGCCGTGGACGCGGTGATCGACTCCGGTGACTGCGGCACCGAGCCGACGACGGTGATCGACTTCTCCGGGGACGAGCCGGAGATCGTGCGCCGCGGAGCGGGCGACACGTCCGCCTTCGAGTAAGCCGCGGTATCAGGCGCCCTGCCCGCGCGGCGCCCTGCCCGCACGCCCCGTGGCTATGATGGGCGCGTGATGCGATGGCGGCGTGCTCCCTTTCCCTCCCGTCGTGGCCGTGTCCGGCACTAATGGCGAGGGCTTCGTGCCGGTCAAGTCCGCCGACCGGGTGCTGGCCATCTTGGAGCTGCTGTCGGCGGGGCACCGCAGGTACAGCCTGAGCGAGATCGGCCAGCAGCTCGGCATCCCGCTGAGCAGCCTGCACGGCATCCTCCGCACGATGCAGCGGCGCCGGTGGCTCGACGCCGACGAGACGAATACCAGGTTCGGGATAGGCCCGCAGGCGCTGGTCGTCGGATCCAGCTACCCGCGCTCCGACCCCTTGGTGGCGCGCGCCGACCCGGTGCTCGACTGGCTGAGCGAGGAAACGGGGGAGACCGTCCACTACGGGCGGCTCGAGGGCTCGTTCGTCATCTACCTGGCCAAGCGGGAGTCGCGGCACATGCTGCGGATCTACTCGGCGGTCGGCAAGCGCATCCCCGCCCACGCCGCCGCCCTCGGCAAGGCGATCCTGGCCGAGCGCGGTGAAGCGGAAACGGAACAGATCCTCGACTGGCCGCTGGAGCACCTCTCGCCGTACACGCTGGTCACGCGGGAGGCCCTGTTCGCCGACCTGGCGGCGACCCGTGAACGGGGCTACGCCGTCGAGCTCCAGGAAAGCGACCTGGGACTCGGCTGCGTGGCCGTCACCGTTCCCGGGACGCCGACGCCGGGTGATGCCATCTCCGTGACCGCGCCGACCGTCCGGCTGGACGGCGACCGGGTCGGGGAGCTGGCCCGTCTTCTCGCCAGCGCGCGGGAGATGCTGCAGGGGCGGGCCGGGCTGCCCGCCGTCGCGGCGTCGCGGGGCTTCCTGCGTAACCTCGACTGACGCCGCGGCGAGGGGCCCGTGCGGGCGAGCCGTCAGGCCTGCGGCTGCCAGACCCGCCGGGAGTCGATCTTGGCGTCGTCGAGCTCGATGCCGAAGCCCGGCCGGCGGGGGAGCTCGAAGTGACCGCCCGCGGGCGCGGGCGGCGACACCTCGAAGTGATAGCGGTCCGGCATGCTGCGCATCAGGTATTCCGCCATCGGGCAGACGGCGGGGGACTGGCTGGCGACGACGTGCAGCGCCGCGTGCAGCGCGTGCCCGTGCGGGATCACCGGGACGCCGAACGTCTCCGCGAGCGCGCAGATGCGGACGAGCTCGGTCACGCCGCCGCACCATTCCGGGTCGGTCTGCAGGACGCCGAGCAGGCCCTCGCGCAGGAACGGGAGGACGTCATCCCTGTCGTAGAGGTGCTCGCCCGCGGACAGCGGCACCGACGTCCGGCGGCGGAGCTCGGCGAACGAGGCGCGGGCCGACGCAGGGAACGGCTCCTCCAGCCACGCGGGGTGCAGGGGCTCCACGGCGCGGGCGAACGACGTGGCGTAGGCCAGGTCCCAGCCCATGAACGCGTCGAACATGAGCATTGCGGAGGGGCCGAGAGCGCCGCGGACGCGCTCGGCGACCTCGATGTCGCGCTCGAGTCCCTCGGGTCCGTCGCCGGGGCCGTGGGCCATGAACCACTTCTGGCCCGCGTACCCCTCCTTGGCCGTCTGGCGCGCGAACTCCTGCGCCGCATCGGGCTCGAGGGACGTGCCCAGCGTGCTCGCGTAGGCCGGGATGGAGGTTCGCGACGGGCCGCCGAGGAGCTGCCAGACCGGCGCGCCGAAGACCTTGCCGCGCAGGTCCCACAGGGCGTTGTCGACCGCGCTGATGGCGATCTTGAGGTGCCCGTGACGCGCGTGCCTGTCATACCGCTGGAGCTTGTCCCACATGATCGTCCCGGCCAGCGGGTCCTGGCCGATCAGGAACCCGGCCAGCATGTCCACGATCGGCCAGGCGGCCTCGCGGTCGATCGGCCCGTAGAAACCCTCGGCATCTGTGTCCGTGCCGATCCGCAGGTAGAGCGATTGCGTCCAGTCGGGTACCGCCGCCGGGTCCGGGGGCCGCCGCGCTGGCGGCCGGTGCTCGGGGTAGAGATAGAGCTGCCTGATCTGCACCTGCACGGGCCCGGGCTGCCGCGGCGGCCTGGGGCCGCGGACGGCGATTACCTCTACTGCGTTAATGCGCAGCTCACGCATGCAGTTCTCCTTCTTTCAACGCGGGGGCGACCGGGGCGGCGGCCCTGATTCGCGGCAGCAGGATCGTGAGGACACCGCCGAGCGCCATGATCGCGCCCATCAGGAAGCTCGCGGCGGTGAACGTGCCGGTGAACTCCTTGAGCCAGCCGGTCACGTACGGGGCGGCGAAGCCGCCGAGGTTGCCGACGGAGTTGACCATCGCCAGCCCGCCCGCGGCGGCGGCACCGGTCAGGAACGTCGACGGCAGCTGGAAGAAGGCCTGGCTCTGGCAGCCGATCCCGATGTACCCGACGCACAGCGCGGCCATGATGCCGAGCGGCTGGTGCACCACCGCGGACACGCAGACCCCGACGGTGCCGACGAACAGCGGGATCGCGCTGTGCCACATCCGCTCGCCGGTGCGGTCGGAGTGGATCGCCCAGGGGATCGACGCGATGATCCCGGCCCCGTTGGGGATCGCGGTGAGCAGGCTGACGGTCATGACCGAGTACGTCTGGTGATTGGACGTCTCGAAGGCGGCGATCATCTGCGGGAGGAAGAAAGCCAGGGCGTACTGCCCGTAGCACTTGCAGAAGTAGGCGGCCGAGAGCAGGACCAGCCGCGCGTCCATGAGCATCCTGACGGAACCGGAGCCGCGGTGCCGGGTGGTGATGCCCCGCTGCTCCCGCGCGATCTCCGCGATCAGCCAGTCCTTCTCCTTCGGCGCCAGCCATTTCGCGTCCGCGGGCTTGTCCTTGATCACGAACAGCGTGATGACGCCGAGCACGATGGCGGGCACGCCTTCGAGGACGAACATGGCCCGCCACCCGGCGATGCCGATCAGCGCCTGGCCGTTGGTAATGATCCACCCCGACAGCGGGGAGCCGAAGACGCTCGCCAGGCTCCCGCCGATCACGAAGTAGGCGAGGTAACGAGCCCGGTACTTCGCGGGCACCCAGACCGTCAGGTACAGCAGGACGCCAGGATAGAAGCCCGCCTCGGCGACGCCGAGGAGGATCCGCAGCACGAAGAGGCTGACCGCCCCGTTCGCCAGGGCGGTGGCCGCCGCGACGATGCCCCAGCTGACCATGATGCGGGCGATCCACTTGCGGGGCCCGGCCTTGGTGAGCGCCAGGTTGCTGGGCACCTCGAAGATGAAGTAGCCGACGAAGAACAGGCCGGAGGCGAGGCCGAACGCGGCGTCGGTCAGCCCCAGCGCCTTGTTCATGTCCAGGGCGGCCAGGCTGATGTTGGTCTTGCCTCCTTGCGGGCTTGGTCACGGGGGACAGGGTGTAACCGGTGTTGCGCGTGCCTGCCGGATTCTGGGCCTGCCGGGGTCTACGCGTGCGGCAGCGACTCGTGCAGGACGTCTTCCAGGTAACGGCGGAGCGGGCCGCGCTTCTCGCCGCCCCAGGCCAGCCAGCCGTGGACCAGGCGGGCCGTCAGGGCGGTGTCGAGGGACAGCCCGTGCGGCCAGGCGGGCGAAGGCTGGCGGACCTCGTGGTCCCAGGGGTCGAAGGGCAGGCGGAGGGGGCGGCCCGCGCCGGCTGGCACGACTGGCCGGCCGAAGATAAGGCGCCGCGCGTTCGCCGTGCGGAAGGCCTCGCGCTCGGCGGGGCCGGGCCGCAACGCCCCGATCCAGCCCAGGGCCGCGGCGGTCGGCTCGTCCCGCCAGTGCAGGACAGGCGCCTCAGATCCCCATACCAAACGACGCCAGGTGACTGTGTCGATCAGCATCCTGGTCCACTCATGGAGGAGTTCCGGCGGGAACAGTCCCTGGCGGGAGATGATGACGGCGAAGCGCTCATGGCCGAACAGCTTCACCGCCGTGTCGTGGCGCGCCCAGTCCGCCGGGTCGCACGGGCCTGCGCAGTGCCCGCCGAGCACCAGGGCGTTCTCGTGAGAGTCGAGGAAGCGCAGCAGGTGCCCGGCCCCGTCCCGCAGGCCCCGCTGCCCGCAGACCAGGGCGAAGCCGCCGCCGCGGCCGATCGCGTCGAGCACCCACGGCCGGTCCCTGACGTCGTCGCCGCTCAGGCGCACGCCCGCGAAGCCGGCGTCGAGCTGGGCGCGTATCCCGTCTTCGACCTCCCGTCGGCCGGCGCCGAGAGGCAGCCCCGCGCCGCGAAACGTATCCGGCGCGATGGTGATCGCCTGGTGCACGCTGGCCAGGTCGGGGCAGGTGACGGCCGGGCAGGCCAGGGCCGCGCCGATGCCCGCCGCCGCCATGACCGCCTGGCAGTCGGCCACGCTCTGGAAGCGCGGCAGGCCCACGTGGACGTACGCGTCGATGACCTCGCTGGTGCCGCTGGTGCCGGTGACCTCGCTGGTGCCGCTCACCGGCCGGACCCGTCCGCCAGCCTGGCCACCGCCCATTCCTTGGCCCGCGCGAGAACCTCCTCCCGCTGCCCGCTGTAGACGCGGGTGAGCGCCCGCACCGGGCGGCCGCTCGCCTCGGCCGCCGCCTTGAGGCCAAGGATGGGCGGGGACGACAGCCGGTAGACACCGAAGAGCTCCATGAGCCGCCGGTAGTGCCCGGCGGCGGCCGGGTCGCCGTCGCGCAGCGCCGCATGCAGCCGCAGCAGGAGCCCCGCGCAGAAGTTGGCCATCCCGCTGACGGCGCCGTCGCCGCCGGACCACATGGTCGCGGGCAGCAGGTCCTCGAACCCGGTCACGATCCTGAAGCCGGGCCTGGCGTGCTTGACCGCCTCGGCCACGGCCGCGATCTCGCTCGCGTCCCTGACGGTCAGCTTCACGCCGGCAATCCGCTCGTCCTCAAGTGCCAGCCGGCGGATGAGGCCGGGACCCAGGACGCTGGCCGTCAGCGCGGGGTAGCTGTAGAGCACGAGCGGCAGGCCCGTCGTGCCGGCCACGGACCGGAAGTGCGCGTACAGCCCCTGTTCGTCGGGCTTCCAGTACAGCGGCGGCAGCGCGAGAAGCCCGCTGGCCCCGGCCAGCGCCGCGTCGTCGGCGTAGCGCTGGGTATCCGTGGTCGAGATGCCCGTGACGCCGGCGAGCACCGGTATCCGGCCGGCCACCGCCGCGGTCGTCGCGCCGATGATCCGGGACCGCTCGTCGCGGGAAAGCTCGCAGAACTCGCCCGTGGTGCCGAGCGGGACCAGGCCCTGCACCCCCTCGGCCGCGAGATCTGCCGCGTGCCGGGCCAGCGCGTCCAGGTCGACTCGCCCCTCGTCCGTCAGGGGAGTGAGCAGGGCGACCCAGATACCAGTCAGGTCCACGATTCCTCCTTCATCGCGCCTTTCATATATGTGAATTACTTTCTTCAGTATGAAATGACGCTAAGTCAGGTCATGGGGCGCAGGCAAGACCCCGGCGTAAAGTCGCGCTCTGGTCAGCCAGGTCTCCTGGCCGCCAGCCGGCCGTCGGCGAGATGGTTTCGCTGACGGCCGGCTCGGGTCAACGGGTGGTCCCGCTGACCGGGACGGTCCCGGTCAGCGGGACACTGTCAGCGGGGCACTGTCAGCGGTCGGCCGCGCGCCGGAGCGCTGCCTCGTCCACGACCAGGCCGAGACCGGGACGGTCGGGCAGCACCAGCTCGCCGTCCTTGAGCGGGAACCGCTCGATGAATTCCTGCTGCCAGGGCCTGAGCTGGGCGTAGCTCTCGACGGTCAGGCCGTTGTCGACCGCGGCCACGGCGTGCGCGCCGACGTAGTCGTCGCCGTGCGGTGCCACCGGCACGTGCTGGGCCGAGGCGAGGGCCGCGATCCGGACCCACTCCGTCAGCCCGCCGCTGGTGTGGGGGTCGGCTTGCAGGATGTCCACCGCCCGTGATTCCAGCAGGTCGCGCGCGCCCCACCGGGTGTACTCGTTCTCGCCGGACGCGATCGGGATGTCCAGCTTGCTCCGCAGCTCGGCCGAGCCGCGCATGTCATCGGGCCAGCACGGCTCCTCCAGCCAGGTGAGTTCGTAGCGCTCCGCGGCCCGGCCGAAGGCGAGAGCCTCGGCCATGGTCCACGCGTTGTTGGCGTCCGCCATGAGCCGGATGCCCGGGCCGACCGCGTCCCTGGCGGCACGGACCCGGTCCACGTCCTCCCGCAGGGGCGCCCCGCCGACTTTCATCTTGACGGCGCGGTAGCCGGCGGCGACGAAGCCCTCGAGTTCGGCGGCGAGTTCCACCGTCCCCTTGCCGTCGGCGTAGTAGCCGCCCGCGGCGTACACGGGCACGCGGGACCGGAAACCGCCGAGCAGACGGTAAACGGGAAGCCCGGTGATCTGGCCGCGCAGGTCCCACAGGGCGTTGTCCATCGCCCCGATCGCGGCGATGGCGTCGCCCTTGACCACGGGCTTGCGCCAGCCGGTGAACATCCGGTGCCACAGCCGGGCGGCGTCGAGCGGGTCCTCGCCGGCCAGCCGGGCGGCGATCGGCTCGCCGAACCCGGTTGCCCGCCGGGTCGCGAACGACCTGCCGGTGAGCCCTTCGTCGGTCAGTACCTCCGCGAAGGCGATCTCGCGGCGGGCCGAGACGAGGATCGCGTTGCGATGCGGATGCGGGTCGGTGCCGAGGTCGTAGACGCGGAAGCGGGCTTGGGTGATGCGCACGGCGACTCCAGGTCTGTTGCGTCCCGGCAATCGTTCCGCGATGCGAATCGGGGATTCCGGATGCCGAGAAACCAGTTACCATTCCGGTTGGCAACGGTAACGGACAGACCGGAAAATTCCCACACTCTGGCCGCGCGGCGCGCCACCGCCGCCGGCCGCTGACCCAAGGGAGCCATCTGTGGAACATGTTCGCCTCGGTACCTCCGGCCTCCAGGTGTCGCGGCTCTGCCTCGGCACGATGACCTTCGGGTACCAGTGCGACGAGGAGACGTCATTCGCGATTCTCGACGCCGCGGCGTCGGGTGGCATCACGTTCATCGATACAGCGGACAGTTATCCGCTAGGCGGCGGGCTTGACTACCACGGCCGCACAGAGGAGATTATCGGCCGGTGGCTGCGCGGCCAGCGCGAGCGCTATGTGGTGGCCACCAAGTGCTACGGCGTCACCGGCGACCGGCCGTGGGACCGCGGCTTGTCCCGCAGGCATATCCTCGACGCGATCGACGCCTCGCTGCGGCGTCTGGGCACCGACTACGTCGACGTCTACCAGATGCACTTTCCTGACTGGGACACTCCTCTCGACGAATCCCTCGCCGCCATGGAGGACGTGGTCAGGTCGGGTAAGGCGCGCTATGTCGGGTGCTCCAACTTCCCCGCCTACCGGGTGGCCAGGGCGCTCGGCCGCGCCGAACTGCACGGCTGGCAGCCGCTCAGCTCGGTGCAGCCGCGGTACAACCTGCTCTTCCGCCAGCCCGAGCGGGAACTGCTGCCGCTGTGCGAGCAGGAGGGCCTCGGCGTCATACCGTACAACCCGATCGCCGGCGGCATGCTGACCGGGAAGCACGCTCCCGGACAGGTGTCCGACGGACGGTTCTCCCTGGGCTCGGCCGGTCGTATGTACCAGGACAGGTACTGGCACGACCACGAGTTCGCGACCGTCGGCGCGCTGTCCGGCCTTGCCGCGGACGCCGGGGTCCCGCTGACCACGCTGGCCGTCTCCTGGGTACTCGCCAACCCGGTGATCACCTCGCCGATCGTCGGCGCGAGCCGGCCGGAACAACTGGCCGACAGCCTGCGGGCAGCCGACTACCCGCTCGACCCGGCGCTGCGGGAGCAACTCGACCAGGCGACCGCCGAATACCGCAAGGGCGACGCCGTGCGCTGAGGACCCCGTGCGGTGCGGACGCCGTGCGGTGATGACGCCGTGAGATGAGCCGCACCGCGCCCGAGATTCCCTCACGTGAGGGAATCTCGGGCGCGCTCTGCGCTGACCTGCCGCATGTGAGCGCCAAACTGGCGCATAGTTAAGACCATGTCCGATACGCACCGTGACATCAACGCCATCAGGGCGGGTTCGGTGACGTTGCTGGTCACGGTGACCAGCGGCGGCACCGCGATTCATCTCACCCGTGAGGCCGGTCCGGGACAGCAGCGCCGCGGCGCCGTCCCCGAGCACTACCGGGGGCAGGCGCGGGACTTCGGCTACGACCAGGCCGAAGTCGCTGACCCGCGGTGGGCGGAGACGACGATGTGCGGACGCCAGTGGCTTCTCATGGCCGGCGGTGACGCAGACGAGGACGAGGCGACGGCCGCCCCGTCGTGCCGCCGCTGCCTGGCCCTGATGGACAGCCTCTTCCCGGCGCCGGAACTGGACGACAGGTTCCCGCTGGTCGTCGAGGTTGTCGCGGACGCGGTCGCCGATCATGGCTACGCCGAGATCAGGGCGGTCCCCGGAGACCAGCAGTCAGCGCTGCGGAGCCGGGTCAGGGCGGAAGTCCGGGGCCGGACAGGCTACGGCTGCCGCACGTACGCCCACGAGAGCATGGTCATCTTCGTGTGCGATCCGATCCACGCCCAGCAGGAAGCCGAGAGGACGGAGCTTGCCCGCGAAGCGATCAGCGACTTCCTCGAGGGCGCGCCGGCGCGCGGGGCGCGGCGGCCGTGGCAGCTGTCGTGGGAGACGTGGGCGACGGGGAACTAGGCACAGCACAGGCAGGCGGGCGAGGGAGGAACGCCCGGTGGTGACTCCTCAGCCCAGGCTGAGCCGGGCCAGCGACGCTTTCGCGTGGTCGAGCGCTTCGCCGGCCGACGGCGCCGGGTCCAGGCCGAGCAGCCGGCGGCGGTGCCGCTCACCCAGGAGCAGCGAGAACAAGGGCTCGGCCAGCGGCGCGAGCGACGGGCCCCGCTCGGCCCGGATGTGCTCGGCGAGCCGGGCGATGTGCCGGGCGTCGCCGTTGCTGTGCAGGACGCGCGCCAGTTCCGGGAAGCGGCCGGCCTCGGCGATCACGAGGCGGTGCAGCCCGACGAGCTCGTCGGAGTGGACGCGGAACACGATGCGTCCCGCCAGCGATGAGAGGGTCCCGTGGTCGCTGGCCGTGTCCAGGGACACCGTGACGGCGAGATCCTGCACCATGGCCGCGAACAGCGCGTCCTTGTCCCCGAAGTACGCGTAGATTGTGCGCTTCGTCACCTGAGCCGCGGCCGCGAGCTCGCCGACCGTCGCGTTCCCGAATCCCGAGCGGAGGAACACGCCGAGAGCGGCCGACAGGATCTCGGCCTCGCGCGCGCGCCGCTCAGCGGCTGTCGGCCTTCCGCGCTTGCGCGCGGAAGTTACCTGCGCGTACACAGTCGGAATTTACCTGCTCCCCGTATGGTCTAGTCCAGTAGCTGGTCTAGTCCAGTAACGCGATACGATCGTCCCAGCTACGAATGACACTACATCGTCTCATTGCTGCGTGGCGACCTGCACACAGGTCGGGGAAGGCCGTTCCATGGCAACACAGGCACGTCAGCGGCGGTCGCCAGCCGCTGCCAGCGGTGCCGCCCGGTCGCGCGCGAAGGCGGGACCCGAGTCCGCCGCCCGCGACGGGCAGCTCCGCGAGTTCTACAAGAACATGGTGCTGATCAGGCGGTTCGAGG
Source organism: Trebonia sp. (assembly GCA_035948445.1). Lineage (GTDB taxonomy): Bacteria > Actinomycetota > Actinomycetes > Streptosporangiales > Streptosporangiaceae > Trebonia. The sequence continues at coordinate 28,032 of DASZJE010000082.1, read as the reverse complement.
AACGCGCGGCGCGCGCCTACACCGAGGCGCTGGTCGGGGGCTACTGTCACCTGAACCTGGGCGAGGAAGCCGCCGTGGTCGGCCTCATGGCCGCGCTGCGGCCGACGGATTACCTGTTCACGAACTACCGCGAGCACGGTTACGCCCTCATGCGCGGTATCGACCCGAACAAGGTCATGGCCGAGCTCTACGGCCGCGTCGACGGCGTCTCCAAGGGCTGGGGCGGGTCGATGCACATGTTCGACGTCACCCACCGCCTGCTGGGCGGGTACGGCATCGTCGGCGGGCAGCTGCCGCTCGCCACCGGCGCGGCGCTCGCGGTCGACTACAAATCCGCCGGCGACGTGGTCATGTGCACCCTAGGCGACGGCACGGCCGCTATCGGCGCGTTCCACGAGTCGCTGAACATCGCGGCCCTGTGGCACCTGCCGGTCGTCTTCGTGATCATCAACAACCAGCTCGGCATGGGCACGACGGTCGAGCGCTCCTCCGCCGAGCCCGAGCTGTACAAGCGCGGCGCGGCATACCGGATGAAATCCGCGCGCGTCGACGGCTTCGACCCCCTAGACGTATACGAGGCGGCCGCCACGGCGGTCGAGACCGCCAGGAGCGGCGAGCCGTATCTCCTTGAGGTCATGACCGAGCGCCTGCGCGGCCACTCGGTCGTGGACCCCGCCAAGTACCGGTCCGCCGACGAGGTGGATCGCCTCAAGGCGGGCGACGTCGTCCACGGCTACGCCGACAAGCTTCTCGCCAACGGCGCCCTGACGCAGGACGACATCGAGCAGATCGAGAAGGACGTCGAGACGGTCGTCACGGAGGCCGCCGGCTTCGCCGCGGCCAGCCCGCACCCGGATGCCGGCACGCTGTTTGACTACACCTACGCGTCCCCCGTCCCCAACGACTCGCGCCGGCTGCCGGGCCAGCCGCTGTTCGAGCCGCTTCCCATCCCGGAACCACCGGCCATCCCCGGAGTACCCGCATGACGATCATGACCTACCGCCAGGCGCTGCACGACACGCTGCGCGCCGAGATGCTGCGGGACGAGAACGTCTTCCTCATGGGCGAGGAGATCGGGGTCTTCGAGGGCTCCTACAAGATCACCGCCGGCCTGCTGGCGGAGTTCGGCGAAAAGCGGGTCCGGGACACCCCGATCGCCGAGGAGGGCTTCGCGGGCGCGGCCATCGGCGCCGCCATGCTCGGCCTGCGCCCGGTCGTGGAGATGATGACGATCAACTTCTCCATGCTCGCGCTGGACCAGATCGTGAACCACGCGGCGAAGATCTACGGCATGTTCGGCGGCCAGGCCAAGGTCCCGGTGGTCATCCGCACCCCCGGTGGCGGCGGTCAGCAGCTCGGCGCGACCCACTCGCAGAACATCGAGCTGTACTACGCGTTCGTCCCGGGCATGAAGGTCGTCGCGCCCTCCACGCCGGCGGACGCCAAGTCGCTGCTGCTCGCCGCGATCCGCGACGACGACCCGGTGCTGTTCCTGGAGAACCTCGCGCTGTACAACACCAAGGGCGAGGTCCCGGACTCCGGCGAGCCGGCCGTCATCGGCAAGGCCGCGGTTACCCGTCCGGGCAAGGACCTGACCCTCATCGGCTATTCCCGCATGGCGACCGTCGCGTCCGAGGTCGCCGCGTCCCTCGCCGCCTCCGACGGCCTCGACATCGAGGTCGTCGACCTGCGCAGCCTCCGGCCGCTGGACCGGCCGACGATCATCGAGTCGGTCAAGAAGACCCACGCCGCCGTCGTCCTCGAAGACGACTGGCTCACGTACGGGATCGGCGCGGAAGTCGCCGCCTCGATTTCCGACGGCGCGTTCGACTACCTCGACGCCCCGGTCCGCCGCGTCGCGATGGCCGAAGTCCCGATGCCGTACGCGAAACCGCTGGAGACCGCGGCCCTCCCGTCCCGCGATGACGTCGTCGGCGCCATCCGCCAGACGCTCGCCGCAGTCGGCCGCCGCGTTTCCAGTGCAGGAGTCTGACCCGATGATCGAGATCAAGATGCCGCGCCTGTCCGACACCATGGAGGAAGGTGCCATCAGCACCTGGCGCAAGCAGCCCGGCGACGCCGTCGCCGCGGGCGACGTCCTCGTCGAGATCGAGACCGACAAGGCGGTCATGGAGTACGAGGCCTACCAGGCCGGCACCCTGGCCAAGATCCTCGTCGCCGAAGGCCAGACCGTCGACATCGGCACTCCGATCGCCCTCGTCGACGACGGCTCCGGTGACACCTCCTCTTCCCCCGAACAGGCATCGGCGGCTCCCGAGCCTCCCGCGACAGCAGCGGCGGCCACGCCGCCAGCCGCCGTAACCACTGCGGCCGGAGTAACCACTGCGGCCGGAGTAACCAGTGCGGCCGGAGTAACCACTGCACCCGCCGTGACCACGGCACCCGGGGCAGCCGCACCCGCGGCGAACGGGACCGCGGGTCGCCAGTTCGCGTCCCCGCTGGTCCGGAAGATCGCCCGGGAGAATCACCTGGACCTGTCTGGCGTGCGGGGAAGCGGTCCCGGCGGCCGCATCATCCGCGCCGACATCGGCAGCCTGCTGACCCACGGCGCCCCCGCCTCGGCTCCCGCTTCCCCAGGCAACGGGCTCGATTACGCAGTCGGGCGTGCCACGACGACACCGACTGCGCAAATGAGCACCCTCTCCGCGGTCGCACCCTCCCCGGTCGCCCCCTCCCCGGTCGCCCCCTCTCCGGTCACACCATCCCTGGCCGCGGACGACGTCCGCGGATCGCGCAGCGTGCCGGTAAGCAACGTCCGCCGGGTCATCGCCCGCCGCCTGGGCGCGAGTGCCCGTGAGATCCCGCACTTCTACGTGACCGCGGCCGCGGACGCGCAGGCACTGACGGACCTGCGCGCCACCCTGAACGCGCAGCTCACCGAGGCCGGCCGGCCGAAGGTCAGCGTCAACGACCTGCTCATCCGCGCCGTCGCGCTCGCCCTGCGCGCCCACCCCGAGGTCAACGCGTCCTACGGCGGCGACGACAGCCCGGCCATGCTTGTCCACGACCGGATCAACATCGGCGTGGCGGTCGCGGCCGAGAGCGGCCTGATCGTGCCGGTCATCCAGGACGCGGACACGAAGACGGTCACGCAGATCGGCGCGGAGGCGAAGAAACTGGTGTCCCTCGCGAACGAGCGCAAGCTCACCCCGGCCCAGACGAGCGGGGGCACGTTCACGATCAGCAATCTGGGAATGTTCGGCGTGGAGGACTTCACGGCGATCATCAACCCGCCGGAGGCCGCCATCCTGGCCGTCGGCGCGACGACGCGCGAGCCGGCGGTCGTCGGCGACACGATCGTCCCGCGCTACAAGCTCCGGTACACGCTGTCGTCCGACCACCGCGTCATCGACGGCGCCCTCGCCGCCCAGTTCCTGAAGACCCTCACGAACCTGGTCGAAACCCCCTGGATGATTATCGCGTAACGCGATCCGTTTGCGGGCGTGAGCTCTTCCTCCCTTTCTGCTGTCGTGGCCGGGATCGCCAGACCGGGTGTTCTGCCCGGCCCGGCATGCCGGTCGCACCCCGGACCGGTAGATTTTCCGCGAGGTGATTGATAAGTGAGTCGTGCGCGGGTACTGGAATCCGTCGACGAGGCGGTCGCCGGGATCGAGGATGGTTCGACGGTGCTTGTCGGCGGGTTCGGGCTCGCCGGGATGCCGTTCGACCTGATCGACGGGCTGATCCGCCAGGGTGCGAAGGATCTGACGATCGTGTCCAACAACGCCGGCAACGGCGACGTAGGCCTGGCGGCTCTCCTGGCGGCGGGTCAGGTACGGAAGGTGGTCTGCTCCTTCCCCAGGCAGGTCGATTCCTACGTCTTCGACGCCTTGTACCGCGCGGGCAAGATCGAGCTGGAGGTCGTGCCGCAGGGCAACCTCGCGGAGCGGATGCGCGCCGCGGGCGCGGGCATCGGCGCCTTCTACACGCCGACGGGCGTCGGCACGCCGCTGGCGGCAGGCAAGGAAACCCGGGAGATCGACGGCCGGACCTACGTGCTGGAATACCCGATCAAGGGGGACTACGCGTTCATCTCCGCTTGGCGCGCGGACACCCTGGGAAACCTGGTGTACCGGAAGACGGCACGGAACTTCGGGCCCGTGATGGCGACGGCGGCGACGACTACGATCGTGCAAGCGGGCGAAGTCGTGCCGGCGGGAGCGCTGGACCCGGAAGCCGTCGTGACGCCCTCCATCTACGTCGACCGGATCGTGCGGGCCCGCGCCCGCCAGTACACCGTGCAGGGAGCGCGATGACCGTCCTCTCGAATGCCGCCGCCGTCGAGCACGCTGATCGCGGGCCGCTGTCCGCGGACGAGCTTGCCGCGGTGATCGGCCGCGACATCCCGGCCGGGTCGTACGTCAACCTCGGCATCGGCCAGCCCACCAAGATCGCCGACCATCTGCCCGTCGGCGCGGACGGGCAGCCCGATGTCATCCTGCACACCGAGAACGGCATGCTCGGCATGGGCCCGGCGGCGACCGGTTCCGACATCGACCCGGACCTCACCAACGCCGGCAAGGTCCCGGTGACGGAGCTTCCGGGGGCGGCCTACTTCCATCACGCCGACTCCTTCGCCATGATGCGCGGCGGCCATCTCGACGTCTGCGTGCTGGGTGCCTATCAGGTGTCCGCCCGCGGTGATCTCGCGAACTGGCACACCGGTAAGCCGGACGCGATCCCGGCGGTCGGCGGGGCCATGGACCTGGCGATCGGCGCCAAGGACGTGTACGTGATGATGACGCTGTTCACCAAGAACGGCGAGTCGAAGCTGGTGCCGGAATGCACGTACCCGCTCACCGGCGTCGCCTGCGTGAGCCGCGTCTATACCGACCACGCGGTCTTCGACATCCAGGCCGGCGGTGTCCGCGTGCTTGAGACCTACGGCATCACCCTCGCCGGCCTGCGCGAGCGGGTAGGGGTCCCGCTCGCCGGCTGACCGATCCTCTTCCCGATCACCGTGGGCTCGCCGGGGCGGCCCGCGGCCTTCGAGGCGTTCGCCGGGACGCCTGCGCAGGTGAAGATGAGCGCGTCCGGGCCGCCGCCCGGGATCAGCGCGGGGATCTCGCTGTCCAGGAACGTCATCCCGGTCGCGCCGGCGCCCAGCGCGTACGCGGCCAGGTGCATCCGCCCCTCCGCGAGGCCGGCGGCGAGTTGGGCGCGGCGGTAGGCGCGGTCACTCAACCGCGTGACGTCGGCGGCCGCGACGGCCACGAACGCGGCGTCCCGGCCGAGCGCCTGCCCCAGGCACACGCGGTGCAGTTCGGCGCGTATCTCCTCCTCGCTGCCCGCGCGTACCGGCTTGTCCAGCTCCGGCCACCGGTAGATCCCTGATTCAAGCCCGTCCACCGCGTGCACGGCGACCCAGTGCTCGATATCGATGCCGCGCAACGCGAGGGTCAGGCAGGTCTCCAAAGTCTCCCGCGGCAGCGAACGCTCGGGGTTCATCTGGCGCTGCGAGCCGCGCTTGGCGATGACCTTCTCGACGGTGGCGGTTCCCTGGCCCGGCACCGGCACGGCGTGCCCGCGCTCCCAGGGTTCCCCGAGCCGGTCCATGTCGCCCGCCCGTTGCGCCGCTGTCTCGATCGGGAACTCGACGGGGTCGGGGTCCGTCACTCCGGCGACGGCGCCTCCGGCGGCCTCCAGCGCGGGCGTGCCCCGGCCGAGCGCGACGACCGCGACCGGCCATTCGTGCACCCCGTCTGCGCCCACGAGCCCTGAGACGGCCGCATCGGGGAACTCGCTGTACAGGCGCGCGTCCAGCCCGGCCGAGTCGGCGAGCGCAAGGGTCTGTGACAGCATCGTCCCGGCATCCCAGTAGATGTGACGGTACCCGCGCTCGCGGTAGCGCCACCCGGTGCGCCAGGGATGCCGGTGACGATGAGCGCGGCCGCGGCCCGCGTGCTCCGCGGCGCCGGACCGACCTGAGCGAGCGCGTGCTCGACCGGGTCGTACCAGTGCACGCCCGGGAGGATGCCGCCCTCGCGGATCGCGACGTAGAGTTCGAGCGGGAAGCGCGCGCCGGCCGAGCCCGAGGCACGGAATGGGTGCACGAATCCGTTCTCGAAGGTCCTCGTGCGCACCACGCCCGCGGACAGGTGCAGCAGCCTGCTGAGTCCCGTCAGGTCGAGCGCGGTTGCCGCGGGATGCGCGGTGCCCGCCAGTACGGCGAGCACGGAATCAGAGGTCGAGAGGAACTCGCGCGGCAGCGGGATGCGCGGCAGCGTCGTCGCATACTGCTTCACGAAGGGCGTGTTTCGCTCGGAGTCGTTCGTCTTCAGGTCCTGCAGGATCCTCGGGTCGTTAACGGGCGCGTCCCAGGCGCGGCCCGGTTCGTAAGAGGTAAGCCGGTGCAAAGCCTTCGTCGTCGTCATGGCTCATTCCTAGCTCACCGCGCCGAGCGGCGCCCGGCCGGCAGATCAGCCTCAGGCGGGCGGGGCGGCCTTGCCCCGGCGGCCTCGACGCCAGCCTGAACGCCGGCACGTCTGATTCTGGCGCCGAGCGACGATTCCCGGACGTCCGCGGGGTCTACATAGTCAGCGGCTGTATCCGGCCGCGCTCACTCGACCTGCGGAGGACAGCGTTGGCACACGGTGACGAGCTCGAAAGCCGGCCATGACCGAACCGGTGACCGGTCCCGGGTTGCTGGAACAGGCGGTCACGTACTTGCTCGGCGGTATCCGGCACGTCACGCCGGAACTGATGGACAGGCCCACGCCGTGCCCGGGATGGAACCTGCGCATGCTCTTGAGCCACACATGCGAGTCGCTGGAAGCGCTGACCGAAGCCCTCGGCTGCGGATCGGTCGGCCTGCTGCCGGCGCCCGCCGTGGCGCCCGGCACCGAGATCGCGTCCATGCGGGCCCGGTGCGGGCGCCTGCTCGCCGCCTGCGCGGTGGCCTCCGCCGGAGCGCGCGTCTCGGTCGCGGGGCGTGACGTAACCGGGAGCGTGGTCATCTGCGCCGGGGCGGTGGAGATCGCTGTCCACGGATGGGACGTCCGCGCTGTCCGCGGCCGTCCGCAACCGGTGCCGTCCGCCCTGGCGGAAGCGTTGCTGCGGCTGGTGCCGCCGCTCGTCGCGGACGGCGCCCGCGAAGGCCTGTTCGGCGAACCGGTCCCGGTTCCCGCCTCGGCGCCGGCGGGGGACCGGCTTGTCGGCTTTCTCGGCCGCTGCCCGCAGCGGCCGGTCGGCGGCCGGTGGCCCGGCGGATCCTGTCCGGGCTACAGTGAAAACGGAACGTAACTCCGAAATTGGGCACGACCATCAGGGAGGGGACGCGGTGACCGCCACGGACCAGTCCGCCATAGGCCAGTCCGCCATAGGCCAGTCCGCCATAGGCCAGTCCGCCACGGGCCAGGCCGCCACCGGACAGGCCGCCACGGGCGAATCCGCCTCCGGGCAGGCCGCCACCGTGCCGGCCCGGGGCAAGCGGGCCGACGCGCTGCGCAACGAGCAGGCGCTGCTTGACGCCGCGGCCGCGGTGTTCGTCGCCTCCGGCGTCGAAGCGCCGATCCGTGAAATCGCGGCCAGGGCCGGCGTCGGGATCGGGACGATCTACCGTCACTTCCCGACTCGGGCTGATCTCGTCGTCGCCGTCTACCGCCACCAGGTCGAGGCCTGCGCCGAGGCGGGCCCGGCCCTGCTGGCCGGCGGCGGCTCTCCCGTCGCGGCACTGCGTGAGTGGGTCAGCCTCTTCGTTGACTTCCTGGTGACCAAGCACGGGCTCGCGAACGCGCTGCAATCCGACAGCGGCGGCTTCGACGGGCTGCACGCCTACTTCCTTGACCGTCTGGTGCCCGTCTGCCAGCAGTTGCTCGACGCCGCGGCCGGCGCCGGCGAGATCGAAGCCGGCACGCGGGCTTACGAACTGATGCGCGGTATCGGCAACCTCTGCGCGGGACGTGACCGCGATCCGCGCTATGACCCCCGCCGGCTGGTCGAACTGCTTTTGCAGGGGCTGCTGGTGCGACCGCGGTCATCGTGAGGTCGTGATCGAATCGTCGGTGACGCCGGCGGCCCGGCGGGCGGCGAGCCTGTGTTGCTGCGGCTCCACTGTGTAGCGCGGATCCTTGGCGGAATGGATGCCGGCCTCGAACACGCCGAACCGGGTGAGCGCCGAGGCGGCCACCAGCGCCAGTCCGGCCGCGGCGGCGACGCCGCGGCGGCGTCCGCCAAGGAGCGTCCCGATCCCGCCCGCCACGGCGAGCGCCTCGCTCACGCGCATCATCATGCCGGCCTTGCCCTCGTGCAGCGGCTCGGCGGCGACCGGATCCATCCGCCTGTGCATCAGCCTGGTCGCCAGGAGATCGCCCACGACGCCGGCCACGGCCAGCCTGCGCGCGGGAGCCGTCTGCTCGGCCGGCGTCGTGATCATCGCGAGGCCCGCCGAGGCCAGGCTGGCCGAACTGACGAAAACGAAAGGCAGTTCGTCGCGTGCGGCATTCCACGTCGGAGTGGCCGTGTCGGCGAGCAGGACCGCCGTGTACACCGCCAGCGGCGGGGCGAATGCCGCGGCTTCCAGCCCCGCCGGTTTCTCGACCGTTCGCAGGACGCGGCGCAGCGGGCCCAGCGGCAGCCGCCCACCGGTCATGCGGTCGATCTCGGCCGCGGCCGCTACTCCCGCGCCCGCGCTGAAGGCGCTGAGAATCCACGAGCCAACGCTCATCGGTGAGGTCAGCTTGATCGTCCGCAGCATGTTCAGGAAGCGCTCCGGCCGGCCGAGATCAAGCACGAGAGCGACCGCGCCCAGTCCGACCGCGCCGAGGGCGGACAGCCGGCAGTTGCGGCGCAGCGCCTCCTGGCCAGTCAGCTGTCCGCCGGCGGCCAGCAGCGCCGAGCCTCCCGCCACCCCGCCGAGGAACAGGTACGCGGCGATCTCGTCGCCCCACGGAGCGGGCTTGACTACCGGGCGGCCGTAGTAGGACGTGAACTCCGCCTCCGGCACCATGGGCATCTCGCGGGAGCCGTCCGCGCCGCCCGCGCGCCGGCGGCGCCGGCGTATGTGCTGGCCGCGGCGGTGATCGTGCTGGCCCTGCCCGTCCGGCGACGGCTGGGGCAGGCGGTCGGACTCCGGGGCCGTCATGAACGTCCTCCCAGGAACGAGAGCGCGGCCGCGGTGACCATTCCGGCGGCGGCGAGGCCGGCCAGCTTGTACATCCGCGGCAGGTCAGCGGTGCATACCCGCGGGTCGGGCGGGAGGCCGTATACCTCGGGCTCGTCCAGGAGCAGGAAGACCGACCCGGTGCCGCCGACGCCGTCGAGGTCGTTGGCGCCGTACAGGCGCGCCTCGGTCTTGCCCTGATCGTGCAGTTCCGCGACCCGGTGCCTGGCCACGGACACCATTTCCGCGCGGTCACCGTACTTGATGGACGTGGTCGGGCAGGTTTGCGCGCACGCGGGCGTCTGGTCGTCGAGCATGCGGTCGTAGCACAGCGTGCATTTCTGGGCGACGCCGAAGTTGGGAATCTCGGGCTTCTCGCCCTTGCGTTCACCGCGCTTGTGGTTCGGGGCGGCGGTGCCGTCACTGCGACGTTCGACGACGCCGAACGGGCAGCCGGCGACGCAGGTCCCGCACCCGTTGCAGACGTCGGCCTGCACCACGACAGTCCCGTACTCCGTGCGGAACAGCGCCCCTGTGGGGCACACGTCCAGGCACCCGGCGTGCGTGCAGTGCTTGCACACGTCGGAGGACATCAGCCAGCGGAACTCCTGCGTGTCCGGCGGCGCATCCGGCGCCGTCGCGCGCGCCGGTGCCGGGGCCGCCGGCGCCGGGCCGGCGGGCTCCGGGGCTCCCATGCCTGGCATGCCCAGGTCGACCAGGGCGCGGCCGGTCTCCCGCGCCTCCTGGATGCGGGAGCGTCCCTGTTCGATGAAGGCGACGTGCCGCCAGGTGCTGGCACCCAGCGCGCCGGTGTTGTCGTAGGACGACGCGAGCAGTTCCAGGTCGCCGTCGCGCGGATTGCGGTTCCACTCCTTGCAGGCCACCTCGCATGCCTTGCAGCCAATGCAGATCGAGGTGTCCGTGAAAAAGCCCTTGCGTGGCTTGCGGTCCGTCCACCGTGCGTCAGCGGCCGGGTCGGTCGGTCCAGCTAGCTGGCCCATCAGGTCTCCTTCCCGGGCTGGTCGGCGCTCACGGCGTCCCGCCCTCGGTCCCGGGGGCGTCAGGCCCCGGTGGCGGATCGGTTATCTCGCGATCAGGATCGGTGATCCGCACGTTGCCGGTGACGATCGTGACGCCGGAACGGGCCTGGTATTCCGCGACGAGGCGGAGCAACTCCCCGCCCTGCGGCCGGCGGCCTGGCCGGATGTCGCAGGACCCGACCTTGGACTCCTGGATCTGTACGTTCGGGTCCAGGGTGACGCCGAGAAGGTCGTTGGCGGCGTCACCGGTCACCACGGCCTGCGTCCCCACGCCCCAGTGGTAGGGCAGCCCGATCTGGTGCACGGTGTGACCGCCCACGACCAGCGGGGTCATCCGGTCGGTGACCAGGACCCGCGCCTCGATCGCCGTGCGGGGCGAGATGATGGTGGCCCAGCCGTAGGGCTCGAGGCCACGCTCGGCGGCCAGCGCGGGCGAAACCTCGCAGAACATCTCCGGCTGCAGTTCGGCGAGGTACGGCAGCCAGCGGCTCATCCCGCCGGCGGTGTGGTGCTCGGTGAGCCGGTAGGTGGTGAACACGTACGGGTATACGTCGGCACCCGGCGCGCCGGCGCTCGGCGCGCTGAGGTTGTCCGTCCGCGGGAACATGATCCGCGAGGGATTTTGCTGCTGCGGGTAGAGCGCGTTGGCGACCGGAGACTCCTGCGGCTCGTAGTGCGAGGGCAGCGGCCCGTCGATCATGCCGTTGGGGGCGAACAGCCAGCCCTTGCCGTCGCACTGCATGATGAACGGATCGTCACCCGCGAGGGCATCCGGACCGCCGAGAGCCCGGTCCGGACGGCTGCCCGGAGCACGGTCGGGCACGAAGTCGGGCACGTCATCGCCGACCCAGCGGTGCCGCTCCTCATCCCACCAGACCCACTTTTTCTGCTCGCTCCAGGGCCTGCCGTCCGGGCCCGCCGACGCCCGGTTATAGAGGATCCGCCGGTTGGCCGGCCAGGCCCAGCCCCACTGCGACTGGGCCGGCCCCGGGCCGCCGTTGGGCACGCGGTTGGCGCCCTGGTTGACGCCGCCGGCGTACACTCCGGTATAGATCCAGCAGCCCGCGGTCGTCGATCCGTCAGCGCGGAGTTCGGTATACGCCGACAGCGGCTCGCGGCCGTCCGGGCCGCTGCGGTAGCCGTTGATCTCCGCCAGCACCGCCTCGGGATCGGGATCGCCGCCTTCCTCGAGCGGATAGTCCCACGTGAGGTCGAGCAGCGGCCGGTCGCGTTCGTCGGCCGAGCCGGCCAGCTTCTGCCTGATCCGCTGACCGAGCTGGAAGAAGAAGGCCAGATCGCTCTGGCACTCACCCGGCGGGTCGATTGCCTTGTGCCGCCACTGCAGCAGCCGCTGGGTCTGGGTGAATGTCCCGGCCTTCTCCACGTGGCTCGCGGCGGGCATGAAGAACACCTCGGTCGCGAGGTCTTCGGTGCGCAGCTCACCGGAGGCGATCTCCGGGCCGTCCTTCCACCAGGTGGCGGACTCGATGAGGCTGAGGTCGCGTACTACCAGCCACTTCAGCCGGGACATGCCCATTCGCTGCTGCCGGCCGTTCGCCGACCCGATGGCCGGGTTCTGGCCGATGAGGAAGTAGCCCTCGACCTTGTCGGCCAGCATGTCGGTCACGGTCTGGTAGGTGCCGTGGGCTCCGGTCAGCCGGGGCAGGTAGTCGTAGGCCCAGTCGTTGTCGGCACTGGCGGCGTCGCCCCACCACGCCTTGAGCATGCTGACGATGTAGGTGTCGGAATTGGCCCGGAATCCCTTCTGCTTCTTCGACCCGACCGCCCGCACGTAGTCGGCGAAGGTGTCGTGCATGCCCGCGGCAGGCATCGGCAGGTAGCCGGGAAGGAGGTTGAACAGCGTCGGGATGTCGGTCGAGCCCTGGATGCTGGCGTGCCCGCGCAGCGCCATGATGCCGCTGCCGGGGCGGCCTATGTTGCCGAGCAGCAACTGCAGGATCGCGGCGGTCCTGATGAACTGGGCGCCCAGGGTGTGCTGCGTCCAGCCGAGGGCGTACGCGAAGCAGGTGGTGCGCTCGCGGCCGGAGTTAGACGTGATCGCGTCGGCGAGGTAGGCGAAATCGTCCAGGCTGATTCCGCAGACATCGCGGACCATTTCGGGGGTGTAGCGGGCGTAGTGGCGCTTGAGAATCTGGAACACCGTCCGCGGGTGCTGCAGGGTCTCGTCGCGCAGCACCCTGGAGTTCGCCAGGACCGGCCCGCCGCAGCCGAACTCGTCGCCGGCGGCGCGGCCCGAGGCACTGGCTTTGTCCTCGTGGCCGCCGGTTTCCCTCGCGTAAGCCCAGGTCGACGGGTCATACGTCCCGGTCGCGGTGTCGAATCCGGAGAAGAGCCCGCCGAGGTCGTCGGTGTCACGGAAATCCTCGTTCACCAGGGTCGCGGCGTTGGTGTACGCGATGACGTACTCCTTGAACCACAGGTCGCGGGTGAGCACGTGGTTGATCAGCGCGCCGAGCAGCACCACGTCGGAGCCGGCCCGGATCGGGATGTGCTTGTCCGCGACCGCGGAGGTCCGGGTGAAGCGCGGATCGACGTGGATCACCTTCGCCCCGCGCGCGATGGCCTCCTCCACCCACTGGAAGCCCACGGGATGGCATTCGGCCATGTTAGAGCCCTGGATGACGATGCAGTCGGCGTTGGCCATGTCCTGCAGGGGCTGGGTCGCGCCGCCGCGCCCGAAGCTAGTCCCCAGACCGGGGACGGTGGAGGAGTGTCAAATGCGCGCCTGGTTCTCGATCTGGACGGCGCCGGCGGCGGTGAAGAGCTTCTTGATCAGGTAGTTCTCTTCGTTGTCGAGGGTCGCGCCGCCCAGGGCGGCGATGCCCATCGTGCGGCGCAGGAGGCGTCCCTGGTCGTCAAGCTCCTGCCAGGTGCGGCGGCGCGATTCGATGAACCGGTCGGCCACCATGTCGATGGCGGTGTCCGGGTCGAGGCGCCGCCACTCCCGCGCGTAGGGGGCCCGGTAGAGCACTTCGGTCTGCCGGCCGGGGGAGTTCACCAGCTGCTCGCTCGCCGCCCCCTTCGGGCACAGCCGTCCGCGCGAGATCGGCGAGTCAGGGTCGCCCTCGATCTGGACGACCTTCTCGTCTTTGACGAAGACCCGCTGTCCGCAGCCCACGGCGCAGTACGGGCACACGCTCTGCACGACGCGGTCGGCGCTGGACGTGCGCGCGATCATCGTGCGGGTGCGCCGGGAAGTCACCGCCGGCCCGCGGCCGAGCACGTCCCCGGAACGCACCTGCCGCAAAACCGGCCAGTCCAGGAAAGCCAAACGACCCATAACGGCAGGTTAACCCCCCTGCCGGGAGGGATCTCACCGGGTACCCCTTAGCGGGCGTCCCGCGGCTGGGCGCGCTCCGGAGGCAGGCACCACTGTCCGTTCGGCAGGAAGGATTCTTTTTACCGAACGGACAGTGGTACTCGGTTCAGCCCGCCGCGGCGGCCAGCACCGAGTCGATGCCGGCCCGCGGGCTGCCGAGGCCGGTGATCTCGTCGTAGCCCGCGCTAGGCGTGCAGCCGTCCGGGCAGATGCCGTTGGCCGGGCCGGTCGTGACCGGGGCGAGCACGCTAGAGGGCAGCGAGTAGACCGCCTTCTGTGCCGCGAACCCGGCCTCGGTCAGCGGCGCCTTCCCGCTGGCGGCGCGGAGCTGGTCGGCGTCGGCGAGGATGGCCGACCAGGACGGGGCGCCGAGGCTGGTGCCGCCGACCTCCCACCAGCCCGACAGCCCGTCGTACGGGACGCTGTCGTAGATGGCGACGCCCGTGGCCGGGTCGGCGTCGAAGGCGACGTCGGGCATCTGGCGCATGCCGCTGGACTGGACCGCGTCCTGGTAGGAGGGCTCGGGCTCCACCCAGCTCTGGCCGCCGCCGCTGCCGTCCCAGGCCAGTTCGCTGCTGACCGCTCCGCTGGCGGTCAGGTTCTGGGTGGTGCCGCCGACGGCGAGCACCGCCGGGTTGTAGGCGGGGTAGGAGCCGGGATTCCCGGTGTCCCCCGCCGACACGACGCACACGGTAGACGTCACGGCGCAGAAGTGGTCGTAATAGGTTTCGTCGGAGAACTCCTCGTTGATTCCCCAGCTCATGGAGACCGCCGCGGGACGGCCTGCCGCCGCCGTGGACACGGCCTGGAACAGCCCCGCGAAAGTGCCTGCGCTCGCCTCCACGAGCTCGATAGTGGCGTCCGGCGCGATCGCGTGCGCCCACTCGACGTCCAGCGACGTCTCCAGGGCGAAGTCGGCGTTATCGCCCGCCGACGCGGACTGCTGCTGCACGTCGAGCGTGAAGCAGTCGCCCGGCGTGCCGCCGGCGCCGCAGACGCCCGGCAGCCCGTACTGCTGGCTGAACGTCTCGGCGTCCGAGGCGATGGCCGGGTCGTCGTAGGCGTCGACGATCGCGATCGTCTGGCCCTTGCCGTCACCGGTCAGTCCCAGGTGGGCGGTCATCTGCGCCGGCGAGTAACCAGGCGGGGTCACCGCCGCGTCCGGGCCGTCCGCGTTGAGCGTGTGCTTCGCCGTCACCGGGGACGTCTCCGGCGTGACAGTGCCGGTGCGCGCGGGCTCGGTCACCGGGGTGATTGAGCCGGCCTGGCCGACGGGAATGAGGCCGGCCGGCTGGCTGCCGGCTGGCTGGTCCGCGGACTGCCGGGTGCCCGACGGCGGCGCGGGATAGGCCGCCGCCTGCGCGAGGCCGGACGCCGGTGCCGCCTGCGCCCTGACGGCGGACGCGGACGTGCCCGCGTCTTGCAGGCTGAACACTTCCAGGCCGTCCTGCACGGTGTTCAGGTCGGGAAGGATGTCGTAACCGGTCTCGCCGTTGACGATCTGGTAGCCGACCCAGTTCGCGGGTATCGCCACCGCCTGCTGTGTGCCGTTCCCCGCGAAGTCGCCGCTGACCAGCATCCCGGACTCGTAGGCGCCAACGGTATCGAAGGATGGCGGGGCCGACGTGGTGAAGATGCCGGTGCTCCACTCGTTTACCTGCCCGTCCGCCGTCAGGAAGCCTTCCTGGCCGGACGGCGAGGTCACCAGCGCCCCGGACATGCCCTGGGGGTAGCCGTTGGCCTCCGCGCCGGACGGGGTGATCAGCGCCGACCCCTCCTGGGAGACCGCGATCAGGCCGAGACCAGGCGAGGCGAGGAACTGGGTGAACCCGGTGAGCTGGTTATTCGTGTCGCTGTAGGCGAGCGCGCCGGTCGTGATGTTCCGCACGTCCACCTGGCTGCCGTTCTGGGCGGTTGCCCAGGCGAAGGCGACACCGTCGCCCCCGGCCCCGGCGATGTCCGGGCTGGCGAAGGTCCCGTTCCACAGCTGGCCGCGCACCACGGCGGACGGGTCGGCCGCCTGGCTCCAGACCTGCTGGCCGGTCGCGGCGCTGACGCCGACCGCGGCCATCTCGCTGGCGGGCGTGGCGCTGTCGACGTTGGCCGCGCTGCTGTATTCGGCGGCGACCACGCCGTCGGCGTAGGCCGCGTCGGAGAACGAGGCGCCCGACGGCGCGGCGTAACTCCACAGCTTCGCCCCGGTGGCGAGGGCGTAGGCGGTCAGGCTGGTGCCCGGCACCACGACCGCCGGGGTCCCGGCGGCGGAGATGACGGTGGCCGTGTAGGCGTAGGTGCCCGGCGTGGGGATCAGCCGCAGCAGCCGGCCGGTGCTCGCGTCGAGCACGCCGATCGCGCTGGTGGCGGCGGCGACGAGCACTTTCTGGCCGCCGAGGGTGGCGGTGGCGATGTCCTGCACCGGGCCGGGCAGCTGAGCTTGCCATAGCACCTGCTGCGTCCCGGCGGCCAGGGACCGGCCGTCGAAGGCGTAGACCTCGCCGTTCTGGTTGCCGGCCACCAGGTCGGTGCTGCCCGGGGCGGCGATGCTGGCGGTGGCGGCGCTGAGGAAGTCACCCGGCCCGGCGGCCGTGCTCGCCGTCGTCCCGCCGCCGGCGGTGTAGGTCGTCACGTCCTGCTGGCTGGTCACGGTGCGGACCAGGCCGGGGCCGGCGGTCACCGCGGTGAGCGACAGCGGGTCACCGGTGTCACCGATGTGCTGCCAGTCCGTGTGGCCCGTCTGGTAGCCGAGGGCGACGACGGCGTCGTCTGCCTGCACGGGGTTGGCGGGCGTCGGGAACGTGATGGTGTTCGGCTCTTCCAGAAACGAGCCGGCGACGACGGTGCCGTTGGCGATGGCCAGCCCGTCGGGCATCTGCAGGCCGTAGGTGGTCTGCGGGAGCGCGGCCGACCACAGCTGGCGGCCGGTGGCGGGGTCGGCGAGCGTGACCTCGCCGCCGGACGGGATGTAGTAGTTGCCGTCGCTGGAGAGCGTGGCGGCCAGCCCGCCGACGGCCCAGCCGTCCTCGGTGCCGGAGCCGACGGCGAGGGACAGCGGCAGCGCGCTCGCACCCGGCACGGACACCACGGTCTTGCCGGTGGCGTAGCTCAGGCCGGTCAGCGTGTAGCCGACCGACAGGGTGGGGTCGGCCTGCTGGACGACGGCGAGCTCACCGCGCTGGTCGTCCGCGGCGGCGAGCACCGGGTAACCCGGCGTGCGCACCTGCCAGCGGATGGCGCCGGTGGCCGCGTCGAACAGCAGCACGTGGCCCTCCGGCGGTCCGGGGACGCCGAGGCCGGGCGGCGTGTCGCTCCAGGCGAGCGCGACGCCGGGATCCGCGGCGCCGCTCGCGCCGCCGCCGGTGACCGCGACGTCGAGCAGGCGCCCCCACGGCACGCCGGTGGAGTACTGCCAGGCCTGCGTCGCCGTGCCGTCGGGGGAGATGGCCAGGGCGCGGACGGTGCTGACCGAGCCCCACTGGCCGATGCCGTTTTGGGTCTGCGGGTTACCGGTCTCGTCGCCGACGATCAGCCGGCCGCCCGCGATGGCGACCTGGGTGACGTAGCCGGGGTCCACCTCGTGGTAGATCATCTGGCCGGTCCGCGCGTCCAGCACGCTCACGAACGTGCCCAGGTGCAGGCTGGAGCCGGGGACGCTGAACGGCCATGAGAAATCACGGAGGTCCGCGACGTTGGACTCGGAGGTCATGTTGACGCCGACGGTCTCGGCGACCGCGACGACCGGGCGGCCGTCGAGCACGCCCGTCGCGGCCGGGTTCACGTCGTTGACGAGGCCGTCGCCCTCGCCGGTGAACCCCAGCGGGTTCTCCGGGTCAGTGCCCCAGGCGAGCTGCGGGTACTGGGTGTAGCTCGTCGCGTCCTGCCAGGTCACCGCCCAGTCCTTGTAGAGCTGCTGCGTGTCGAGCTGCCATTGCGTCTTGCCGGACGCGCCTACCACCGAGACCGTGCCGAACGCGTGCACGACGGCGTAGCCGCCGCCCGGCACGTTCAGGGTCCGGGCGGTGCCCAGCGCGGTGTCGCCCGCCGCGGCCTGGGCCACCGACACGGCCGGCGTGGTGGTGGCGGCCCGCGCCGCCTGGGTCGCCGCGGGTGCCGCCAGCCCGGCGGTCAGCGCGACCAGCGCGAACGGGATCAGTGCCCGTCTCTGGCGCATGCTTGTCCTCCTGAGTCCATTTCTTGAGGTTCGCAACGTTACGTGCGTTTGCCCTGAGATGATGTCGCGTACTTGTGCGGATAAGCGGCATGGCGTAAATGCGACACGGGAGGTGCGGCGTGCTGGACGGGCTGGGGCTGAACGGAGAGCAGGAAGCCGTGTACGTCGCGCTCGTCGACGTGTCCTCGGCCACGCTCGCGGAGCTTTCCCCGCGCTGCCCGGGTGTACCGGTCGGGCAGGTGCTCGCGGACCTCGAGCGGGCGGGCCTGGTGTCGCGGCTGGCCGATTCGCCGGCGGCCGGCGTGGCGTACGCGGCCGCGCCGCCGGACATGGCGCTCGAACTGCTGGCACGGGCCCGCGAACAGGAACTGGCGCGTGCCCGGCTGTCGGTGTCGCGGCTCGACGCGCGGTATCGGCAGGCGCGGGTCAGCGGCGGGCCGCACGAGGTGATCGAGGTCGTGACCACCCGGGAAGCGACGGTGCGGCGGTGGGAGCAGCTTCAGCGTTCGGCACGCGAGCAGGTCCGTTCGTTCGACCGGCCGCCGTATGTGGCGCAGTCGCCGGACGCCAATCCGGTGGAGGAGGAAATGCTCGCCTCCGGGGTTGCCTACCGGTGCGTCTACCATCCGGCGGGGCTGGCGCTACCGGGGCGCCCCGCCGCCATGCGGGGGATGATCGCGGCGGGGGAGCAGGCCCGGGTGACGGAGAGCGTGCCGGTGAAGATGTTCATCGCCGACGAGCGGATGGGCCTCATCCCGCTTGAGGTCGGCGGCAGCGCGGAAGCGAGCCTGATCATCCGCGCGTCGTCGATGCTCGACACGCTCATCGCCCTGTTCGAGCTGGTGTGGGAGCGGGCGATCCCCATCCATGGGGACGGGGATCTCCCGCCGTCGGGAACCGGCCCGGGCGCGGACGATGCGGCGCTGCTCGGCCTGCTCGCCGCTGGCCTGACCGACGCCGCCATCGCGCGTCACCTGGGCACGCACCCGCGGACCGTCCAGCGCCGGGTCCGCGACCTGCTCGACCGGCTCGACGCCGGCACCCGGTTCCAGGCCGGAATCCAGGCCGTGCGGCGCGGCTGGCTGTGAGCCGCCGCCGCGCGAGCCGCTCGCGGATTCCCGTCGATTCTGCCCGCGCATTCCGGCTAGCCCCCAGGCCCGGGTGTGGCGGCCCTCCAGGCAAGAGTCACGTTCACCGGATAGGAATGTCACCAGGTCTGGAGGAACTCTCGGTATAGCAGAACCCGGCACGACCGGGACCGCCGAGCAGATCGGGAGGCCGATGATGTACCCGCTCAGCGTCCACGTCTTCCAGGCCGACGCATTGTTCGTGTCAGCCTTGCAAAGCAGCCAGCAGCCGAGCCTCAGCCAGATCCGGCAGGCCATCGCCGGAGCGCTGGACGCGTACGGCGACGCGGGCTGCGCCGGACGGGTGGCCCAGGAGTTCGGCGACCACCCGGAGTCCGCGTCCGCGCGGATGCTCTGGGCCCGGACGGCGGCCGCGGCCGCGAGCGATCAGTTCGCGTCGAGGATGCGCCGGATGGCCGCGGCCGACAACTCCGCCTTCGGCAGGAACCCGGCGACCGGGCTCTCGGCGATCAGGTCAGCGTAATCCGCTCCGTCATGGGTGGAGATCATGATCAGCGTCGCCAGGCGCCAGGCGCCCGCTAGCTTCGCGGCCACGTCGAAACCCGATTCCGCGCCCAGGCGGATGTCGATGAGGACGATGTCAGGCCGCAGCGCCAGGGCACGCTGGAGTGCCTCGGCGGAGTTGGTGGCCACCCCCGCCACCCGCATGCCTTCGCGCTCCAGCAGTGCTCCGGCCGCCTGGATGAAAGCCTCGTCGTCATCGACTATTACGCACCGCATCTGCACTAGTCCATCTTGTCAACAGGCCGATTAATCAGCATTGCAGCTAGCAGGGAAAGCCAGGTTACCGCGCGATCTCTAGTCAGCGTGCTTCCAGGAAGGCCAGGACTGCCAGAACCCGGCGGTGGGCCTCCGCGGTCTCCGGCAGCGCGAGCTTCATCATGATGCTGCGCACGTGCTTCTCGACCGTCCCCTCGGTTACCCACAGAGCCTGCCCGATCCCGGCATTCGACCGTCCTTCCGCCATCAGGGCGAGGACTTCCCGCTCGCGCGCGGTCAGCGCGTCCAGCGGATCGCTGACGTGACGCGCGGCCACCAGTTCCTGCACAAGCGCCGGATCCACCACCGACCCGCCGCGCTCCACCCGCTTCAGCGTGTCGAGGAACTCCCCGACGTCGGTGACGCGGCTCTTCAGCAGGTATCCGGTACGGTACCCGCTGGCGAGCAGGTCCATCGCGTGGTCGACCTCGACGTGCGCCGACAGCACCACCACGGCGGTCTCGGGGAAGTCGCGCCGGATGAGCCGGGCCGCCGCCAGGCCCTCGGTCTCATGCTTGGGCGGCATACGGATATCCACCATCGCCAGGTCCGGGTGCAGCCGGCCGACGAGCTCGATGAGCTCCTCGGCATCGCCCGCCTGGCCGACCACTTGCAGCCCTGAGCGGTCCAGGAGACTCGCCAGCCCCTCCCGCAACAGGACATCGTCATCGGCCAGCACTACACGCATGCCGCTCGCGTTCACAAAACGATTATCGGCTCTCAAAACGCCCAGCGCTAGCCGGGTGGACGGCTGGAGCACCGAATTTCTTTTTTCCTTCTCAACCTGGCGTGATGGCGAGAATTCTCCGCGCCCTCGGTGCGGAGGCCGGGCTGGACCGCCGGCCCGGCTCGTCTGGCCGCCGATCACGGCCTACCGGCTAGCAGGTAGACGGGTTGGTGGCTTGCCAGGCAGACGCGGGTGCCCGGTGTAAGCGATCGTCGGGGCAGTACCACAAGCGCAATCCGCCCATTCGCAGGGGAGTGCCATGACAGTCGATGGCTTGACCCAGGCCGTTGTCCAGTACTGTCCGGCTCCTGCCGTGCAGACAGGGGCTGTCGCGCGCCGCGGGCTTTTCGCGCGGCTGGCCGCGGCGGGCCGCGTTACCCAGGTC
Organism: Trebonia sp.; assembly: GCA_035948445.1. Lineage (GTDB taxonomy): Bacteria > Actinomycetota > Actinomycetes > Streptosporangiales > Streptosporangiaceae > Trebonia. The sequence continues at coordinate 7,344 of DASZJE010000082.1, read as the reverse complement.
TCGGCGCCAGCGGGCAGCGGTAAGACCTACCTGCTGCGGTCCTGGATCACGGAATTCGGACTGGGGGACTGCGCCGCGTGGGCGTCGGTGCAGGACGGGCAGCGTGATCCCCAGCAGTTCTGGATCTCAGTGCTGGACGCGCTGCGGGAAACGATCGCCGGGCTGAAGCTGGTGCGGCCGCTCACCGGCGCCCCTGATCTGGACGGCTGGGCGATCGTCGAGCGGCTGCTCGAAGACCTGGAGCCGCTGGAAGACCAGCTTCTGCTGGTTGTCGACGACATCCATGAGCTGCGCTCGGCCGAGGCACTGGCCCAGTTGGAGCTGCTGGTGATGCGCTCGCCGGCGAAGCTGCGATTCGTGTTCGTCACCCGCAGGGACGTGCGGATCGGCCTGCACCGGCTGCGGCTCGAGGGCAACCTCACCGAGATCCGCACCGCTGATCTGCAGTTCACCGTCGGCGAGGCACGGACGCTGTTCGAAGCCGCCGGCGTGGAACTGCCCGAGTCGGCCCTGGTGGCGCTGGTGCAGCGGACCGAGGGCTGGGCGGCGGGCCTGCGGCTGGCGGCGCTGTCGCTGGCCGGGCACCCCGATCCCGGGCGGTTCGCGGCCGAGTTCTCCGGCAGCGACCGCACCGTGGCGGAATTCTTGCTGGCCGAGGTGCTGGACCATCAGCCGGAGCGGGTACGGCGGCTGCTGCTGCGCACCTCGGTGTGCGAACGGGTCAGCGGCGAGCTCGCCGACCTGATCACCGGGGAGACCGGCGGCGAGCGTATCCTCCAGGACCTGGAGCAGGCCGGCGCGTTCGTGGTGTCGCTGGACGGGCGCCGGTCCTGGTTCCGCTACCACCGGCTGTTCGCCGACCTGCTCCGGCTGGAACTGCGGCGCGCCGAACCGGGCACGCTGGCTGACCTGCATAACGCCGCCGCGGGCTGGTACGCGGAACAGGGCTTTGTGGTGGAGGCGGTGCGGCACGCGCAATCGGCGCAGGACTGGGGCACGGCCGCCCGGCTGCTGTCGCACCACTTCCTCAGCCTCACCCTGGACGGGCAGGGCGCCACGGCGCGTGAGCTCCTGGCCCGGTTCCCGGCCGATATCATGGCCGCCGATCCGAAACTGTCCGTGCTGATGCTCGAACTGTTCCTGTGCGGCTCCCTGGAAGCGGCCGAGTGCCACCTGGTGCGCGCGGAGGAGGCGATCGCCTCGGTGCCCGAGGAGTGCCGCGAGCGTTTCGAGGTCAACCTCATCATCACGCGGCTGTCCCTGGCCCAGAAGCGCGGTGATCTCCCGGCCGTCGCCGAGCAGGCACAGCGGTTGCTGGCGCCGGCCGAGGCGGCCGACGCCGCCGCGCCCGCGCTGGACGAGGACTTGCGCGCACTGGCGCTGATCAGCCTGGGCAGCGCCGAGCTGTGGGCGCTTCGCGCCGGGGAGGCCGAACGGCACCTGGACGAGGGCGGCGCCCTCGCGAGCCGGATCGGGCGGCCCTGGCTAGAGGTCAGCAGCCTGGCGCACGCGGGCTGGGCCGCGAGTTTCCGGTCGTTCACGCTGGGCGCCGAGAGGTTCACTCAGGCCATCGGCCTCGCCGCGGAGAACGGGTGGACCGAGGAACCGATCGTGGCGTCCGCCTACGTGGGGCTCGGCGCCATCCGGGTGTGGCAGATGAGACTCGACGAGGCCGAGGAACTGCTGGCGCACGCCGAGCGTGCGTTCCGGGCCGAAATCGAACCGGCGGCCGGACTGCTCTTCCACCAGACTCGCGGGATGCTAGAGCTGGCCCGCGGGCATGAGGCCAGCGCGCTGGCCGCCTACCGGGCGGCCGCACGGCTGGCGGGCTTGCTGATCACGGCCCACCCGCGTGCGGCGCCCATGCGGTCGCAGATGCTCCAGACGCTCGTCCGGCTCGGCGAAACCGGACGTGTCGAGCAGGCCGTCGCCGGGCCGGATGAAACCGAACGCGGGGAAATGCGTAACGCCGTGGCGGCCCTGCGGCTCGCCCAGCGCAACCCGCGGGCGGCGGTCGCCGCGCTCGCGCCTGTCCTGGACGGGACCGCCCCGGTCTGCAACGCGGGCTGGCTGAGTCAGGCGTTCTGGCTCGAGGCGATAGCCCGCGACGCCCTCGGCGACCCGGCCGCGGCCAGGTGCGCCCTGGAGTCCGCGCTCGACCTCGCCGAGCCCGCCGGCGCGGTCTTCGCGTTCCTGGTTCACCCCGCGCCGGAGTTGCTCCGGCGCCACGCCAGCCGCGGCACCGCCCACGCCGCCCTGATCACGGAGATCCTCGGCATGCTGTCCTCAGGCGAGCCCCCGCCGCCGCGCAAGGGAACGGATCTGCTGGTCGAGCCGCTCAGCGGAAGCGAGACCCGCATCCTGCGATTCCTGCCGACTAACCTGTCCGCGCCGGAGATCGCCGGACAGCTGAGCGTATCGGTGAACACGGTCCGCACGCACATGCGGCATGTGTACGCGAAGCTCGGCACGCACAGCCGCACCGAGGCCGTCGAGCAGGCTCGCACCCTCGGCTTGCTCGCGCCATCCGCGCACAGGAGGTTAGTCCCGGACGGCCGCCGCGCCCCCCGCGATGGTGTGCCGCCGCCGTGGACAACGGGGAGCGGCGGACCTAAGATGATCTTGAGGCGGCCGAAATGCCTGGTCTTGCCCTGGAAACGCGGGATGGAACCGGGCGGCGCCGCAGTGGCGCGCTGGCCGCGCGCGTTATTCGCAAGGTGAGAAAATGAAGGCTCCCGCGAAAACCTCACAGTTCACCCAGGGCATCTTCGGGCCGTACCGTCACATGTGCGCGTTCTTCAACAGCGCCGACGAACAGCACCGTGTCCTGCGCCCATTCATCGACGATGGCTTCGCCGACGGGGACAAGATATTCCATTACGTCGACCCCGAGCGGATGCAGGAACATCTGACCTGGCTCGGCGAGACGGGGACCGACCTGGAAGAGGCGACGGCGAGCGGTCAGCTCGAAGTGCGGCCGTGGCAGGATGCCACCCTCAGCGGCGGGTGCTTCGACGTGGAGACCTGGCTCGGCACATTCGAGAGGGTGCTCGCGTCCGGGTCGGGATCGGGGCACCGGCACACGAGGTTCTTCGGGCACATGGAGTGGGCGCTGGCCGGCTTGCCGGGCACCGAGGACCTCATCGAGTACGAGACGCGGGTCAACTACGTGATCCCCAGGTACGAGGACGAGGTGGTCTGCGCGTACGACCTGACGAAGTTCGGCGCGAGCGCCGCGATGGACGCCCTGCGGACGCATCCCGCCGTGATTATCGGCGGCCTGCTCCAGGAGAACCCGTTTTACGTTCCGCCGGATGAACTGCTGAGTGAGATCCGGGGGCGGAAACCTGCCCGGGAGAGCGCGGCGATGCCGCACTAGCAGAGGGCACCGGGCCTGATGTCCGCCGACGCGGATGAAGAACTGGTCGCCCTGCGGACGGTGCTGCGGGATCTCGTGGCGCTGTCCGCCATACCCGCGGCCTGGGTCGGCAGGGAACCGGCTGCCGTGGCGGCCGGCCTTGCCGACAGCCTGACCGGCCTGCTGCGCCTGGACTTCGTCCACGTCCGCTTGTGCGTTCCCGGTTTCGCGGGCGCGGTCGACGTCACTCGCGGACAGGCGTGGAAGACGTTTCCGGACTGGCTGGAAGGCTATATCGCCGAGAGCGGCCGGCTCTCCGGCAAGGAGATCATTCCCGATGTCGACGGCACCGCCGCTCAATGCCGCGGCATTGTCATTCCGATCGGGGTCGGCGCCGAGGGCGGACTAGTCGCGGCGGCCTGCGGACGCCCCGGTTTCCCCTCTGCCTCCGACCACCTGCTGCTCAACCTCGCGGCGAATCACGCCGCGGCGGCGTTCCAGAGCGTGCGCCTCAACGAACAGCACGCTCAGATGTGGTCCCTGGAGAACCTGGACAGGATCGACCGGGCCATCCAGTCCGCGAGCGACCTCGACCACATGATGGGCGCCGTCCTCGATGTCGTGCTGGCCACCTTCAGGTGCGATCGCGCCTGGCTGGTCTACCCGTGTGAACCGGACGCCTTCCACTTCGCTCCCGCTGACGTCCGCCATCGACTCCGCGTTGAGCGCACGCGGCCGGAGTACAACGGCGCACGCGCGGCGGGGGCGGGCATCCCCGACGACCCGGAGGTCGCCGACGTCTCCCGGATCGCCCTGGCTTCGAGCGGTCCGGTGCGATTCGACCAGGAATCAGGGCATGACGTGCCCGAGGCCCTCGCCGCGCGGTTCGCCGTCCAGTCCATGATCGTCATGGCGGTTTACCCGAAGGTGGACAGGCCCTATTTGTTCGGGCTGCACCAGTGTTCGTATCGGCGGGTCTGGGCCCTGCAGGAGGAACGGCTGTTCCACGAGATCGGGCACCGGCTCGCCGACGCGCTCGATACCCAGCTGATGTTCCGTGACCTGCGCGAAAGCGAGCAAAAGCTCGAGCGGAGCCGGGCCGAGCTCGCCGCCTCGCGCGCGCGGATCGTCACGGCCTCCGACGAAACGCGGCGCCGGATTGAGCGCGATCTCCACGATGGCGTCCAGCAACGGCTCGTGTCCCTGCTGCTCGCGCAGCGGGCGGCGCAGGAGATGATCCCTTCCGGCCTGCGCGAGGTCCACGCGCAGTTGTCCGAGGTGGCGGACGGGCTGGCGGGCGCGCTGGGGGAACTGCAGGAGATCGCGCGCGGTATCCACCCGGCGATCCTGGCCTACGGCGGGCTCGCGCGTGCCCTCAGGGGACTCGCCCGGCGCTCGGCTGTTCCCGTCGACCTTAGTGTCCGTAGCGAGACACGGCTGCCCGAGGCCGTGGAGGTGGCCGCCTATTACGTCGTGTCAGAAGCGCTCACGAACGCCGCCAAGCACGCCGGCGCCTCCGTCGTGCGGGTCACCGCCGAAGTGCGCCGCGGCATGCTCGAGCTCTCGATCGGCGACGACGGCTCGGGCGGAGCCGATCCCGCACATGGTTCCGGGCTCCTGGGCCTGGCCGACCGCGTCGACGCGCTCGGGGGGAAGATCGAAGTCGTGAGTCCCGCCGGGCAGGGCACGACGCTGCACGTCACGCTTCCCGCCGAACCGGCTGACTCCTAGGCTGTCCATCGAGAGACACCGGTTAACCGCCATGCGGGCCGTGTCCGGTGCTGGCAGCATGGATGCGTGCAGATGCGATGCGTGATAGTCGACGATGACGAGTGGTTTCGCGAAGTCGCGCGTGCCTTGCTGGAACGGGAGGGCGTGACCGTGGCGGGGATGGCCGGCAACCGCGCGGAGGCGCTCGAGCGCGTCAGGACGCTGCGGCCAGATGTGGTGCTGATAGACATCCGCCTGTCCGAGGAGTCAGGCTTCGATGTGGCGCGGCAGCTCGCGGCCGAGGATCAAGCGGCGGCGCTCATCATGATCTCCTCGCACAGCGAACTGGACTACGCCGAATTGATCGCCGAGAGCCCGACCATCGGGTTCCTCACTAAATCGGACATCTCGGCCGCGGCCATCCGTCGTCTCCTCGGCGGGTCCTGTCGTCCCAGCCCCTGCTGAAAGGCCGGCACTGCCGATACCGGCTAGCTGGAACACGGGGCTTACGGCCAGCGGCACACGAGTACGGGCGCTGGCCTCGATGCGCGAGATCGCTGGCGGATTGATTATGTTTCTCAGCGTTCCCTGTCGGCCGGAGTGACACGAGCCGGCCGGGGCGATCAATTCCGGGGAATCCCGTCAACCGAGGAGTGACATGTACCGCGAGCACCGGCCGGGACCGGCAGTGAACGCAAAGGTCGAGAGCTCACGCAGGCGGCTGCTCTCCCACTTGGCCGCGGGAGACGTGGACGGCGCCGCCCGGGCGATGGAAAGTCACCTCGGGGCCGTGCCGGGCAGCGGCCGGGCGGCACGCCGCCCGGCGACGGCACAGGCGCTGGCTAACCGCGTCTGGGTCCGGGACACGCTGCGGCGCAAGGACCCGAAGTTCGCTGAACTGCTCGACCACATGCTCCAGCTGCAGGTAGCCTGACGCGGCCGGCCCCGGCCTGGCCGCGACGGCCGTCCAGCGATACGGTTGGCCTGCGTGAGCAGGAACCCGATAGTCGCAGTGGCCAACCGCCTTCCCGTCCAGCGTGCCGACGAAGGCTGGGAACTGTCCCCAGGAGGCCTGGTCACCGCGCTGCGCCCGGTGATGTCCGCCTGCGAGGGCGCCTGGGTTGGCTGGGACGGCGGGAGCAAGGACATGCCCGCCACCCTGCCGGATACCGGTGTACGGCTGCGGCCCGTCGCCCTGTCCGCCGCGCAGGTGCGCAACTACTACCACGGCTTCGCCAACGCGTCGCTGTGGCCGCTGCTGCACAACGCGATCGAGAAGCCCAGGTTCGAGCGAGCCTGGTGGTACGCCTACCGGGACGTCAACACGATCTTCGGCGAGCGGGCCGCGGCGGCCCTTGACGACCAGCCGGACGCGATCGCCTGGGTGCACGACTACCAACTGATGCTCGTCCCGCAGCTCATCAGGGAGCGCCGGGGCGGGCAGCCGACCGGGTTCTTCCTGCATGTGCCGTGGCCGTCGCCGGGCATCTTCGCCAGGCTGCCCTGGCGGGAGCAGATCCTGACCGGCCTGCTCGGCGCCGACGTGGTCGCCTTCCACACCGACGAGTACCGGGGCAACTTCCTCCGCTCGTGCGCGCGCCTGCTGCGCGACGACGACATCGAGGTGCGCGGCGACTCCGTGGTGCTGCCCGACCGCCGCGCGGTGACCACCGCCACCGCGCCCATCTCCATCGACGCGGCGGAGTTCACCCAGCACGCCGTCGAGCCTGAGACGGACAACGACGTCCGCCTGCTGGCCGAGCAGTTCCGCGACCGCACCCTGCTGCTCGGCGTCGACCGGCTCGACTACACCAAGGGCATCATCGAGCGGCTGCTCGCGGTGGAGATGCTGCTCGAGCGGAACCCCGAGCTGCGCACCGGCCTCGCGTTCCTGCAGCTCGCCGTCCCAAGCCGGGACGACGTGCGCGAGTACCGCCAGCTCCGTACCATCGTGGAGCAGCACGTCGGACGGATCAACGGCGTTTTCACCCGGCCGGGCAACGACGTGCCCGTCCACTACCTGTACCGGGGGGTCTCGCTGCAGCAGCTCGCGGCGTACTACGCGTTCGCTGACGCGCTGCTCGTCACGCCGCTGATCGACGGCATGAACCTGGTCTGCAAGGAGTACGTCATCGTGCAGCAGGCTCTTGGCGGCAGCGGCGTCCTCGTGCTCAGCGAGTTCACCGGTGCCGCCGACGAGCTGCCGCAGGCGGTCCTGTGCAATCCGTTCGACGTTGAGGGGCTGTCCTACCGGATCGAGCACGCGCTCCAGCTGG
>DASZJE010000081.1:0-1532 GCA_035948445.1 Trebonia sp. | reverse complement strand
AGCGTCGCGAAATGGCCACCCGAGCGCGTCGCTATCCACCCGCCCAGCGTCGACCACTCAAACGACTGCGGGAAATGCCGCAACGTCAGGCCGTGCGGCTTCAGCTGCGCCTCCAGAGCCGGGCCCAGCGTGCCCGCCGCGATCCGCGCGGCCCGCGAGGTACCGTCGACCTCTAGCACCCCTTGCAGGTGGCGAAGGTCGACGCTGATCACGCCGCGATAACCGTCACCCACATCGGGCTCGACCCCGCCGACCACGCTCGAGCCGCCACCGAACGGGATCGCCGCGACACCGGCATCGCTGCACCATTCCAGCACCGACATCAGCTCGTCCTCGCCGCGAGGGAACGCCACAAGATCAGGCGCATGCGCGTAATCCCGGCGGAAGGCACGCACCAGATCGCGGAACGACCGGCCGTACGTGTGGGCGGCCCGGTCGTACGGGTCCGTGCTGAACGCCGGCTCAAGCGACGCCGGCGGCACCAGCCGCGGCGCGGGCAGGTCCAGCTCCTCCACTTCAGGCGGTTCCTGCACACGCACGCCATCGATCCCCAGGCGCTCGGTGAAGACGGCCCCGAGCTGCTCGATCTCGCTCGCCGCCAACCCCTCCCCTTCCAGGCCCCAGCCCCAGAACTTACGCCTCGCGGCTGGCTGCGACCGCAGCGCGGACGCCCCGTCGCCTGTTCCGCTAGCGCTCACTATCACGCCTCCTAACAGACCCGGCCGGCTGGTCACGTGCCCGGCCGCAAATCGCGCTACCGAGGGCCCCGGACCTCACACTCCGCCCCAGTTCACGTGAACAGGCGTGGGCATGCTCGGGCGCGTTCGGCACTATGCCATGACCTGCACGTTCGGCGTGACCACCCCAAAAGCATCCCTCTGACGGCCGGCGACGCGCTAGGGGCCGCCAGAATTCCAGGTAGATCAAGCGCGGCAAGACCGGCTAGGTGATATGCGCGCGGCACGAACATCTAGCTAGAGGCCCAGTGCACGACCGCACCAACGCCGCCTCCACGCCTGACCGCGTCCTAACGCGGACCTCGCAGGGCTGCCCGCCCTGACCACACCCAGCTCCGCACCGGCATCGGCAGCCGCGCGCCAGTGGCCTCGACCTTCCGGGGCCGGACCCGTCCCTCATAGACGTCGCTCGTCTGCACGAGCTCGTCCGGGAGCGCGCGCACCCGGTCCAGCACGCCGCCGAGGTCCTGGGAACCACCGTCGACGCGGTCCGGTGTCCGGGCCGTGATGATCGGAGCTCGGCGGGGCCGGGTGTCCGAGCGAAAGTTTCGTCGGGAGTCATTGCCGATCGCCAACGGCGCGCGTGAGTCGTGCGCCGCCTCGCTTGATGGAGTCTTCGGCTCTATGCTCATCGAGGGATCTTCGCTTTGTCGACGTCGCGACACTTGACGATCGACAAGACGCCCAGCGGACGCGAACGGGGAGGACACGATCATGAGCGACACCACGACTGCGAGCGCGGAGAGCGCGGTCCGGCCGTTCCGGATCGAAGTACCTCAGGGCGAGATCGACGAG
>DASZJE010000080.1:0-1567 GCA_035948445.1 Trebonia sp. | reverse complement strand
TGGTCACCATCAACTACCGGCTCGGGGCGCTCGGCTTCCTGGCCCACCCGGCGCTGGCCGACGCGAACGGCCAGTCGGGTGACTACGGCCTGATGGACCAGCAGGCCGCCCTGCGCTGGGTGCAGCGCAACATCGCCGGCTTCGGCGGCAACCCGCATAACGTGACCGTCTTCGGCGAGTCCGCGGGCGGCCTGTCCACGCTGTCGCAGGTGGCCTCGCCGCAGGCCAAGGGGTTGTTCGAGAAGGCGATCGTGGAGAGCGGCTCGTATAACCTCACGCAGACCTCACTGGCCAGCGCCGAGTCCGCCGGCGAGGCATTCGCGACCAAGGCGGGATGCGCCAGCCAGACCGCGGCCTGCCTGCGCAGCCTGTCCGTCTCGACCATCCTGGCCGACCAGGACGCGGCCGGCTACACCCCGAACATCAACAGCGAGGTGCTGCCGGAGTCGCTGGGGACCGCCTTCGCCACCGGTAACTTCAACCGCGTCCCGATCATCAACGGGACGAACCGCGATGAATGGCGGCTGTTCGTGGCGCTGAGCGAGCTGGAGGGCAACCCGGTCACGGCATCGAACTACCAGAGCATGATCTCCTCCACGCTCGGGGTTCCCGCGGCGGTCGCGGCGGTCATCGCGGCCAAGTACCCGCTGACCGCGTACCCCAGCCCGTCGGTCGCCCTCGGCGCGGTCGGCACCGACGCCATCTTCGCGTGCCCAGCGCTGAGCATCGATCAGTCCGTCTCGCGCTTCGTGCCGACCTTCGCCTACGAGTTCAACGACGAGAACGCGCCGGAACTCTTCCTTCCTCCGGTCAGCTTCCCCTACGGCGCGGCCCACGCGTCCGAGATCCAGTACCTGTTCGGGCTGCCGACGGCCGCGTTCGGCAAGGCGCTCTCGGCGCAGCAGGAGCAACTGGCGGCGACCATGAAGGGGTACTGGACGAACTTCGCCAAGAGCGGGTTCCCGTCGTCGTCCGGCGTCCCGTTCTGGCCGCTGTTCAACGGGCTGACCCAGCCGATGCAGTCGCTGGTACTGCCCGTGCCGCAGACCGAGAACACCTTCGCGATCGCGCATAGCTGCGCGTTCTGGACCGCCCTGGAAGCGGCCTGACCCTTGATCATGCGGGCGGGGCTACGCCGGCCCCGCCCGCACCGGTCATTCGCGTTCCACGAGGCGAAGCCCTCGTTGCGGCGTCCACGACTCGATGACCAGCAACGTCGCCTCCGGGTTCAGGCGGGTGGTGACGACCTCGGAAATATCGGCCACAAACAGATCTCCGGCGGCCCCTTCGCCGATCGGTCCGGCGAGAACCGCCCGTCCGGCGATCTTCGCCTCGCCCGGCCACTCGGCCTCCTGGCCGTCCTGCGGGTGAAACGTCGGACCGTGCAGGGCGAATCTCGGATCGCGCCTCAGATCCGCCCCCTTGAGCGCCCCCGGCATCGACCCGAACTTGAGCTCACCGTCAGCGAACTCGCACTCGATGCCCGAGATCCGCGGTGAGCCGTCGGCCCGCAACGTCGCGATCGTCTTGTGCCTGCCCGCGTCGAACAGTCGCCGCACCCGCGCCG
>DASZJE010000079.1:0-2109 GCA_035948445.1 Trebonia sp. | reverse complement strand
TGGCCCAGCTCCCGGCGGGTGCCATCGTGGCCGACGCCGCCCTGGACCTGCTGGGTGCCGACCAGCTCGAGCTCTGCCCCTGGGCGCTACGCGAAGGCGTCATCCTCCGGCGCCTGGATATGCTCGCCCAGGGCCTGGAGGATGACGCCTGATCTACCGCGGTGTATAAAGCGGTGCTGGGTTAGTTGTCGCTGCCGGGCACGAGGCGGATGCCGTCGGGGTGCTCATCGGAGTTGAGCACGCCGGTCCGGGCTGACGCGCGCTTGTCCGGCTGAGACGGCGCGGAGCCCGCAGTGCCCTGGCCAGGCGCGGACGACGAGGGCGGGGTGGGGGCCCCGGCCGCGGGACGCGACGGGGCGGTGCTGGCCGGGGCGGCCTGGCGCGGACCGGCCGGACCCGCGGGCCCGGCCGGCGCGGTGGGTCCGTTCGGCGCGGCAGGCCCGTTCGCGGCGGCCGGCCCGCTGGCGCCCGCCGGAGCCCCGGCCGGGCGCGCCGCGCCGGCTGAGTCGCCGGCGGCGATCGTCTTCGCGGTGACCTGGTCGACCTCGTCCTCGAGCGACATGCGGGCGGTCTCCGCGGCGACGAGCGAGGAGACCCCGTCCAGGATGTCGGTCAGGCGCTTGATCGTTTCGGAGTGCCTGGTGGACAGCAGGTTCAGCCGGCGCTCGGCGCCGTCGTGAATGGCGGTCGCCCTCGCCGTGGCCTCGTCCAGCGCCTTCTTGGCCTGCGCCTTCGCGCCGGCCAGCACCGCTTCGGACTTCTTCCTGGCGTCGGAGGTGGTGTTCTCGGCCTCGGTCCGGGCCGCGGTCAGCGTCTTCTCGGCCTCGGCCCGCGCCGACGTGATCGCCCGCTCGGCCTGCTCCTGGGCCGCGGTCAGCATCCGCTCGGCCTGCTCGCGAGCCTCGGCGCGAGCCTTGTCCGCTTCGGCCTGGGCGTCGTTGCGCTGCCGGGCGATGTCTTCATGAGCCTTGGACTTCTGGGACCGGGCCTCGTCGTCGGCCAGCTTGAGGATCTGGGAGATCCGCTCGCTGACCTCCTCGTGCGCGGGCTTGGCACCGAGCGCCTGCTGGCGCGCGGTGGCCAGGTCACGCTTGAGTTCCTCTCCGTCGTCGAGAGCACGGGCGAGTCGCTGCTCTAGATCCCGGATCTGGCTGCGGCAGCGGGCGATGAACTCGTCCACCTGGCGGCGGCTGTACCCGCGCATCTGCATTTCGAACGCATCTTCGTGAACGAGGTTCGGCAGGAGATCACTATTGTCATTCATGGCTTTCCGAGATCAGGTAGTCCGAAATAGCGGGAACGATGTCCGGAGGCTAGCGGTGCTAGTGAGGCGCAGAACCGCCTAGGAGACGAGCGGGACCGCTACTTCTGTAGTATGCGTGCTCGGGACGGGGATGGGAATACGAGCATGACTCTCGTCGGTCATGCCTCCCCCGCGCAACCCAAACGAACTAGTGTCCCTATTTATCCGCATCTGTCCGCTTCGGGACGAGATGGGTGCTGTTACGGCACATGAGTAGTTTGGGCAGAGATGCCGCTGGGGCTCCTGTTATATGCATTACCGGATTGACGGCAACTACGCGGGGGTATGGCGGAATCGTTACCGCCATGCTGGGTAAAACCGCACGTGAAGGTGGTCAGTGAATGGCCCTGATGGGTCATGCGGAGGAGCAGTGTCGGCACGTAACCTGGGGCCCAAGCGAGCGGACTCGCGGTCGGCGCCGGAGGTGAGCACGATTCCCAGGCAGTTGGACCTTCGTGTTCATGACCTCGTCGCCCTGGACGAGATCGAGCTCTACGCCGAGGTGCTGAGCGCGGTGGCGGCCTCCGACCGGCCGCTGACCGCCGCCGAACTCGACGAGGCGCTGGGCATCCACGGCGCCTAAGGCTTCCAAGGGGTCCTCCCCCGGGCTAACGTCGCTGCCGGTACATCGCGTCGGTGCTCCAGCGGGTGAAGCCGAGGCCTTCGTACAGCTTGATCGCCGGCACGTTGTCCTCGTCCACGTAGAGCATCGCCTCGGCCACGCCCCGGTCGCGCAGGTATCCCAGCCCGGCCAGGGTCAGCGCCCGGCCCAGCCCGGTGCCGCGCTGGCCGGGGTCCACCCCCAC
>DASZJE010000078.1:0-159845 GCA_035948445.1 Trebonia sp. | reverse complement strand
CGGACTGGGCGCCGGTGCCGTCGGCAAACTGTTCCGATAACGTGGACCCATGCTTGTCGCGTTCTCAGTCACGCCCCTCGGCGCCGGCGAAGCTGTCGGCGAGATCGTCGCGGAAGCCGTCCGGGTAGTCCGCGAGAGCGGACTCCCCAACGAGACCGATTCGATGTTCACTACCATCGAAGGCGGCTGGGACGAGGTCATGAGCGTCGTAAAGAAGGCCGTGGACGCCGTCTCCGAGAGGGCGCCCCGGGTCAGCCTGGTCCTCAAGGCCGACCTGCGCCCCGGCGTGAGCGGTGCCCTCACCTCCAAGGTCGAGACGATCGAGCACTACCTGGCGGCCGACAGCTAGTCCGCGCGGCCAGGCGGAATGCGGCCCATGAGCGGTCTAGTCCGCCAGCGGCACGCGCTCGATGAGTGCCCTCAGTCCGGCCTCGTCGAACAGGTCGGCCGGGCGCACGGTCCGGTTGCGGCGGACGTAGTAGAACGCGGCGCGCACCTTCTCCAGCGGGACGTCCGCGAGCGCCGCCCAGGCCAGCCGGTAGGCGGCTAGCTGCACGGCGACCGCCTCCTTCTCGTTCCTCGTGCGCGGCGGCTGCCCGGTCTTCCAGTCCACCACGTCGAACCCGCCGTCCTCGTCAGCGAACACGGCGTCGATCCGCCCCCGTATCTGCCGGTCGCCGATCCGCGTGTCGAACGGCACCTCGACTTCGCGCGGCCACCGGCCGCCCCACTCGCCGGCCTCGAACCGCGCCCGCAGGTCCGCGAGGCTGGCGTCGGTCTCGTCCTCGGGTTCGCCGAACAGATCGTCGTCCCCGATCAGCCGCTGCTGCCCGAACCGCTCCTCAAGCCAGAGGTGGAACTCGGTACCTCGCCGGGCGTCGCGCGCCGGCGGCCGGGGCATCGGGCGCCGCACTTGCCTGGCCAGTTCGTCCGGGTCACGCACCAGCGTAACGAGGGCGGACACCGACAGCTTCGACGGGAGGAATACCGGGACCGGGCCGTCGCCCTGCTGGCGCTGGCGTTCCCTTTCGGCGAGGAGAAGCCCGGCGTCAAGATCCCACGCCTCCACGAGGGAACGGTCTTCGGGGGAGAGAGCCTGGTCCGTTCGGGATGGGGATTTGGGTTTGGCGGCCGCCCGCACGAGCTGGCTCGCGTACCAGACGGCCTCGTAGTGCTGCCCGGCAGCGGTGAGCGGCCATTCGGCCTCCTCCACGTTCGCGAGCAGGGGGTTCTCCGCGTTGTCGTCCGGCGGGCCGGCCCAGGCGCCGACACTTCCCGCACCCGCCTCGCACGCCTCGCGCACCTGCGCCAGGAACACCGATGGCCCCAGCGGCGCCGTCCCGTCCCCCCACCAGTAACCCGAGCAGCCCAGCCAGAACGCCGCTCGCGTCGCCGCCACATACGCGAGCCGGCGTTCTTCGGCGAGGTCCCGGGCGGCGCACGCCTCGGTGAACGCGGCGACCGAGTCGCTGTCGAGACCGCGCAGCGGCGGCAGGTCGCGGGCGTCACCGCGCAGGCTGAACGGGATCAGCCGGGGGTTGTCCGTCCAGCGCGTCGACTGCCGCGGCTTCGCCGGGAACACCTGCGAAGTCTTGCCCGCGGCCAGCCCGGGGACGAATACCGCGGGCCACTGGAGGCCCTTGGCCGCGTGCACGGTGAGCAGCTTGACCGTGTCCGACTCGCCGACCCGGCCTGGTTCCAGGCCGAACTCCTCTTGCTGGGCCGCCGTGAGGTAGGCCAGGAACGCGCCGAGTGTGGGGTCCGGCTGGTCACCCGCGAACGTCGCCGCGACGTCGGTGAACGCGTCCAGGTCGGCCCGCGCGGCGCTCGGGTCGGTGCCAGGGCGTGCCGCGACTTCGATGTCCAGGCTGAGGATGCGTTCTACTTCGGCGACGAGATCGGCGAGCGGGCGCCCGACGTGCTGGCGCAGCCGCCGGGTCTCGGCCGCCAGGGCCAGTAGCCGGAGGTATCCGGTCCTGGAGTACCCGTCGGGGTCGCCGAGGTCATCGAGCGCCTCGACCAGTGACCCAGTCTCGGCCGTCAGGTCCGTGATCGCCTCCGCGATGGCGTCCTCGGCAGCCCCTTGCTCCGCGTCGCCGTCCCAGAGCCCTTCCTGGCCTGATCGATTGCGCAATTGAGCGCGCTCCGACGACACCGTCTGCGTAATCGAGCACCCTGGCGTCTGCGCCGCGCCAGCGGCCACCTCGGCCGCCGCGCCAGCAGCCACCTCGCCCGCCGCGCCAGCAGCCACCTCGCCCGCCGCGCCAGGGGCTACCTCGCTCGCCGTGCCTGCGGCCAGGTCACGCGCCCGACGGCCGAGCGCAACAAGGTCGCGCGGGCCGATCCGCCAGCGCGGGCCCGTGAGCAACCGCGCCAGCGCGTCGGATGCCGCGGCGTCGTGCAGCACACGCAAAGTCGCCACGACGTCCTGCACTTCCGGCACGCTGAGCAGCCCGCCGAGCCCGACCACCTCGCATGGGATCCCGCGGGCCTCGAACGCCCGGCGCAGCGACACGAACTGCGCTCGTTTCCGGCACAGCACCGCGATGTCCGACGGCCGCACCCCCGCCGCCCGCCCGTCTCCCCACGGCTGCCCGTCCGGCGCGCTGCCCGCGGGTAGCGCGAGCAGTTCCGCCGCCCGCTCCGCGACCCAGTCCGCTTCTTGCCCCGCCGTGGGCAGCAGCGCGCACGTCACGCTCCCGCGCGCGCCCCGGTCCGGCGCGGACACCAGCAGCGGCACGTCAGGCGCCTCTGCCCGCAGTTCCGCCTGGATCACCGCCGCGACGTCCAGGACCGCGCCGGCATTGCGGAAGCTTGTCGACAGCAGCCGAACGGACGATGCTGCTCCGCCTCGCTCAGGGAAATCGGTCCGGAACCGGCGCAGGTTCCCCGCGCTCGCCCCTCGCCAGCCGTAAATCGACTGGCAGGGATCGCCAACCGCCGTCACCGGGTGCCCGCCGCCGAACAAGGCCCGCAGCAGGACCAGCTGCGCGTGGCTCGTGTCCTGATACTCGTCGAGCAGAACGACCTGGTACCGGCCGCGCTCGCCGGCCCCGACCTCCGGGTGGCGCTCGGCGATCCGCGCGGCCAGCGCGACCTGGTCACCGTGGTCGAGTACCTCGCGGGCCTGCTTGGCTGAGCCGTACCGCTCGATCAACGGCAGCAGCTGCTCACGCGCCCGCTGTGACTCGATCATCCTGCGGACGGCCGCCGGCACCCTGCCCGGCAGCGTGGCCTCCTGCTCGGCGAGCCACCGGCCGACGTCCGTCACGTCGCCCGGCTGCCGCAGGTGCTCCGCCAGGTCGCCCGCGAGCTGCAGCACCGCGGCGGTGACGGTCTGCGGCGTCCACCCGATCTCGTCCATGGGGCCGTCGTATGCGGCCACGATGTGCGCGGCGAGCTGCCAGGACAACGCCGGGGTGATGAGGCGCATGGACGGCTCGAGTCCCTCACGGAGCGCGTGGTCGCTGACCAGCCGGCCGGCGTAGGCGTGATAGGTGCCGATGACGGGCTCGCCCGCCCACGCCCCCGCGTCGTCGCCGGCGTCCTCCGCGTCGCTGGCGCCCTCCGCCGCCTGGCCCGTTGCGTCGATGCCGGCTCGACGGAGCCTGTCTAGCCGGGACCGGACACGGTCGGCGAGTTCGGCGGCGGCTTTCCGCGTGAACGTGAGGCCGAGCACGCGATCCGGGCGGACGAACCCGTTGGCGACCAGCCAGACGAGCCGGGCAGCCATCGTCTCGCTCTTGCCGGACCCCGCCCCGGCGATCACCGCGAGCGGCGCCAGCGGCGCGCCGATCACCGCGGCCTGCTCCGTCGTCGGCTCCGGCATCCGCAGCAGGCGCGCCAGCTGCGCGGGCGTGTAGCGGACGCGGATCCCTCGAGCGCGGTCGGTCTCAGTCACGTATGACATTGGACCAGATGCCACTGACATTCCGCGGCCGCCCAGGGGGTGCGGGGGTACCGGGGTGCCGGGCAGGCTTGCGGCCCTGCCGTCGTCGTAGCGGAGAGTGACGGCAGCCACGTACACACCACGCGGGAAAGAGCCGAAACGGGGACGGGTGCGGCAGTATTGGATCAGGTGCGCAATCGACCCGAACTTGTCGGCTCAGGTGCGCCAGCGCTCCAAATCCTTTCCTTGGCAGGCCGGAGAACCAAACGTTTCGACGTCGACCCGCCGGAATCCGTAGACGCACTACTTGCGCGCATGGCGTCATCACCGAACTGGCTCAGCCGCTACCGGGCAGGCCAGCGTGACCAGGTCTGGGCGGAACTACGCGAGCTTGGCGGCGCGGTCCGCCGGCCCGGCCTCGCGCAGGAGGCGCAGCTGGTCTGCGACGAGATGGCCCGCCGCGCCCGGCATAACGTGGAGGTGATCGTCGAGCGGCTCGCCGGCCAGGGGTACCGGTTCCACACCAACGACGATGCGCAGACCCCCGGTCGTGGCGTGGGTGCCGCCGACCGCCCGGGCCGCGCAGCACGCGGCCTGGCTGCAGGAGCGGTTCGGCCCGGTGCCGGTGACTGTGCTGTCGTGGGTGCGGATCGTGGGGGACGTCTGGCTGGTCGGCACGCACCCGCGGTGGCCGGAGTCAGCGTCGGGCGACCCGCTCGTCATCGAGCTAGAGGGGTCACGCTATCCGAGCGAGTCAATCGGCGGCTACTACGAGGAGGCGTTCCAGGACTGGCATGAATGGGCCGGGCAGGACCCCGATGCCAGGCCGTTCACCCTGGACGTCGCCCCCGACAGGCTCCACAAGGACAACACCAGCGACGGCGCACCGTACGGGATCATCGTCCCGGACCCCTGCGCCGACGGCCAGTTCGCAGGCGAGGAGGGCGACGACCCGGTGCCGTTCGTGTCCTACCTGAACGACGCCTTCGCCCACGGCGGGTTCCCCTACGGCGAATACCCCTGGCTTCCCGGCCCCGGCGGCAGCGAGGTCCAGGTCAAGAGATCCCTCAACCAGGACCTGCTGCCCATTTAACCTGGCTGGCCGCTGATACGGCTCCGGCACCCGTGATCAAACCGGACAGGAGGCCGATCCCGTGGAGAGATGGCGTCGCTCGAACAGCCCCGGTAATCACGATCAAACCTGCTTGGATCGGCCTTACCGGGCGACCTGGGCGCCGTCGGGGCTTACGGGGCAGCAGGAGGAGACCGGGCAGGTGCGGCAGCCAGGGTTGACGCGCGCGCGGAAGACGGGGCCGGCCATGCCCGTCGCGACCGCTTCCACCAGGTCTTTCGCCCAGCCGGGCTCGGGGTCCTCCGCCAGCGCGCGCTGGTGCTGCACCTTGGCGCGGGCCGCGAAACCGCCTTTCCCCACCTGGACGAGCTCGGCACCGCCCGGATCGGTGAGGCCGAGTCGCTCGAACGCGCCGAGCAGGATCGCCAGTTGGTAGACGCCGAGCTGGGGGTGACGGTCGAGTTCGTCGTCCTTCGGCGCGCTGGACCCGGTCTTCAGGTCGACAATCACGCCGCGGTTCTGGTCGTCGCGTTCCAGCCTGTCCACACGGCCGGTGATCTCCACCTGGCCGACGCGGACATGCAGCGACTGCTCCGTGGCCAAGAGGTCCCTGGGATTCGATGCGTGCCAGTCCAGGAACTTCCGCACCATGCGCTCGGCCAGTTCACGCTGGCGCGAGCCGTACCAGACGCTCCCGAAGTCGAGGTGGTGCCAGATGTCGTCTATTCGAGACGCCACCGCCTGTTCGGTGGCACCGTCGGCGATCAGGACGGCGGCGGCGTGGATGACCGTGCCGAGGTGACGGAGGACGTCCGGCCGGCCGGCGCCGACGGCCGACTCAAGCAGCCAGCGCAAGCCGCAGCGGGCGAAGTTCTCCACCTGGGACGGGGAGAGGCGCACACGCTCGCCGTCGCCGACGATCGGCTGGTCGTCGGAGATCTCGGTCAGCGCGTACCACTCGCGCGGGTCCGCGCCGCGCACGCCCTCGTCCGCGAGCCTGGCCAACTGCCGGGCCGCGGCCTCGCGCACGACGAGGGGCTTGCCGGTATCAGCCGCGGCACGGCGCAGGTCCGCGACCAGCACTGGGAGCGACAGCCAGCGTGTGGTCTCGCCGGCCTGCTGGATCTCTATCTGGTCACCCGCGAGCTCGGCGAGGAACCGCGATGGACGTTCATCCTGTTCATCCCCGCCGGAGGCGGTCACCACGAGCAGGCGTTTGGCGCGGGTCACCGCGACGTAGAACAGGCGGCGTTCCTCCGCGAGCAACTGCGCGGCTAGCGCGGCTGTCGCGACCTCCTGCGCCTGCGGTCCGCCCGCCTCGGGACTCGCCGCCTCCGCCAGTTCGTCAGCGCCAAGCAGCGAGCCGCGCAGCCGCAGGTCCGGCCACACCTCCTCCTGCACGCCGGCGACGACCACCACGTCCCACTCCAGGCCCTTGGAGCGGTGCGCGGTCAGCACACGGACGCAGTCCTCGCGGACAGCCTGCTCCGCGAGGGTATCGCCGACGATCTCCTGGCCGGTGAGGCTGTCAAGGAACAGCGCCGGACCGCCGGGCGGAAGCTCGTCCGCGAAGCGGGCGGCCTTATCGAACAAGGCGAGCACCGCGTCGAGGTCACGGTCGGCGGCGGGGTCACGCTCGGCTCGCTCTTCCCATTGCTGGGCGAGGCCGGATTCGCTCCACACCGCCCACAGGACATCCTCGGCTGTCCCATCGGCCGCGATGGCATCTTTCGCGGTGCGCAGCAGGGCGGCGACCTTCCGGGCGGGGCCGGCGACGCGGTCGCTGACCGTCGCCAGCGGGCCTGGCACAGGCGCGGTGATCGCCTCGGTGACAGAGGTGCCGTCCAGGGCCCGCCTGAGCTTGCGCAGGCCGAGATTGTCGGTCTGGCCTAGAGGGCCGGTAAGCAGGTCGGCGGCGGTTTCCTCGTCCAGCGTCTCAGGCGCCAGGGCGCAGCGCAGGAGAGTGAGGAGCGGGCGGGTGCCGGGTTCGTCTGGCAGCGGAAGCTCGTCGCCAGCCACTGTCACCGGGACGCCGGCGTTCGCGAGGGCACGGCGGAGCAACGGAACCTGACGCTGCGCCGACCGGACCAGGACCGCCATGTTCTGCCACGGGACACCGTCGGACAGGTGCGCGCGGCGCAGCGTGTCGGCGACGAGGCCGGCCTCCTGCGCCTGCGTGCCGGCGACCATGATCCGCACCTCACCCTCGGGCGCCCCGGGTACGGCGCGCAGGTCGCGGTGCGGCATGAGTGCCCTGGCGCGCGGGGTGCCCGCGGTGCCGACGCCCGGCGGCGCCACGGCACCGGGCACTACGGCGCCCGACGGTGCCACGGCACCGGTGGGCGCGGGGAGGCGGCGGGCGACTCGGCGCGACGCGGCGAGCAGCGCGGGGCCGCTGCGACGGCAGGTCCGCAGCGCCACGACCGGCGCCTGAGCGCCGTCCGGTGCCCGGAACCTGTCGGGGAACCGCCGCAGCGCGCGCACGTCCGCCCCGCGGAACGCATAGATCGACTGGTCCGGATCGCCCACCGCGATAAGCTCACGGCCGTCACCGGCCAGCGCCAGCAGCATCGACTCCTGCGCCGGGTCGCTGTCCTGGTACTCGTCGACGAAGACGGCGTCGTACGCGTCGCGCTCACGCTGCGCGATCGCTGTACGGGTCAGCAGGCGCGCCGCGATCCGCACGATCTCCGCGTAGTCGTAGGCGGGCACCGGGGCGAGGTCGAACCGGGCCGCGTAGCGGTCGAGGAACTCCCCCGCCGCGACCCAATCGTCTCGCTTGTGCCCGCGGCCGAGTCTCCTCAGCTCACGCCCGTCCAGGCCACGCTCGGCGGCCCGCATCAGCACGTCGCGGAGTTCCTCGGCGAACCCGCGTGCGGGCAGCGCCGGGTGCAGCCGCTCGGGCCACCTCCGCGCGCCGTCAGCGATCTCGCCGCGCAGCAGCCGCCGTATCTCCAGGAGCTGCTCGGGAGCGGACAACAGCCGCGGCGGCTCGTCTCCTGCCAGCACATACTCGCGCCTGACCAGGGAATACGCGTAACTGTGGAACGTGAGCGCGAGCGGTTCCTTTGTCGTGCGCCGCATCCGGGCGGTGATTCGCTCGCGCAGTTCCTGCGCGGCCTTCCGGCTGAAGGTGAGGACGAGGATACGGTCCGGGTCGATGCCCCGCTGCTCTATCCGCTCCGCCACCGCCTCCACGATCGTAGTGGTCTTGCCGGTGCCCGGCCCGGCCAGCACGAGCAACGGACCGCCCTTATGGTCGACGACAAGCTGCTGCGTCTCGTCGAGACGCGGCGCGGGCGTGACGGCCTGCCGCGGCGCGGTGTCCTTGGGCGGCCCCGGGTGGCGGACGAGTCGGTATCCGTTCATCGTGAGGCCATTTCAGCACGGACCTCTGACATTCGAGACCCGCTCGAGGCCGCGGGGATCCCGCCGGCGACTTGTGGGTGGATCCTTTTATCCTTTCCAGCGGGCGCGACGCATGTCTACCCGCACCGGGGGGCGGGCCGAGCGCAGGGGCGTTCCTTCCTCCAGGTAGTGCGCGAGGGCGGCGGAATCGTGGCCGGGCGGCGGCGTGCCGTCGGCGTGGATGACCCGCCACCAGGCGACCCCGCCGCCGTATGCGGACATGACCCTGCCGACCTGCCGTGGGCCGCGGTCGCCTACGTATTCGGCGATGTCTCCATAGGACATGACCTGGCCGGGCGGGATCCCATCGACCACGTCGAGCACGAGGGCGGAGTAGTCGTCCAGGGGACTTTCAGCGGTAGTCACGGTGATCCTCGGTTCCGCCCTGATGCCCATGATCCCCGGGCTGCCCGTAAGCGCCAGACTGACCGTAACCGCCAGACTGACCGTAACCACCGGGCTGACCGTAAGCGCCGGGCTGGCCGTAGTGCGCCGCGTGTGCCCCGCCGTACCTGCCGGCCCCAGCCACGGCGGGGTAGCCGTAACGCCGCCGCGCCCGGCGCAGACGGCCGTACCACAACCCGCCACCGAGCACCACGACCAGGGAGAACAGCCCCAGCACCGAATAAAGGAAAAGGTCCCCGGTTCCGCGCGCGGACACCGGCGGCGGCGGGACCACGGCCGGTCCTCCGCCGAACCGCTCCGAGGTCGCCACCTGCGAGCCCGCGGGGCGCACCCCGGCGAGACGCCCTGCCGCGGCCAGTGCCGCCCCGGCGTCCACCAGGCCGAACCCGGTCTTGGCGTTGTAGCCGCCGTATTGCCCGTCGTGCGCCGTGCTGGTGATCGCACGGAGCACGAGATCAGGCGCGAGATCGGGATACTTGGACTTGATCAGGGCGGCGACGCCCGCGACCAGGGCGCAGGCAGGACTGGTGCCGCTGACCGACCAGTACTGGCCGTCCGCGCCCTGGGCCGTGACGTCGTCCCCTGGAGCGGCCACCTCGACCGAAAGGTTGTCGCTGGAGAAGCTCGCGACAGAGCCATCCTCGTTGAGCGCGGCGACGCTTAGCACACCGGGGTACTGCGCAGGGAAGGACACTGGCGCGAAACCGTCGTCGCCCCGCGGACTCCCCTGTCCCGAACTGCTCGCCGACGAGCTTCGCGGGCTGCTCGACTCGTCTCCCGAGTTTCCCGCCGACGCGACCAAGACGACGCCGTGGCCGAAGGCGTACTGGACAGCGGACTGGACCACGGCGCTCGGCGCCGTGTAGCCGAGCGACATGCTGATGACCTTCGCGCCGTCGTTGACGGCATCGCGAATGCCGGTGGCCAGGTCCTCCTGGATGCGCTGCTCTGGCTTGGTCTCGTACGTGTGATATTCGGGGTCCGTCTTTTCCGGTATCACGCGGATCGAGAGGATCTTCGCTTCAGGCGCGATGCCGAGAACCCCGTCCTGGCCACCGTCGTGCCCGTGCCCGGCGATGATCGACGCCATCCAGGTGCCGTGCACACCCCAGTTCGGGTTACTGGGCGGCGTGGTCAGGCCGGTCAGGTCGGGGCCGGTGACCACCGACCCCGCCAGGTCACTGACGTCGGGATTCACCCCGCTGTCGAGTACCGCGACGGTTACCCCGGCGCCTTCGGTCTGCTGCCATGCGGGCCAGACATCGAGCATGTCGAATTCCCACTCCTGGTCGCCCCTGACCTCGTCCGACACCGCCGCCCTCGCGCTCACAGCCGTGAGACTCCCCGCACCCGCCGCGGGAGCACCCGCCGCGGGAGCGGCCGCCGCGGGAGCAGCCGCCGTCGGGTAAGCGCCAGACGCGGCGAAGACGAGGCCGCCGGCCGCGCCGACGGCCGCCGCCGCCCGGATGGCTGCTCTCAGCATCCCGGCGTCCCAGGGCAGTGCGGCGGGGCGGGCGACTCGCCGAGCACGGACGCGATCGCCCCGGCGACGCCCGTGCCCATGCCGGTCATCTCCGCGTCGGCATAACTGTCGGCGGTGATGGGAACCCGGGGTCTGCCGTCGGCGTATCCGATCGCGTACATAACGAGGTAAGAGCCATCGGCACTGGCCTCCGTAATCTGGCGGCTGCCCGCTGTGAAATACGCGGCCGGCGTCCCCGCGAACGCGACCGGCAGCACACCCGGCGCGAGCGCGCCGGCGCGCGGTTTCACCGCGTCGATCTGCCGTTCCGCCGCCACGGCCTGCGCGCCGCCCGCGAACGCCGCCACGCCCACTGTCACTACGTAGCTGTCCGTCCCGTCGACATAGGTGGCGCGCAGCACAGCCTCGCACCCCTCACGGACGAGCGCGGCGGCGGCCGCGGGGTCGACCGCTGACCGGCAAGGCGCCTGCTCGGCGATGCCGACGCGATGCGCGGACAAGGACAGCGAGTTCCCTGTGCCGTCGAGCACCGCGGGCTGCGGGTACCCGATCGAGCCGGCGAAAATCGTGCCCGCGGGCAGGTCGCGCCATCGCCCGGCGACTTCCCAGTTCATGATCGCCGCCTGCTGCGCGCCCGTGAACCTCCGGGGCAGCAACTGGCTGGCAACTCCACCCGCGGAGACCAGGAAGCCGACTGCTCCGAGCAGGAGGACGAGCGCAGCGACGGCCACGACCACGACGGAAGGGCGCCGCCGTTCGGCGATCGGCACGGGTCCGGTTACCACACCCCAAATGGTAGGGGCACCCTGCCCGCTTTGCCGTGTCGCGAACGTGTTTAGTTCTCACCCTTGGCTTTCGATCGCGTTCGCGGTGCTTTCGATCATGCTCGCGGCAGGCGGTCGGCTCGCCAGCACCACGATCGCAGCGGCATCTCAATCCGCGACCGGCCATCCGGTGAGTCGCCGACGGCGCGGGCTAGCAGTGCCGCCCGGCAGCGCGCAAGCCCCGACTCCCTGTCGGCGGGCGAGGCGGTGATGAACACGCTGTTGGTGGCCAGCCAGTCGACCACGTCGTCGACGTCCATGGTCCGGGTGAACCTGAACGACTCGGTCTCCACACTCGCGAAGGGCGCGTCCGGCGGCAGGGTCACCGTGTTGTGACGCTCCAGTTGCTCCTGTACATCGTGCGCGGTGCGCGCGTCGCCGTCCTGCCAGTAATGGGTTTCCCCTGGCACAGCGGCCAGCCGGAGCAGGTCCAGTTCCGCCACCCAGTCGTCCGCTCTATCGCGGCTTGTCCAGATCACCCCGAGTCGTCCGCCGTCTCGCAGCACCCGCGCGATCTCCGGGACGGCGAGCGCCGGGTCGAACCAGTGCCAGGCAGTCGCGACAAAGAGCGCGTCAACCGACGAATCGGGCAGCGGTATCGCCTCGGCGCGCCCGTCGAGCACGCGAACGCCTTCGGTCCGATCCGCCAGTACCGCGCGCATCCGTGCGTCCGGCTCGACCGCGGTGATCTCCGGCACCCGGCCGAGGAGCGCCCTGGTGAACAGTCCCGTTCCCGCCGCCAGATCCACGGCCGCGTCGCAACCGCCGGGCAGCAGCCAGTCCACCGCCGCGGGCGCCGGCCCGGGCCGCACACGATCGTAACTCTCCGCGACGATCCCGAACGAACCAGCCTTTTTACCGATTTTTTCCACAAGATCATTATCCCGAACGACGCTGGCGGCTCCTTCCGGGCCTTGAATTCGAGGAATCGATTGGACCGGTCGCGGGCAGTATGTACGTGTCATGGCGGGCAACGGAGACGACGAGCACGGCGCGGACGGCGGGCGATCCGGCCAGCACGATCGTGACCTCCACGCGTGGGACCGCGAACTCGGGGGCTACGGCTACCGGCCAGGTGACCAGCCGGACCCGCGGTCGCCGAATCCGCCGTCACGCCGGAGCAAGACGATCTACTTCGTGATGATGGGCACGTGCCTGGGGCTGTGCGCGATCGCCTGGGCCGTGGTGAGCCGCTACTCCACCATCGCGGCGGTAATCATGTCGGCGGCGGCGCTGGTGATCCCGCCGTTCGCCGCGATCATCGCGAACGCGTCAAGCGCCACCGATCGCCGCCGCCCCTGACCCCCTACTCCCGCGCGCAATCGTCGCCTGTCACCGGCGCTAGCGGCTGCGACGTGCGGGCGCTCGCCACCACCTGCCGGATTGAGTCGACTATCAGCGTCGGATCACTGTCGTTTAGATAATGACTGGAGCTATTGGCGATGACATGGGAGCTGTTAGCTGATAGCTGAGCGAGGTCGGCGTGCAGGCCGTGCCATATCGGCCAGAAACCCCTGTCGCTGATCGACGTGTCCCTGGCACGCGTGATCACTACCAGCGGCTTGTCGCGGAGCGCGCCAGGGGCAAGCATTCGGTCGGCCTCGGTGATCTTGAGGAAAGAGCGGAACTCGCAGATCAGCGAACGGCGATCGCCGCCGTTACGCGCGGCGCGTGAGGCGGCCATAATCCACGGAACGGTGAACAGCTCCATCAGCCACCATTTCCACGGCACGTGACCGCGGGTCGCGCTCCGCTGGCCTTCGTGACTGGAATCGACGAGCACCATCCCCGCCACGTCGTCAGAGTGCGACGCGGCGTAGGCGCGCGCGTAGATTCCCCCGACCGAATGCCCCACCAGCACCAAGGACCCCGTGATGCCGAGTGCGGTAAGCACCTCGTGCAGGTCGCGGGCCACGTCACGGGGCGTCCGGCCGTCCCTGGCCGCGCTGCTGTTCCCGTAGGGCGCGCGGTCGTACGTCATGACCGTCGTCTCGCGCGCGACGGCTTCAGCGATGGACCGCCAGGAACTGGCGTCCCCGCCGTACGCCGGCTCTATGACGACGGAGGGTTCCCCGACGCCGAATACGCTGGCGGAAATCCGGTGTGTGCCAGAGCGAACCATCGTCGTTGAAGCATCCATGTCACCTCTGCCCATAGAGCGTGTTCACGCAATTGCCGCTGCCCGGCAACACGTTAACCGCTCCGCTTTCCCGCGGCCAGAGGGAACGAATAGAGAATCTACAGAAAATTCATATGCACGTTTATATGCACGTGCTTTTTACATTGCTAATCATCGATGCCAGTCGTGGCGACGAAAATGACACCCGGTCCGGCGGCCCTGACCTCGCCGTCCATCGCGGAAAGGAAGCAGGATTCTCCCCGTCCCGTCTTGAGCGCGGCGCCGTCCGCACTGGTCAGCGACACCGTTCCCGACATGCACAGCACCAGGCGCGGCCCGACCGCTGGCAGGGTGATCTCGGCCCGCCCCAGTTCGGCGCGGTAGAGCCGGAATTCGGGCGCCGGGGATTCGTACACGGACACGCCGTCGCCGAGGTCACGTCCCTCGATCAGGGGCAGGCCGACGCTGGGATCCGTGAGCTTGAGCAGTTCGGAGATGTCGATGTGCTTGCCGGTGAGACCGGCGCGCACCACGTTGTCGGAATTCGCCATCAGTTCGATTCCGGTGCCGTGCAGGTAGGCGTGCAGCCCGCCGGCCCGCATGAAGACCGCCTGGCCGGGCTCGAGGACGGCGTGCCGCAGGAGCAGCGACGCGACGATTCCCATGTCGCCGGGGTGGTCCCCGGCGATCCGCACGGTAGCGGCGCACGCCGCCGCGTAGGGACCGTCACCCGCCGCGAGCCGCTCGCAGGCCGCGACCACGGCCGCGATGAGCGCGGACCGTTGCGCCAGCGGCCAGCTGAGCAGCTTGGCGAGCGCCCGCGTGAGCGCCGCGGAGCCGCCGTCGGCGGCGCTGGCCCCGGCGAGGTCCGCCGCGATCGGCGCCAGTTCCGGCACGGCGAGCGCTTCGAAGAGCGCCCCGGCGTCCGCCGCGGAACGCATCCCCGCCAGTATCTCGAACCGGGTGAGCGCGAAGAGCATCTCTGGCTTCGGCCAGTCGTCCACGTAGTTGCGCCCCGCGGCGCCGGCCGTCAGGCCGCGGGCGTTCTCGTCCGCGAAGCCGGCCTCCGCCTGCGAACGAGACGGGTGCACCTGGATGGACAGCGCCTTCTCCGCGGCGAGAATCTTGAGCAGGAACGGCAGCCGCCCGCCGAACTCGGCCGCGCACTTCGCACCGAGTTCGCCAACCGGGTCGGCCGCGATGACCCCTTCCAGGGTGGTTCGCCTGTCGGGCCGCTCCACTACCGAGGGCGCGGACGGATGCGCGCCCATCCACAGTTCCGCTTCCGGTTCCGCGGACGGCACCTGCCTGCCCTGGAGTTCCGCGATCGCGGTCCTCGATCCCCACGCGTAGGGCTGCACCATCGGCTCAAGAAGGTCCACGGTCAAAGGCTATTGCACTCGCCGGCATCACCTGACGCCGAGTAAGGCGCCCGGTGATGCCGGAGCAGTGCGCAAGCACCTCGGGACTCCACGAGACCGCTGAGTTCCGCGGACTCTAGTACGTCGGCAGGCTGGGGTCGACCTGGTTCACCCAGGCCAGTACGCCGCCGCCGACATGCACGGCGTCCTTGAACCCGGCGTTCTTCAGCACCGCGAGCACCTCGGCGCTGCGCGCGCCGCTCTTGCAGTGCAGGACGATCTGCTTGTCCTGCGGCATCTGGGACAGAGCCGCGCCCGACAGGAACTCGCCCTTCGGGATCAGCGTCGCACCGGGGATCGAGACGATCTCGTACTCGTTCGGTTCACGCACGTCCACGAGGAAGATGTCGTCGCCGCGCTCCTGCATGGCGGCGAGGTCCTTGGCCGAGATCGTGGAGCCGATGACGGCCTCCGCCGCCTCGTCGGAGACCGCGCCGCAGAACGCTTCGTAGTCGATGAGCTCGGTCACCGTCGGGTTCGTGCCGCAGATCGCGCAGTCCGGGTCCTTGTTCACCTTGACGGACCGGTAGGTCATCTCCAGGGCGTCGTAGATCATCAGCCGCCCGGAGATCGGGTCCCCGATGCCGGCGATCAGCTTGATGGCCTCGTTGACCTGGATCGACCCGATCGACGCGCACAGCACGCCGAGGACGCCGCCCTCGGCGCAGGACGGCACCATGCCCGGAGGCGGGGGCTCGGGGTACAGGCAGCGGTAGCAGGGCCCGTAATCGGCCCAGAACACGCTCGCCTGGCCGTCGAAGCGGTAGATCGACCCCCATACGTACGGCTTGTGCAGCAGCACGCAGGCGTCGTTCACCAGGTAGCGGGTGGCGAAGTTGTCCGTGCCGTCGACGATGAGGTCATAGCGCGCGAACAACTCCATCACGTTGGATGAGTCGAGGCGCTCCTCGTGCAGGTTCACCGTCACGTACGGGTTGATTTCGGCGATGGATTCCTTCGCGGACCGCGCCTTGGACTTGCCGACGTCGGAGACGCCGTGGATGATCTGGCGCTGGAGGTTCGACTCGTCGACGGTGTCGAAGTCCACGATGCCGAGGGTCCCGACACCGGCCGCAGCCAGGTAGAGCAGCGCCGGCGAGCCGAGGCCGCCCGCGCCGACGACGAGTACCTTCGCGTTCTTGAGGCGCTTTTGGCCGGTCATACCGACGTCGGGGATGATGAGGTGACGCGAGTAGCGCTTCACCTCATCGACCGACAGGTCGGCGGCCGGTTCAACCAGCGGTGGCAAGGACACTGTGCCAACTCCCGTGTCTCGCATGTTTCGTAGTAAAAGCGACAACCCGGTCGGGGTATGCGGCATTCCCCGGACCCGGTTCACCATCTCACGGAACAGCCCGGCCACGTCCGCTGGATGTTCCATCTGCGCCACGTGCCCGGTGCGGGGCAGGACCACCACGCGCGCTCCCGGCGCGTCACGAAACGCGCGCGCCGCGTGCGCCGCGCCCCGCGGGCTCACCAGGCGGTCGTGGCTGCCGTAGATGGCGAGCACCGGCATCCGGATCCGCTCCGCGTCCCGCCACAGTCCCCTCGACCGCGGCCGGAGGTATTCCGTGGTGATAGCCCGCGCCGCGCCGATCAGCACGGCGTCCGCGTAGTCGAGTTCGTCGCGCCGCCGCAGTTCCGCCGCGTCCAGCGCGAACCGGACCGGGTGGATGCCGCCGGGATCGAAGAAGCAGGTGCTGGCCACGTTCCGCACACGGTCCTCGGCCGAGACCAGGCCAGTGCGCCGCATGATCCAATCTCCCAGCTTCGGCAGCGCGAGCAGCGGGAACTGGATCATCAGCGGGTTCAGCACCCTGTCCGGCAGCGCGGGCGAGATCAGCGTCAGCGTCCTGACCAGGTCTGGCCGGGTGGCCGCGAGCCTGACCGCCACCGCCCCGCCCATCGAGTTGCCGACCAGGTGCACGGGAGCGGTGAGCTGGTCCTCGACAACCTTGGCGACCGTCGTTGCCAGCGCCCCGATCGAATACCCGGCGGCGGCCTTCGGCGGCGGTGAGAACCCCGACCCGGGCAGGTCGACAGCGCTGCAGGCGAAATCGTCCGCCAGCGCCCCCATGAAGTCGGTCCAGTTAGTCGCCGCCCCCGACATGCCGTGCACGCACAGCACCTCGGTAACGTCAAGATCATTTTCCCGAACGTGCCCTGGTGTTCGCGCCAGCCACACCTGCTCGCCACCGGAGAGTTCCACCATCCGCCCTGGCCAGTGGGGGATGGGCGCGAGTTCTGCGCTCACGCGGAGGCCCTCCGGTTGCCGGACGCGGCGGGCTTGGCTGGCGGGGCCTTCGCTGGCGGAGTTTTGGGCTTGGCTGACGGAGTTTTGGGCTTAGCTGGCAGAGCCTTGGCCTTCGGAGCGGAGCCCTTGGCGCGGCCGGCTTTCGCCGCCTCGACGCTCGCGCGCAGGGTCTCGGTGAGGTCGGGTACGCCGGACGGGCGCTCCACGTCGATTCCGGGCCCGGAGGGGCGGACGACGTCGTTGCCCTCGATCTTCGCCTGGACGAGGGCTTCGAGCGCCTCGCGGTAGGCGTCTCGATAGGCGGAGGGGTCGAAGTCCTCGGTCATCGTGTCGATCAGCGAGGCCGCCATCTTCAGTTCCTGGCTGCGAACGTCCACGTTCTCCTCAAGGAAGGCGAAATCCGGTTCCCGGATCTCGTCAGGCCACAGCAGCGTCTCGAGCACGAGGACGCCTTCGCGCACGCGCACCGCGGCGAGCGCCTCCCGCTGGCGGATGGCGATCTTGGCGACGGCGACCCTCCCGGATCGCTCGAGAGCGTCCCTGAACAGGACGTAGGCGCGGACGCCGGCGGGATCCGGCTCCAGATAATAGGCCTTGTTGGCGAGAATGGGATCCAGTTGGCCCGACGGCGCGAAATGCAGGACGTCGATCCGGTGAGCGGTCACCAGCGGCAGGTCCTTGAGGTCCTGGTCGGTGAGCACGACGACATCTCCGGTCGGCAGTTCATACCCCTTGGCGATGTCGGAGTACGGGACCTCTTCACCGTCGATCGTGCATATCCGCCGGTACTGGATGCGCCCGCCGTCCTCTCGATGCACCTGGCGGAAGGCCACGTCGCGCTGCTCGGTAGCGGCGTAGAGCTTGACCGGAATCACGACCATGCCAAACGAGATCGCCCCGGCCCAGATACTGCGCATAGATCTTTCCGTACCCATTTGCGGTGGCGCTGAACTCCCCCTTCCATCCGCCGTCTGACCTGAGATGATGACCGGGGAGGGCAACGCGCCATGGGTGACGTGGTAGCGAACAGGAGGTCGAGATTTGAGCGAGATGGATATGGAAACTCCCGAGGAGGACGCGGCGGAGCAGTCCCGGGACATCCCCGAGGGGAACGCCGAGGAGCTTCGGGAACTCCCCTTCGAGGTCAACGAGGCCGATGCCGCGGAGCAGATCCGGGACGTCGGCTACGACGATGACGACTACCGGTAGATACTCGCGAGTAGGAAACACGGCCCGGTAAGGGTGGCGACCGTGCCGCGGGGGCATACCATGGACCAAATGCGACGGGGACCTCGCCGCCGCATTTTGATCCGGAACCGGAGAAGGTGTTGACTGCCACATCAGCCGCCCGGCCGCGGGGAACCAGGCTTCCGCGAATGGCTCGACGTCGCCAGCTGCTCGACGCCGCCATGGAGGTTTTCGTGGCCCGTGGCTACCATGCCGCGGCGATGGACGAGATCGCCGAGCGCGCGGGCGTGAGCAAGCCCGTCCTCTACCAGCACTTCCCGGGCAAGCAGGATTTGTACCTCGCACTGCTCGACGAGAGCATCGAGGCGCTCGTCGAGGCCGTTCGCCACGCCCTGGTGTCCACGAACGACAACCGGCAGCGCGTCAACGCCACCTTCGCCGCGTACTTCGAATACGTAGCCGAGCACCGCGGCACGTTCCGCCTGGTCTTCGAGTCCGACCTGACGAGCGAGCCCGCCGTCCGGGAGCGCATCGACCAGGTCGACCGCGAGTGCGCCGACATGATCAGCCATGTGATCAAGGAGGACGCCGGCCTGGCGGACGACGAGGCGCACCTGCTTAGCATTAGCCTTGTGGGGATGGCCCAGGTCAGCGCCAGGTACTGGCTGAGCACGCTGGGTTCCATCCCGAGGGACGCCGCCGAGCAACTGGTCGCCCGCCTCGCCTGGCGCGGCATCAGCGGCTGGCCTCGGACCACCGACCAGCCCGCCTCCGCGGACCGGCCCGCCCCGGACCGGCCCGCCACCGAAGCCTGAAATCAGGAGCGTCGTGGAAGTAAAGATCGGGATCCAGTCCGCTCCGCGTGAACTTGTCGTCGACACTGGATCGACCATGGAAGAAATCGAGAGCGACCTCGCGAAGGCACTGAGTGCCCCGGGCGGCGCCGCGATCTTCGCCCTCAGCACGCTGAAAGGCGGTCGCGTCCTCGTCCCCGCCGACAAGATCGCGTTCGTCGAGTTCGGCAGCGATCAGTCGCGCCGCGTGGGTTTCGGCAACCTCGCCTGACCCTGTTTGCCGGGGCATGTCTGGTACCGTGGGTAACGACTGGGCAATGGAATGTCGTAATCCCAGTTCGCGTTGACATAAACGCTGTGGCTTGGCCGTTGCCGCGCCCGGAGGAGGGCACGGGCGCCGGGCGCTCAGCGCACGGAGGAACCCCTGACAACTCAACCAGACCAGCCTGAGGTCAGCGACGGGGCACCAGCGAGCCCGCCAGCGGGCGGGCAGCCACAAACCCCTTACGCGGTGCCGTTCCGCGACCTCGGCGTTGACGAGACAGTGTGCACCGCGCTCGAAGCCGCGGGCATCTACA
Source organism: Trebonia sp. (assembly GCA_035948445.1). Lineage (GTDB taxonomy): Bacteria > Actinomycetota > Actinomycetes > Streptosporangiales > Streptosporangiaceae > Trebonia. The sequence continues at coordinate 140,410 of DASZJE010000078.1, read as the reverse complement.
CAAGCTTTCCCATTCAGGCGCTTACGCTCCCGCTGGCCACGACGGGCCAGGACATCATCGGTCAGGCGCGCACCGGGACCGGCAAGACACTCGCCTTCGGGATCCCGATCCTGCACCAGCTGGCCACCGTCTTTACCGCCGACCGCACTGTCAAGCAGCCGTCGGCACTCGTCATCGTCCCCACCAGGGAACTCGCCGTCCAGGTCGCCGGTGACATCGAAAAGGCAGGCGCGCATCTCGCCGCCAAAGTGGTCACCGTCTACGGCGGGCGCGCCTACGAGCCGCAGGTCGACGCCCTCAAGGCCGGCACCGACATCGTGGTAGGCACTCCTGGGCGCCTGCTCGACCTGTCGGAACGCAAGAACCTCGACCTCAGCCACGTCCGCATGCTCGTACTCGACGAGGCGGACAAGATGCTCGACCTGGGTTTCCTGCCCGACGTCGAGCGACTGCTCAAGCAGACCCCGGACGTGCGGCAGACCATGCTGTTCTCGGCCACGATGCCGGGCGAGGTGGTCACGCTCGCCAGGAAGCACATGCGGCGGCCCACCAACATCCGGGCCGAGGATGCCGGCGAGTCGGCGCCCCCGCCGCTCACCACGCAGCACGCCTACCGGACGCACTCCCTGGACAAGATCGAGGTGCTCGCCCGCGTGCTCCAGGCCAAGGACCGCGGCCTGGCCATGGTCTTCTGCCAGACCAAGCGCGCCGCCGACCAGGTCACGATCGCGCTCACCGGACGCGGCTTCGCCGCCGCGGCCGTGCACGGTGACCTGGGCCAGAGCCAGCGCGAGCGGGCGCTGCGCGCCTTCCGCAACGGCAAGGTCGACGTCCTCGTCGCCACCGACGTCGCGGCCCGCGGCATCGACATCGACGACGTCACGCACGTGGTCAACTACGAATGCCCTGACGACGAGAAGACGTACGTCCACCGGATCGGCCGTACCGGCCGCGCTGGCCGGGCTGGCGTCGCCGTCACGTTCGTGGACTGGCGTGACGTGCAGCGCTGGAAGCTGATCAACGACGCGGTCGGCCTCGGCCGGCCGGAGCCGACGGAGACGTACTCGACGTCGGAGCACCTGTACGCCGACTTGTCCATTCCGCCGGAGGCCACCGGCACGCTGCCCAGGGATCAGCGCGACAACCGTGCCGGGCTGGACGCGGAAGCCGAAGAGGATCTCGGCGAGACCGGCCGCACCCGCAGCGAAAGCCGGGGCAAGAGCAGGAACCGCACCCGGAGCAGGAGTCGCGGCACCAGCCACGGCACCGGCCAGGGCACCGCCGAAGGCAGCCGGGAGGAAACCGCGCTCACGCGCACGCGCACGCGCCGTCGCACGCGCGGCGGCCGGGAGGTACCTCGCGGCACCACTCCCGCCGACACCGCCACGAACAGTGGCGAGGTCATTCGCGAGGTCATCAGGGAAGTCCCCGCCGAAGGCTCCTGAGCAGACCCGTGTCCACGCCAACCACTCTCGAGCTGCCGGAAGGAGTACGGCGGACCACCGCTGGGTCCGCGCGCGGCACGTTCGCCGTACTCGAGGCGCTGCCCGTCACCGGTGTCCCCGAACTGGGCACCGCCCTGCTCGTCCCGGGCTACACCGGCAGCAAAGAGGACTTCATCACTATTCTCGGCGAACTGGCCGCCGGCGGCCGCAGGGTGCTCGCGGTCGACATGCGCGGCCAGTACCAGACGCCGGGCCCGGACAATCCGGACGCCTACCGCATCGAGAACCTCGGCAACGACATCGCGGCCCTGGCCATGGCGACCGACGCCGTGCACCTGCTCGGCCACTCCTACGGCGGGCTCGTAGCCCGCGAGGCCGTGCTCTCCAGCGAGCCCGTGCTCTCCAGCGAGCCCGTGCCCGCCAACGAGCCCGCGGCCGGTCGCCAAGCCGAGCCTGGCGGATACACGCCCGTGTCGTTCACCCTGCTCAGTTCCGGCCCCGCGGCCATCCCCGGGGAAAGAGCCAAGGCACTCCGGTTCTTCCTGGACGCCATCGCCGGTACGCCGCCTGGCGAGGAACTCCGGGCCAAGGTCGCCGAGGTCTGGCATACCCGGCTCCGCCCCCAATCAGAAGCCGCCGGCGTTCCCAGGCACATCCTCGACTTCCTCACCGAGCGCATGTTCACCAACAGCCCGGTCGGCCTCGTGACGATGGCGGAAGACCTGCTGGCCGTGGAAGACCGCACCGCGGAGCTAGCGGAACGGAAGATCCCCACGTTCGTCCTCTACGGCGAGGACGACGACGCCTGGCCCGCCGAAGTCCAAAGGGAAATGGCAACAGCCCTCCGCGCGATGCGATCTTGCATCCCGGCGGCCGCGCACTCCCCCGCCATCGAGGCGCCCGCCACGACGGCAGAGGCGCTGACCGACTTCTGGAACGCGGCCGAGGGGGCGGGACTTCCGGCAGCCACCGTGGTCCGTTCGGTATAAGAGTTCGGCCAAGCCGTCCCACGGCCGGCGGGCGACAGCGGCCGCCCGTCCCTCCGGGCAATGCCGCAGGAAATCGCACCAGCCGCAGGCCGGCGACGGGGACGGCGGGAACACTTCGTCGTATTTCTCGCGAGGCAGCGACGTCCGCATCCGCTCGTCGGCGTCGGCGCACTCGGCCGCGATCTGCTCGGCGCGCCGCACGTGCCGGGTGAGCGATTCTTCCGTGTGCTCCCAGGCCAGCACCCGCCCGGACGGCAGGTGATGCAGTTCGACGCGCCTGCACTCACGGCGCAGCGACCGCGCGGCGGCGACCGCGTAGAGCGCCATGGCGAGCGAACTGCGGGCGTCGTCCACGGTCAGCACGTGCCGGCCAGTCTTGTAGTCCACGACTACCAGCTCAGACGTTTCCAGCCCCGGCGCGAGACGCGAATCCAGCCGGTCGATGCGCCCGGACACCGCGATCACGTCGGTCCGCGTGCTGACCGTGCGTTCCACGCCGACCGGCTCGTCCGCCGGGTCGAGCCCGCTGACGTAACTCTCGAGCATGGCCCGCGCCCAGTTCCGGTATCGCAGGGACTGCGCGTCGCTGGAGTACCCTTCGGTGATCCAGCCGCCGTCAAGCAGCGCGGCCGCGGCCTCCACGGTCCGCCGCGCGACCGCCAGCCGCCACCAGCCGGCGAGGGCGTTATGCACGCTCGCGCCAAGGCTGTTGTGCGCCCAGGCGGGGCCCTTCGGCGGCACGGGGCGGTCGAGGTAACTCATCCGGTACCGTCGCGGGCAGTCCAGCCACGTGTTCAGCCGTGTCGGCGTGCACGAGTACAGCCGCCTCGGCATCCCCTCGAAACCGAGTTGCTCCACCGTGCCCACCTGCTCCTTTTAATCCTTTCGCACCGAACGACGCTGCTGACGGCGTCAGTCAGGCCATATTCGGCCCCGCCGTGACCCAGGTTTCGAACTGCTCGGCCGCGGCGGCGATCGTCGATTCCTCGCCGTGGCCTGGCAGCACGCGGGTCTCCGGCGGCAGGTCGAGCAGTCGTTCCCCGATGGCGGTGAGCTGCTTGGGGAAGTCGGGGAAGATCCCGCCGTGCGGGGCCGGCCCGTCGGCGAGCAGGGTGTCACCTGTGAAGACGACACCAAGTTCCTCGCAGTACAGGCTGACCGAGCCGCGAGTGTGGCCGGGAGTGTGGATGACCGACAGGTGCACGTCCGCGACCTCGAAGGCGCCCTCGTCTTCCATCTCGATGTCGGGACCGTCCTTGTGCGACGAACGCCAGTGCATCCGGTCCGCCCGGTGCAGCGCCACCGGGGCCTCGTCCCGCTCCGCCACCTCCGGTGCGGCGGCGACGTGGCTCGCGTGCCCGTGCGTGCAGATCACGGCGAGGACCTCGCGGTCGCCCACCATCTCGAGCACCCCGGCGGCATCCTCGCCCGGGTCTATGACCATGACTTCCTCGTCGTCACCGATCACCCACGCGTTCACCTCGGACGCGTCCGCGGCTTCGTCGCTCTCCGCCACCCGCGGCGTCCACACGCGCTCGATACGAGCATCCATCGCGCGACCCCTCCACCAATCGTTCTCCGGGCAACTGTAGTCCGGCTATGCCTGTGCCGCGAAGGCGATGGCGGATTCGGCGATCAGCTGGATCGCGATCGCCGAGAGCAGCAGGCCAGCGATCCTGGTGAGCAGCTCGACACCGCTGTCGGTGAGGATCCGGTGGATGACTTCGGCGAACCGCATGGCCAGCCACGCGCACACGGCGGCGAACGCGATGGCGAGCGTCAGCGCGACCGCGTCGATCGCTCCGTGGATCCGCTGCACGTAGAGCATCGTCGCCACGATCCCGCCCGGGCCGGCGAGCAGCGGCGTGCCGAGCGGCACGAACGCGACGTTGGTCTTCGCCCGCTCGGTGGACGTCGGCTCTTGCGACTGGCCGGTGAGCAACTGCAGCGAGACGAGCAGCAGGAGCAGGCCGCCGGCCCCTTGGAGCGCGGGCAGTTCAACGCCCGTGTACGTGATGATCGCACGGCCGAACAGGGCGAACGCCACGATTACCGCGAACGCGACCACTGCCGCCTGCCAGGCCAGCCGTCGTTTGGTCTTCGGCGAGCGCCCCCTGGTCAGGCCCAGGAACACCGGGACAATCCCGGGCGGGTCGATGATCACGAACAGCGTGACGAACGCTTCCCAGAAGAACTTCAACGCGCGCTCTTTTCCCCGTGGGGGCCAGGAGGGTCGTCCCCCCGGACCGGCAGCCCACCCGCCTGGCTGATCAGCTTCTCGTACTCCTCTGGCGGTGTCGTCTCGCTGCCGATGCCCCCGTTGCCGCCCGTGCTCGGGGTGAACGACCCGTGGTCGTCGCTGCCGCCTGTGGTGAGGAGGCCGAGATCCCTGGCCAGGGCAGCCAGGCGGGACCGTTCGGCATGGTCGTGGTCTGGATGGTTGACTTCGATACCCGCGAGTCCTCCGGCGGCAAGCCGCACGATCACGTCGTCGGGGATCTCGTATCCCGGCGAACGCGGGTGAGCGAGCACCGGGACGCCGCCGGCCTGGCGAACCAGGCGGACAGCCCGCCCGAGGGTGATCGCGTACCGCTCGACGTAGGCCCGGCCGCCGTCGGCGATCCACTCCTGCGTGAACGCGTCCGCCGGCGTGTCGATGACGTGTGCTTCGGCCATCGCACGGGCGATGTGCGGACGGCCCACCACCGCGTCGCCCGCGATGCGCGCGACCTGCTCCCAGGTGACATCCGCGCCAAGCTCGTTGAGCTTGGCGACCATGCCCTTAGCCCGGTGCGTCCGGTCGTCACGGATAAGGCTCGTCTGGCTCGCGAGCTCCGCGTTCGCTGGGTCGAAGAGGTAGCACAGCAGGTGGACGCTGCGCCCGTCGAGCTGACAGGAAAGCTCCATGCCGGGAACCAGCGTGAGGCCGCTCGCCGCTTCCGCGGTCGCCGCTTCCGCCTCGTCCCAGCCGGCGACCGTGTCGTGGTCGGTGAGGGCGACCACGTCCACCCCGGCTTCGGCGGCTCGGCGGATCACCTCGGCCGGGTCGTCCGTACCGTCCGAGGCATTGCTGTGTATATGCAGGTCAATGCGCACGGCGAGAAGCCTAGCCTGCCCCCTCCGCTCCCCTCGCCCCACCCGCCACCTGCCCGCGCACCCGGCGCGCGCCCCGTGCCGGGCCCCGGCACGGGCCCCGGCACGGGCCCCGGCACGGGCCTCGGCACGGGCCCCGGCACGGGCCTCGGCACGGGCCCCGGCACGGGCTCAAATACGCTTTCGAGCACGCCATAACGGGATCAACTGCGCATTTGAGCCCGTTCGCCAGCCGGCCCGATTGCGCTTTCGAGCACGTTGTCGTGACGCAGAATCACGTCGGGAGCCGGGTGGACAGCGCGCCGAACGGCACGTCGATGTCCTGCTCGGTCTCTCGCAGGTCTCGCAACGATAGCGGTTCGACCAGCATGACCCCCGCGGTGTCCGGCCACAGGAGCACCCAGAGCCAGCTGCCCTCGACCTCCCCGGCGAACACCGCCGTGCCCTTGGACTCGACGAGCCAGAGCGGCGCCTCGTGGTTCCCCACCCGGACGGTTCCGTACGATTGGCCGGACGCGAAGCCGTCACCGGGGTCCGGGCCGGGCAGGCCGACGAGTCCGGCGCCGAGGCCGACACCGGGTTCTTCCGCAACGATGACCAGGTCAGCCGGGCCGCCGAGCGGATGCGGCCCGGATAGCGCGACGGCACATCCGCGCAACCCTGTGCGATCGTCGCCGGCACCGGCAAAGCCGGTAACCAGCCAGCCCGGCGGCAGCGGCCACAGCAGCCAGACCGGTACCTTCGATTGCTTGACGAGACCGTTCAGGCCGTCCCTGTTAGGTTGCCGTGCCGGTGACAATGGCTGGATCTCCCCATGCACGTCACAGCGCCAGGCGCTCGACCACGCCGTCGGCGCCTGGACTGGACCACCGCATCGCGGGCATACCGCTTTCATCGCCTACCCCCGCGCAAGTTCGTACCCTTGGGTGCGTCACCACACACGTCATTCCGCACGAGGGTCCCGCAAACAGCTACGACACTCCCCATGAGCGGAGTGCCTCGAGAAGACCGCCGGTAAGCGGAATCGTCCGCAGCTCAGCGGGCCCTGCCCAGGCGGCGGCGTCGGCGTCATCACCCGGGATGAGCCTCCCGCTCGTTACCGAAGCGGCGTAGTCACGGATATCGAATTCGATGCCAGCAGTCCCGGCAGGCCGGCGGACACTGCCGACCAGCCGGCCCACCGCGACGACAAGCCCGGTCTCCTCGAGCACCTCGCGCGCAACCGCGTCCTCGTCCGACTCCCCCTCCTCGATCTTCCCCCCCGGAATCGACCACAGCCCCTTGCCCGGCTCGTGGCCGCGCCTGACGAGAAGCAGACGGCCCTCGGCGTCCTTGATCACCGCTCCCACACAAGGGATCACCTTCATGCTGGTCATCTTTCCCGAGAGATTCTCCATTGCCGTCACGAGGCCGCCCAATCGCGCTTTTGAGCACGTTATCCAGCGTGCCCGAAATCGCATTCGAGCCGACTATAGCGTGCTCGAATGCGCATTTGAGCACGCCGCCGGGGGCGGCGGGAGCGGCGGGGCGGGGGGCGGCGGGAGCGGCGGGGGCGGCGGGGTGAGGGGCGGCGGGAGCGGCGGGGCCGGGGCGGGGCGGGGCGCCTCAGGCGCTCAGGCCGGAGGCGGCGCCCAGGGCGGCTATGCGGGACGCCATCTTCCTGGTCGCCTCGTCGATCATCTCGTCGTCGAGCATGACCGCGCCGCGGCCTTCCGCCGAGGTCGCCTGCGCGTATGCCCGCAGGATCCGCACCGCCCGCGCGTACTCCTCCTCCGACGGCGTGAATGCCGAGTTCACGATGTCGACTTGCGACGGGTGCAGCACCCACTTGCCGTCGAAGCCGAGCGCGGCCGCCGAATCGGCCGACGCGCGCAGGCCCTCGAGGTCCTTGATCCGCCCGTACGGGCCGTCGATCGCCTGCACGCCGTGAGCACGGGCGGCGACGAGGATGCGCATCAGCGTGTAATGGTGCGCGTCGAACGGGTATCCCGCGGGCTGGCCGCCGACGGTCACCGAGCGCATCCCGACGCTGGCCATGAAGTCACCCGGGCCGAAGATCAGCGTCGCCAGCCGCGGCGACGCCGCCGCGATCGCCTCGACCGACGCGAGGCCGGGGGCGTCCTCGATCTGCGCCTCGACGCGAATCTGTCCGACCCGCAGGCCGGCCGCCTGCTCCACCTGCGTCAGCATGACGTCGAGCCAGGTGAGGTGGGAGGGGGACGAGACCTTCGGGAGGATGAGGGAGTCGACCGCACCGGGCGCCCCGGTGAGAACATCGACCACGTCCTGGTACGCCCACGGACTCGTCGCGTCGTTGACCCGGACCGCGACGAGCCTGGCGGCGAAGCCGCCGTCCTTCAGCGCCCGGATCACATTTCGCCGCGCACCGATCTTCTCCCCCGGTGCGACCGAGTCCTCAAGGTCGAGCATCACCTCGTCCACGGCCAGGTCACGCGCCTTGGCGAGGAACCGCTCGCTGCTGCCGGGCACGGACAGGCACGTCCGGCGCACCTGGTACTCGCTGTCCACGCTCGCCACCATACCGGCGACCGCGCCGCCGCGCCGTGGCGCCGGCGCGCCTGCCAGCGTAATCGCCGCCAGCGGGAGCCGCTAAGGGACCGTTCGGTATATGGAGAGTTATGGGGAAGTGAACGTTTCGCCGGGAAGGGCCCGCTGGTTAAACCGGCACTATGCCGCGTGCCTATGCTGACTTCTGCTCGTATCCGTACCATGAAGTCCTCTGGAAGACCATGCGCACCAGACGTTTGATCGCCGCTGCCGCCGCGAGCACCGCGCTGGCCGGCGCGGTTACAGCCTGCAGTAGCGGCGCTCCGGCGCAGCCAAGTGCCGCGGCGGACACGGTGATCACATTCACCGACGCGGCGTGCGGCGGCACGTGGCACGCTGGCCCCGGCTGGCACACGTTCCAAGTCAGCAACCAGGCCAGCGCCGGCGCCGAGGTCGACCTGACCAATCCGGCCAACGGCGCGATATATGCCGAACTCGAGAACACCGGGCCAGGCACCACGGTGCCGATGAGCCTCGACCTCGGGTCGGGCAACTACGCCTTCGTGTGCGAGATCAACGAGGTTGACCCCATCGCCGGGCCGACGGTGACGGTGAGCGGTCACGTCAAGGGAACCCCGGCGATACTCCCCGTCACGTACGACGAGCTCTACCCGCTCTGCAAGGCAGACCAGCAGGAGACTCTGGCCGGCATCACGGAGCTGGCGAAGGAGACCACGGTCCTGGCGGAAGACGTGGGCAGCGGAAACCTCACGCAGGCGAAGCGTGACTGGCTGACCGCGCACTTGCAGTACGAGACGCTGGGCGTGGCGTACAGCTCGTTCGCGCAGTACGACGGCGAGATCGACGGCCGGGCGGACGCGACGGGCGTGAACAGCCCGCAATGGACCGGCTTCTACCGGCTTGAGTACGGGCTGTGGCACGGCCAGTCCGCGAGCGAGCTCACACCGGTCGCGAACACGCTCAACACCGACGTGGACCAGTTGCTCGCGTGGTGGCGGACGCAGGAGGTCGACCCGCTCGACCTCGTGCGGCGCGCACACGAGGTCCTGGAGAACGCGCTGCAATTCCAGCTCACCGGGCACGATGATTACGGGAGCGGCACGACGCTCGCCACCACGCTGGCCAACGTCACCGCCACCCGTTACCTGGTCTCCCTGCTGCGCCCGCTGCTCGCCTCCCGCTATCCCGGGCTCTCCTCCGTATACAGCGGGCTTGACCAGCTGCGGGCACTGCTAGAGAAGGAACATCTGCCGAACGGTTCCTGGGTTCCTGTCTCCGCCCTCCCCTCGTCCACCCGGGCGGAGATCGACGCCGCGTGCAGCCAGGTGGTGCAGGAGCTGGCCCCCATCCCGTCGATTGCCGATCCGAGGTATACCCTCCATGATTTCTGAATCTGCTGACGGCTCCACGCCTGCCGACGAGGCGGGCCGCGAGGAGGGTAACGGCGGTTCAGCCGGGAGCGCCAGGTCTTCGGGGCCGGGGCGCAGGTCGTTCCTGCGCGGGCTGGCCGTCGGCGGCGGGGTCGTGGCCGGCGGTGCCGTCGGCGCGGGCGCCGGCTACTCACTGCGCGGGCCCGGCGCTCCGGATCCGGCCGCGGCCCTGAACGCGCAGATGGTGGACGGCCTGGTATCCGCGGTGCCGTTCCACGGCGAGCACCAGACGGGAATCACGCCGGCTCCCGCGCCCGCGACGTCGGTGGTGTCGTTCACCGCTACCGCCGATACGCGCGCGGACCTGATCAGCCTCTTCCAGACCATCACCGACCGGGCCCGGTTCCTCACCGTGGGCGGCACTCCCCCGCCGGTCGGGATCGGCGGACCGCCCTCGGACTCCGGCATGCTGGGGCCGACCGTGGTGCCGGACGGGCTGACGATCACGTTCGGCGTCGGCTCGACACTGTTCGACGACCGCTACGGGCTGGCCTCCGCGGCGCCCGCGCGTCTCACGCAGATGAAGTCGTTCCCGAACGACGACCTCGACCCCGCTCAATGCGGCGGCGACCTGATCATGCAGTTCAGCGCCTGGGACGAGGACGTGGTGCTGCACGCGCTGCGTGACATCAAGACGAACACGCAGGGCGGCATGCAGCCGAACTGGCGGATCGCGGGGTTCGCCAGTCCGGCACGCCCGACCGGGACCGTTCCGCGGAACTTGTTCGGCTTCATGGACGGCATCTCCAACCCGGCGGTCACTGACGCGACGCAGATGAACGACCTCGTCTGGGTCCAGCCGGGCGCGCCAGGCGAACCCGCGTGGACGGCCGGGGGCAGCTACATGGTCGTGCGGCTGATCCGGATGCTCACCGAGTTCTGGGATCGCGTGGACATCTACGAGCAGCAGCTCATGATCGGCCGGTACCGCACCAGCGGCTACCCGCTCGACGCCGACGGCATCTACGCCGCGCCCGACTACTCCACCGACCCCACCGGCGACGTGATCCCGATGAACGCGCACATACGGCTGGCGAACCCGCGCACGCCGGAAACGGCGAGCAGCCGCATCATGCGCCGGGGCTGGAACTACAACCGGGGCCTTGACGAAGTCGGCGACCTCGACATAGGGCTGGTCTTCACCTGCTTCCAGCAAGATATCCAGCGCCAGTTCGAGGCCACGCAGACGCGGCTTATCAACGAGCCGATGATCGACTACATCAGCCCGTTCGGCGGCGGGTACTTCCTGGCGCTGCCCGGAGTCCGGGACAGCAGTGACTACTTCGGCCGGGCTATGTTCGCCTGAACCCCAGGTTCCAGCGAGATCACAGCGTGCAGGTTCGTCCAGTGTTGCTCGCTCGTTTGCCTTTTGGTCACATAGAGCGCGTTACATGGTCAATCTTGCGTGAAAAATTGAGCTGCGGGGTTGCGCGGAAGCATGCCCTGCGGCGGGTTTCTCCAGGCTCCCTGGAACCGCTATCCAAATATTCTGAATGACTCAGGAGGGTGGAAATGGGCGAACGCCCAGCTACCCGGAGCCGAATCAAACGGCTTCGGCCCTTCATCGCCGCCGGCGCGGTCGTCGTGCTCGGCGCGGGGGCGGCAATCGGCGTCACGGTGTCGAACGCGGCGAGTGCGAGCCCCACGCTCGCGTCCCAGCTCGCGGCGCAGTTCCCGGGGTACCACATCCCGGCGACCGTCTCGAAGACGCTCTATGACCACACGAAGACCTCGACGCCGATCAAGCACCTTGTGGTGATCTTCGCCGAGAACGAGTCCTTCGACCACTACTTCGGCACCTACCCGTACGCGGCCAACACCGACGGCACCCCGTTCGTGGCCAAGCCGGGAACGTCGACGGTGAAGGGCCTGTACACCAAGATCACGAAGAGCGGCCCCGTCGGTCCGCTGCTGACGGACAACTCGAACGAGTTCAACCCGGAGCGGCTCAGCCCGTCCGAGGCCTTCACCTCGGACCAGAACCACTCCTACACGCCGGAGCAGGACGCCGACAACGGCGGCGCGCAGGACAAGTTCGTCCAGAACACCGAGTCGTCCAGCTCGGTCGGCTGCGGCGTGGAGTACTGCGCGCCCGGCGTCAGCATGGACTACTTCGACGGCAACACGGTCACCGCGCTGTGGAACTACGCGCAGAACTACGCGATGAGCGACAACAACTTCGACACCGTCTTCGGCCCGTCGTCGCCGGGTGCCATCGACGTGACCTCCGGTGACACCGGCAACGGCTACGCGGCCGACGCGAACGACACCAGCACCCCCGGTGTCGAGACGGCGGACGCGGGCAGCGTTTACAACCCGACCAACGGCACCGACGGCACGATCTACGGGGACATCGACCCGTTCTACGACCAGTGCTCGGACAGCAACCACACCACCACTGGCCCCGAGGGCGTCCAGACGGGCGCGAACATCGGTGACCTGCTGAACGGCAAGAACGTCTCCTGGGGCTGGTTCCAGGGTGGCTTCGCGCCGACCTCGACCAACAGCGGCGGCGCGGTCTGCGGGTCGTCGGGCTCGTTCACGGTGACCAACAGCAACGGCTCCGAGACCGAGACGGCGGAGAACTACGTCCCGCACCACAACCCGTTCCAGTTCAACGCCACGACCGCGAACCCGGCGCACCTGGCGCCGACCTCGCTGTCGCAGATCGGTTACACCGACCAGGCGAACCACCAGTACGACCTCTCGTACTTCTCCGACGCGCTCAACGGGACCGGTGGCGCCCAGTTGCCGGCGGTGAGCTACATCAAGCCCCCGGCGATCAACAACGCTCACCCGGGCAACTCCGACCCGCTCGAGGAGCAGGAGTTCGACGTCAACACGATCAACTCGATCGAGAAGTCGAAGTACTGGCCGTCCACGGCGATCATCATCACCTACGACGACTCCGACGGCTGGTACGACAGCGTCACCCCGCCGGTCATCAACGGGTCTGACACCTCCCTCGACACCTCGGTCTGCACCTCGGTCAAGCTGACCGTGAGCTCCCAGGAGGCGCGTTGCGGTTACGGCGACCGGCTGCCGTTCATCGTGATCTCGCCCTACACGCGGGAGAACTACGTCAGCAATAACCTGACCAACACCGCGTCGGTCGTGAAATTCATCGAGGACAACTGGCTGGGCGGCGAGCGCATCCCCGGCTCGTTCGACGCTTCCTCCGGAAGCATCGACGCCCCCGGCGGCCTGCTCGACTTCCACGTCAAGCCGCACGTCGAGCCGGTCATCCTCAACCCGACCACCGGCGCTGTCGTCAGCGGCGACAGCTGGTACGGGAACAAGGGCGAGCTCACGTCGGCGAAGAAGAAGTAGCAGTAGTTTTCGCCTGGTCTCGCACTGTTTAGCCCGAAGGGCCGTCCGCCCCAGTTCGCGGGGGTGGACGGCCCTTCATACCATGGATGCATGAGTTCCCCGCAGCCCACCGCAGAGCAGGTGACGACCGCGCTGGCCGGCGTCAACGACCCGGAGATCGGCCGTCCGATCACCGACCTCGGCATGGTGAAGTCCGTCGACATCTCCCGCGGCGGACAAGTCGACGTCGGCGTCTTCCTCACCGTGGCAGGCTGCCCGATGCGTGACGCGATCACCGACCGGGTCACCAAGGCGGTGTCCGCGGTGCCCGGCGTGACCCGGGTGCGCGTGGCCCTCGACGTGATGTCCGAGGAGCAGCGGAAGAACCTCCAGACGAGCCTGCGCGGCGGTCAGGCACAGCGGGAAAATCCCTTCGCCAAGCCCGCGTCGCTCACTCAGGTGTACGCGATCGCCAGCGGCAAGGGCGGCGTCGGCAAGTCGTCCGTCACGGTGAACCTGGCGGCGGCGCTTGCCGCGGCCGGTCACAAGGTCGGCCTCGTCGACGCCGACGTCTACGGACACTCCGTGCCCCGGATGCTCGGCGTGACGGGCCGGCCCACCGCCGTCGAGAACATGATCATGCCGCCGTCCGCGCACGGCGTGAAGGTCATGTCCATGGGCATGTTCACCAAGGGGAACACGCCCATCGTGTGGCGCGGTCCGATGCTCGGCAAGGCAATGGACCAGTTCCTCGCCGACGTCTACTGGGGCGACCTCGACTACCTGCTGCTCGACCTGCCCCCTGGCACCGGCGACGTCGCGATTTCGCTGTCGCAGATGCTGCCCAACGCCGAACTGATCGTGGTCACCACCCCGCAACTGGCCGCCTCCGAGGTCGCCGAGCGCGCCGGGTCGCTCGTCACGCAGACCAGGCAGCGCATCGTCGGCGTGATCGAGAACATGTCCTACCTCGTGTGCCCGCACTGCGGGGAACAGATGGAGGTGTTCGGCTCCGGCGGCGGTGCGGCCGTCGCCCAGACGCTGACCCAGATCACCGGGGCAAGCGTGCCGCTGCTCGGTCAGGTCCCGCTCGACGTCCGGCTGCGCGAAGGCGGCGATTCCGGGACGCCGCTGGTGCTCAGCGACTCGTCCTCGCCGGCGGCGCTCGCCCTGACGAAGGTCACCGAGACGCTGTCCGGCAAGGGCCGCGGCCTCGCGGGCCGCATGATCAGCCTCTCCCCAGCGTAAGCGGGACAAGCGACGAAGAAGACCGCGCGTCCAAAGCGCCCGGAGGCGAGCGGGAGCTCAGGTAGCGTCGAAGTCGAACGGCGGGTTCTCGTCATCGAGGACCCCCGTCCCGCCCGCGGCGCTCCCGTTAACGGTCATCCCGCCCGCACTCGCGCCGTTCGCCGCGGCGGGCGCACTAACCGGCGCGGGGACGTTCATCGGCTCGTCCAGCAGGTGCTTCTGGACGAAGCGGCGCGGGTTGAGGTCCTCGAAGTCGAAGTCCTGGAACTCGGGGCCTAGGCCTTCCTTGAGGTCGGTCTTGGCGCCTTCGGCGATGCGCCGTAGGTCGCGAAGCACGCGTCCGGCCTGGGCGGCGACCTTTGGCAGCTCGTTCGGCCCGAAGACCACAAGCGCGATCACAGCCAGGACCAGAATCTTAGTGAAGGACAGGTCAAACACGCTCAGCTCTCCGTCGGCAGTTGATCGCCTTGGGGACGACGATCACCCCACACCAACTCTAAACGGTCCGGGTGTTCCCGGCGAGCGGCGGGGAGCCTTCATTTGAAGGGGTCGACGAGCGTCACCAGCCGGGCGAAGCCGCGGCCGATTCTGCCCAGCACGCCGGGTCCCCTCTCCGATGGCAGCGTCGCCACCGCATCGTCCAATACCGGGGCAGGGGCCTCGGCTACCAGCGTGTAGACGAAGCCCTGCGCCGCCACGGCGACCTCGTGCCCGTCGACGTACACCGAGTGCCCGCCGATCCTGGCCTGATGCCAGCCCGGCATCTTCGCGGGCAGGCTGCCACGCTGGGCGAACAGCGAGATCACCGACAGCCCGTCAGAGAAATCCAGGTCTATCACCTGTCCGGAAGCGGTCGAAGTCTGTGCCGCGGCGTACAGGTTAAGGTTGCCGGGAAGTTCCCCCGGCAGGCGCCAGCCCTGGTCGTTCAGCTTCCTGAGAAACGCTGCCGGGGCCGCGGCGGCGGTCCAGGCGGGCACCGCGGCCTGCGCGGTGCTGCCCTCGCCCGCGGCTGCCGGGGATACCGACCCGAAGCTGACCTGGACGAATCTATCGTCGCTGATCAGGTGAGCCTGCGTGTCGTAGACGTCCCTGCGCAGCGGAAGCATGGTCTGCCTGTCGAGCCAGAACTGGGCGGCGAGACTGCCGTCGGCCCGGCGGACTTCCACGATCAGCGCGGGCCTGCCGACGGCGGTTCCCTCGCCCTCATACACGGCGACGTAGTTCTTGGCGAGCAGGCTGACCAGCGTCGTCGTGAGGCCGAAGACTCCTTCGGGGGTGCGGTCGTCACCGCCATAGGAAACGTAAGGCTGGCTAGCGCCCGTCGCCGCCCCCGCGCTCTGGCCGGCGGCCGTCTGGGTGACCGTGACGCCGCCGCCATGCCACACCTTGGCCACGACCGTGGCGGTTCCCCCGACGGCGGAGTCAGAGACCATCTCTACGCCCTCGTACGACGTAGCGGCCCCGGACTTGGCCGCTTCCCGCAGCATCTGCATGCCCTGTGCCTGGTTTCGCGCCGCGGCGATAACGCCAGGCGCGGCGCCCATGCGGATCGCCTCCGGCGACATGCCCGGCCCGGCCGGCATGACGCCGTGGAGCAGGTCGGCCTGAGCGGCGCTGACGGCCTGCTGGCTGGTTTTCTGCGGGCTTGCCTGCTGCAGGCTGCCGGTCTGGGCACTAGCCGACTGCGCGTGCGTGGCCGGCGCGCGCACGCCGCTGTCGTGCCCTAGCACGGCGAACGCGGCGAGCGCGCCCGGAACAGTGACCGTCGCGGCCGCGCTCAGCAGCAGCATCGGCCGGCGCAGCAAGGGCATCATGGCTTTCGCTGGATGGCGAGATTCGCCCCGCGCTCGGTCGCGTTCGTGGCCGGAGCATCGGGGAAAGGAACGTAGCCGCTGTCGGCGGCGTGCTCCACGTTGAACACCTCGACCGGCGGAACCACGCCCGGGCCGGTCCCTGCTCCTGGTGCGCCGCCGCCCATGGTGAACGCGGCCGCGCCGAGACCGCCGACGACCGCGAGAGAGACGGCACCCCACACGAAGTAACGGTAGCGAGCCATGCGCGGGGATCCGCGGTCCCAGGCTTCCTGGTACGTGCGGAACGCGGGACGCGGCCGCGGCGCGCGCATCGTGTCTGGCGCTTGATCACTGGGGAAGACCGCCATGGCCAGCAGGCGCCTGGTCAGGGCATCCTCGTCACTGGCATCCGCGACCAGCGCATGCAGTTCCCTCTTCAGCAGACGCAGCGCGGCGGCCTCGCCACGGCACCTGTCACACGAGGCCAGGTGCGCATTGGCCCGGTCGGCGTCCGCCCCGGACAGCTCGCCGTCGACGAGCGCGGAGAGATTGTCCCCAAGATGACTCACGGTTGCCCGACCACCTGACGCTGGCGGTGGGCGAGCGCCGCGCGGAGCTGGGCACGGCCGCGGTGGATACGGCTGCGGACTGTGCCGAGCTTCACTCCGAGGGTGGCCGCGATTTCCTCGTAGGAGAAGCCCTCGATGTCACACAGGACGACGGCGGCACGGTAGTCGGGCGGCAGCGCGCGCAGCGCGGCCTGGACGTCACTGTCGAAATGCCGCTCGTCCCAGGCCTGCGCCGGTGACAGTTCGCTACCGGGGAGCCGCTGCGCGACATCGTCGCCGAGCCCTTCGAACCGGATGCGCTGCTTGCGCCGCGCGCCGTCGAGGAACAGGTTCGTAGTGATCCGGTGCAGCCAGCCCTCGAACGTGCCGGGTGTGTAGCTGGACAGCGAGCGGAAAACGCGGACGAAGACCTCCTGGGTCAGGTCCTCCGCGTCATGCTGATTGCCGGTAAGCCGGTAGGCGAGGCGGTACACGCGTGCCGAATGCGCGCGCACAATCTCCTCCCAGCTTGGCAGTTCCCACTGGGCTGCGTCCTGCACCGCGATGTCCCGCGGTTGCGCTTGTTCAGCCGCCAAAGAGCCCTCCGCCGGTTCGCCGATCGCGTAACGCGTGTCAGAGACCATGACCATCCTGCACCGAAATTTTCCGTTATGCCAGCCGGAAGGGCGTCCCATCCCGCAACTAGGCAACGGTCGGCGGCCGCTTCGTGTTCCACAGCCGGGCCTTATTGACTAGGCTCACGGCAGGAACAGCGATAGCGCGGAGCAGGCGGCGCGCAGTGACGGGGAAGGGGGCCAGCCATCGAGAGCGACTTCGCGGACGGCGGCTTCGGCTTCGCGGTAGAGGACGAGCCGTTGCTCACCGCCCGCGCGAACTCCGAGGATCTGGGGGGCACCGCACCGGTCGCGCCCGAGACAGGCGTGGCGCTGCGTTTCCTTGCCACCGCGATAAGCGCTCGCTCGGTGGTAGAGGTCGGCACCGGCTGTGGCAGTTCCGGAATCTGGCTGCTGCGCGGGATGCGCCCCGGCGGCGTCCTGACCAGCGTGGACACCGAGCCCGAGTACCAGCGCCTGGCACGCAAGGCGTTCGGTCAGGCAAGCTTCGCCGCGAACCAGGCGAGGCTGATCCTCGGCAGGGCGCTCGACGTCCTGCCGAGGCTCTCCGACGGCGCTTACGACCTCGTTTTCTGCGACGCTGATCCAGCTTCGTATCCTGAATACCTGACCGAAGGCCTGCGACTCCTCCGTCCCGGCGGCATTATCGCCTTCGACGACGCGTTCCCGTCCGAACACTATGACGGCGCACGTGAGCTCGCCGACATGATGAGGATCGACGAACGGCTCGTGCCCCTGCTGCTGCCTATCGCTGGCGGGCTGCTTACCGGGATCAAGCGCTAACAGGGAGCGGGCTGCCGTACGGGATTACGCGACCGCGGCGCCGCCGTCGGCAGGGCCGCTGGGGCGGGAAAGCTACGCGACCGCCGCCTGGAGCGCGTCGCCGAGCTTCACAGCCTCGTCCGCGGAAAGCTCCACCACGAGCCTGCCGCCGCCTTCCAGCGGGACACGCATCACGATGCCACGGCCCTCCTTGGTCACCTCGAGCGGGCCATCGCCCGTCCGCGGCTTCATCGCCGCCATCCTGCATCCCCTTCCTTCGCATCCGCGCGTGCCCGCGAGCACGCGCGCTTGCCTTGGGTCCGGCGCCGGCGAGCGGAACCGGTCAAGCCACAACCGTGTCGATCCGTCGCCCTATTATCCCGTGTTCGGACGCAGAATGGTAATGATCGGCAACGTGTGCCGCCCTGGAACTGCCTGAGAACTGCCTCCGGAACCGCCTCAGGCCCGCAGACGCCTGCCCGTCGCCGATGCGAAACAAGCCCGGGCCCGCTGAGGGCCCGGGCCTTGTGCCGCGGTCCAGGGAACGCGTGCACCTCCAACAATGCTCAGCCTCACGCTTCCGCGATCTGAGCACTCTTGGAGGTGGCGGGAATTGAACCCGCGTCCTTCAATGCCTCACCAGGGCTTCTCCGAGCGCAGCCTGCTGTGCTTTTCTCAGCCCCGGCGATCACGCAGGCAAGACGCCGACAGGCTCAGCCACTGTTTGTTTTCCTAGCCAGTCCCGTGGCCGGGTTGGCTAGTGGAGCCTTCTAGCTGATGCCAGACACCGGGCCGAAGGCGCTCCCGGGCTGACAGCCTCCCTAACTTAAGCCGCGAGGGCGTAAGTGGAGGCAGTGCGCTTAGAGTTGGCACTTATTGTTTTACGGTCGCAGGATTATCGAGGTCACAACCGTCACCCTCGGCTCGCTTCCCCTGGATCAACCATCGAAGTCGAAACCGTTCACCCCCATGTTCAGTTGTATAGCTGTACAACAGCATATCTTCCCTAACGCCCTGGCGCCAACCGGGATTCCCGTGACGAGTCGCGCCGTGAAAGAGAATGACCCCCGTGGGCGCTGGCGGTGGCCGAGACGCGCCCACGGGGGTCGACCGGCAGGGTCGGAGCCGGTCCAGAAGTCCGGGCCTCCCCCGAGATGAGGCCCGGCTCTCATAACGACTGGGCCGCAACCCCCCAAGCGAGCCTCAGTCACTACTAAAGACGCCGCAGAGTAGTTCAATGGTTGCTTACCGTATCCAGAATCTACATAAAGTTTCGATAACGAGGGCCGCGAGCCTCGGCCGAGCCCTCAGCCGAGGGCCGACAGGAAAGACGCCGCCAGCGCGCTCGCTGCCTGGCTCTGCGTCGTGCCGGTCTCCAGCACGGCGATCGCGGTGCTGCCCCGGTACCCGACGAACCAGCTCAGCCAGGCGTTCTTTCCTGTCTGCACCGTCCCGGCTTGCCCGTAGACCGGGGCACCGCTCAGGTCCGCGGCGTGCGCCGACCCCGAGCTCACCGCGTCGCGCATCAGGGCCCGCAGTTCGCTCAGTTCGCCGCCAGGCAACGGCGCCTGCCATTGCTCCGCCTGCTGGGCTGAGATCAGCAGCGGCTGGTGGCCGGTGCCCGTGTCCACTTCTGCCGCCACCATCGCCATGGCGAGCGGGCTCATCTGGATGCCGCTGGTGCCGATCGCCTGCGCCGCCAGGCTCGCGCCGGAGGTCGTGGACTGGGCGGCACCGGAGAAGGCCGTCAGCGGCAGGTTCCAGTCCGCGCCGACACCGAACCCCTTCTCGGCCGCCGCGAGTTCCGCCGGCGTCAGCCGCGTGGACATGCTGGCGAACGCCGTCCCGCAGCCGTTCGCGAAGTCGGAGGCGAACGTCCCCTGCTGCCCGGTCGGAGACGACTGTGCGGCCGTGGACAGCTGACCGTTCGAGGACACCTGCTGGCCGTCGGAGGTGAACGTCTGGCCGCCGACTTCCTGGCTCGGGTAGCAGGTGAGCTCCGCGTCCGGCTGAACGCCGTCGCCGACCATCGCGGCCGCGGACACGATGCTGAAGGCCATGCCGGGAGCGATCTTGGAATCCAGCGGCCCGCCGGAGGGCAGGGGGACGCCGCCCGGCGCCTGATGCGCGGCGAGCGCCGTGACGTCGCCGGTCGCGGAGTTCACCGCGACGATCTCCCCGGATTCCGGTTGCGCGGCGAGCACCCTGGCGGCGGCGGCCTGGTCCTGCCCGTTGATCGTCGTGCGGACCGGCGTGCCGACGTGCCCTCGCAGCGTCCACAGCGAGGCGACGGTCTTGCCCGCCGGGTTCACTACCACGACCGACGTCGTCGGCGTGCCTAGGAGCGCGTTCTGGTACGCCTGTTCCAGCCCCGATTCGCCTACCGTGTTGCCTGGCTCGTAGGCCATCCCCTCGTCGCGCAGTTCGGTGGCGTTCTCGCCGCCGACGCCGCCTACCACCTGGGCGGCGTCGCTGGTGAACAGCCGCTCGGACTTCCGCTCGTAAGTCAGGCCGGGGATCTTGGAAAGGCGCGGCCACAGCGACTGGAAGTCCGCGGGATCCACCGTGAGGAGCGACAGGAAGCCATCCGGCGGCGCCGCGCGGACCTGGCCGAGGACCTGCTGCGCGTCGAGTTCGGTGACGGCGCTGAACGCGTCGATCGTGCCGGACGGGTTCGCGAGCCGCCCCGGGACCACGCCGATGTGGTAGTCGGCGGACTCCTGCAGGAGAGACTGCCCGGACGAATCCTCCACCTGCGCCCTGGGCGCGTACGAGGTCACCACCGCGAGACGGTCGCCGAAGCCGAGGCTGGGATTGATCACGCTCGGCGACCAGTTGACGTACCACTTACCGTGGACGGAGATCAGCCCGAACTTGCCGGCGTACGTCCACTGGTGGGAGCCGCCGGCGAGGTCAATGGTCGCCTGGAACGACGCCTCGGCCGTGTTCCCGTGCTGCGTGATCGACCCCATGGTCAGGAAGGCCGCGCTCGCGTCGAGATCGGAGTAGGCGCCGGAAAGCTGCGTGGCCACTTCGCCATAGGTGCCCGCGCCCGTGGTGAGCTCGGCGGCCTGCGTGAAGTTACCCTGCTGCCAGTCGAGCAGGAAGTTCTGTACGGCTCCCTCTGGGGACGACTCGTTGCCGAAGCCCGTCACGAATCCCCAGCTGAGGACGCCAGCCGTGACGACGAGGGCCACGACCATCTTCTGCCGTCTGGAAAGGAACGCCCGCTTCGGACCCGGCTGCTTGCGGTGGGTGCCAGACGGCGGCCGCGAGAACCCGCCGCCGCCGATCGGGCCCTTGGGGGGAGTCGCGCTCACCTGGCCAGGAGAACCCGCTGCACCAGTGCTGGTTGCGCCGTCCACAATCCCATTATAGCCATTATGGTCATTATGACCGCTTTGTGGCGACTCGGGCGGCCTCGAAGGTTCGGGCGGCCTCGAAGGTTCGGGAAGCCTTGCGGCACCAGGGAACCGCGGCAGGCCGTGGCCCCGCGACTGGCCTGCGTGGCTGCCCCGCTCACGCGAGCGCGCGGTCATCGTATGCCTCCGGTGTCACCGTCGTCGCCGCATGGCACGCTCGATCTCCCTGGTCGCGTCCCGCTTCGCCAGGTCCTGCCTCTTATCGTATGTCCGTTTGCCGCGGGCAAGCGCAAGCTCCACTTTTACTTTGCCGTCTTTGAAGTACATCGAAAGCGGGACCAAGGTGAGGCCCTCCTCCGAGGTCTTCCGGATCAGGCGCTCGATTTCTCCCCGATGCAGCAAGAGCTTCCTGGTCCGCCTGGGCGTGTGGTTTGTCCACGTGCCCATCGTGTACTCCGGGACATGAACGTTATACAGCCATACTTCCCCGTCGTAGATCTGCGCGAACCCGTCGACGAGAGACGCGCGGCCTTCGCGCAGTGACTTCACTTCTGTACCGGTTAGCGCGATTCCGGCTTCGAACACGTCCTCAATCGCGTAGTCGTGCCTGGCGCGCCGGTTACTGGCGATGACCTTGTTGTTGCCATCCTTTTTGCCCTGCTCCCGTGCCACGTTATCTCCGTCTCATTCAGCCCGCAGACCGACCAGCCCCCGCCGCCCGACCAGCCCCCCGCGGACCGGCCGGCCCCCGCCGCCCGCTCCGGCCCTCCGGCCGCCTCCCCGAGCCGGGAACACGCTCCGGTCGGTCGCCTTAGACCCGCAGGTAGCGGCGGAGCGTCACGAACGACGTCACACCGCACAGCAGCACTGAGACCAGCATCGCGAGGATGATGACTTCGACTAGGTCACTCGTTGACAACCCCACGTTATAACTGAAGTACTGCTGCAGGTTGTCCAGCAGAAGCGACTTGACTCCGACGAGCAGTGCCGCCGACAGTACCCAGCCAAGCAGCCCGGCGATCACGCCTTCAAGCAGGAACGGGAGCTGGATGTAAAAGTTAGACGCGCCGACGAGGCGCATGATTCCCGTTTCCCGTCTCCTGTTGAACGCCGACAGCCGGATGGTGTTGGCGACCAGCATGACCGCGGCGACGATCAGGATCAGCGCGACGATGACCACGGCGTTCCGCATGCCCTCCAGCAGCCTGTAGAACTTGTCGAGGATGGTCATCTCGTCGATCACCGTGTCCACGCCTTGCATGCCGGACACCGCGCTGGAGACGACGCCGTAGTCGGCCGTGGGATTGGCCAGCTTCACCTCGAACGAAGAGGGCATCTCGTTTTTGGTGACCGTGTTGACGTACGACGGGTCGTTAGCGAAGTAGCTCCTGAAGAGCGTGTACGCCTCCGACTGCGTCTGATAGTCCACGTACTGGACGTCCGTCGGTTCCATGGCGGTCAGCGTCTGCTTGATGCTCGCGATCTGCGCCGGGGTCGCCGCCCCCTTGCACGACGGGTTCGCGCTGTCCGCGGTGCACAGGTAGACCGAGATCTGGACCCTGCTCTGCCAGTAGGTCTGGGTGCTGCTGACCTGCTGGATGAACAGCAGGCCGGTACCGAGCAGGGAAAGGCTGATGGCGACCACCACGATGAGCGCGACCGTCATGGTGAGGTTCCGGCGCAGCCCGATCCAGATTTCCTGGAATACGAAACTAGACATACTGGCCTTATCTCATCCTTCGTCTGTCATGTGCGGTCTGGTACGGGAGAACGTAAGAAAGCGGTAATCCGGCTAGTAGTTCTGGCCGTAGATGCCGCGCACCTGGTCCCGGACGACCTTGCCGTACTCAAGCTCGATGACGCGCTTGCGCATCGAGTCCACGATCGCCGCGTCGTGCGTGGCCATGACGACCGTCGTCCCGGTCCGGTTGATCCGGTCCAGGACCTTCATGATGCCGATCGAGGTCGCCGGGTCGATGTTTCCCGTCGGCTCGTCGGCGAGCAGGATCATCGGCCGGTTGACGAACGCGCGGGCCACCGCGACACGCTGCTGCTCGCCACCGGACAGTTCGTTCGGCATGCGGTTGTGCTTGCCTTCCAGGCCTACCAGGTCGACGACCTCGGGCACGACCCGCTGGATGAACCGCCGGTTCTTGCCGATGACCTCCAGCGCGAACGCCACGTTCTGGTACACGTTCTTGTTCGGCAGCAGGCGGAAGTCCTGGAACACGCAGCCGATACGGCGGCGCAGGTGCGGCACCTTCCAGTTGGACAGCCGCGCCAGGTCCCTGCCGGCCACGTGGATGCGGCCCTCAGAAGGCCGTTCCTCCTTGAGGACCAGCCGCAGGAAAGTCGACTTACCCGAACCGGACGGGCCGACGAGGAAGACGAACTCACCCTTGTCGATCGACAGGTTGACGTTCTCCAGGGAAGCGCGGTTCTGGTTCGGGTAGACCTTTGTGACGTTGTCAAAATTAATCACGGGACCATCACTACGATCTCTACGGAGGGGGACAGGCCGGCCCGCGGACGCGAGCCCCGCGCTCACGCGGTGTACTTCGGACTATCCCGGGCAACTTACGGGTAGCCTGGGATGGCCAGGGAACAGTCTAGGGGGAAACGGGCAGCCAAGGCTCCAGATCACTCCAAGTGCACCCGGGCGCCATGACCGGAAGGGGCAGAGATGAGCTGTGAGCACCTGGTTTGCGCGCATTGTGCGGGTCTGGTCATCGAGGGCCGGTGCCCGGTCTGCCGCGAGGCGCGCGCCCAGATGCACCGCCATCACCACTCCGGCGTCACGCCGCAGATCCTCATCGCCGTGGCCGTCGTCCTCCTGTTCGGCCTGCTCGTGGCCGTGGCCCATGCCGTGTCTTAATCACGCACGCCCTTTGTCCTGAGCAACCCTATTAAGCCTTAACGACAGTGGTACCAGTGTCGTTAAGGCTATTCGTCGTTCTCCGCGCGCCGCATCCAGCGGATCTCAGCATCGATGAACTCGTCTATCTCGCCGTCAAGGACGGACTCCGCCTGTGACGTCTCGTAACCGGTGCGCGCGTCCTTCACCATCTGGTACGGGTAGAGGACGTAGTTGCGGATCTGCGAGCCCCAGGCGCGGCCGCCGTCGCCCCGCAGCGCGTTCAGTTCCCTGGCCTCCTCCTCGCGGCGCCGCTCAAGCAGCTTGGCCTGGAGCACGGCCATCGCGGAAGCCCTGTTCTGGATCTGGCTGCGCTCGTTCTGGCAGGACACCACGATGCCAGTGGGTTTGTGCGTGATGCGGACGGCGGAGTCGGTCGTGTTGACGCCCTGGCCGCCGGGACCCGAGGAACGGAACACGTCCACGCGGATCTCGTCGTCGGGGATGTCGATGTGATCGGTCTGCTCCACGACCGGCACGACGTCCACGCCCGCGAAGCTCGTCTGGCGACGGCCCTGGTTGTCGTACTTGGAGATGCGGACCATGCGGTGCGTGCCCTGCTCGCCGCGCAGCGTGCCGTAGGCGTACGGCGCCTTGATCGCGAACGTGGTGGACTTGATGCCCGCCTCGCCGTAGGACACGTCAAAGACCTCGGACGGAAACTTGTGCCGTTCCGCCCAGCGCAGGTACATGCGCTGGAGGTTCCCCGCGAAGTCTTCCGCGTCCGCGCCGCCAGCCTGGGAGTTGATCGAGATCAGCGCCTCGCGGGCGTCGTACTCGCCGGCCAGGAGCGTGCGGACCTCAAGGATGTCGATGTCCTTGCGGAGCTCAGACAGGTCACTGACCGCTTCGTTGCGGACTTCTTCTCGTGCCGAAGGATCGGTCTCCTCGTCCGCGAGCTCGAACATCGTCGTCGTGTCGGACAGGCGCTGCCGCATGCTGCCGAGCCGCGACAGTTCCCCTTCAAGGTAGGAGAGCCGCCGCGTCACCTGCTGCGCGCGTGCCTGATCTTCCCACAGCGCCGGGTCCGCGGACTGCTCACGCAGGTCCGCGGCCTCGGTACGCATCGCATCCGGGTCGAGCACGGCTTCGATGGTGTCGAGCTTGGACGACAGTTCCGAGATCTCACCGGCGGGATCGGTAGCTGCCATGCGGGCAAGCCTACGCGAGACCGGGCCGGTCAGCGTATACAGGGAGCCAGTCAGCATGCACGGGGACCATGCGGCTCGGCTCGCCCCCCGGCCCCGCCAGGGCGGGTATCCTCCCCAAACGTGAGGTACCGAACGCTCCTGTCCGGCGTGGCGCTCGCGACGCTAGCGCTGACCGTGTCCGCCTGCGCATCCGGCACATCCGGCACTTCCGGCGGTACGCCTGCCGCGGGGGCCGGGGCGAACGCGGCCAATGTCACTGGCGCCGGAGGTTCGGCGGGCACCGCCGTGACCGCCGCCCAGGCGCGCCAGGTCTTCGACAGTTACGTGTCCGCGACGGCAAGCGCGCTGGCGGGCGGCGATAAGAAGGCCGCGCTCGCGCTGACCACCGGTGTGCAGAGCGACACGGTGACCGCCCAGTTCGAGGCGGCCGCCTACACGCACGCGAAGCTGTCGTCCTATCAGTACGGCACCCCCGTCTTCTACCGGCCGGCCCTCACCTCCTATCCGCAGTGGTTCGTCGCCAGCGTGCCCCGCACGGCACCCGCGGCACCCGCGCCCGCGAGCACCGCCGGCGTGCAACTGAGCACGCGAGGCCAGGCCCTGCTCGTCTTCTCCAAGGCCGGCCCCGGCAGCCCGTGGCTGCTGGCGAGTTCCGTCCAGCTCGCGCCGGGGCAGTCGCTTCCGACGCTCGCCGAAAGCGCCAACGGTGACGCGGAATCCGTCCCGCTGGACAACTCGACGACGCTGGCCGAACCGCAGGTCACCGGGCCGCTCCAGGCCGCCGTCGTGGACGACGGCCCCGCAAGCGCCGCGATGCGGGCGGTGGCGGCGGGCCCGCTCACGACCGGGATCTACGCGTATCAAGATCACCCGGCCGCGCGGTACGCGGCCCCGTCCGGCGATGTCCGCCAGTGGGCGCTCGAGGGAAGCAACTACGCGACCTTCGCGCTGCGCACCGCCGACGGCGGGGCCCTGGTGCTGTACGCGATGTACCTCAACACCATCGTCGAGACGCCGAGCGTCGCTGACGAGGATTCCCAGTACACGCCGGGTCCGCCGATCGCCATCCCGCCGGAGTTCGCCCCGCTCCTGCCGGCGAGCACGACGTCGCCGAAGTACAGCCTCGAGACGCAGTTCGCCCTGGCGTTCGCCGCCGTCGACCCGCCGTCGGCCACCGCGAGCGCGAAGATCTCAGTCGTCGCCATGGGCGGCGGCCCCAACTGGGCCAACACCTAGCCCACCGCGTAGGACAACGGTGTTGACCGTAGTTTGGGTGGCTATAGCCACCCAAACTACGGTCAACACCGATCGGGCGGTGGTGGACGGTGGCGATCAGACCGTGCCGATCAGACCGTGACCAGGGTGCGGATCACGCGGACCGCGACCGACAGCGTCGTGAAGGTGAAGCGATCGCTTTCCCAGATCTCGGCGAGGGTGGCGGCCGCGCGGTACACCGCCGACGCGTTCACGGCTTCCCACGCCGCGACGCGTTCGGCTGCCGTGCCGTCCTGGCCGACCGACAGGACGTCCCTGGTCAGCGCGGCATGCGCGCCGTACAGGTCGTCACGCAGCGCCGAGCGCGCCATCGAGGTCCACCTGTCGTCGCGCGGCAGGGCAACGACCAGGTCACGCAGGCGCCCGAGTTGAAGCCGGTCCGCGAGCGCGAAGTACACCGCGGCGGCCTCCTCGATACCGCGCCCGGTCAGCGCGGCGCCGTGCACGATGTCGAACGCGGAATACGACGGCACCATCGCCGCCGCCTCGTCGGCGAGCGCCGCGGGCACGCCGCGGGCCGCGAAACTCTCCCGCCGCTCCTCGAAACCCTGCAGGTCTCGGCCGGCGAGGAGTTTAGGTATCCCCGAACGGACAGTGGTGACTCCCTCGCACAACGCCTGAACCGTCTCCTCGATCCCGAACGGCAGCCGCCTGTTCAGCAGCAGCCATCTGCTCGCCCGCTCGGTGAGCTTACGTCCCTCGAGGACGAGGTCTATGCGGGTAGCGATGTCGACCTCCCCGGCGAGCGCCGAGACCTGCCGCCAGAACTCCCGCATGCCGAACACCTCGCGCGCCACCAGCCACGCCCGCGTGATGTCCGGGATCGAGGCATTGGTCTCCTCGCCGAGCCGGAACAGGAACGTCGAGCCGCTGGTGTCCACCATCTCGTTGACGACCGAGGTGGTGATGATCTCCCGGCGCAGCGGGTGGCCGGGCATCCGGTCCGCGAACTTCTCGCGCAGCGGCGCCGGGAAGTACTCGACGAGCGCTGAGCTGAGCGCGGGGTCGTCGGGCAGGTCGGAGAGGAGCACCTCCTGCCCGGCGGCGATCTTGGTGTGCGCGAGCAGCAGCGAAAGCTCCGGCGTCGTGAGGCCGGTGCCGGCGTTGCGCCGCACGGCGATCTCCTTGTCGTCCGGGAGCACGTCCTGTTCCCGGGAGACCAGGTTCGCCCGCTCGAGCTTGCGCAGGTAGCGGCTGTGCGCGTGCAGCAGTCGCGGCGCCTGGTGGCGGCCGACAGCCAGGGCCATGTTCTGCCCGTCGTTGTGCCGGAGCACGTGCGCGGCGACCTCGTCGGTCATCGAGTGCAGCAGGTCAGCCCGAGTCGCCGCCGGCGCGCCCGGTATGGTGGCGGCTTTCTCCGTCAGGCGCCCGGCCGGGTCCGGGGATTCGGGGGATGCACCCTGGGCAAGCAGCGCCGGGGGGTCGTCCCCCCGGACAGACAAGAGGATCTTGATGTTCACCTCGTGGTCGGAGGTGTCCACGCCCGCGGAGTTGTCGATGAAGTCGGTGTTGACCAGGCCGCCGCCGAGCGCGTACTCGACGCGGGCCGCCTGGGTGAGTCCGAGGTTGCCGCCTTCGGCGACGACCCGCGCCCGCAGTTGCGGTGCGTCGACCCGCACCGCGTCGTTGGACCTGTCACCCGCGTCGGCGTGCACCTCCGCGCTGGCCTTGACGTAGGTGCCGATTCCGCCGTTCCAGAGCAGGTCGACCGGCGCCTTCAGGGCGGCGTTGATCAACTCGTCCGGCGAGAGGGCGACCACGTCGTCGGCGATGCCCAGCGCGGCGCGGGCCTGCTGGGAGATCGGGACGGATTTCGCGGACCGGGGCCAGATCCCGCCGCCGGCGGAGATCAGCGACCGGTCGTAGTCGTCCCACGACGAGCGCGTCAGGCCGAAGAGCCGCTGCCGCTCGGTGAAGCTCACCGCCGGGTCCGGGTCGGGATCCACGAACACGTGCCGGTGGTCGAACGCGGCGACCAGCTTGATGTGCCGCGACAGCAGCATCCCGTTGCCGAACACGTCGCCCGACATGTCGCCGATCCCGGCGACCGTGAAGTCGTCGGTGTCCGGGTTCAGCCCGAGCGTGGCGAAGTGCCAGCGGACCGACTCCCAGGCGCCGCGGGCGGTGATGCCCATCTTCTTGTGGTCGTAGCCCTCGGACCCGCCGGACGCGAACGCGTCACCGAGCCAGAAGCCGTACCGCTGCGCGATCTCGTTGGCGACGTCGGAGAACGTCGCGGTGCCCTTGTCCGCGGCGACGACCAGATAGGGGTCGTAGCCGTCGAGCCTGACGACGCCGCGCGGCGGCAGCAAACGGTCGCCGTCGAGGTTGTCGGTAATGTCCAGCATGGCGCTGATGAACGCGCGGTAGCAAGCGAGGACCTCGGCCAGGTACGCCTCGCGGGCCGCGGGGTCTGGCAGTCGCTTGCACACGAATCCGCCCTTCGCGCCGGACGGCACGATGACGGCGTTCTTCACCTCTTGCGCCTTGACCAGGCCGAGGATCTCGGTGCGGAAGTCCTCGGGGCGTTCGGACCAGCGCAGCCCCCCGCGGGCGACGCTGCCGAACCGCAGGTGCACCGCCTCGAACCGCGGCGAGTACACGAAGATCTCGAACTTCGGCCGCGGCAGCGGCGCCTCCGCCACCAGCCCGGTCGCGAGCTTGAACGTCAGGTAGGACGCGTCGCCGTCCTGGAAGTAGTTCGTGCGGAGCGTGGCCTCGATGAGGGACAAGTAGGAGCGCAGGATGCGGTCGTGGTCCAGGCTGGTGACCTCGTCCAGTTCCCCGCGCAGTTCTTCCACGATCGCCTCGTCGCGCTCGTCCGCGCCGACGCGCTTGCCCGGGTCGAACCGGGACTCGAACAGCCGGACGAGCAACCGGGTGATCGACGGGTTGGCGCACAGCACCCGCTGGATGTAGTCCTGGCTGAACCGCACCCCGATCTGCCGCAGGTAACGCGAGTACGCGCGCAGCACCACGATCTGCCGCCAGGTGAGGCACGCGCCGAGGACCAGGGCGTTGAAGCCATCGTCCTCGCATCGGCCGTGCCACAGCGCGGTGAAGGCGTCCTCGAAGTTGGTCTGCGCGAGCTCCGGGTCGATCGGCTCGCTCCTCGGGTGCAGGCCGAACCAGTAGACCCAGAAACCCGAGAACTCGTGGGGGTGCTCGTCTACTACCTCGAGCCCCATGTGCTGAAGCTGAGGGAGGACGGCCGACAAGGTGATCGGCGACTCGGTGCGGTAGATGAACAGGCGCCAGGGATCGTTCCGCTGAATGAAGAGCTTCAGCCCGAACGGCGCCGCGGAATCGCGCAGACCGAGGATCTCGGTGAGGTCGGTAACCGCCGCCTGCGGTGATTTGTCCGACTTATACGATTCCGGGATGCCGGGCACGCACTCGGTCAGCAGGCGGACGGCGCGCTCGGGACCAAGCTGGCGCTCGGCTTCCGCGGCGAGATCCTCATCCCATGAGCGCACGGCGGCCGCGATCTCGGCCTGGAGCGCGGCCTCGTCCGGGTGCGACATCGGGACGCCGGGCGTCGCGTGCACCACGACGTGCAGCCGGGCGAGCGCCGAATTGCCGACCATCGCGCTGTAGTCGACCGAGGCGCCGTGCAGCGCCTGGCGCAAGATCTCCTGCGCGCGCAGCCGTACCTCCGTGGTGTACCGGTCACGCGGAAGGTAGACCAGGCACGACATGTAACGACCGTATACGTCCGGCCGCAGGAACACCCGCACCTGCTTGCGCTCGCCGAGGCGGAGCACGGCGAGCGCGATCGGGGTCAGCTGCTCGGGGCTGATCTCGAACAGCTCCTCGCGCGGGTAGCCCTCGAGGATCTCGACGAGCTGCTTGCCGTCGTAGCTGTCCGCGGGCAACTCGGCCCTCGCCAGGACATCGTCGAGCTTGCGGCGCAGCACCGGGATGCGGGTGATCGACTCGGTGTAGGCGGCCTGCGTGTACAGGCCGAGGAACCGGTACTCGCCGGTGACCTCCCCTGTCTCCGGGTCGAACTTGCGGACGCCGACGTAGTCGAGGTAGCTCGGGCGGTACACGGTGGACTTGGTGCCGGACTTGGCGAGACCGAGCAGCCTGGGCCTTTCCCCGCCTTGGGGCAGGAGCCGCTGTTCGTCGCCCGGCACGTCGTGACGCAGGATCCCGAGGCCGCTGCCTGCCACGGGCTTGAGGCGCCCGCGCCCTGCGGGAGACGACCCCGCTTCGGCCCCCTGGCCGTCCGGGGCGTTGCTGAACTCGTACTCCCGGTAGCCGAGGAACGTGAAGTGGCCGGCCGACATCCAGGCGAGCAGCTCGCTGGTCTCGGTCTCCTTCGGGCTGTCGGCGTCGGCGAGCGCGGTGACCAGGTCGCGGGCAGCGGAGCGCATGCGGCGCTGGTCCTCGTTGGCGACGCGTACGTCGTCGAGCACGCGGCGAAGGTCCCGGGCGAGAGCCCGCTGGTCGGCGACGTGGCTGAGCTCGAGGTGGATCCAGGACTCCCGGACGCCGCCGTCTTCGTCGTTGCTTTCGATCCCGCGCGGGAGGATCGCGCCGCGGGCCACGCCGGTCACGTCGCGGTGCACGGTGAGCAGCGGGTGGACGATCAGCCGGACGTCCGCCCTATGCCTGTTGAGCTCCATCGTCAGCGAGTCCACCAGGTACGGCATGTCGTCGGTGACGATGTCGACCACGGTGGTGGCACCGGAGAGCGAGGCGTCGCCGCCGTCGCCCACCTGAACGACCGCGCGGCCTTGCGGGCGGATCGCGCCCAGCGCGGCGTGCCGTGCGGCGGTGCCGGCGACACGGCTCGGCCCGGCCGCGACGAGGTCCTCGGGCGCGACGAAGTGGTAATAAGCGTCCAGGAAGCCGGATCCGCCCGGCGGCGGCGCCCCTCCGCCTGAGTCCGCGCTGGGCTGCTGCGCCATCTGCGGCCACAGTTCGGCGGCTTGCGCGAGAGTCGTGTTCCTGGCCTCGTCCGAGACGGTTTCCCCGGCCTCGTCCGAGGCGGCTTGCCCGGCCTCGTCCGTGCGTTCCGGCATTTCCTGAGACTCCATTCGTGGTGCCGTGCCCACATCGTCGTGGGCACGGAGATGCAGCGGCGCCGCGCCGTTGCGGCGACCCCTTGCGTTGTGTTAGTCCTTGGGGACGTAAAACCTGAGCACCTCCGGGTTGGCGAGGGCGCTGGGGTCAGCGGCGTCCGCCACGGGCGTGCCGAGCAGAATTTTGCGTACCGGGATCTCCAGCTTCTTCCCCGACAGTGTCCGCGGGATCCCTGGCACCCAGACGATCTCGTCGGGTACGTGCCGAGGGGATAGCTGCGTTCGGAGCGCTGCGCGCATCTGTCGCGCGAGCTCCTCTTCCACATTACTGTCGTCCGCGACCTGCTGCGCGGATTCCGTGCCGGCTCCCGCCTGCTTGTCCGGCGGCATGACGAGCGTCACGAAAAGTACCAGCCTTCCCTCCTGGCCGAGGCGGCCGGTGTCGATGACGAGGCTGTCGGCGACTTGCGGGAAGGACTCCACTATCCGGTAGAACTCGCTGGTCCCCATGCGGACGCCGCCGCGGTTGAGCGTCGCGTCAGACCGTCCGAAGATCACGCAGCCGCCGTCGGGCAGGATCTCGATCCAGTCGCCGTGCCGCCACACGCCGGGGAAGTCGGCGAAATAACTGTCTTTGTACCTGCTGCCGCCTTCGTCGTTCCAGAAGCCGACGGGCATGGAAGGCATCGGCGTGGTGATCACCAGTTCGCCTACCCGGCCGGTTACCTCCGCCCCGTTTTCATCGAAGGCCTTCACGTCCGCGCCGAGGCACCGTCCGGCGATGATCCCGGTCCGCACCGGCAGCAGCGGGTTCGGGCCGACGAAGCCGGTGCACACGTCGGTGCCGCCGGAGAACGAGCCGAGCTGCAGGTTCTCGCCGACGGCCTGGTAGACCCACTCGAATCCCTCGGGCGGGAGCGGCGAGCCGGTGGAACCGATGGCCCTGAGGGATTCGAGGTTCTGGTTCCGGCCCGGCCGCAGGCCGGCCTTGCGGCACGCCATCAGGTACGGGGCGCCGACGCCGAGGTAGGTGAGTGCCTCTTCTTCGGCTATCCGCCACAGCCGGCCCGTCTCCGGGAACGTGGCGCTGCCGTCGTAGAGGACGATAGTCGCGCCGGCCAGGAGGCCGCCGACGAGGAAGTTCCACATCATCCAGCCGGTCGTCGTGTACCACGCGAACCTGTCGCCGGGACGGATGTCCATGTGCAGGGACAGCGCCTTCAAGTGCTCGAGGACGATGCCGCCGTGACCGTGGACGATGGGCTTGGGCAGGCCCGTGGTGCCGCTGGAGTACACAACCCACAAGGGATGGTCGAACGGGACGGGCTCGAAGTCGAGGGTTTCCTGGCTCTCCGGATCGCCGCCCAGTTCGTCCCAGGTGCGCACCCGCGGGCCTGAGACGCCGAGCTTCGGCTGTTTGCCGCCGGTTACCAGGACTACCGCCCGCAGGCTCGGCAACCCGGCAACGACCTCCTCCACCGTGCCGGGGCGGTCGAAGGTCTTGCCGTTGTACTCATAGCCGGTCGTCGCGA
This sequence comes from Trebonia sp., assembly GCA_035948445.1. Classification (GTDB taxonomy): domain Bacteria; phylum Actinomycetota; class Actinomycetes; order Streptosporangiales; family Streptosporangiaceae; genus Trebonia. Next base: position 107,365 of record DASZJE010000078.1, on the reverse strand, counting down.
TGAGCACCTTCGGGTCGATCTGCGCGAACCGGTCGACCACGCTGCGGGCCCCGAAATCCGGCGAGCACGACGACCAGATCGCACCGATGCTCGCGGTGGCGAGGAGCGCGACGACGGTCTGGCTGACATTCGGCGCCACGGCGACGACCCGGTCGCCCTTTGTCACGCCGAGAGCCCTCAGCCCGGCGGCGACGCGCGTCACCTCCGCTTCGAGCCGGGCATAGGTGAGGGACTCGCCACGGCCCCGTTCGGCGTGCGGGACGATCGCCAGGCGTTCGGGGTCAGTGCGCGCGGCCCGGAGAGCGTTTCGCGCGTAGTTGAGGGTCGCACCGGGAAACCAGCGGGCACCTGGCATCACGGCATCGGCCAGCGCCGGGCCGTCACCGCGATCCCCCAGCACGCGGAAGTACTGCCAGACGGAGTCCCAGAACTCACCGGGGTGTTCCACCGACCACTGCCACAGCGGCGCGTACTCCCCTTTTGTTGCTGTTATCGCACCGCTTGTGACACCGTCTGTTACGCCGTCTGTTACGCCGTCTGTTACGCCGTCTGTTGCTGTTATCACACCGCGGTCGGCCAGCCAGCGGGCATAATGGGTGATACGGGCGTTGGCGATCGTCTTCTCATCGGGCGTCCACAGGGTCGCACCGTACCCCTGCGCCGCGAGCGCGGCCTCAGCGTCGTTGCCTGCCATGTCACCAGCATCGTTCCACTCGTCGGCCTCGCGCAATGCGGCCAGGCCATCGGCCACATGGCGCATGTCACTATCGATTGTCCGCCTGAGGTAGGTCCACGGCGTTAATCAGGGTCTCGATGAGGCTGAGGAGGGCAGCGGGGTCGGTGAGGTCGGGCAGGACCGCGTCCGCACCCGAAGCCCGGAGTTCGGCGGTGCTCGCGCGACCGCTGGCGACTCCTATCGACCGGGTTCCGGCGATCGTCGCCGCCTCCATATCGCGCGGGGAGTCGGCTATGTAGACGGTGGCCTCGCCGGCGAAGCGTTCCCGGTACTTCTCCTCGGCACGCTGCCGCGCGACCTCTAGCAACCCGGCCTTCGGGTACGGGTCCGAACCCCCGAACCCGCCGATAGCGAAATCCACGTACCGGTCGAGGCGGAAGGCGCGCAGCTTGACCGCCGCGTTCGGCCTGCTGGATCCGGTAAGAAGGGACTGGACGATGCCGTCCGTCTTCGCGAGCGCCGCCAGCGACTCGGCGGCACCGGGCAGCAGGTAGCCCTCCTTCGCGATCAGGTCGCGGCGAGCCGCGATCGCGGTGGCCAGTTCGGCCGCGAAGGGGGCGACCATGCGCTCGGCCTCGCCTCCGTCCTGCAGGCTGATCCCGTTGCGGGCGAGCGCGTCGAAGAAGATCTCCGGTTCGCTGCGGCCGGGCATCTGCGGCAGTTGCACCAACGGGCGACCTGTGACCTTGCGGAACGCCTCCGCATACGCGGGCCGGATCACCTTCGCCACGTCGACCAGGGTCAGGTCGATGTTCCACAGCACCAGACAGTGAATCGCGCGCCTCCACCCTCACGGGTCGCCCCGCCATTCCGGGAGGACCTTCGCTTTAGAGCGTAGTTCAGGCCGACCGGGCACCGGGACGAACCGGGTCGTTGGCGCGTCGAGCCGGGACGTGGCGCGTCGAGCCGGGCCGTCGGCGGATCGAGCTGGGTCGTTGGCACAACCGACCCAATCTAGTCGGGGCGGTTGCGCCAACGAGCCAATACGAATCAGCGCAGGTGCCGGAGGCAGCGCAGGTGCCGGAGGCAGCGCAGGTGCCGGGGGTCAGCCCATGTGCGGGTAGCGGTAGTCGGTCGGCGGGACGAAGGTCTCCTTGATCGCACGGGCGGAGACCCAGCGGATCAGGTTGAAGACCGAGCCGGCCTTGTCGTCGGTGCCGGAGGCACGGGCGCCGCCGAACGGCTGCTGCCCCACGACCGCGCCGGTCGGCTTGTCGTTGATGTAGAAGTTGCCCGCCGAGTAGCGCAGCCGCTCGGCGGCAAAGGCGATCGCTTCCCTGTCGGTAGCCAGGATGGCCCCGGTCAGCGCATACGGCGCGACATCCGCGGCCTGCGCCACGACGTCGGAGAACGCCGAGTCCTCGTACACGTGCACCGCGAGGATCGGCCCGAAGTACTCGGTGGTGAACACCTCGTCCGCCGGGTCGTCGCACACCAGCACGGTCGGCGCGACGAAGTACCCCTCGGAGTCGGAAATCGTGCCGCCGCAAAGGAACTCGACCGAGGGCCGCGTCCGGGCCCGGTCGAAACCGTCCCGGTGCTTGGCCACCGCCCGCGAGTCGATCACGGCGCCGCCGAACAGCGACATGTCCTCCGAGACGTCCCCGAACGAGAGCGAGGAAGTCACCGCGGCCAGTTCGTCGCGCACCGACGACTCCCACAGCGAGCGCGGGATGTAGGCGCGCGAGGCGGCGGAGCACTTCTGCCCCTGGTACTCGAAGGCGCCGCGCACGAGGGTCGTCACGATCGAGTCAGGTGAAGCCGACGGGTGGACGACGACGAAGTCCTTCCCGCCCGTCTCCCCCACAAGGCGGGGATAATCCCGAAATGCCGAGATGTTGGCGCCGACGGTTCGCCACAAGTGCTTGAAGGTCGCCGTCGACCCGGTGAAGTGGATTCCTGCCAGGGCCGGGTGGGACAGCGCCACCGAGGACACCGCCGTCCCGTCCCCGGTCACCATGTTGATCACGCCAGGCGGCAGGCCGGCGGCCTCCAGCAGCCGCATGAGGTAAAAAGCCGCAAGCTGCTGCGTCGGCGACGGCTTCCACACCACGACGTTGCCGAGCAGCGCGGGCGCGGTCGGCAGGTTCCCCGCGATCGACGTGAAGTTGAACGGTGTGATCGCAAGCACGAAGCCTTCGAGCGGCCGGTACTCCATCCGGTTCCACTGCCCGGGCGCCGACTCAGGCTGCTCCGAGAGCAGTTGCCGGGCATACGCCACGTTGTAGCGCCAGAAGTCGATCAGCTCGCACGCGGCGTCGATCTCCGCCTGGAACGGCGACTTGGACTGGCCGAGGATCGTGGCCGCGTTCACGGTCGAACGCCACGGGCCCGCGAGCAGGTCGGCGGCGCGCAGGAAGACGGCGGCCCTGTCCTCGAACGACAAGCGACGCCAGGCGGCGGCCGCGGCGCCCGCCGCGGCGATGGCCGCGGAAACATCGGAGTCCGTAGCGTTGCCGAATTCGCCCAGCACACGCCGGAAGTTGTGCGGCTGCACCACTTCCACCCGCTCGCCGCCACCGAAAACACGCCGGCCGCCGATCGTCATCGTCAGCTCGGCGCGTTCCCCGGCGAGTTCCTTGACCTTGGCTTCGAGGGCGGCGCGATCGGCAGTGCCCGGCTGATACTGGCGCACTGGCTCGTTGTACGGCGCGGGCACCCTGCTCACGGCATCCATAGATGCACTGTAGCTCTCTAGGGCCAACCGAGATCGGCAAGCTCCTGGGTCGCATACCAGCCAAGCTCGTGGCCTTCCGCACCGTCGACCGTGAACTGGGCGTCTTCGTCCCCGGCGTCCGCCGCGGCCGACGCGAGCGCCGCCGACGCGACATCCTCCGCGGCGGCGGGGTCGTCGATGTGGCCGGACGCCACCGCGGACAGCGGCACCACGGCGCCGATGACCAGGGCGGCCGGGTCGTCGTCGTAGGCGATCCAGGTCACGTCCAGGTCCGGAACATCAGCGGCGAGCACGACCCGACGCCGCGGCGCGGAAGGCGACCGCGCGAGCAGTCGCAGCGATTCCCTGGCCGCGGCCAGCATGGCGACATATTCGAGTTCTTCCTCGTCGCCGCTGGCGTAGGCCTCGCGCAGCGCCGGCGTGACGCCGAACGCGTGCAGAGGCGGGACGAGATCGCCCTTGGCGAGCACGTCGGGCAGCGACGAAAGCGTGGTGGGCAGGTAGACCCGCATTGGGTTATCGTAGCGATCTCGGCTCGCCCACGGCGGCCACGACGGCGGCCACGGCGTCATCGACGGACACATGCTCCCACAACCGCACCACTGTCCACCCGGCTCCCTCCAGCGCGGCGTCGACGGCACGGTCCCGCTCGACGTTCTTCGCCAGCTTGGGCGACCAGTACCACTCGTTGCTCTTGGGCGCCGAGCCATGCTCCGGACAGGCGTGCCAGAAGCACCCGTCGACGAACACCGCGACCTTCCGCGACGTGAAGGCGATGTCCGGGCGGACCCGGCGCAGCGGCAGGTCCAGCCGGTAGTCCTTCCGGTACCGGTAACCCAGGGCGTGCAGCGCGCCGCGCAGCGCCAGTTCGGGCTTGGTGTCCGTGCGCCGGTTGGCCTTCATGTTCGCCGAACGACCAGGGGTGGCAGGCAGCGGATAACGCTTATCCGCCTTGGGCTGGGCCGCGCTCACGCGCAAAAGACTAGCGATCGGCAAACAGTTGCGTCAGCCTTGCCGCCGTGTCCGCCGGGTGCGTGTGCCAGATACCTGTCATGCCGCACGCTATCGCCGCGTCGACGTTGGCCGCGGCGTCGTCGATGAAGACGCATTCCGCGGGGACCAGGCCGAGTAGTTCGGCGACGTGCCGGAAGATGCGCGGCTCGGGCTTGCGCATGCCCACCTCGGCGGAGATCACGACGGCGTCGAACAGCGCGGCGAAGTCATCGCGCGGGTAGCCGTCGGTGCCCCAGGAATTGGACAGCAGGCCGGTGCGCAGGCCCTTGGCGCGGAGGGAGCGGATCAGGTCATACATCGCCGGGACCTTGATCTCGCTCGCGGACAGCATCCGGTTCAGCAGTCCGTCCGGCACCACCGCGGCGCCGTCGGTCCTGACGAGCCGTGCAGCGAGGATGTCCTCGAACTCGGTTGCCGTGCACTCACCGCGCTCGAGACGGTGCACCGGGTTGACGCCTGCCTCACCGTCGTCCTGGTACGCGCCAGACAGCCAGGGGCGCATCACCGTCGTATAGACGTCCCGGTCGATCTTCTCGGCCTCGATCCAGGCCCGGATGATGTCCCGGATGGGCTCGGTGAGGACTCCACCCCAGTCCGTGATGACGGCGTTCAGCACGGTTCGATTTTAAGCGGCGGATCGCTCCCCCTGATTTAGGCCGCGGCTCGCGTCCCCTGACGAGATTACCTACTATTTCTATTGACATTATGGATATTAGGTTCAAGAATGAACCCCGGTAAGCAGTTGAGCAGAACGAGGTTGCCGTGACCGCACACCAGCACTCAGGTGCTACGCCCGCCGCCGCGGGCAGTCCGCCGCCCCCGCCGACAATGTTCGCCGCTCCTGGCCCGCACGCGGCCGCCACCGCGGCACTGGCACGGGCAGCGTCGCCCGCCGCGCGATCATCCCCCGTTCCGGGCGCGACCCGGCGCGCTTTCACGACGCGGAACTGGATGCGGCTCGTCAGCCCGGTTCTCCTTGTGGGCCTCTGGCAACTGCTGAGCGCCACGGGAGTCCTGCCGCCGAGCAAGCTGGTGTCCCCCGTCTCGATCGTGCATACCGCGTACACGCTGATCACGACCAACAACCCGGCCTACGGGACGCTGCAGTACTCGCTGCTCGTCTCGGGGGAACGCTGGGGGATCGGTTTCTCGATCGGCATCGTCATCGCGGTGCTGCTCGCGACCCTCACGGGCCTCAGCCGCGTCGCGGAAGTCTGTTTCGACCCGATCGTCCAGGTCCTCAGGTCGATCCCGCTGCTGGGGATCCTGCCGCTGTTCATCGTGTGGTTCGGGATCGGCGAACTGCCGAAGGACCTGATCGTCCTCCTCGGGGCCTTCTTCCCCATGTACATCAACACGTTCGCCGGCATCCGGAGCGTCGACCCGAAACTGGGCGAACTGGGCCGGATCCTCGGCCTGTCCCGCTGGGAACTGGTCAGGCACATCGCACTGCCGGGCTCACTGCCCGGAGTGTTCACCGGCCTGCGCCTGTCCGTTGTCGGCTCATTGCTCGCACTGGTCGTCGGTGAGCAGATCAACGCCAACGCGGGCCTCGGCTTCATGATCAACCAGGCCGAGAGCTTCCTGCAGAACAGCATCATCATGGTCGCGCTGATCGTGTACGCCATCCTCGGGCTGCTCGCCGACTGGATCGTACGGACCACCGAACGGAAGGCCCTGGCATGGCGCGGCGAATTCACCCAGTAACCCAAGTTCTCCGGGAAACACGAGATCGCCAGGAAACGCGGCATCTCCAGGAAACGCGGCATCTCCAGGAAACACGGGCCGGCGGCGTGGCCACAGCCCGCGGGCTCACGCGCCGGTTCGGCGATCGGGCCGTGCTCGACAGCCTGGACCTGGACATCGCGCCAGGCGAATTCGTCGCGATGATCGGCCGGAGCGGCTCGGGAAAGTCCACCCTGCTCCGGGCTCTGGCGGGCCTGGACGAAGACGTGACCGGGACGCTCACCGTCGGCGGACAGGTCGCGGTCGCGTTCCAGGAACCAAGGCTCGTTCCGTGGAAGAAGGTCCTCGACAACGTGCGCCTAGGGCTGCGCGCGGCAGGGGCGGAGACCGTGGCCCGCGCCGCGCTGGAAGAAGTCGGGCTCGCGGAGCGCGCCGCCGCGTGGCCGCTGACGCTGTCCGGCGGGGAGGCGCAGCGGGCGTCGCTGGCGCGCGCGCTCGTCCGGCGGCCGTCGCTGCTCCTGCTCGACGAGCCGTTCAGCGCGCTCGACGCGCTGACCAGGATCAGCATGCACCGGCTGGTGCTGTCGCTGTGGGAGCGCCACAAGCCGGCCGTGCTGCTGGTCACGCACGATGTCGACGAGGCACTGGCGCTCGCCGACCGGGTGCTGGTCCTCGGCGACGGGCGCATCGCGCACTCCGCTGCCATCGAGTTGCCGCGGCCGCGCGACCGGGATCACCCGTCGCAGGTCGCCTTGCGGGTACGACTGCTCGCCGAACTCGGCGTCCCCGCCGCTGCTGGCACCTGACCTTCTCGTTCCCTGGCCCGTTCCCTGGCTCGTTCCCTGGCCACCCCATTCGAAATTGAGGTTATTTATGATCCATCGACCTGCGCTTATGGCCGCGACCGCCATCGCCATGGCCGGGCTGGCCGTAGCCGGCTGCTCGTCGTCTTCCTCGTCGCCCCCTTCTTCCTCGTCGTCTGCCTCGTCATCGTCTGCCTCGTCGTCTTTGGCGAGTCTGTCCGGTGTGACACTGAACGTCGGCGACCAGAAGGGCACCGGCGCCGAGGCCGTACTGCAGGCCGCGGGACTGCTCAAGACACTGCCCTTCCACGTGAACTGGTCGGACTTCTCCTCCGGCCCGCCAATGCTCGAGGCGATGGCGTCCGGGTCCGTCGACATCGGGGGCGTCGGCGACGCCCCGCCTGTCTTCGCCGCTTCCGGCGGCGAGGCGGTCGAGATCGTCGGCGCGCGCGAGACTCCCACCGGGGACCAGGACGCCCTCGTCGTCCCGAAGGACTCGCCGATCACCTCGATAACCCAGCTCGCGGGCAAGAGGATCGCCTACGGGTCGGGCAGTTCGGGCAACTACGACCTGCTGACCGTGCTCAACAAGGCCGGGCTGACCACGAAGCAGGTGAACCTGGTAAACCTGCAGCCCGCGGAGGCGCTCTCCGCGTTCACTTCCGGCGCGGTGGACGCGTGGGACACCTGGCCGCCGTACGTCCAGCAGGTCGTCGACCAGGACGGCGCCAAAGTCCTGGCGGTGGGCACGCAGTACGGCAGCCCGTACTCCTTCGAGGTCGCGTCCAAGTCCGCGGTGGCCAACCCGCAGAAGGCCGCGGCGATCAAGATATACCTGGAGACGCTCGACAAGGCTTATACCTGGACGTCTAAGCACGTTGACCTGTGGGGTGCCGCGTGGAGCGCGGCCGCCGGCCTGCCGACCAGCATCACGGACCAGGCCGCCGCGGTGGACACCACCATCCCGGTACCGATCACGTCGGCGGTAACGGCCTCGGAACAGAACCTGGTGACCCAGTTCTACAAGTCAGGCCTCATCCCCGGCGACGTCGCGATGTCGAATTACATGACGACGGAATTCAACTCCACCGTCAACGGCGGCTAACGCCCGTTTCCCCCGTCCAGCCCCCGCCAACACGTGCTGCGCCTCGTTTATCGGGCGCGACATGGCAGCCCCGTCCCGTGTCTCGCGGGGCGGAGCTGCCTGCGTGAAGGCTTTTCATGCCTATGCGACAAATAATTTTCGCGATCACGCGCATGCGCCGCAGGAGCGGACAGAATGTCAGTGGCCACTTGTACAACGGATACGCAATCAGTTGCCGGATCACGTCTCTGAGGATGGCCATGAAAGCATTGCCGATATTGCTTTCCCGCGACACTCTCCTGCCCGCCGAATCGAACTCCGCTCCGATATTCGACGATTTCCCGCCGGTGCGGCTCTTTAAGGTTCCGGACGCCGCCCCGCCTTTCGATGGCGAAGTTCTCAGTGGTGAACTTCCGCACCGGGCGCCGCGCAGCGCCGGCCATGACGCGCTGCGCGTGCCGCCCCCTCCGCGAATGCCGGCTCCGCGGACCGACATGGTCACGGCCAGCGGAGCGGGTGGACTCGGCGACTGGCCGCCGCGGTTCGCGCGACTGCTCACCGAGGTGCTATCCGGGTCCCGTCCCGCGGGGCAGATCATGCCCTGGCTCACGCGGCGCGCGCGATTTCACCTGCGCCGCCTGACGCCCGCTTTCAACTCCGGCCAGCGACCCCGCGTGGTGCGCGTGCTGGCCAGCCAGCCGTCCGCCGCGGTCGTCGAGATGAGCGTCATCGTCGGCAGCGGGACGCGGACGAGAGCGCTCGCCTTGCGCCTGGAACGGACCACGCTGGCCGGCCAGCCCGACCGGTGGATGTGCACCGACATAGAGGCGGCATAGCGCATTCGGCGGGAAGGCTGGGCCGGATATCAGGAGGCGTTGCGGCGGTCTCCGTGGCAGCGCTTGAACTTCTTGCCGGATCCGCAGGGGCATATGTCGTTCCTGCCCACACCCGCGAACGCGTCCGTCGCGGTGTCGCCGTGGTGCTCGACGCCACCGTCTTCGGACGGAGCCGAGTACTGGAGGTTCTTCGGCCGACGGGGTTCCAGTCCGGACGGCATCGCGGCACCGGCGGGGGCGGAATCCTCCGCCATCCCGGTCTCGGGAGCGCTGTCAGCGCGGTGCGCGCCGGAGCTACGCGAAACGCCGCTGCGCGCGGCGGCCTGACCGCGCCCGGCCGCTGTCGCGTGGCCACGGCCGTCCGCCGCGTGCCCACGACTGTCCGCCGCGTGCCCGCCGCCGTCCGCCGCGTGCCTGCCCCGTCGCTCGCCTCCGCCGAACGCCGCAGGCGGCGCCGACGGCTCAGGCACGCCGTCCGGCGGCGTGGGTGCCGGACGGCGGCGCCGGCCAGCACCGGGCGCGCCGCCGGGAACACCAGGCGCCGCGCCGCCCGCCGGGGCCGGGGCTCTGCCAGCGCCCGCCGCACCGAACGTACCCGGCGCGACGGCCTGCGGCGGCACTCCGACCTGGGGTGGCGCCGCCGCCGCCGCGGGCGGCTGCGATGGCGCTTGCGATGCCTGCGTCCCGAACAGCATGCCGGGGATCGCGTCCTGGGCCTCTTCCACGATGGGGTTCTCCTGAACCTCCACCTGCAGGTTGAAGAGGTTGCCGACCGACTCCTCCTTGATTCCGTCCATCATCGCGTTGAACATGTCGTAGCCCTCCCGCTGGTACTCGACCAGCGGGTCGCGCTGCGCCATCGCCCGCAGGCCGATGCCCTCACGGAGGTAGTCCATCTCGTACAGGTGCTCGCGCCACTTGCGGTCGAGCACGGAGAGCACCACGCGGCGCTCAAGTTCCCGCATGACCTCGGGGCTGAGTTCTTCCTCGCGCCGGTCGTAGGCGGTCTGGGCATCCTCCAGCACCATCTCGGTCAGCAGGTCGGCCGTGAGACCGGACTTGTCCCCGCCGGCCTCCTCGATCACCTCGTCGGGGGTGATCCTGATCGGGCAGAGCTGCTTGAACGCCCGCCACAGCTTGTCCAGGTCCCAGTCTTCCGGGTACCCGTCACTGGTGGCGCCGGTCGCGTAGGACGCGATGACTTCGTCGATCATCTCGCGGATCTGCTCGTGCAGGTCGGCGCCCTCGAGCACCCTGTGCCGTTCGCCGTAGATCACCTGGCGCTGCCGGTTGAGCACGTCGTCGTACTTGAGGACGTCCTTGCGGATCTCGAAGTTCTGCGACTCGACCTGGGTCTGCGCGGACCTGATCGCCCGGGACACGACCTTGTTCTCCACCGGCACGTCGGCGGGAATGTTCAGCCGGTCCATGATCGCCGCGACCCGTTCGGAGTTGAACATCCGCATCAGGTCGTCTTCCAGCGACAGGTAGAACCGCGACAGACCGGGGTCGCCCTGACGGCCAGAACGACCGCGCAACTGGTTGTCGATACGGCGGGACTCGTGCCGCTCGGTGCCGAGCACGTAGAGGCCGCCCGCGGCGACTACCTGCTCGTGCTCGGCGGCGACCGCGGCCTTGGCCTTGGTCACCGCCTCCGGCCAGGCGGCCTCGTAGTCCTCCGGCGTCTCGGACGGGGACAGCCCGCGTTGGTGCAGTTCCGCGTCGGCGATGAACTCGGGGTTTCCGCCCAGCATGATGTCGGTACCGCGCCCGGCCATGTTGGTCGCCACCGTGACCGCCCCGAGGCGACCGCCCTGGGCGACGATCGCCGCCTCTTGCTCGTGGTACTTGGCGTTCAGCACGTGGTGGGCGACGCCGCGCCGCTTGAGCATGACCGAGAGGATCTCGGACTTCTCGACGCTCGTCGTGCCCACCAGCATCGGCTGCCCCGCGGCGTGCCGTTCCACGATGTCCTCGACGACGGCCTCGAACTTGGCCTGCGCGGTCTGGAAGATGACGTCGGTCTCGTCCGCACGGATCATCGGCTTGTTGGTCGGAATCGGGACCACGCCGAGCTTATAGATCTGGAAGAACTCGTTGGCCTCGGTCATGGCCGTACCGGTCATGCCGGCAAGCTTGTCGTACATGCGGAAGTAGTTCTGGAGGGTGATCGTGGCGAGCGTCTGGTTCTCGTCCTTGATCTGCACGCCTTCCTTGGCCTCGATGGCCTGGTGCATGCCCTCGTTGTACCGGCGGCCGTGCAGGATGCGGCCGGTGAACTCGTCGACGATGAGGACCTCGCCGTTCATCACGACGTAGTCCTTGTCCCGCTTGTACAGTTCCTTAGCCTTGATGGCGTTGTTCAGGAAGCTGACCAGCGGCGTGTTGGACGGGTCATACAGGTTGTCGATGCCGAGATAGTCCTCGACCTTCTCCACCCCGGCCTCGAGGATGCCGACGGTCTTCTTCTTCTCGTCGACCTCGTAGTCGCCCTCACCGTCCTCGCCGCGGCGCAGGCGGGGCACGATCTTGGCGAACTCGACGTACCACCGCGAGTTCTGCTCGGCCGGGCCGGAAATGATCAACGGCGTCCGGGCCTCGTCGACGAGGATCGAGTCAACTTCGTCGACGATCGCGTAGTTGTGGCCGCGCTGGACGCACTCTTCCAGGGACCATGCCATGTTGTCGCGCAGGTAGTCGAAGCCGAACTCGTTGTTCGTCCCGTACGTGACATCGGCCGCATAGGCGTGCTTGCGTTCCGCGGGCTGCATGTCGGCCAGGATGATCCCGACCTCAAGGCCGAGGAAACGGTGCACCCGGCCCATCCATTCGCCCTGATACTTGGCCAGGTAATCGTTGGTCGTGATGACGTGCACGCCCTTGCCAGAGATGGCGTTGAGGTATGCCGGGAACACACAGGTGAGGGTCTTGCCTTCACCTGTCCTCATCTCAGCGATGTTTCCCAGGTGCAGGGCCCCGGCCCCCATCAACTGCACGTCGAAGGCGCGCTGGCCGAGAGTACGGCGCGCCGCCTCGCGGACCGCGGCGAACGCTTCGGGCAGCAGGTCGTCGAGCGACTCGCCGTCCGCGAACCGCTGCCGGAACTCTTCGGTCATGGCACGGAGTTCCGCGTCGCTCATTGCGGTGAAGTCGTCTTCGACGGAGTTGACTTGCTCGGCGATCCGCTTGAGTTGGCGCAGGATCTTGCCTTCGCCCGCGCGAAGGATGCTATCTATGATGACTGGCACTTCTCGTCGTGCTCCTTGCGGATCGGTTGGGCTGAACACGCCTCGCAAGTCATGGTAGGCGAGACCGTGTCACGTTGCCGAGTCCACGCTCGAAGGCAGGTCGGCACAATTTACATACCCCCCGATCACGAGCCGACGAGGCCTGCCCGATAATGATGGAGTATTTTTCTAGGCAACCTCGGCTGAGCAAGCTTTGCTGATGGAGGAGGAGTCGTGGCCGACCAGGCAACAGGCACCGTGGAGACGAGCGGGGGTGCCGCCGCCGCGGCTGTGAGCCCGGCTCACGGCGCCGGCCCCGCGCACCTTGAGCACAACCCGGGGCGTCCGATCTCCTGGGTCGGTACCTCGATCGTTATCGTGGGTTCCATCGTCGGCGGCGTCGCGTTCGTTCCGCATCCGACCTGGTGGCTGCTCTGGGTCGGCGTCGCGATCGCGGTCGTCGGCATTCTTGTGCTCGCGGCCGCGCGGACCGTGAGCACGGACTGGTACTGACCAGCACCTGAAATGTCACACCCGCTCACTACAGTTGAGGGGTGGAAGATGAGTCGCGCCGGGTCGTCCGGGCTGATTTCGATCTGAGCCCGGACGAGGCGCGGCGTATCGCCCTTCGCGCCCAGGGATTTCTCGGCGCCGAGGGACGGCATGGCGGCGTCGCCGGGGTGCTGCGTCGCCTGTCGGCCGTCCAGCTCGACACGATCAGCGTGCTCGCGCGTTCGCATGAGCTCGTGCCGTATGCCCGTCTTGGCGCTGTCGGCCGGGACAAGGTGGAGCAGGCGTTCTGGCACCCGACCCGTCCGAAGGCATTCGAGTACTGGGCACACGCCGCCTGCGTGCTGCCGCTCGAAGACTGGCCGTACTACGCGGCGCGCCGTCGCGGGATGGCCGCCCGTGGCCAGCGCTGGCACAAGGTTTCACAGCGCGCCTGCGACGAGGTCCTCGCGCGCCTGCGGGCCGAGGGACCGCTGACGGCTACCCAGCTAGGCGGCGCGAAGGCGGGCGGCCCGTGGTGGGACTGGTCGGAGGTGAAGATCGCCGCCGAGTGGCTGCTCGACACCGGCCAGGCGGCCTGCGTGCGGCGCACCGGCTGGCGGCGAGTCTACGACGTGCCCGAACGGGTCATTCCGCGCGAACTGCTCGAGAAGGACCCGAGCGACGTCGAATGCCTGTCCTACCTCGTCGCGGCCGCCGTGCGGGCGCTCGGCATCGCCACCCACGCCGACATCGGCGAGTACCAGCGACTTAACTGGCACGACCGGAACCTCGCCACGCAGGCGAACATCGACAAGGTCGCGGAGGCCGCGGGACTGGTCCCGGTCACGATCGCGGGTGCGCGTCCGCTGCGCGCCTGGGCGGACCCCGCGGCCCTGGACTGGCTGGATCGGCGCGGTACTCACCGCACCACGCTGCTGTCGCCGTTCGACTCGCTGATCTGGGACCGGAAGCGAACGCTGCGGATGTTCGGTTTCCAGCACGTCCTCGAGGCATACGTACCGCGCGAGAAGCGCGTCCACGGCTACTACGCGATGCCGCTGCTCTCCGGCGGGCGTCTCGTCGGCCGCGTCGACCCCGCGCGCGACGGGCGCACGCTGATCGCCAGGCAGGTGACACTGGACTCCGCCGCGGCGGTGTCCCCGATGGCGCGGGCTCTCACGGAAGCCGCGGCCTGGGTGGGCTGCGACAACGTCATCGCCGAACGGACAGTGCCGCATGCGTCGCGGCACGCGCTCGCGGCCGCCCTGCGAGCGCAGGGGGGTTCCTGAGCGCGGGCCCGGCAGTTAAGAGAACTCGATCAGCTTCTCGCGCACGGCGATCATCACGGCTTCCATCCGGGAGTGGATCTGCAGCTTCTCCAGGATGTTGCGGACGTGGTTCTTCACCGTGTTCTCGGAGATGAACAGTTCCTTGGCGATGTCGCGGTTGTTCATCCCGCGGGCGACGAGACGGAGAACCTCCATCTCGCGGTCGGTGAGCTTCGGCGCGGCGACGTGCTTGACGTGCTGTTCATCCTCGTCCCGCCGGGCGAGCGTCGCGAACTCCGACAGCAGTTTGCCCGCCATCGACGGGTTGATCAGCGACTGGCCGCCGTGCACGGACCGGACGGCGTCGGCGACCTCGTCGAGCGGGATGTCCTTCAGCAGATAGCCGCTCGCACCCGCCCGGATGGCCTCGAAGAGGTCGTCTTCCTCGTCGCTGATCGTCAGTATGACGATCTTGGCGCTCGGCGCGACTTCCTTCATCCGGCGAGCGGCTTCGATGCCGGACGTCTTCGGCATGCGGATGTCCATGAGAACGACATCGGGAACCGCCTCGCTGGCGACCTGGACCGCCTCGGAGCCGTCCGAAGCCTGCCCGACGAGCTGGATGCCCGCGTCCTCGGCCAGCACCATCTCCAGCCCGCGCCGGAACAGCGCGTGGTCGTCGGCGATCAGCACGCGGATCGGCTCAGCGCCCGGTTCGGCCTCACGGCCCTGCGCGGACGCGGGATCGGGCGGAGCGGGGAACGAGGGAGCGGCTCCTGGAGGTGCCCCGGAGTGCCCGGCACCCTGAAGTTGCCTGGTCGCTGTCTTCCTGGCCGTCGTGGACCAATCGGTCACGGCCGCTCCTTCCGCTGCGATCGCAGTTCACGCACAGGATAAGACAGTTTGTCCCCGGGGGATAGTTTCCCCCGGGGTGACGCGCACTCGATCTCGCTAAAGAACAGCATCTCCCTCTACGAGCCGGATGACACCGTAGTCATACCCGCAGCGCCTGTAGACGACGCTGAACTTGTCGCACTCCTTGTCGTGGAATGCGAAAAAGTCGTGGCCGACTAGCTCCATCTCCAGTAGCGCCTGATCGATCGTCATCGGCCTGGACTGGTGGAACTTCTCCCTGACAATGAGCGGACCGTCGCCTTCCATCTGGATCGGCACGAGGCCGGACGGGGCGCCGTCGTGCCCGCCCGCGGCGTCCGCCTCGCCGTCGCCCTCCGGCGCCCGCGGCGCTTCCGGCAGCGGTACCACGAACTGGGGACGCGCGTTCCTGTGACGCCCGCTGGCGCGGCTCGCGCCGCCCTTGACCTCTGCCCTGCCCCTGGCCTCGGCTCTGCCGCGTCCGTTGTGGGGGGCGGGAGCGTCCTCCAGGTCCTCCAGTTCGTCCATGGCGGACACGGCATCCATCCCGTCGGGCGCGGCGGCCACGGCGGCCAGCACGTCGGCGGAGCGCACCGACAGATCCCCTCGCCGTACCTTGCGTCGTTCAGATGCCCTGCGCATCCGGGCCTCGAGTTTCGCGAGCGCGAGGTCGAGCGCCGCGTACCGGTCGTCCGCCGCCGCCTCGGCGCGGATAGCGGGACCGCGGGACCTGATCGTGAGCTCGACGCGCTCGCTGTGGTCAGACTGCCGCGGGTTGCGTTCCTTGGACACCTGGACGTCTATCCGGAAGGCTCTCTGGTCGAGCTTCTCCAGCTTGGCGAGCTTCACGCTCGCGTGTCTCCGGAAGCGTTCCGGGACGCTGGTGTGCCTGCCTTTGAAGGTGATGTCCATGTTTCCCCCTACGGTTCGTGAACCAGTAGTGGGCACTCGCCCGGCCGACCTGGTCTTCGTCCCCACATCCGCCTGCTGAGGGGTTCGCGGCTTCCGTGCCACTACTGCCCTTCTCCCGTCCCGGGGGAATCCGTATCCCCCGGCGAGGCAGGACTTATTCCTAAGCCGCACCGTGATCGGTCGACGAGAAGTCGCCTTACGTGGGCCGTTTCGCCTGCGACTGGCATCGGCTTGCCATACCGGTCCTGCCGTTGACAGCAGGACCCGCCTGGCGCAACCACGGACCCGGGCGAGTGCCATGCATGAACGCTAGCTCGATTCGGACGAATTGTCAGGCGGGACATTAGCGGCGAAGCGCAACATAGCCCATACAATCAGTCTTCGAACTTGACCAGCTCACGCACTCTGCCAGGGTAGCCCGTGCTCAACCCCGGATGGGCCGCGTTCAGCCCGGGTAGGCTGGCGCCAGGCCGCCGCCGGGGATATCGGCCCAGGCACCGCTCGTGCTGGCGTCAGCGAGCAAGGCGCCGCCTTTCGCCTCGGCGACGAGCTCGCTGCCGATGCTCGCGGTGATCGACGTGATGCCGGCGTAGCTCGACACCGGGCTCGAGGACCCTCCGTCCACCGAGTACTCGGTCAGTACCGGCCCCTGCAGGCCCGGAGCGCTGCCCAAGGTGATGACGTTGTCCGCGCCGTACCAGGTCACGACGGAGAAGTTCACGGACTCGCTCGACACGGAGAACGGCGACAACGTGACCGGAATCACGGTCAGCTGATCCTCTCGCTGCTGGATCTGGGACGATGCCGCGATGGCGCCGAAATCGAGCGTCGTGCCGGCTGTCCCGCCAGTGCCGTCCCCGTCGACGACGAGGGCCACCCGGACGCCGTCAGGCGCCACTCGCACGGCGGTAATCGGCCCGCTCACAGGGGGCACCACGTCGACCGTAACCGGCGCGGCCTGCGCCGATTGGGCGGACTGGCTGGTCACATTGCCGCGCAGCATGAAGAGGTCGCCGTCTGTCACTGCCCAGAGGTCGTCGTTGGGATCCCAGCTCATCGAGGAGTACGCGCTGCCCTGGCGCTTGACCAGCGGCCCGCCGATCACCCCGGTGAACAGCGCGCCGCCGCGCAGCGCGGCCAGGTAGCGGCCATCGGGAGACACCGCGATCGCCGAGAAACCGGTGCCGATGCTCTGCACCTTCACCGGCGTGCCGCTCGTTCCCTTCCTGCGCCAGACGTTCCCCCTGGCATCCAGGTAGTAGAAGTCGCTACTGGCCCCGCTCGGGATGGTCAGGGCGCTGCTGGCGCCATTCTGGACCACGTTGTCGGAGCTCTTGGGCGGGAACCACGCCTTGCCGTCCACGTAGAGCGCAATCGACTGCACGTTCGGCTGCCCCTGCTGCTGTCCCTGCCCCGATCCGGCCAGCGTGGCCAGAAGCTGGGCGGACACTTGCTCCTGCGTCGGTTCCTGCGCCTTGGCGAAGGTACCGCCGAGGTTGACCGTCGCGAGCCCCCCGGTCACCCCGACGTTACCGAGCAACCTGGTACCCGCGGGGAACGCGGTCCGCGCGCCGTTGACCAGCCAGTCTTGAGGCTGGTGGATCAGGTCCTCGACGAGACCGCTCATGAGGTCTCCCGGCGTCGCCTGGAGCGGCACGTAGACGGGATCCGGGACCAGGAAGTGCTGGGTGGGATCGACGAAGTACAGGTTGCGCAGCTGATAGTCGGCGGAAAACTCGACGCTTGTCAGCAGCAGCCGGGTGGGCGGCACGCTGGAGATGCGCCACTGGCCACCGGACTTGACCAGGGTGAAGGTGATGGGCGCCTGTTCCTCGGTTCCGGACGCCGACGGGACGGCGTAGTCGCCGTCCGCGGACAACTGGGCCTGGAGGGTGCCGGTCACCGTCACCGTTGCCTTGGCGGGCTGCGCGTCTTTGCCAGGCTCCGCGTCCGGGTAGACCGGGCTGCCGACGTCAGGGCCGTCTCCGCTGAAGACCGCCGCTGACCACGATGGGTTCCACTTGCTGCTCGCACCGGAGGTCAGGTACTCGCGCGCTACCTGCTGCCCGTTGGCGAAACTCGCGCTGGCGGTCAGGAATCCCTGGACGATCTGCGCCGGATCCCAGTCGCCTGCCGGCGCCTGCGGAATGAACTGACTGTAGTGCTGGCTATTGGCGCCCGGGCTCTGCGTGATCGCGTAAGAGTTCACGGGGCCGCCGCTCGGCATGGACACGCAGCCCGCGACGGACACCACGAGGGCCAGTGCGGCGAGGGCGACGATCAGCCGGCGCCACGCCGGGCGTCGGCCTGACCGCCATACCTGGCTAACCACGTGATGCCTCCCTTCAGGTCCGCATCGAGCGCGCTGGTGACCACTTCTGCCTCGTCCGGGCCGAGCGGGAGCGGGGACCCCGCCAGCGCGTGGCCCGCGACACGGGGCACCGTCAGCCGGAATACCGACCCGCGGCTCTTCTCGCCCCATGCCTGGAGCCACCCGCCGTGCAAGCGGGCATCTTCCAGCGCGATGGCCAGTCCGAGGCCAGTACCCCCTGTCGTTCGGGCACGTGCCGGGTCCGCGCGCCAGAACCGCTCGAAGACCAGCTGTTCCTCGCCGGGCACCAGCCCCACTCCGTGGTCCCTGACCGCCACGGCGACCGCGTCACGATCAGCCGCGACGGTCACCACGACATCCCTTCCCTCGCCATGCTCCACGGCGTTCACCAGCAGATTCCGCAAGATCCGGTCGACCCTGCGCTTGTCCACCTCCGCGATGCACGCCTCGGCGGGCAGCCGGAACTCGATACGGCAGCCGCGCCGCTCCGCGAGTTGCTGGGCGTCGTCCGCACTGCGCCGGGCCAGGTCGCAGATGTCCGAGGGCTCGGCGTCGAGAGTGGCGACGTTCGCGTCGTACCTGCTGATCTCGAGGAGGTCACTGAGAAGCACCTCGAAGCGCTCTGTCTGGCTCTGCAGCAGCTCGGCAGAGCGCGCCCCGGCGGGGTCGAGCTGTTCCCGTTCCTCGTAGAGGATTTCCGCGGCCATCCGGATCGTGGTCATCGGGGTACGCAGCTCATGGGACACGTCGGACACGAACTGCCGCTGTGCCTTCGACAGCTCCTCAAGCTCACGCAGCTTCTCCTGGAGACTGGCGGCCATGTCGTTGAAGGACGTCGCGAGCGCGCCGAGGTCGTCGGCGCCGCCAACCGTCATCCGCTCCTCCAGGTGCCCGGCCGAGACGCGCTGCGCGGCGCGTGCCGCGTGCCGGACCGGCAAGACGACCCACCGGGTGACGAGTGAAGCGATGGCGGCGAGGAGGATGATGAGGGCGAGACCGACCCCCGCCAGTGTGGTCTGGACGAGCTGGAGCGTCTGCTGTTCCTGATTGAGCGGGAAGATGAAGTACAGCTGGTACCAGTTGCCGAGCGGCGTGCCTATCGCGATCGCCGGCTGGCCCGAATCGCTGCCGGTAAACTCCAGCGTGGTGGGCGCATAGTAGAGCAGGCTCTCGGGCTTGCCCTGGTGCTGCTGCTCGGTCTGCTCGGCCTGGACACTGGTGACGAGGGTGGTCGGCAGGCTTGTTTCGGGGTTGACGCTGTCGCTGACCCAGCGCGCGTACACGCCCGGGACCAGGGAGCTGAGCCCCACCACCACGTAATAGGTCGTGCTGCTGCTGCCCGTCGGCTGCAAGGCGGCCGCCGCGTCATACATGAAATTCTCCGCCGCCGTGTTGCTCGGTGAAGACGAGGTCTGCCCCGGCAGGGAGCGCGCCGAGTTCAGCTCGGCCAGCGCCTGGGCACGCGCCGAGTTCACCGCGCTCACCATGAGCCCGTCAGCGACCTGCTCGGTGAGGAAGAAACCGAGCACCGCGATCATGATGGTGGAGAGCACCAAGGTCGTGGTGATGACTCGAAGCTGAAGGCTGCGGTGCCATCGCTGCCGCGCCTTGGCGATCAGCGAGTGCTCCCACCGCAGCACCGTGCGGATCAGGATGGTGATCCGGCGCGGCAGCCACCTGACGAACCAGCGCACGACCTTGTTCCGGCGCAGCGTCATTTCCCAGGCGTCGCGGACATCACGCTGTGGCACCTGCTCGGCCCCGCCGGAGCCCGATGCCGCCCGGGCGGATGCCGCCGCACCGGAACTGGCCGCGCCGGATTTCACCGCTGACCGTCCCACCATCCCAGGATCAGCCAGGACCAGCCTTGTAGCCAACACCACGGACCGTGACAACGATTTCCGGATGCTCTGGGTCCTTCTCGATCTTCGCTCGCAGGCGCTGCACGTGGACGTTCACCAACCGGGTGTCGGCCGCGTGCCGGTAACCCCACACCTGCTCGAGCAGAACCTCGCGGGTGAAGACCTGCCTGGGCTTGCGCGCGAGAGCGACAAGCAGGTCGAACTCCAGCGGTGTGAGGTTGAGGGTCTCACCGCTCCGCTTCACCGAATGGCCCGCCACGTCGATGGTCACGTCCCCGATCTGGAGGACCTCGGGCGCCGGCTCGTCCGTTCTGCGCAGGCGCGCCCTGATCCGCGCGACCAGTTCCTTCGACTTGAACGGCTTGAGAATGTAATCGTCAGCGCCCGACTCCAGGCCCAAGACCACGTCGACTGTGTCCGTCTTGGCCGTCAGCATGACAATCGGAACACCCGACTCGCCTCGGATCTGGCGACACACGTCGATGCCGTCCGATCCTGGCAGCATCAGATCGAGCAGTACGAGATCCGGGTGCGTGTCACGGAAGGCGTCAAGCGCCTTATCCCCGTCGGCCACGAACGTCGGCTCGAACCCTTCACCGCGGAGCACGATGCCGAGCATCTCCGCTAGCGCTGCGTCGTCATCGACGACAAGCACACGTCCTTTCATGGGCCCCATCGTTCCATGTGTCCCGCTCCAAACAGAGCACCAACAGCGACAGACTTGTAGCTCATGCCGCTAACCTCACGCCCAGCATGCGCAGGTTACACCCTTTTTTACCAGCTCCGGACCAGCCGCGAGCCGCTTTACCAGGGAAAAGTCCACACCCGCACCCCTCTCTCAGACTGCGCGAGTGCGCATTTGAGCTCACTATAGCAAGCTCGATTACGCATTCGAGCAGGTTCGCGGACAGGCCCAAATGCGCCCGCGCGATTCTCGCCTCGGCACACCGTAATACCGTGCGGACGTGCTACCGCGCGCCGGAAGCGGTTAGAGTGCCGGACATGGCGGAGCAGTCGTTGGACAAAATCGTCGAGGCGGGCTGGGCGTCCGCACTCGAGCCCGTACGCGGCGACATCGCGAGGATGGGCGACTTCCTGCGCGCGGAGATCGCGGCCGGCCGCACGTACCTCCCCATGGGGGCACAGGTCCTGCGGGCCTTCAGCCAGCCGTTTAACGAGGTCAAGGTCCTGATCGTCGGCCAGGATCCGTACCCCACCCCGGGCCATCCGGTCGGCCTCAGCTTCTCAGTAGCCCCAAGCGTCAAGCGGATCCCCGGCAGCCTCCGCAACATTTTCCGCGAGTACTCCGCCGACCTCGGTTATCCGGCACCGTCCTCCGGCGACCTCACTCCCTGGTCCGAAGCCGGCGTCCTCCTCCTTAACCGAGTCCTCACCGTCCAGCCTGGCAAGCCGAACTCGCACAAGGGCAAAGGCTGGGAGGTCGTCACCGAACAGGCCATCAGGGCGCTGGCGGCCCGTCACGCGGCAGGCAAGCCGGTCGTGGCGATCCTCTGGGGCCGAGACGCCCGCAACCTGGCACCGCTCCTCGGAGACGTCCAGCGCATCGAGTCCGCGCACCCGAGCCCGATGGTCACCAACGGCGACTTCTTCGGTTCCCGCCCGTTCAGCCGCGCCAACGAGACTCTGGAGCGCCTGGGCGTGCAGCCAGTCAACTGGAAACTCCCCTAAAACCTCAACAAGCCTTTTCCCGAACGATCCCTCCCCCTCGCCCAGGTTCCCCTCTCCTGGCTGCCCGCGAACGGCCCGCCACCAGGCTCGCCAGCAGGTCCGTTTACGCATTCGAGCACGTTACACCGCAGGCTCGTCTACGCATTCGAGCACGTTGCCTTACGAGCCCGAACGCGCATTCAAGCACGCTATCGCGGGTTCTTTTGCGTATTTGGGCCCGCTGGGAGGGCGCGGGAGGGCCCGCTGGGAGGGTGCGGGCGGCGCGGGCCGCGCGCGGGGGGCGCGGTTACGAGCCCAGGCGCCAGCTCACCAGGTAGGCGTGCTGGGTGTCTGTGAGGGTGTCGATTTGGGTGCTGAGGCTCCCGAGTACCAGGCGGGCGGCTTCGGCGTCGATGTCAGCGGGGACCGGGTGGACGTCCGGAGACAGTTTCTCCGCGTGGCGGGCCAGCCAGGCGAGGACCAGGGCCTCGATGCCGAAGGCCACGTCCATCACTTCCGCCGGGTTGCCGTCGGCGGCGACGAGGTTGACGACACGGCCTTCGGCGAGGAGGAGCAGGCGGCGGCCGTCGGGCAACTCGTACGCGTCGGCATGCGGTCGCACGTCGGGCTCGACCGCCACCGCCAGATCCGCGAGACCCTGCAGATCGATCTCGACGTCGAAGTGACCGGCGTTGGCCAGTATCGCGCCGTCGCGCATCACCGCCATGTGCTCGGCCGTGATCACCCCGACCGAGCCGGTCGCCGTGATAAACACCTCGCCGGACGGCGCCGCTTCCGCCAGCGGCAGCACCCGGAATCCGCGCAGCACCGCGTCAAGCGCCCGCACCGGATCGACCTCCGTGACCAGTACACGGGCGCCGAGGCCGCGCGCCGCCTCGGCGATCCCGCTACCGCAGGGCCCGAAGCCCGCGACCACCACCGTCTTGCCGGCGAGCAGGATCCCGCTGGCGCGGAGCAGCCCGTCGATGACGGACTGCCCCGTGCCATGCCTGTCGTCCACCAGCCGTTTCACCGGGGTGTCACTGACGGCGATCATCGGGAAGGCGAGCGCACCTTCGGCCACCATGCGCCGCAGCCGCAGCACGCCGCTTGACGTGCTTTCGCACCCGCCCAGGGGCGGCCTGGACGGCGCTCGCGCGTGCAGGGTGTGCACGAGATCGCCGCCGTCGTCGATGACCAGGTCCGGCCCGTCGCCGCCCGGCCTGTCACCGCCCGCCGCGAGCGTGATGTGCTCGTAGTAGGTCTCCCGGTCGACGCCCGCCTTCGCGTGCACTTCCACGCCGTCGCGGGCCGCCAGGGCCGCGGCGATGTCGTCCTGCGTGGACAGCGGGTTGGACGCCGCCAGCGCGACCCGGGCGCCGCCGGCCCGCAGCGCCCGGGCGAGCACCGCGGTCTCCGCCGTGACGTGCAGGCACGCGGCGATCGTCATGCCGTCGAACGGACGTTCCGCACGGAAGCGAGAGGCCAGGGCGGAAAGAAGGGGCATGGATCGTTCGGAATAATGAATCCTCCGAACGCCCTCGTCGGCGAGCGCCGGGTCGGTCATGAGCCGTCAGTAACGATAGTGGTCCGGCTTGTACGGACCCTCGGCCGAAACGCCGATGTAGTCGGCCTGGTCCTTGGTGAGCGTGGTCAGCTTCACGCCGAGCGCGTCCAGGTGGAGGCGGGCGACCTTCTCGTCGAGGTACTTGGGCAGCGTGTACACGCCGACCGGGTACTGCTCGGTCTTGGTGAAGAGCTCGATCTGCGCGATCACCTGGTTGGTGAAGCTGTTGCTCATCACGAAGCTCGGGTGGCCGGTCGCGTTACCGAGGTTCAGCAGACGGCCCTCGGACAGCACGATGATCGTGTGTCCGTCCGGGAACAGCCACTCGTCGACCTGCGGCTTGACGTTGACCCGCTTGATGCCGGGGATCGCGGCCAGGCCGGCCATGTCGATCTCGTTGTCGAAGTGGCCGATGTTGCCGACGATCGCCTGGTGCTTCATCCCCGCCATGTGCGCGGCGGTGATGATGTCCTTGTTGCCGGTCGTGGTCACGAAGATGTCGGCGTACGGGAGCGCGTCCTCGAGCGTGGTGACCTGGTAGCCCTCCATCGCCGCCTGCAGCGCGCAGATCGGGTCGATCTCGGTCACGATCACGCGGGCGCCCTGACCGCGCAGGCTCTCCGCACAGCCCTTGCCGACGTCGCCGTAGCCGCAGACCACCGCGACCTTGCCGCCGATCAGCACGTCCGTGCCGCGGTTGATGCCGTCGACGAGGCTGTGGCGGCAGCCGTACTTGTTGTCGAACTTGGACTTGGTGACCGAGTCGTTGACGTTGATCGCCGGGAACTTCAGCGTGCCTGCCTTGGCCATCTCATACAGGCGGTGGACGCCGGTCGTGGTCTCCTCGGTGACGCCCTTGACGCTCTCGGCGGTGGCCGTCCACCTGCCAGGAGCGTCGGCGAGGGAGTTGCGGAGGCGGTCCAGGACGACCTTCCACTCCTCGGCGTCGTCCTCGCCCGGGCTGGGGACCGCACCGGCCTGCTCGTACTCCGCGCCCTTGTGGACGAACATGGTGGCGTCGCCGCCGTCGTCCAGGATCATGTTCGCGTACTGACCGCCGGGCCAGGTCAGCGCCTGCTCGGTGCACCACCAGTACTCTTCGAGGGTCTCGCCCTTCCAGGCGAAGACCGGGATGCCCTTCGGGTCATCCGGAGTGCCGTCGGGGCCAACCGCGACGGCCGCCGCGGCGTGGTCCTGGGTGGAGAAGATGTTGCAGCTCGCCCAGCGGACCTGCGCGCCCAGCGCCGTAAGGGTCTCGATGAGGACCGCGGTCTGGATCGTCATGTGCAGGGAGCCGGTGATCCGGGCTCCCTTGAGCGGCTGCTGGTCCTTGTACTCCTCGCGAACGGCCATCAAGCCGGGCATCTCGTGCTCGGCAAGCTGGATCTCCTTACGGCCGAAATCGGCGAGTTTGATGTCGGCGACCTTGAACGGCTCCGTAGTCATCCCCATGGCTCCTGTGACTCGACGTGTGTGGCTCGACTTGTCTCAACCATGGCTACGGTACGGGACCCCGGGTGGCGGCGCGTCGTAACTGCCGTATTCCTGACACAACAATGTTAGATTTGCGCTATGCGTATCTCGGAAGCGGCCCGACGGCTGGGGATGTCACCCCGGATGCTCCGGTACCGGGAGGATCTCGGCTTGCTTCCGGTGCTGCGCACGCGGCCGTCCCGGCGCGGGCCCGTGCACAGGCAGTTCACGGATAGTGACCTGGTGGCGATCCGGCTGGCGGTCGAGATCGAGCGGCGATACGACATAACGCCCGCCGCGCTGGCATTCGGGCTGCGGGTGCTGTCGGAGCCCGCCGTCCGGGCGGCCGTGGCCGACCTCGGGCGGCGCACCGGACGGGTTCCCGCTTCCGCTCCGGTCCGGGCGCTTGACTTCGAGAAGGAGCGCGCCCTGCGCCTGCTCGGCCGCAGCGGGTAAGCGTCGAGCGCGATCAGGGGCGGCGGGCGCGTCGGCTCGTGCGGACTACCTGGATCGAGGGGTCTGCGCGATCCGCCTGAGAAGGGCGGTAGATGTCAGGTTCGAGGTATATCGTCTCGGCGATCGGGACGGTCTCCCGCACCCGTTTCTCCGCCGCGTCGATGCGCGAGGCGAGCACGTCCGCGGTCAGCGAGCGATCCACCGCGACCTTCGCGGCCACCAGCAACGATTCCGGGCCGACGTGCGAGGTCCGCAGGTGGATCACGTGGAACCCCTCCGGCCCCGATTCCAGGGCGGCCACGATCGACGCCGAGTCCTCGTCACTCGCCGATTCCCCGATCAGCAGGCTCTTGCTCTCGAAGCCAACGATGAACGCGGCGCAGCCCAGCAGCAGGCCCACGAAGACCGAGCCGAGGCCGTCCCAGATGCCGGAGCCGGTCACGACGGACAGCAGCACCCCGAGGAACGCGAAGAACAGCCCGATCAGCGCGGCCAGGTCCTCCATGAGCACGACGGGCAGTTCCGCCGACTTCGTCGAGTGCACGAACTCCCGCCACCCCCGGCCGGCACGTATCTCGTTCGCCTCGCGGATCCCGGTGCGCAGCGAGAACGCCTCAAGCACGGCCGACACGCCGAGCACCACGAACGCCACGGCCGGCGACGACGTGTGCTCCGGCGTCAGGACCTTCTGCACCCCCTCGTACACGGAGAAGGCGGCACCGACGGTGAACAGCATCACCGCCACGATGAAGGCATAGAAATACCGCTCCCGCCCGTAGCCGAACGGGTGCTCCAGCGTCCGCGCCCGCCGCGACCGTCCCCGCCCGATCAGCAGCAGCACTTCGTTGCCCGTGTCGGCGACCGAGTGCACCGCCTCCGCCAGCAACGACGCCGACCCGGTGACCATGAACGCGGCGAACTTGGCCACGGCGATCGCCAGGTTGACCGCCAGCGCGGCGATGACCGCCCGCATCAGCCCTCAGTCTCCGTCAGGCCGATCCGGTCCCGGCCAGTCAGGAACCGGGTGGTCCGGCATCGTACGGTCCGGCACCGGGCGGTCCGGCACCTGCCGTCCCGCCAGATCCCGCAGGTCCCCGCGGGCCGGCGAGGCGAGCGGGTCGAGTCCGCCGGCGATCGCGAGATAGGCGGTCGTGTAGTCCAGCATCTGCACGACGCTGGCCAGCCTCCGGAGCGGGTCCGCCCCGGCCATGACAAGCTCCGACACCAAGATGCCGCGCTCGCCCGCCAGCGAGGACGCGGCCGCGCGCATCCGCGTGACCGCCGGGTGCTCACCGCCGGGATCGGCGATCACGACCACCCGGGGCTCGGGCACCCCGGACGCGGAATCGTCGTCCAGGTCGGTATCGAAGTCTTCGGCCTCAGGGAACACGGGCGCGGGCGCCGGGACGAACGGCCCGTCGAGCACCGCCACCTGGCTGTAAGCGATTTCGGGGAAGCGTCCCGACAAGGCGGGATACTTCGCATTCAGGGCTAGCAGCGACGCGAACCGGCGCGCCGCCACGGTCGCGATGGCGGAGCCTCCCCAGATCAGCGGCAGCGTCCCCGCGACGTCGAGCGCGAGCGACTTCGCCGGGTTCACGAACGACTCGCTGGCCGGCCTGCACTGGTGGGAGATGTCTTCCAGCGCCACCGCGGTCGCCTCGTACGAATCCGGCGGCAGCCGCAGCACGCCCAGCCGGGACGCCACCACGAGCAACGGCACGCTGAGAGCCCACAGCTGGGACCGCCCGGGTCCCCCGGTCACCGGCACGAAAGAACCGCGCCCCGCGACAGCCAGATCGGCCAGCGGTGTCCGGGCCGGCCCGACCCCTATGAAGTCGCAACCGCGCCGCACGGCCTCGCCTGAGAGCGCGAGCGTCTCCTCCCTGGTACCCGAGGCGGACACGCCGATCACCAGGTCCGCCGCGCCGACCCAGCCCGGCAACTGGTGCCCGCGCACCACCGTCACCTGGACCGGCGACTCGATGCCGCACACGGCGGCGAGGACCTCGCCCGCGCACGCGGACGCGCCCGCCGCCGCCACGACCAGCGCACGCGGCCGGGATACCGCGAGCCCGGCTTCCTCGCTCGCGCGCACCGACGTGCGCACCTGAGCCGCCGCCGACGCGATCTGGCGCAGCAGCCCTCCAGGGTCCCCGGCCTCGACCAGTTCCGGGTCGTCGAGCCGGAAAGCCGCCAGCGACCCCCCGTTAGGCATGTTCACGCCGGCTGCCGGGCCTCGTCCACCAGCAGCACGGGGATGTTGTCGCGCACTGGATAGGCAAGGCCGCAGTCCGCGCCCGTGCACACGAGTTCGCTCGCCGCGTCGTCCGCGCGCAGCGCCGAATGGCACTTCGGGCAAGCGAGGATTTCCAGCAGCCAGTCGTCAATTTCCATTTTTCACTCCGAACGATCCGTGGTTCCTCGCACCACGCCAAGCACTTCGTCCCTGAGCGCTGCCGTCTCGGCGGTGGTGGGCGCTTCGGCGTTGAACCGCAGCAAGGGCTCGGTGTTGGACGGGCGGAGGTTGAACCACCAATTGTCCGCCGCTACCGTGAGCCCGTCCAGTTCATCGATCCTGACCCCTGGCCGGCCGGCATAACGGTCCTTGACCTTGGCGGTGACCGCGGCCTGGTCGGCGACCTCGCTGTTGATCTCGCCGGTGGCGACGTAGCGGGAGTACTCCGCCAGGATTTCCGACAGCGGGCGGGTGTCGGTGCCGAGCGCGGCCAGCGTGTGCAGCGCCGCGAGCATGCCCGAGTCGGCGAACCAGAAGTCGCGGAAGTAGAAGTGACCCGAGTGCTCGCCGCCGAAGATCGCCTTCGTCTCCGCCATCTTCGCCTTGATGAACGAGTGGCCGACGCGGGTACGGACGGGCGTGCCGCCGTGTTCGGTGATGATCTCCGGCACCGCACGGGACGTGATCAGGTTATGGATGACGGTCGCACCCGGCTCACGCTTGAGCTCGCGGGTCGCGATCAGGGCGGTGAGCACGCTCGGGCTGACGATCTCGCCCTTCTCGTCCACGACGAAGCAGCGGTCGGCATCGCCGTCGAACGCGAGGCCGATGTCGGCCTGGTGCTCCTTCACGGCCTTCTGCAGGTCGCGGAGGTTTTCCGGTTCAATCGGGTTCGCCTCGTGGTTCGGGAAGGTCCCGTCCAGCTCGAAGTAGAGGGGCACGAGGTCGATCGGCAGGCCCTTGAAGACCGTCGGCACCGTGTGGCCGGCCATGCCATTGCCCGCGTCGACGACGACCTTCAGCGGGCGGATGCCCGAGATGTCGACGAGCTTCTTGAGGTATTCGGCGTAACCGGGCAGGAGGTCCTTGTCGGTGACAGTCCCTGGTGTCTTGCTGTTATCAGCCGGCACGCCGTCGATCACGTACTGCTTGATCTCAGCCAGGCCAGTCTCGATGCCGACCGGCTTCGCGCCCGCCTTGCAGAGCTTGAGGCCGTTGTACCTGGCCGGGTTGTGGCTGGCGGTGACCATGATGCCGGGCACGTCGAGGAAGCCGGACGCGTAGTAGACCATGTCGGTGGACCCGAGGCCGCCGGCGATGACGCTGGCGCCCTGGCTCACGGCGCCCCGGGCGATGGCGGCGGCGAGGGGCTCACTGGAAGTCCGCATGTCGTGCAGGGTCACGATCTGCCTGGCGTTGGTGAGCTTGACGAACGCGGCGCCCACTGCCTCGGCGACATCCTCGTCCAACTCGTCGGGCACGACCCCCCTGATGTCGTACGCCTTGAAGATCTTGTCCAGATCGCTCACTTTGGCTCCGCTTCCTGATCCCGTCCGTTAGCTCTTTCCCACCATCAACCTATCGGTCCCGGAACCATACCGCTGCCCCCCGCCGCATGCGCCCGCAGTCACCCGCCCCCGCCGGCCCAAATGCGCATTCGAGCCGGCCGCAGCGGGATCGAATGCGCTTTTGAGCACGCTCGTCTACGTGCTCAAAAGCGCATTCGTACATGCAGATGATCCCCGGGTATGCGGAGACGACGACGCTACGAAGGACTCCTGGCTAGCGCTACGACTCGGAGGGGACGGATCGGACGACGCGGAGGTGACCGCGGCGGCTGACCTCGACGCCCTGGCCGACCGGCTCGGCCGGGTTCGGGCGAACCGGTGCGCCCGGTCCGCGCCCGGCCTGTCCGCCCTGGCGGGGACCGCCTGGCTGCCGCGGCGCGACCGCGGGGGCGGGGGCGGGGGCCGCCGCCGGCGCCGTCGCGGCCCGCCGCGGCTCGCGGACAACGTTCGCGAGCGCCTCGAGATCGTCGGCACGTTCCTGGGCTGGATCCCGCGGCAGGCGCACCACGTCCCAGCCGCGCGGCACGACGAGCCTCGCCGCGTGCTTCTCGCACAGGTCGTAGCAGTGCGGCTCCTCATAGGCCGCCAGCGGGCCGAGCACAGCCGTGGAGTCGCGATACACGTACGTGAGCGTGTAGACGGGAGGCTGCTTGCACGCGGTACGTGAGCAGCAACGGGAATTCACCAGCCCACCTCGCTCACCTGATCGTCAACGCTCACGATAGCAGCGCTGTCCCCCGGGGCGAATCCCGCGCGCCCGATAGAATGGCCGATTTTGGCATCGGGCGCGCAGCCGGGTCCGGAGATCCGGGAAAGGCCCCCCTGGGAGCGCGGCCGGGGAGGCGCCCGCCCGGGAGGCAGCAGTATCGCTCACAACGGCTGACGGTACCCATCCGCGGGCGGATATACCATCACCGCGCCTGCCGTTCATGATCGTGTCGCATTTGCCCGGCCTGCCAGTACCCGCCACCCGCCCGCCAGGGATACGCTCAGTGACTGTGTATAGCGGCGAGAACGGCCATGTTCCGGACCGGAAGGTGCGACGGCGAGACCGCCGCGGACGCGGCCTGCGCGGTCGCCTGGTGCCGCCGGGAGTGCCGCTGTACCGCACCCGGTCACAACAGTTCGACGACATGGTCCTGGACGCCGTGGCGCGCCTCGAGCCACGCTGGGGCAACGAGCTTTCGGGCCTGGAATTCGCCGTCCAGGAAGTCCCCGAACCCGGGGAACTGACCGACGACGCGAGCCCGCTCCCCTTGGCGCGGGTGGTCCCGGGATCCCCTGACGCAGGTGACCCCGAGCATCCCGCGACCGCGACGCGGATCGTGGTGTACCGGCGGCCATTGCTGGCCCGGGCAGACGACGACGACGAACTGAACGATCTGATCTTCGATGTGGTCGTCGAGGAGTTCGCCGAGGTACTCGGCCTCGACCCCGAGTCTGTCGACCCCGGCTACCGCGCCGGCGGCTTCGACTGACCCGGCTGGGGAACCTTACGGGAGCCCCGGGTGGGGAACCTTACGGGAGCACCGCCGAGTAGGAGTCCGTGGCGGGCGGGAGCTGAACCGTCGTGGGGGCGCTTGGCACGGGGAGCAGCGACCGCAGTTCGCCAAGCAACCCGCTCCCGCCCGAGACCACCACGCGAGCCGCGTAAAGCGGCCCAGAGCCCCGCGCAGGCGTTACCACGATCGCGAACGGACCCTTGTCACCATTCGGCGGAGCAACCGTCACGGCGAGCGTGTGGGCCGCCTGGACGGAGTAGAGGCGGGGCGCTGGAGCGACCACGGATCGTTCGGTATCGGCGGGGAGAACATCGACGGATACCCGCGCGGCCGCGGCCGGGGCGGAGAGGACCAGCCCCACCGTATTTCCCCCGCCTGACGGGTTGCCGGCGACCACGCCCCGCTCGGTGACGGGGGCGGCCGGCGCGGTGAAGCCGCCGATGCCGTCGCCCGGGACGAGCACGCCGGCGGTGATCGGGACATTCGACGTCAGCACGAGCGCCGCCGCCGATACGCCGAGCGAGTTCAGCGGGAAGGACGACGCCGCCGCCGCGGGTGCGTCCTGCGCCACCGCGCCGAACGGCAGGAACTTTCCCTGCGCCGTCAGCGCCTCCACGTTGACCTGGGCGTCGGTGGCGCCGGGTACGGCCACGAACAGCTTCGCCGCGCTTCCGGCCGTCAGACCCGGAATCACGAGCCGGGTCGACGGCGCGGCTGCCACGGGCAGCCACGCGCCGCCGTCACCACCGCTCTCCCATACGTTCGCGGCCACCTGGCCCGAGCTGGTCTGCACCTGCACGGCAAGGGCGCTGCTTCCCTTCACGTACTGGGCGAGGTTCACGGTGAGGCACTGGTTGGCGGGGACGGTGATGCCGTCGTTCAGCGCGTCCTGCACTCCGGAGTCCGTGAGGATCGTGACGTCGACGGTGGCTGCCATCGTGCCCGTGTTGGTGAGGTCCAGCCAGATCTCGGACGCTCCCGCGGCCTGGCCGGTGCCCACGAACCACATGTCGGCTCCCGGGTGGGCGCAGGTGACCGTCCCCGTGCCGTTTGCGGTCGCTTCCTCGGCCTCGAAGCCCGCCGCCATCGCCCCCGTCGCGTCGATCTGCGTGGCGCCGTACTGGGCTGCCTGGGGGGCCGGGGTGAAGAACTCGGCGTTCGGGGCGGCGGCCGTCGTCGGCTTCGGGGCGGCTTTGGCGCTGGATTCGCGGGCCGCCTGGGCGCTGGATCTGGCGGTGGCCGCGGACGGGACCGCGACCAGGGTGGCGGAGCCTGTGCCGGCATGCGAACCGGAACCGGAGCCTGACGGGGAACCGGAGCCTGACGGGGATCCCGAGCCTGACGGGGCAGCGGCCAGGGCGATGCTGGCGCTGCCGGTGTCAGGGGCGGGCGGCGGGCAGGACCGCGTCACGGACGTCACGGCGGTGGTTTGCGCGGCACCGCTGGCCGTGTTCGCGCCGGACCCGTCGCCGGTGCCCAGCGCAATCGCGTACACGACCGCGAGCACGAGCACTACCGCGCCGAAAAGACCGAAACGGCGTATCACGCTTCCCCGTCCTTGTCCCCGCGTTTGTCGCGGTCCTCGCGGCGCCTGCGCCCTGGCCGGGCCAGCCTGCCAGGCTTGGCGGGCTTGCCGTGCCGGCCCGCACGATGGGAATGCCGCTCAGGGCGCTGCGCCGCGTGCTCGCCTGTGGCCGCCCCACGCCGGGCAGGCTGCGACGGCGGAGCGTGCTCCCACGGCGCTGCTGTGCCCGGGGCCTGGGTCGGGGCCGGGGCCGGGGTCCGGGTGGGGTCCGTGTCCGAGGGTGGCGTGAGGTCCCGGGCCGGGGCGGTGTCCGAGGGCGGCGTGAGGTCCCGGGCCGGGGCGGTGTCCGACGGCGGCTCTCCCGCGCTCACCTCGGTGAGCACGCCGGCCGGCGGGTCTTCCGGCGTCTGCGGACTCTCGGCCCCTGCCTCCAGCGCGGCCACCGCTTCTCCCGGCTTGCCCTTGGCGAGCCGAACTGGCCGGATCGGCCCGGCCGGCCGGGCCCGACGGACTGGCCGTTCCCGCAGGGCTGGGCGCACCGCCAGCAAGGCACGGCGTCCGGCGCCCGCGGCCCGCGCACTCGCCGCGGCGGCCCTGTCCGCGCGCGCCGCGCGCGCCGCGCGCACAGCGGCGAGCGCCTCGGCTTCTTCGGCGATATCGGGCCGCTTGCCTGGCAACGCCAGGACGCACACGGCGAGGGCGGCGATGAGCTCGAGAACGAGGCTGACCTGGCGCGCAAGGTTGTCACGGGTGAGAGTCAGCGTGCCGCCGCCCGCCGGGAGAGTGAATCCCTGCGCCCACCCTCCGACCGGGGCCGGCAACGGCTTGAGCGCTCTTCCGTCGAGGGCCGCGGTCCAGCCCCCGTAGGGTTCGGCCAGGACGAGCGTGCCGCCGGAGGCCGGGACGGAAGCCCCCGACGCACCCACCGCCTGGGACTGCACGGGGGTCACGGTGCCGTCCGGCCCGATCACCCTGAGGCGGGCGACCGTGCCCGCGACCTGCCACAGGTCGTAGGAGGGCGCGGTGCTGACAGGGACGAGGCCGACGGACGCGTTCAGCTGGACGACGAGGGACTGGTCTATCGGCGCCGGCAGCATCACCCACCGGATCCCGAATTCCGCGAGCGACTGCCCCGGATCACCCGAATCGGCGCCGTCCGGTGCGGCCAGTTCGGCGACGTCCCGGGTCAGCGCCTGCTCGGCGGGACCGTAGCCGGTGAGCTCCGGCTCGCCGAGGATCGGGTCCCGCTGCCGCAGCACGGCGAAATCCAGCCCGCCGCCAGCGCCGCCGCCAGCGCCGCCGCCAGTGTCGCTGGCAGCGCCGCTGGCAGTGCCGCCGGAAGGCCGCAGCACGAGGGTCCGATACTGGGTTCCCGACGTGGACGACGCGGCGACGAACGCGGGCAGCAAGGGCTGGCTCACGATCGCGACCGGTCCCTGGACGCCGTCCGTCACCCAGAAGAACGCGGCCAGCACCGGCGCGGTCGCGGCGGCGGAGAGCACGAGCACGGCGAGGAGCTTGCGTCCGGCCGAGGCGAGCTCACGCCCCGGCGACGCCAGCCACTCGGCCGCGGGTGCCGCGGCCATGAGCAGGCCCACCGCGGCGACCGCCAGCGCGGCGCCAGGCAAGCCGGTGGCCGCGGGACCCCCGCCGGCGGGCGTGACTGTGAGCCTGCTGGCCAGGATCGCGAACAGGTACCCGGTGGCGGCGACTCCCCACCCGGCGGCGACGAGCGGGCCGCGCCGGTGCGGGAGCAGTGCGGCGACGACGGCGAGCGCGAGCCCGGCGGTGACCCACAACGGCGGCAGTCCCGGCCCGCCCGGGTGAAGGAGCAGCAGCGACGGCGCCGACGGGCCGGATGCGGTAAGCCCGGCTGACTGGACGCCGGCCTGCGTCAGGAATGCCGAAGGATCACTGAACAAGTGCAGCGACCACGGGAACAGCAGCAAGAACGGAGTGCAGACGGCGATCGCCGCGTCGGTCAGCCCCAGGCTCAGCGGCCCCAGGCCGATCGAGCGCCGCCTCCAGCGCCAGCGCTCGGCGGCCGCCACCGCGACGGCGCCCGCGGCGGCGATCAGCCAGATGACGGGCGCGAACGCGGCGGCGAGCGCCACGAGCAGGCCCGTCGCCCACGCGGCGCGGCGCGCGATCCGGGGCGAGCCGGTGACCATCCGCCCGCCGCTGACCGCGATCAATGGCAGCAGGATGAAGGCGACGGCCGTCCCGAGATCACCTGAAGCGACGGTGCCGATGCCGACAGGCAAGACCGCGTAGGACGCCGCGAGCAGGACGCGGACGACGGACGAGGCGACCACCTTGCGCGCGGCGGTGTAGGCGGTCACGCCCGCGAGCGGCACGCACCCGAGGAGCAGCACGGAGACCGCCAGCCACGACTTCGTGCCCAGCACGGTCGCGAGCGCCGCGACGACCGCGACGTACGGCGGGGTACTGGCGGCCGACCCGACTCCGGTCGCGTGGAAACCGGCGAGGTACTCCGACCACAACTCCGAGGACGACCCCCAGGCCGGGACGAGGGCGCCGCCACCGAGTGGCCCCGCGCCGAGCAGCCTGCGCTCCGCGATCAGGGCGATGAGCAGCAGCACCGCGAACAGCAGCACGCCGGGATTGCCGATGACGCGGCGCAGCACGGATTGCTGGTCGACGAACTGTTCGTCTTCCTCGTCGGTCTCTGAGGACGAGAGGGCCTGGTGCCTGCCGCCCGAAGCCTGCGGCGGCCCGCTCGTCAGCAGTCCGGCGATGTCCTCGGCGAGCCGCGTCAGCGTCCTTCCGGGCAGGATGAATCTGCGGACCGCGTCGTAGGCCTCGCGCCGCCCCCGTGCCCGTTTTCGGCGGCCCGCCCACAGCCGGAACGGGTTGCCGAACAGCCACAACAGGGCATATCCCTGAGCAGCGGCCAGTTCGGTCTGCTTGGTGAGCAGCAGCCAGGCCGTGCGGATCAGCGACCCCGCGGCGCATCCCGCGATCACCCGCAGCATGGTGAACAGCGGAAGGTTGACGGCGAGGACGTAGAGCGCGTTGCGCCGGTCCAGCATGCGGAGCCTGAGCCCCTCGCCGCCCCTGCGGCGCCTGGCCGACATCTCCCGGTGGTAGAGCACGGCGTCCGTCACGACCTGGACCCGGTATCCGGCGCCGTGCGCCCGCCAGCAGAAGTCCAGGTCGTCGCGGAACAGCGTCAGTCGCGTGTCGAACCCGCCGAGCCGCTCCCACGCGTCGCGCCGCACGAGCATCCCGGCGGACCCGACCGCGAGCACGGGCCGGTTCCCGTCGTGCTGGCCCTGGTCGATCTCCCCCGGCTCGATTCCGGTGATGCGGCGCCCGGCGTGGTCGATCGAGACGCCAGCCTCACGGAGCGTGCGGCGGTCCGCGGCGTCCAGAACCTTAGGACCAAGAATTGCTACCGAACGATCCCTGGTTGCCGCCTTCAGCAACCTCTCCAGTGCGTCCGGGGCCGGCTCGCAGTCGTCGTGCAGCAGCCAGATCCACTCGACTCGCCTCATGTCGGGGTCGGCGGGCAGCGCCCGGCTTGCCGACCCGTGCCTCAGCGCTGTCGCGACCGCCTCGCCGAAACCCGTGTCGCGATCCATACCGAAAACCGCGCCCGGCCCGATGAGCTCGGCGAGCACCGCGCCACCGCGGTCCCGGCTTCCGGTGTCGACACCGACGACGCGCTCGATCACGTAGGTCTGCGCGCGCAGCGCCTGGACCAGCCCAGGCAGCAACTGCGCACCGTCATGGGCGACGATTACCGCGGTAACGGTGTGGCGGATCTGCGGAGCGGTGGTTGACAATGGGTTCAAGCGCCAGTCATCTGAGATCGTGGTCTGTCCGCGCATCGTCGGCCACGTCCGGCCGTCCTTTCCCCGCGAGGACAACAGCGTGAACAATACATCTCGCAGGCGTCCAGGGCAGGATTACGGCCAGATGCCTGGCTCTCAGGTGCGTGCCGTAATAAAGCCGCTACACCTTGAGGGTGTTCTGGCTGGCCAGGATGCTCGGCGGTCAGACGGCCTGACGCTTGAGGCGCCGTCGCTCCCGCTCGGACATGCCACCCCAGATACCGAACCGCTCGTCGTTTTCCAGAGCATAATCCAGGCACTCGGACCGGACTTCGCAACTCCGGCAGACCCGTTTGGCCTCCCGGGTGGAGCCACCCTTCTCGGGGAAAAAAGCCTCCGGATCCGTCTGTGCGCATAGCGCCATGTCCTGCCAGCCCATGTCTTCGACGTCCTCCTGACGGACGACGACGTGCGCTAGCGGGACGACGACCTCAGTCAAAGCGCATCCTCCCCTCTCGGAGCCCCCTTGATACTCGCCGCTGCTGTACCCGTCAGCGC
Source organism: Trebonia sp. (assembly GCA_035948445.1). Lineage (GTDB taxonomy): Bacteria > Actinomycetota > Actinomycetes > Streptosporangiales > Streptosporangiaceae > Trebonia. The sequence goes on along the minus strand of DASZJE010000078.1, from coordinate 71,210 downwards.
GAGAATCACACCAATGAAATTACACCCGCGTGTCTTGCTTCACGTCAAGCGCGGAACATGATAGTGGCCGCCACCTTGTCCGACTTGCGAGATAAGTCCCGCAAAATTTCTCGACACGCATGCCGTCTCTCACTCTCCGTGTTCGTTCGAGCGCATACGGTCTACCATTCCGTGCGGCGACTCGCTACCGGTTCCGCCGGGCTCGCCGCCGTTGACGGCCCTGCCGCCGACGCTCCGGGCGGTAGCCGATGCGGCGCACGCCCCGGACCTGCGCCACCCTGGACCGGGGATACCTACGCACCTGGGATACTGGCGGTATGCGGATTACCGTGCTCGCGGGCGGCGTTGGCGCTGCTCGCTTCCTGCGCGGCCTCAAGACGGCCGCCCCTGACGCCCAGATCACCGTCATCGGCAACACCGGTGACGACATCACGCTTTTCGGCCTGCGGGTCTGTCCGGACCTCGACACGGTGATGTACACCCTCGGCGGCGGCATCAGCGAGGAGCAGGGCTGGGGCAGAGCGGAGGAGACCTTCGTCCTGCGCGACGAACTCGCCGCGTACGGGGCCGGACCGGGATGGTTCACGCTGGGTGACCGGGACTTCGCGACACACGTCGTGCGTTCTCAGCTCCTCGCCGAAGGCCACCCGCTGTCGGCCGCGACCGCCCTGCTGTGCGAGCGCTGGCAGCCCGGCGTCCGGCTGCTGCCCATGTCGGACGACAGGATCGAGACCCACGTGCACCTCGACGGCGGCGACGGAGGTGTCGTGCACTTCCAGGAGTGGTGGGTCCGGCTGCACGCCGCGGTTCCGGCGAAGGCCATCGTCCCGTCCGGCGCCGCGGAGGCGACGCCGGCCCCGGGCGTGCTTGAGGCTATCGCCGGAGCGGACCTCGTCCTGTTCCCGCCGTCGAACCCGGTAGTGAGCATCGGCCCGATCCTCGCCGTGCCCGGCATCCGGGAGGCGGTGTCGGCCAAGACCGTGGTAGGCGTCTCGGGCATCATCGGCGGCGCGCCGGTGCGCGGGATGGCGGACGCGTGCCTGACGGCGATCGGCGTGGAGACCTCGGCCGCGGCGGTGGCGGCGCACTTCGGCGCGGACCTGATCGACGGGTGGCTCGTGGACGAGCAGGACAAGGCAGCGGCCGACGACCCGGCCCTGGCCGGGATCGAGGTCCGCGCGCTGCCGCTTTACATGCGGGACCTGGCCTCCACGACGGAGATCGCCCAGGCCGCTATCGACCTAGCCCAGGAGCTCGCGCGATGACCATCCCATCTGCCCCCGTGCCAGGGAACGCCCCGACCGGACTCGCGTCGCTCCCGCACCTCAGTATTACCGGCATTCCCGGAATACCGGAGATTTCGCCCGGCGACGACCTCGGCACGCTGATCTGCGACGCGGCCGCGGCCAGCGGACTGGAACTGCGTGACGGGGACATCCTGGTCGTCACGTCGAAGGTGGTCAGCAAGACCGAGGGCCGCATCATCACCGCTTCCCGCGAGGAGGCGATCGCCGCGGAGACGGTGCGGGTGGTCGCGCGGCGGGGCCCGACGACGATCACGCAGACACGGCACGGGTTCGTGATGGCCGCCGCCGGCGTGGACGCGTCCAACACCGCGCCGGGCACGGTCGTACTGCTGCCCGCGGACCCGGACGAGTCCGCGCGCCGGCTGCGCAAGGTGCTGCGTGCCCGGACGGGCGCGCGCGTCGGCGTAATCGTCACCGACACGATGGGCAGGGCCTGGCGCGCCGGGCAGACCGACACCGCGGTCGGCGCGGCCGGCGTGCTGCCGGCGCGGGACCACCGGGGCGAGCAGGACGCGTTCGGCAACACGCTGGAGGTCACGATCGCGGCGGTGGCCGACGAGATCGCGGCGGCCGGCGACCTCGTCAAGGGGAAGGCGCTGCAGATCCCCGTGGCGCTGGTACGGGGCCTCGACGCCCTCGTGACGGACGAGGACGGTCCCGGCGCCCAGGCGCTCGTCAGGAACTCCGCAGAGGACATGTTCCGCCTCGGCGCCGCCGACGTTATCCCGGCCCGCCGCACCGTTCGCTCGTTCACGAGCGAACCGGTCGACCTCGACGCCGTGCGCCGCGCGATCTCCGCCGCGGTGACCGCGCCGGCCCCGCACCACAGCGAGCCATGGCGCTTCGTAGTCGTCTCATCCGCGGCTGCCCGCACCGCGCTGCTCGACGCCATGCTCGACGCCTGGGTAGCGGATCTCCGCAAAGACGGCTTTACGCAGGAGCAGATCGCCCGCCGCACGAAGCGCGGCCTCCCCCTGCGCGAAGCGCCCCTCATCGTCGTCCCGTGCCTTGAGATGTCGGCGGCCCACGCTTATCCGGACGAACGCCGGTTGAGCTGCGAGCGAGCCATGTTCACCGTCGCCATGGGCGCCGCGGTAGGAAACTTCCTCGTCGCCCTGGCCGTGGAAAACCTAGGCTCCGCCTGGATCTCCTCCACCCTGTTCTGCCAAGACGTAGCGGTACGGGCCCTGGACCTGCCCGACGGCTGGCTCCCGATGGGCGCGATAGCAGTGGGCCACGCGGCCGGTTCCCCGCCCGCACGCCCCCCGCGCGACCCGGAGAAGTTCACCGTGATGCGCTAGAGCCGAGAAGAGGGACGCGGGGGAAATTCCTGCCGGTCTTCCGCGGGAGTGCCGACAGGAATCTTCCCCAAGTCCGCCGGCCGCGCCTCCCCTAAGTCCGCCGACCGCGGGCTGAATGCAGGGGTCGGGCAGGGTGAAGCGGGTCGGGCGGGGTCAACTCGCCAGGATCGGCAGCCCCTTGCGCACGGATGCCGCGACGCCGTCCGAGGCGGCCGCGACTGCCTGGCGTTCCGCCGGGACCTCGCCGTACAAAGTCGTCCGCTGCCGCAGCGGACGCCCGAGCGGCTCCACGACCTTCCGCAGCTCACTGATCGTCCGGAAGGACCCGTTGTCGGCGCCGGCCATCCGGCTGATCGTCTCTTCCATCAGCGTCCCGCCCAGGTCGTTACAGCCGCCGTCCAGCAGTTCACGGAGCACCCCGGTGTCGACTTTCACCCAGGAGCACTGGATCGAGCTGACGGCCCCGTGCAGCATGATCCGGGACACCGCGTGCACCGCGCGGTTCTCCCGCCTGGTCACGCCGGGCCTGGCCAGGCCAGCCAGGTAGATCGGCGCGTTCTGGGCGATGAACGGCAGCAGCACGAACTCGGTGAAACCGCCGGTCCGTTCCTGGATGCCGCGGATCACCCGCAGGTGGCCGACCCAGTGGCGCGGGGTGTCCACGTGGCCGAACATCATCGTCGCTGTCGTCCGGATGCCCAGTTCGTGCGCGGTCGTGATCACGTCGATCCACGCGGACGCCGGCAGCTTGCCCTTCGTCAGCACCCAGCGGATGTCGTCGTCCAGGATCTCCGCCGCTGTGCCCGGCAGCGAGTCGACGCCGGCCTCGCGGGCGCGGGTCAGCCACTCGCGCAGCGGCAGGCCGGTGCGCGACACGCCGTTCATCACCTCCATCGGCGAGAACGCGTGGACGTGCATGCCGGGAGTACGGCGCTTGACCTCGGCGGCGATGTCGAAGTAGGCGGTCCCCGGGAGGTCGGGGTGAATGCCGCCCTGCATGCAGACCTCGGTCGCACCCGCCGCCCACGCTTCCTCGGCCCGGTCGCCCACCTGCTCAACGGACAGCGTGTAGGCGTCGGCGTCGGTGCGGCGCTGCGCGAACGCGCAGAACCGGCAGCCGGTGTAGCAGACGTTCGTGAAGTTGATGTTCCGCGTGACGACGAACGTCACGTCGTCACCGTTCACCTCTTTGCGCAGGCCGTCGGCGATGCCGGCCAGGGCCTCCAGGTCGTCGCCGTCCGCGCCGAGCAGGGCGACCGCCTGGTCGTCGGTGAGCTTGGCCGGGGCGCGTTCGGCCTGGCGGAGAGCCTCGGCCAGTTCGCCGGGACGCGCTAGCGCCGGGGCCTCGATCCGGCCGCCGCCGGCCTGCGCGGATGCCGAGTCAGCGGGGGAAACGGCAGTCGCCGCCGTTCGTTCGGACAAGGCTTGCCAGTCACCGTAGACCTCGGCGAAATCGTCCCTGCGATCAGAGGTGCGGCCGATCGTGTCGATCGTCACGTGCAGGTCCGTCCGGCCTGCGGAGGCCCCCCAGCCGCCGTCCGGCTCCTGCCAGGGAATGCCCTGCGGAATGACGTCATCCTTGGCCAGGCCGGTCGCGGGGTCGACGAGCGCCGCGACGTGACGAGCGACGCGCGGGTCCAGCCACGGCTCACGGATGTAGGGAGGGTAGATCGTGAGGCGCTCTTTGAGGGTGAACCCCGTGTCCTGGGTGACTTCAGCCAGGGCGTCGATCTGCGGCCAGGGGCGCTCGGGGTTGACGTGATCAGGCGTGAGCGGCGAGACGCCGCCCCAGTCGTCAATGCCGGCGTCGAGGATGAGCCGGTGCTCGTCGCCGATGAGGTTGGGGGGCGCCTGGATGCGCGCCTTGGGGCCGAGGACGAGCCGCGCCGTGGCGATGGTGGCGGCCAGTTCCTCCAGGTCCGCGTCCGGAGTGTTCCTCATCTTCGTGTCCGGCTTTGCCCGGAAGTTCTGGATGATGACTTCCTGGATGCCGTTGTACTCGCGGGCCACCTTGCGGATCGCGAAGATCGAGTCGGCGCGCTCGTCGTACGTCTCGCCGATGCCGATGAGGATTCCGGTCGTGAACGGGACGCTGGACCTGCCGGCGTCCTCGAGAACCCTGATACGCACGGCGGGATCCTTGTCGGGGCTGCCGAAGTGCGGGCCGCCCTTCTCCTCATACAGCCGGCTCGCCGTGGTTTCGAGCATCATGCCCATGGACGGGGCGACCGGCTTGAGGCGCTGGAAGTCCTGCCAGGACAGGACACCCGGGTTGAGGTGCGGGAGCAGACCGGTCTCCTCCAGGACGCGGATCGCCATGGCGCGCACATAGGAGAGCGTGTCGTCATAACCGTGCGCGTCGAGCCATTCCCTCGCCTGACGCCAGCGGGCCTCGGGGTGGTCGCCGAGCGTGAAGAGGGCCTCCTTGCAGCCAAGCTCCCGGCCCTTGCGCGCGATGTCGAGAACTTCGTCCGGGCTCAGGAAGGGGGAGTGCAGGCGGCCCGGCACCGTCACGAACGTGCAGTAGGCACATCGATCCCGGCAAAGGCGCGTGAGCGGGATGAAGACCTTCTTGGAATAGGTGATGACTCCCGGCCGGCCCGCGGCTTCCAGGCCCGCGTCCCTTGTCCGGCCCGCGTATCGCAGGAGCGCTCGCAGGTCATCGCCGCGGGCGTGCAGAAGAACTGCCGCCTCGGACTGGTCGAGCGGTTTCCCGTCACGGGCGCGTGCGAGCGCCCTACGCATCGCCGCCTCGGTAACCTCGCTGCTTTCACCGTTCTCGATACTCGAAGCGCTCATACCTGGAACTTTATGGCACGATCGTGACGGGTCAGAAGCCGCGGTAGTCGCGGACCGGCATGCGCGGTCCTCTCCGGGGCGGGCGCAGGCCGCTCAGTTGCACCAGTCGCGCGACCCGGTGCCGATGACCCTTGTACGGTTCGAGCAGTTCGAGCATCTGCTTGTCGTCCGTGGCTTCGCGGCCCGCGAGAGCGTAACCGACCGCCTTCGGGAGGTTGTAGTCGCCGACCGAGACGGCATCGGGGTCGCCCGCCGCGCGCTGGAGGGTTTCCGCGGAAGTCCACGGGCCGATGCCGGGGAGCGTGCGCAGCTTGCGGCCCGCTTCTTCGGGGCCGGCTTCTTCGGGGCTGATGAGGAGGCGTTCCAGGCTGGGGGCGACGCGTGCGGCGTTGATGATCGTCTGGGCACGTACTCCTTCCACGCCGGCCTTGTGCCACTCCCAGGAGGGGATGGCACGCCAGGTCTCCGGGGGCGGGAAGACGCGCATGCCTCGCGGTGCCGGGCCAGGGGGCGGCGTGCCGTACCTGGTAAGGAGAATCTTCCAGGCGCGGTGCGCTTCGAGCGAGACGACCTTCTGTTCCAGGATCGCCGGTACGAGCGCTTCCGCCAGACGGCCGCTGCGGCCCACGCGGAAACCGGGGTGGCGTCTCGTTACCCGATGCAGAACGGGGTGGGACGCGGGATCGAATCCAGAGACATCGTCGTGACTGCCGAGCGCGGCGGGCAGGGCGTCAAGGAGCCATCCGCCGCCCTGGCCCCACGCGTGCGCGATCACGCGAGCGGCGAGGCCGGTGGCAGCGGGCGCGGCGGGGAGGATCCGGATGGTGCCGGGGCCGTCCGGCGTGAGGGATGTCCGCCACACCGCACCGGCGTCGTCCACCTGGTAGGTCGGATCGCCTAGTCCCCGGCCGAAGGCCGACAGCGTGAGATGGACGTCGACGGGAAACGGCGCCAGCCACTCGCGCGTCAACGCGCCGGTCAACGGGTAGACCGCGCTCTTGCCCAGCCGGACGGGTTCACACGTCGGCGGAGAACCGCACCGAGGTCGGTTCCAGGCGGACGCCCGGCCACACGCGCATGCCGCGGGCCAGTTCGTTCCCGGTGGCCACGTACGCCCCGTCACCGATGACCACGCCGTCGAGGATCGCGCCGCCGTCAATGACCGCCCCGCGGCCGACGATGCTGTTGCGGACCACGGCCCCGGCGCCGATGCGAGCATCGTCGAACACGACGCTCCCGTGCACCGTGGCACCTGCTCCGACGGACGCCGAGGCGCCGACGACCGTGCCGCCGGTAACTTCCGCGCCGGCGGCCACGGAGGCGCCGGACAGCAATAGCGACGGGCCGGACGAACCCGGCAGGGCCGGTGATGGCATCTCGCCGAGAACGACGTCGCACGAGCCCCGCACGAACGCCTCCGGCGTGCCCACATCCAGCCAGTACCCGGATTCCGGATAGCCGAGTACAAGCTCGCCGGATGAGATCAGCCCGGGGAATGTCTCTCGCTCGACCGAGACCACCTGGCCGGCCGGGATGGAGTCGATGGCCGACCGCTTGAACACGTAGCAGCCGGCGTTGATCAGGTTGGTGACCGGATTCGGGGTCTTCTCCAGGAAGGCGGTCACGCGCCCGGAGGGATCAATCGGCACGCAGCCGTACCGGGTGGGATCGTCCACCTCGACGAGGTGGAGCGTCACCGCCGCGTCCTGCTTGCGGTGCAAGTCCACCTGAGCGGGCAGGTCGTGGGCCGACAGTATGTCGCCGTTCAGGATGATCACCGGGTCGTCGGGACCGCCGCGCAGCAGCGAGGCCGCGTTACGGATCCCGCCGCCGGTGCCCAGCGGCTCGGACTCGTGGACGTAGTCGATCAACAGGCCGAACTCGGCACCGTCCCCGAAGGCCTCGGTGAACATCTCGGCTCGGTACGAGGTCGCCAGGACCACGTGCGTAATCCCGCATTCGGCGGCGCGGGTTAGCTGGTGAGCGAGGAACGGCACTCCGGCGGTGGGCAGCAGCGGCTTCGGCGCCGACAGCGTAAGCGGGCGCAACCTCGTGCCCTTGCCTCCCACGAGCAGGATCGCCTCAAGTGGTTCACGCGGCATATGCAGTATCGCCTTAAGCGTTCAGAGTTGACGGACGGGTCCGGGGTCCCCCGGTAACCCCGCAGCATACTCATAAGAGCGACGCGCGCCTGTAATTCCAACGGATTCGAAACTGTCGCGTTATCCACAAGTTTACTGGTCGGCGGCGTTCGCCGCACTCCCGGGGCCACGAGCGGCCACCGCGTCCACCGCGCGTTTGTAACTGTCCAGGTGAGCCGCCGCCGAAGCCGCCCACGTGAAGTGCTGCGCCCGTGCGTGCCCTGCGATTCCCAGTGCCTCGCGCCGCGCCGGATCCTCAAGCAGGGAACGCAGCGTCGACTGAATCGCCGAAGCCGAGGGCTCGGTGTACTCGACCGCGTCGCCGCCCACCTCAGGCAGGGACGTGAGCCGCGTGGTGAGGACCGCCGCCCCGCACGCCATCGCCTCGAGCACCGGCAGTCCGAAGCCCTCGTCGCGCGACGGAAACGCCGCCACAAGCGAACCGCCGAAGAACCCCGGCAGGTCGCTGACCGACAGGTAGCCTGGCCGGCACAGCCGCAAGTGCGGCGGCACCGAAGCCACCGCCGCGTCTACTTCCTCACTCCAGCCCCCGCTGCCGGCGAGCACCAGCGCGGGCGAATCGGCGATGTCCACGACCGCCGCTGCCCACCCGGAGATCAGCGCGGCCACGTTCTTCCGCGGCTGCAGCGAGCCCAGGAACGCGATGTAGGGCTTGCCGTGCAGCCCGAGCCGTTCCGAGACCGCGGAAGTCTCGGCCGGGGACGGCCGGCGGAAGGCCCGCACGTCCACCCCGTGGTAGGCGACGTCGATCCGCGTCTGGTCCGCGTCCAGTTCCCGCGACAGTTCGGACCGCGTGGCCATGGACGGGACGATCAGCCGCGTGGCGCGCCGGACGGCCGTGCGGATCGCCGATTTGAAGAGTATGCCGGTGGCGGGGGCGTGCAGGGACCGATCGGTGAGGTAGGTCACGTCGTGGATGGTGACTACCGTGGGACGGCCAGGGCGCAGCGGCATCGAGTAGTACGGCATGTGGATGACGTCCGCCCCGACCTGCGCGGCGACGATCGGCAGCCCGCTCTGCTCCCAGGCAAGCCGCGCCGCCCGGTGCCCGAGCGCGGCGGGACCGGCGACCACGTGCGCCCCGGGCGCGAGCGTGCGGTAACGCTCGGCGTCAGCGCGCTGGCAGACGACGGCCAGGTCGGCTCCCGCCGGCCCAAGTGCTCCGATCAGGCCGTCAACGTAACGGCCGAGCGCGCCCCTGTCCGTCGGCACGTCAGTAGCGTCGACAAGTACTCGAAGTGTCACGACTCCATGCGCTCCCTTCGAAGTCCTGTCAGGAGGAAGCCTACGCCCGGAGGGTGACACAAGACGACCACCGCAAGGGTAAACGCGGAGGAAACCAGGCTGGGCGCGCGAGAGGCCGCGGGTAAGACGCGGGGCGCTCAGCAGGACGGGACCGGCTTCCCCGCCTTCAGGTCCTCCAGATAGGTGATCGCCTGTGACAGCGTCGACACCTTCACGACGCGCAGGCCGGGCGGGATGGCGCCGACCACGTCGGAGCAGTTCCCGGCAGGCGCCAGGAAGACCGTCGCACCCGCGTCCCGCGCGCCCACCATCTTCTGCTGGATGCCGCCGATCGCCTCGACCTGGCCGGCCGGAGTGATCTCGCCCGTTCCGGCGATGAACTTCCCGCCGGTCAAGTTGTCCTGCGTGAGCTTGTCGATGATGCCAAGCGCGAACATCGTTCCGGCGCTCGGCCCGCCGATGTCCCCCACGCTGATCTTGACGGTGAACGGGAACTTATAGTTCTCCTGGACCTCAACGCCGATAATCGGCTTCCCGCCGGACTCCTTGGTCTTGACGTTCACCGGTATCGTCTTGCCCGCCCGCAGCACGGTCAGGTGCAGCACGGTGCCCGCCGGGTGCGCCGTGATCAGCGACGTGAGCTGGGTCATGCCGGTCACCGCGGTCCCGTCGACCGCGGTGATGACGTCGCCCGCCTTCAGCACGCCCGCCGCCGGCGTGCCCGGCGCCGTCGCGACGATCGCGACCTGTGTCTGGTAGGGAATGTGCAACTGGGTGAACGCCGCCGCCTGAGCCGTCTCCTGGGAGCCGGTCATCTCGGCCGTGTCCTCCTGGTCCGTCTGCTGCGCGGACTGCCCCGCCGGGTAGATCTCGCTCTCCGGGACGACCGCCTCCGACGAATCGAACCAGGCCTGCAGCGCCTCGAAGATGTTGAGGTTCACGCCCGGCCCGCCCTCGGAACTGACCGTCACCATGTTGAGGTTGCCGGTGGTCGGGTACGTGCGGTGCCCCGTGATGGTGATCAGCGGCTGCCCGCCCTGGTCCCCGAGCGTGTTCAGCGTCGGGCCGGGGCTGAGGATCACATAGGGCACGGGAACCAGCACCGCGACGGCGAGCGCGGCGAGGGTCGCGAGCCCGGAAATCAGGAGCGTGAGAGAGCGTCGGGACATGTCGGAAGATTACGCGCTGCCGACCCACTCGGCCGAGCCGTCGCTGAACCGCTGGTGTTTCCAGATGGGGACCGCCGCCTTCAGTTCGTCGATCAGCGCGTGGCAGGCCCCGAATGCCTCGGCCCGGTGCCCGCACGAAACACCGACGACGACCGCCAGGTCGCCGATCTCGAGGTCTCCGGTCCTGTGCACAGCCGCCAGGCCGATCACGTCGTCGGCGAACTTGCCGGCGATCTTCTCGGCGACGCGGCACAGTTCGGCTTCCGCGGTGGGATGCGCGCTGTACGACAGCGCCGTGACCCCCTTGGCGGAGTCGTTGTCCCGCACTGCCCCGGCGAACAGCACGATGCCGCCGGCGGCGGGGTCGGCCACGGCCGCCCGGACCTCGTCGAGGGACAACTCCGTGTCACGGATGGCGATCAGCCTGATCTGGCTCACAGGTCAACGGTACCGCGCCCCGCCGGCGATAAGGATTTTCTTGAGCGCCGCGCGCGGTGGACGATGGCGGCGGTGCCGATGACCGCGGCGGTGCCGGCCGCGGCGCTCGCGGCGGTGATCGCCGTGTCGCGGCGGGTGATGCGGCGGCCGACGACCGCACGGTGGCCGGCGCGGGCGGCCAGCAGTTCCGACAGCGCCGAGGCGTTGTCGTGCGAGGGCCGCCAGCCAGCGGTCCGCAAAGTCTCGCAATCCACCACCCACGGGTACACGGCATACCGAAGCTCCGCGGCGGGCGCGAGGGTAACGCCCAGCCGGTGCAACCGCTCCGCCGTGCCGAACGTGAGCCGCGCCGGAAGCTCGATGGACTTCATGCCGCTGATTTCCTCGACTTCCGCGCGGGATAGCCAGCCGTCGGCGCCGACCGCGAAGTCGCCGGTCACCGCGCCGGTCGCGGCCAGTTCCAGCGCGGACACCAGGTCGGCCACGTGGCAGAACTGCCAGCGAGGCTCGCAGCCGCGCACTCTCAGGAGCCGCGGTGCCTCGAAATGCCTGGTCAGCAGCGTGTCGACGTCATCGCCCACCAGCACGGCCGGGCGCGCGACGCTGACCGTCGTCGACGGGTTGACCCTGCGCGAGCGGCGGGCGAGTTCCTCGATCTCCAGCAGGTCGCCCGCCAGGCTTCCGTCGGAGTCCGCGAGCAGCGGCGCGTCCTCCGGCAGCGGCACCGGGTTGTCGGGACGGGCCCCGTACACCATGGCACTGGTGATAAGGACGACACGGCCGATCCGTTCGGCGGCGGCGGCGGTGAGCACGGTCTGCGCGGCGCGCACGTTCGCGGCGCGGCGGCGCTTCGGATCCGATTCCGCCGACAGATCCATGTCCGCGTGGACGATGACGTTCACGTCAGCCAGCCGGGAGGCGAGCGCGGGATCGCGGACATCGGCCAGCCGCCAGATCACGCCGGCGCCGGCCACGTCGCCGCGATGGTCGTCGATCGCCACGACGTGCGCGGCTTTCTCCGAATCGGCCAGCCTCTCGACCAACGCCTGGCCGAGGCCGCCGGCCGCACCCGTGACCGCGACGACGGGGAGGGGGGACACGGTGCTACGCTCACGGCGAACGCTGCGCTCATGGCGAACCTGCCGTCTGGCGTTTCTCAAAGTCGGCTGCTCCCGAATAGCGTGGCGATCATGACCCTTCCATCCTGCCCGACCAAGTGAGAGCTGAGGGGGCGCATCATGGCTGACCAACCTCCCTTCGGCTTCGGCCCGCCGAGCCGGCCAGGCGACGACGATCCGAAGCCAGGCGGCCAAGGTCCCGGTGGACAGGGGCCCGGTGGACAGGGCCCCGGTGGCCAGGATCCGTTCGGCGGACTTTTCGGCGGCGCGGGCGGCGCCGGCGGGGCGAACCAGTTCGCGGACGCGCTGCGGCAGTTCGCCGACATGCTGTCCTACAGTGGCGGCCCGGTCAACTGGGAACTGGCGAAGAACCTGGCCCGGCACACAATCGCCGCCAAAGGCGACCCCAGCGTGCTCGCGAACGAGCGCGCCGCCGTCGTCGAGGCGATCCGCCTGGCCGACCTGTGGCTGGACGATGTCACGACATTTCCGTCGGGGATCCGGCGCGTCGAGGCATGGAGCCAGTCCGAGTGGCTCGAGGCGACTTTCCCTGTCTGGTCCTCCCTGTGCGAGCCGATCGCCGCCAAGGGGGTGGACGCGATGAGCTCCATGCTCAGCGTCGACCCGGCACAACTCGGTGACGTGCCCGAGGAAATGAAGGCGTTCATGGGCGGCCTGGGCGGGCTGTCCGCGCTGGCCCCGATGCTCAAGCAACTCGGCGGGGCGATGATCGGCGGCCAGACCGGATCCGCGGTCGGCGAACTCGCGGGCGAGATGGTCTCGTCGACGGACATCGGCCTGCCGCTGGGACCTGAGGGAACGGCGGCGCTGCTGCCCGCGGGCGTCACCGCCTTCGGCGCGGGCCTGTCCGTGGATGCGGACGAGATCAGGCTGTTCCTCGCGCTGCGCGAAGCGGCGCATCACCGGCTGTTCGGGCACGTACCCTGGCTGCGCCAGCACCTGTTCGGCGCCGTCGAGGCGTACGCGGCCGGCATCACGGTCGACATGAACAAGCTGCGCGACGCCATGCCGGACATCGACATCCAGAACCCCGAGGCGCTGCGCGACGCCCTCGCCGGCGAGGGACTGTTCCGGCCAGAGGACACTCCGGCGCAGAAGCTGGCCCTGGCCCGGCTGGAGACGGCGCTGGCGCTGGTCGAGGGGTGGGTCGCGACCGTCGTCGCGGCCGCTTCCGCCAACCGCCTCACGCACGCATCCGCCCTTGCCGAGGCGATCCGCCGCCGCCGTGCCTCCGGCGGTCCGGCCGAACGAACATTCGCGACTCTCGTCGGCCTCGAACTTCGGCCACGCATGCTCCGCGAAGCGGCCGCCCTGTGGTCGGGGCTGGATCAGGCACGGGGCGTGTCGGGCAGGGACGCCCTGTGGGAGCACCCCGACCTGCTCCCGACGGCATCCGACCTGAAAGATCCCGAGGCCTTCGTGGCCGGGGCGAGCGAGTCGGCTCCGGACGACCTGGAGGGCCTGGATATTTCCGACCTCGAGAGCGGAACGGGCGAGGACAGCACGGGCGAGAGCGGCACGGGCGAGGACGGCAAGGGCGCCTGACTTATCGCGACAAGTCCGGATATCCGGCCGATCTGCTGGAATGTCAGAGGTGACTGTCACGCTGTCACCATGAGACCAGCACTCAAGGCCGGGCTCCGGCCGCTCTGGCGGGACCGGGACACGCTCCAGATAGGCGTGGACCCGCGGCGGGCGACCGCTCTCACCTCACGCGGCGAGGCCGCCGCGGTGGTCTCGCTGCTCGACGGCTCCCGGGACACCGCCGAGGTGACGCGCAGCGCGCGGGAGTACGGCATCTCACCCGCGGCGACCGATCGTGTCATCGGCCTGCTCGCGTCGGCCGGGGTAGTCGATGACTTCCCGCTCTCGCTGCACAAGTCGCTGCCCGATCCGCTGCGCGCGCGCCTTCGGCCGGAACTGGCCTGCTCGTCGCTCGCCTACGGCGACTGCGACGGCGGTGCCCGCACGATCTCCCGGCGGCGGGCGGCGTTCGTCCGGGTCTACGGGGCGGACCGGATCGGGACCTCAGTCGCGGCGCTCCTGGCGGCGTCCGGGGTGGCCAGGGTCAGTTGCCGGGACGACGGCGAAACGGGCTACGGCGACCTGGCACCCGGCGGTCTGGGCGTGGAGGACATCGGCTTGCCCCGTGCCGCCGGGGCCGCGCGCGCCGTACGCAGGGTCGCGCCCGAGACGCGCGTCGCCGACGACGCCACGCGCCCGCCCGCGCTGGCAGTGCTCGCCGGGCCTTTCGGCCCGTGGGACGTCGCCGCCCTGATGGAATCCGGCGTCCCCCACCTCGCGGTCCACGCCGACGAGGCGATCGGGGTGGTCGGGCCACTGGTAACCCCCGGCCGTTCGGCATGTCTGCGGTGTATTGACCTGGCGAAGGCGGCACGCGACCCGGCTTGGCCGCTCATCCTCGCCCAGACGTCGGGCCGCGCGGGGGCGGCAGGGGGACCGGCCGCGGGGGACTCGCCGCGGGCATGCGGCGCCGTGCTGGCCGCGGCGACCGCGGCGCTCGCCGCGGCGCAGGCACTGGCGTTCATCGACGGCGCGGGCCCGGCCCCCGTCATCGTGAACGGAACGCTGGAACTCGTGTTGCCGGACTGGCAGTGGCGGCGCCGCACGTGGCCGCCGCAGGCCGCGTGCACCTGCGGAGCGGCGCAGCGCGCGGACCGGACCGAACTTTCAGGAATCTTGAGACAGGCCGGCTCGTTATACGTCTCTGGTGATTCGTTTGAGAAACATTCGTTGAAAGACAATGGAAGCATGAACGAAGTCCCCCGCAATCCTGTGAACAGGTCCGTGAAGCTGGCCGGGCTGCCGCTCGGACTGGCTGGCCGTGCCGCGCTCGGCGTCGGCAAGCGGATCGGGGGCAGATCGGCCGAGATAGTCGCGCAGGAGATCCAGCAGCGCACGGCCGACCAGGTCTTCCGCGTGCTCGGCGAGCTCAAGGGCGGCGCGATGAAGTTCGGGCAGGCGATGTCCATCTTCGAGGCCGCGCTCCCGCCGGAACTGGCCGAGCCGTACCGTGCGACCCTGACCAGGCTCCAGGAATCCGCTCCCCCGCTGCCCGCCGCCAGCGTGCACCGCGTGCTGGCCGCCGACCTCGGGGACGACTGGCGCGCTGAGTTCGTCTCGTTCGACGACAAGCCGGTAGCCGCCGCGTCCATCGGCCAGGTACACCGGGCGGTGTGGAAGGACGGCCGGGACGTGGCCGTCAAGATCCAGTACCCGGGCGCCGGGAAGGCGCTGATCAGCGACTTCACGCAGCTGTCCCGGGTCGGCTGGCTGTTCGGCGCCCTCATGCCGGGCCTGGACGTGAAGCCGCTGCTCGACGAACTGCGCAACCGCGTCACCGAGGAACTGGACTACCGGCTGGAGGCGGAGGCGCAGCGGGCGTTCGCCTCGGCCTACGCCGGCGACCCTGACATCTCCGTGCCGGACGTCGTGGCGGGCACCGACCACGTGCTGGTGTCGGAGTGGATGGACGGGACTCCGCTGTCCCGGATCATCAGCGACGGAACGCGGGAGCAGCGAGACCGGGCGGGCATTCTGCTGGTGCGGTTCCTGTTCTCCGGGCCAGCGCGGGCGGGGCTGTTGCACGCCGACCCGCATCCGGGCAACTTCCGGCTGCTGGACGACGGGCGGCTTGGCGTGCTCGACTTCGGGGCGGTGGACCGCCTCCCTGACGGGCTGCCGCCGCTGTTCGGCCGGCTGCTGCGCTTGATGCACGAACAGGACCCTGACATCGACGAGGTGGAGCGCGAACTGCGAGCCGAGGGTTTCCTGCGGCCCGGCGTCGCCGTGGACCTGGACGCGCTGCGCGTGTTCCTGGCGCCGCTGGCCGAGCCGTCCTCAGTGGAGACGTTCAAGTTCAGCAGGGAGTGGATGCGTTCGGAGGCCGCCCGGGTCACGGAACTGAGCGCGTCGAACATTTCGCGCAAGTTCAACGTGCCGCCGTCGTACGTGCTGATCCACCGGGTCTCGACCGCCGGGATCGGGGTGCTGTGCCAGCTTGAGTGCGAGGGCGCCTTCCGCGCCGAAGTCCAGCGCTGGGTCCCCGGATACAGCGACGACTCGCGGCCGTCGGCTGACCCGGTCCCCGCGCCCTGAGCAAGACGGCAGGACCCGGGACGGCCCTCGCGCGTCCCGGGTCCTGAAAGGGGTTCGCGGTTACCTCGTGGCGTCGAGGGTGGCGCGGAGTTCGTCGGCACGCCGCCAGGCGTCGAGCATCTTGCGTTCAGCGCGCTGCTGCTGGCGCTCGGCCCGGCGCAGGCCAGCCAGCTGACGGGCCTGCCTGGACTCATGCGCTTCGTCCAGGGTGTCCTGATATCGGTCTCGGGCGAGTGTTTCTGAGAGGTACATCATCGTCCTCCGCATCGTGTGCGTCGTTTCGTCGGAAGTGGTGCATCGTGTGCTCGGATCGCGCACTGCCAGAATCGGGCCTGCCGCAAGGTGAGGGTCAAGCCCGGCCCGGCAATCGGTTACGCCGCCTGTCCGTCGGCCTTGGCGATCGCGGTGTCCTCCTTGCGCGGACGCCCGCGAGGCCGCTTGCGCGGGACGATGGTGCCGCGCAGGAGCAGTTCGCCGCCCCAGACTCCCCATGGCTCCCGGCGCTCGAGCGCGCCCTCCAGGCACGTGACACGTGCCCGGCAGCCCTGGCAGAGCGCCTTCGCCGCCTCAACGTCATCCGGCGCCTCGGCGAAGAACAGCTCGGCGTCTTCCGTGCAGGGAAGGTCCAGGCCGCTCGGGACTGCGACAGAGCTGAACAGAGCCGCGATGGTGCTCGCCGCGCCGCCCCCAGCCATGCCGACTGTCTCGAACCCGGACTGTCTTGCCTCGTCCTCCGCGGCGCCTGGCGCGCCCGCGGTGGCATCGGGCCACTGCATCGGTGCAATCCCCTCTCGCTTGCTGCTGGTCCTTGTTGTGGTCTTCAAGGGACCGGGCCTGCGAAACAAATTGGCCGCGGACCCTGTGTGCGGGTCCGCGGCCTTCGGGGATCTGGCCGGCCTATTGCAGGCCGATGTCCCGTTCAGGATGCGGACCGGATGCGCCATCGCCGCCGGCGTTAACGCGGGTCATGTGCACGTACTGCTTGCGGTTGTCAACTAGCGGCAGTTCGGCCGTGACGCCGAGCGGCCGCTCAATGGCCGGCGTCGGCCGCGCGTCGGCGAATTCCGCCATGCGCGCCGCCGGGACGATGGCCGAGCCGACGATCGGGGTCTGGACACGGCTGAGCCCAGTAGCGAAAAGACCAGCACCAGACATCGCGGGGGCCCACGGGCAGCCAGAACCCGGGAAAGCGGCGCCGCCACGGGCTGCCGGAGCTTCGAGAGCTGTATTGCTTAGCACGAGGGGTACCTCCTTCCGAGGTATTTGACTGCGCGGCCCACGAACATGACTGAAGCCTACGGACCGGGCCCCAGACTGTACAACCTATTTTTGACCTGCGACTTTGTCGCTTACAGCGAACGCGGCGGGATGGACGGCACCACCATTTACCATCTCCGCGGCCCCCGTTGCTCTTCCAGGGTGACGTAATTCACGCCGGCACGCAACCCCGGCTTCCGCCCCCGGCCCGGTCAGTCGTCGTCGCGGAGACGGACCATGCCTTCCTGGACGACGGAGACGACCAGTTCACCCGCCTGCGTGTAGACCTGTCCCCAGGCGAGACCGCGGGCGCCGGAGGCCGAGGGTGACTCCTGCGCGTACAGGAGCCACTGGTCGGCGCGGAACGGCCGGTGGAACCACATCGCGTGGTCCAGGCTCGCGCCCGACACGCGACCGCTGTACCACGATTCCCCGTGCGCGATCAGCACGGTGTCCAGCAGGGTCAGGTCCGACGCGTACGTCATCAGGCACACGTGCAGCAGCGGGTCGTCCGGAAGTTCGCCGTTCACCCGCAGCCAGACCAGGTTCCTGGTGGTCCGCAGGGACGGGTCCTTCTCCGCCTCGACGGACAGCGGGCCGATGGCGCGGACGTCGATAGCGCTGTCACGGAAGTGCTCGGGCACGTCCTCCAGTCCCAGCGCCTCCGCGAGCCTTTCCGAACTGGAGCGCACGGACTCGGGCGGCGGAACCTTCGGCATCGTGGCCGCGTGGTCCAGGCCCGGCTCCGGATGGTGGAAGGAAGCCGACAGCACGAAGATCGTCTTCCCGTGCTGGATCGCCGACACCCGCCGGGTGGTGAACGAGCGCCCGTCACGGACCCGGTCCACGGTGTAGATCAGCGGGACCGCCGGGTCACCCGGCCGGATGAAGTAGGCGTGCAGTGAGTGGACCGGCCTGTCCGGCGGGACTGTGCGCCCGGCGGCGACGAGCGCCTGCCCGGCTACCTGTCCGCCGAACACCCGCTGCACCCTCTCGTCCGGGCTCCGCCCGCGGAAGATGTTGACCTCGATCTGTTCGAGATCGAGCAGATCGAGAAGCTTGTCGAGCTGATCGCTCATTGTCCCGCCTCCACGGCCACGGCCGCGGCGGACTGGAGCAGCCCGTCGAGGAACCGGGACCGCTGCCGTTCCTGTCCCCCGCCCGTGCCGCGCGACGTGTCACCCCAGCGCGATCTGTCCACGGGCGCGCGCGACGGTGCCCAGGAGAGCAGCAGGTGCTCCCTGGCCCGTGTCACGGCGACATAGAGCAGTCGCCGCTCTTCCCCGATGGCCTCGGCCGTTCGCGCGTGCACGATCGGAATTATCCCCTCTACCAGCCCGGGAACGAGCACCGCGTCCCATTCCAGGCCTTTCGCCGCATGCATGGTCGCCAGGGTGACCGCGTTGGCGGCCGGGGCGTGGCCGGTCTCCGCCCGCTGCGCGAGTTCCGCGGCGAAGTCCCCGAGACTAGCCTGCGGCCGCAAAGCACTCAAATCGTCCGCCAGCGCGGCGATGGCCGCCAGTGACTCCCAGCGATCTCTCGTGGCTCCCCGTGTTGCCGGTGGCTCCGCCGTGAGTCCGGCGCCGAGCAGCACGTGCCTGACCGCCGCGGGCAGCGCGCCGGGCAGCCCTGAGGCGTCCGCGCCGTCTTCCGCGGCGCGCGCCGCGCCGCGGAGCAGCACCAGCGCCTGCCGGACTTCGGGGCGGTCGTAGAACCGCTCAGCGCCGCGGATGACATACGGCACCCCGGCGGTGTCCAGGGCACGCTCGAACCGCTCTGAGTGGGCATTTATCCGCAAGAGGATGGCGATCTCGTCCGGCGTCACTCCCCGGTCCAGCAGCGACCGCACGGAAGACGCCGCCCCCGCCGCCTCCGCCTCCTCGTCCGGGTACTTGACGAGCGTGGGCGGCGGCCCGGCCGGACGCTGCGCCACCAGTTCGACCACCGGCCCGGGTTTGCCCGCGGACGCCGGCCCGGTCATCAGCTTGTTCGCGACCGCGACCACCTGCGGCGTCGACCGGTAGTCGCGCACCAGGCGCACCATGCGCGCCTCCGGATAGTCGCTCCCGAACGTCCGCAGGTACGACGACGTCGCCCCGGTGAACGAGTAGATGGTCTGCTGCGGGTCCCCCACGACGCACACGTCGGATCGTCCGCCGAGCCACGCGTCGAGCAGCAGCTTCTGCAGCGGGTTTACGTCCTGGAACTCGTCCACCGTGAAATGGCGGAAGGCCGAGTGCACCTCCCGGGCAAAGGCCGGCTCGGTGAGCAATATCGCGGCCGTCAGTTCGAGCACCGACTCGAAGTCGATGAGCTGGCGGTCGCGCCGCATCTGCTCGTAGGCCTGGTACAGCCGCCCGACCACTTCGACCCCGAGAACCGGGGATCGCCCGGCCGACATGGCGGCGGGCACGTAGGCGTCCGGATGCGTCTGGCACACCTTGGCCCACTCGATCTCGGTCACCGCGTCGGTCAGGGCCGACGCCTCCAGCCGTGCCAGCCGGAGATCACGTGCCGCCTCCCGGACCAGCGCGTGCTTGGACTCGACCAGCTTCGGCACCCGTCCGCCGATCGCCTTGGGCCAGAAGTACGTGAGCTGCCGCAGCGCCGCGGAGTGGAACGTGCTGGCTCGCACCCCTTCCGCCCCGCCCCCGACCAGCCGCAGCCGTCCCCGGAGTTCGCCCGCCGCGCGCACGGTGAACGTCAGGGCAAGCACGTGCGCGGGGTCGACGACTCCGGTGGCGACAGCGTAGGCAATACGGTGAGTGATAGCGCGAGTCTTCCCGGTGCCCGCCCCGGCCAGCACGCAGACCGGCCCGCGGGTAGCGGTCGCCACCTCGCGCTGCTCGGGATCGAGTGCTGTCAGCAAGTCGTCGGGGTCCATCCGCTCCATCCTGCCGCACAAGAGGCCGCGGGCGGGAACGCGGACGCCCTCGTCATTGTTGCACTGACCGGAACACCTACAAAACACCAAAAAGGAGGCAAGGGTGCCGCTCACGATGTACACCACCACCTGGTGCGGGTTTTGCAAGAACCTGAAGAGGCAACTCGCCAGGGTCGGCGTGGAGATCAGCGAGGTTGACATCGAACGCGACCCCGAGGCGGCCAAGTTCGTGGAAGGCGTCAACGGAGGCAACCAGACCGTGCCCACCCTCGTGTTCCCCGACGGCAGCACGATGGTCAACCCCTCGGCCGCACAGGTGCAGGCTCGCCTCGCCGATCTCGCCGGGGCCGGGCAAAGGTAAATATCGCTCTTTATCCCGAACGACACCCGCGTTTCCTCGGCATCAGCGAATTTCGCTGCGAATCCTTCCGTGAACGCCCGAATGCTGTGGATCCTGGAGTGAATTGTGTGTCGGGGGGGACACACTAAGTAGTGCGAGGGGAAGCAGGGTTGCGATGAGCGAGGATGGATCATCGGGCCGGGGCTCTGGCCGGCAAGACGTGGTCGTGCGCAAGGGTGAGCGCGGCTGGGTGGTGGGGGAGGAGAACGTATCCGACCTCACCAGTGCCATGGTCCTGGCCGACCTCTTCGCGGACGACCAGGCCGCACAAGCCCGGCAGCCCGCTTCCCCCGCACGGGATGTCAGGGGGCCAGGATCGGCGAAAGCCACGGTCGTCAAGGAAAACGGGGTTGTTCAGGAAGGCACGGTCGTTCGGGGAGACACGGCCGTTCGGGGAGACACGGCCGTTCGGGGAGACAGCGAGGATGCGGAGGCCGCGCGCCTGAAGGTGACCGTGGCGCAGTTGGAGCAGGCCCTTGTCTCGCGGGTGCGACTGGAGCAGGCGATCGGCGTGCTCGCCGAGCGGCACCACCTGCGGCCGCGGGAAGCGTTCGACCTGCTGCGAGGCGCGGCGCGCTCACGCGGCCGACGGATTGCCGACATCGCGCAGGACGTGGTGGCGAGCACGGCGAGCCCACTGGCGCGCCTGCCCGAGGAACTCGCCCGCGCCATCCCCAAGCCCCGCCAGCCCGGCCGCTCCCCCCGTTCGCGCGTTTGACCGTCCTGGCTCCCTGGTCTGGTCTAGGCCTGGCCCTGGGCCTGGCCTGGGCCTTCGGCTCAGGAGCGAAGGGCGGCGAGTACCTGGGCGGCCATGACGGACTGGCCACGGGTGTCCGGGTGGAACGAGTACGCGGTCGATGTCGGGATGAGTCCCTCTACATCCTTGACGCCGGAACTCTTGCAGGAGTCGTGGCCGATCGTCGGGCCGTATGTGTCCACGTAGGTGGTGCCGGTCGCGGCGGCGGCGCGGGCGAGCATCGCGTTGAGCTCTCCCTCGGTCGCGCGCAGATAGCCGACGTCGCCGTCGGTGATCGGCACGACGGGCCAGCAGCCTCCGGTCTGCGGGAAAGCATCCGGGTAGCCGAGCAGGAACACGCGCGCGCGGGGGGCCCGGGCATGGATCTGCTCGAGCACCGCGATCATCTTCGGGGCCTCGGCCGCGATGAGCCCCGCGAGCTGATCGGTGCCGCCTTGTGTGTAATGGGCCTCGCACGGGCTGCCGTTCAAGTCCGTGATGCTGAGCAGCATGCACTTATTGAGCACGTGGGTGAACCCGAGGTCGTCGCCGCCAAGCGTGAGCATGACCAGGGAATCGTCCGGCCTGAGCGCGTCGAACTGCGGCGGGTTCGTGCCCATGGACGTCTGCTCCGCAGCGGTCATGTCGGCCACGCCCGCGCTCTCGCAGGCTACATCGGTCAGTTCGCTGCTGGCGTTCAGCGCCCTGGCAACATCAGTGGCGTAGTTGGCGGTCGACCGCAGGCAGCCGAACGGCTTGCTCGTGACTGCCAGCGGAAGAAGCATCCCGGCGGTATAGGAATCCCCGAGCGCGACAATCGGTCCGGAAACGGTGAACGGTCCGGCGGGCCGGCCGGATCCGGTGACGCTCCCGGCAGTCCCGGGGGTCCGGGCGGGTCCGTGTGCCTGGCTCGTCTGGGCCGCGACCCGCGTGGCAGCAGGCGAGGTCCCGAGCACCGACGCCGCCGTGCACGCCGCGCCGAGCACCGTCACGGCCGCCAGCGCGGTCGTCACCACGCCCCAGCGACTCCGCACAGTCAAACCTCACTTGCTTCAGGTAATGCAATAGCAGGCTAACACCTGACAAGCCCTCCCGGGAGCGGTGGAGGTTCTCACCCGGTGACGCCGCGGTCACGGCCGTCTAGCCGGCGAGCATTTTCTGTATGGCCTGGCGGGTGACTCCCAGCTCCCGGGCGATCTCAGCCTGGGAGAAGCCTTCGCCGATCAGGCCGCGGAGGATTCCACGGCGCTCGGCGTGGAATTGCTGCGCCAGGCGCATGTGCCGGAGGGCCTCGTCGCGGACTTCCCTCAGGCGGTTGAAAGTCTCCTGGTGCGCCGAGACGTCGGCGTTCTTCTCTGCCATGCGCACAGTATGACAACTGTGGGTTGTCGTGTCAATGGGGGGTTGTCATGACGGGTCCTCATCCCGGGAGCCGCGGTTACCCGCCGGAGCCGTTCAGGACGGAAGCACTCGCGCCGGCCCAGGGGTCCGTGAAGCCGACGACCGTCTGGTCACCCGGTGCCGAAGTCGGCCGCCCGTACGTCGAGATCCGTATCGGGAACCCCGTCGCGTAGGCCTCGATCATCTTCCCGCCGCCGATCACGAGGCCGACGTGCCCGGGGGCGGCGGGCGTCCCGTCCGCCCCGGCGAAGAACACCAGGTCGCCGGGGCGCACCTGCGACGCCGGGACGCGCGTCTGCGTCGCCCACTGCTCTTGCGACGTGCGATCGATGTAGATCCCCGCCGACCGGTAGGCCATCATCACCAGGCCGGAACAGTCGAACGCGTCCGGGCCGGTGCCGCCCCACAGGTACGGCTTGCCCAGTTGCTGCTCGGCGTAGGAGATGGCGGTGGCGACCGCCGCGTTCGGCACCGTCTGCGAGTCGAGCACGGCGTTACCGGCACACGTCGACGACCCGCCAGGCTGCTGAGCGGAATCGGTAACCGTGAAGCCGCCCGTGGCGTAATTGGAGGCGAAGTCCAGCACGTCCTGCACGTACCAGTCGGCGTGGTTGTACGCGAAGATCGCACCTTGCGGGTCGGTCTGGTATCCATGCTCGTTGAGATACTTCGCCGCGGCCGCGATCGCGTCCGCCGGGTCGTAGACCGACACGGTCGGCAGCCCGTCCTCGTCGGTGGCGACTCCCTGCACCTGACTCAGTTCCGAAGCCGGGAAGGTCGGCGGGGCACCCCACGTGTCGGTCGACGCGCCGCTGACGCCGATCTGCATCGGCCCGGCCGCGCCGAACGCGTTCGTCCCGCTGGTCACCCCGGGCAACGTCGACTGACCGTTGTCGCTCTCCTCGGTGCCGATGCCGGCGAGGACCGTCCACGGGATGTCGTACTGCAGGCCGACCTTCTTGTACCAGGTCACGTAGTCCGACGGAATGGACTTGCCCGCCGGGGACGCGGCCGGCTGCTGGGCCGCCGGGGCGTTCCCGGTCGAGGTGCACCCGGTGCCGCCGTCGCTGGAGAACAGCAGGCTCGTCTCGCCCGCGATGAGCATCGGGATCGCCAGGAACCCGAACATGGCCATCAGGGCCACTCCGACGGCGAGCAGCCCTATCACCCGCCGGTTCACGGGTTCTCCGCCCCGAAGTCACCGGCGCTGGCCAGTTCGATGTCGTCGGCCACCCAGCCCGACGCGCTGGAGACGACGGTGATCGCGTACGAGGTGGTGTCCGTCCGTGAGCCCGTAGTCGACGTCAGCTTCTCGGCGATGCTCACGTCGAACGTGATCGACCCGGAGCCGTAAGCAGCCAGGCTCGTGATCCCGGCGCTGCCGGCCGACACCTGTTTCTGCGACGTTCGCTGCGCCAGGACTCCAGGCGTCTCGTACGTCGCCTCCAGCGTGGTCGAGAACTCCGGGGTGATCAGCCCGTTCATCCTGGCGACGTACGCCTTATCGTTCTCCGTGTAACTCCACGTCCCGTAGTCGGCGCCGAAGGCCAGCGCGGCCTTCGCCGCCGCCGTCAGGTTCGCTTGCGTGAACGGCAGCCAGTCGTAGATGTTCGCCTGGCCCTTGCCCACCGACGTCGTGCCCGCCGGCGCGGAGGACGGCGACACGACCGACGGATTGGATGTCGCCGCGGGCGTGACGATGCCGGTCGGCACGGATGCGGGCGGCGTGTCGGTCGCGTTGGCGGCGGTTGATGGTGACGCCGGCGAACCGGACGCGGTGGCGTGCCCGCCCGGCCCGATCAGGTAGATGCCGAGCCCCGCCAGGACCACGACGATCGCGACGAACAATGCCCGCTGCTGTCCCGAGGACAGATTCATGCCTGCCCCCTACTTTCCTCGCCGCTGCCAGAACCGCGCAGGTGACGGGTTCCCGTCTGCCGAGCCGTCCGATTTTCCCGAACGATCGCCGGTGTTTGCCCCGCTTCGCCCGTTCGCGGTCGCGTTGTCCCGCGTCATCGGCGGGGTTGGGATGCTTGGCGTGCTGTTGCCCGTACGGCCGGTGCCGGTGCCCGCCGCGGACCCGGCGCCCGACCAGCCGGCCGTGTTCCGCGCCCACCCAGCCCCGGAGGAATTACCGTTGCCGTCCTTGTTGAGCGGCAGCGGCGGGGCGGAACGGCCGCCGGCGCCCGGCCGGTTGCCGTTGCCAGACACCGGCTTGGCCCGGCCTCCTGAACCGGCACCGCCTGAACCGGCACCGCCTGAACCAGCACCGCCTGAACCGGTGCCTCCTGAACCGGCACCGCCTGAACCGGCGCCCCTTGAACCAGCACCCCTCGAACCGGTGCCTCCTGAACCCGAGCCGCCGCCGGACGCGCCGCCGCCGTTACCACTCGCGGCACCTGCCGCACCGTCGGCGGGCGCCCCGTCGGCGCGGAACCGCGACACGGTGCGCCCGCCCGCGTGGCCGGCGCTTTGGCCGGCACCGCCGCCGGCCGCCGTGCCAGCCCCGGCTCCGACGCCGGCGCTGGCCGCGGCGGCGGAGGTCATCGATCCGCCGGCCGTCCCGCCTGCCGAGGGTGCGCTCGCACCCGCGGCTGTGTCGGCCGCCGCGGCTGTCGCCACGCCGGCGGCGGCGTCCGCGGCCGTCCCTGTGGCGGGCTGGTTATGCCGCGCCCAGCGGGCAGCCCGGTAGC
Source organism: Trebonia sp. (assembly GCA_035948445.1). Lineage (GTDB taxonomy): Bacteria > Actinomycetota > Actinomycetes > Streptosporangiales > Streptosporangiaceae > Trebonia. Next base: position 46,160 of record DASZJE010000078.1, on the reverse strand, counting down.
CGGCCACGCCCGGCAGCACCGATCCCGCGGTGGCGGTCGCCCGGCGGAAGGTGGCGCTGCTCTCCCGGTAGTGGTACTCGGCGCGCTCGCTAGAGCCGATCATGCCGTAGCCCACCGACGAGAACAGGTGCGTGAATGGCTTGCGGTAGATGAACGCCGCTACCGTCACGAGCGCGATCATCATGATCTTGAGCGCCCAGGGCAGCGCCGTGTCGGACGTGCCCATGATCAGCGCGTAGCAGTACAGCAGGATGCTGAGCACGAGCGAGATCGCCACCTGTTTCAGCAGGACGCCGATGAGCATCTCAAACCAGCGGATCGCGATGACACGCCCGAACCCCGGATGGGTCCCGATTATCAAGAAGAACGGCCCCGCCACCAGCAACAGCAGCCAGCCGAGCTTCAGGATGATCAGGGTGAGCGATATCAGCAGCACCAGGAGCCCCGCGGCGAGCGCCGCGAACAGTGCGGCGAAGCCTATCTCCAGTCTTGTCGTCCACTGGTTGCCCTGGAAGAGGGCGTAGACGGACGGGTCGTTCGCCTGGAGTGACTGGGCGATGCCGACGTACGCGTCCTGCTTGGCGGTGATGAGCGCCTGGGTGGGCTGCTCGTTGGCCGCGATGGCCTGCGCCCACAGCAGGTCCCGGCCGTACGTGTTGACGACGGTCTGCTTGCCGGTCGGCCCGTTGTACACGGTGGTGCCGAACTCGCCGGCCAGCCAGGGCTTGCAGACCAGGACCGACCACAGCTCGTTGGCATTCTCGTCGACCAGGCCGTTCCCGGAGCTGAACGAGTAGTCCGCGGGAACGCTCTGCGGGTCCCCGGCGGTTACGGGCAGGCAGTTCCCGTCGTTGGCGGGGGGCAGCTTGGCGAACGCGGTGTTCAAGACCTGCGTGACGCCGTTGGAGACGCTAGCGCCGATGCCGGTGAAGGTCGAGGGCTGGCCGATCAGCCAGATCGCGGCGGCGCACGCGACGACCATCCACAGCGTGCCCTCGACCGTCCGGCTGGCGCGCTTGCGCACCAGCCCCTGCCAGGCCAGCCAGATCGCGCCGAGGATCACCACCGGGGCCAGGAACGGGAAGTAGATCGCGTTGCCGAGACCGCTGATGAGCCTGTTGACGGCGTTCTGCAGCCAGGCCAGGATGCCGTTGCCCGCCGCCGACTGGTAGACGGTGATCGTGACCCTGTCGAGGGATTTAGCCGCGTCGAAGACCATTCCGGCGACGTTGTTGCCGATCAGCGAGGTCATGTCCGAGCACTGCAGACCGTAGGCCGACCAGTACTGCCCGCCGACGCCGTAGTTGTCGTACAGGGTCTTCCCCCCGGCGCTGCTGCCGGGCGGGGCGACCATCGCGTCGATCCCGGTGGTCGCCATCTCGGGCTGCGGCACGGAAGGCTCGCAGATGTTGTTCAGGTCGCCGACCACGCCCGATCCGCTCTGGCACAAGCCGAGCAGTTCGCCGAAGTCCCCGATACCCGGCACCGAACATGCCCCGCCGGACGGTGCGCTTTGCTGCTCGCGCGCGGTTGTCGTGGCGGTGTGAACGGAGGCGGCGGCGTGGGCGGGAGCAGTCGTCGCCGCCGAGGCCGGGCGTGCGAGGAACAGCCCCGCTGCCACGACTGTGATCATCGCGCTGATCAGGAACAAGATCCTGACCGGTCGCTTTCGCCTGGGACGGGGGAGGTGCAGTTCAGCCATCGGGGTGGGCTCCTGTACGGCGGTGGGCGGTTAGGAGTTGCTTGTCGCCGCCGGCTGTGGTTGCGGGCGGCGGGCACGCGTCGGGTTGGTATCGATCCAGTCCCGTAGTTCTTCGGATACGAGATCGACGCCGACGCGGCCCGCTCGGTCGTCGAGGTCACGGAATACGCATTCGCCGTTGCCGAGAGCACGAAGCATCGCCTTGTGCTCCTCGGACGGCTCGACGCCGAGGAGCGACAGCACGTTCGCCACCTCGGCGCGTTCCGACGAACGGAACGCGAACACGCTGGACAGGCAGTTGGTCACCTGTTCGTTCAGCAGGTCGCCAGCGTTCTGGGAGATGAGAACGAGCGCGGTATTACGGGACCGCCCCATCCGGGACACCTCGGGAACGAGCTTGGCGCCCTCGGGCGTGGACGTGATCGCCCACGCCTCGTCTAGGAAGATCGCCTTCGGCGCGGTGCGGTCGATATGGTTCAGGAGTCGCCGCGCGAACTGCGATACGAGGTAGAGCAGCGCGACCGACAGCCGCTGCTCGTAGGAGTAGTCATCCCGGTCGGTCGACATGTCCGGGAGTGTGAGCCCGCCGAGGGTGAAGACGGTAGTCCAGCCCTCCGCCTCGATCTGCTGTCCGCCCGACGGCGCGAAGCACAGGCGGGCAAGGCGCATCTCAGAGATGGAGCGCATGACGGCGCCGAGGTTCTTCCACGCCGGGTCGTCGGACTCTTCCAGGTGCCTGACGACCTTGCCGAGGCTCGGCCGAGGTCCGGTGGCCACTGCGCCGACTGCCTGGACCATCGCGCTCTCGCGCTCCTCGCTCATCCGCGGGAGCAGCAGTCGCAGCGTCTCCGTCGCCATCGTCCGCTTCTCGGCCAGGTCATCGCCGAACTGGAACGGGTCAAGCAGCCCGGCCGCCGCCGACCCGAGCGGCAGCACACGCGCCTTCCGCCCGGACCTGGTCAGAAACTCGACGAGAGGTTCGGCGTCGCCCTTCGGGTCGATGACCGCGATCGTGGCCCCGCGCAGCGCGAGTTGGTAGATCAGCAGCATCGCGAGAGTGGTCTTGCCGCCGCCGGGCTCGCCGGTGATGGCGACCGCGGTCGGCCGGTTTCGCGCCGCCGCGAGCATCGGGTCGAAGTGCACCACCGAACGGGCACGGCCCAGGGTCTCGCCGATGTACGGGCCGATCCAGCCGACGCCGTCCGCGACCCGGTCGCCGAGTTCCACCGTGGCGGTCGGCATGCCGCCCGCGATCGTGTAAAGCGGCTGGCGCTGCACGTAGGACGACAGCCGGATACGGTCGCCGGGAAGTGCCTCGTTGAGCAGCGAGAACTGGTCACCGGTGGAGTTGACGATGTCGATGCCGATGTCGCGGTAGTGCTCGGTGAGCGCCTCCACACGGCGGACGCACAACTCCCGCGTCGGCGCGCTCACGATCAGGCGGTGCCAGCCGTAGACGAAGGGCAGCCGCTCTTTCGTGATGCCGTGTTCGAGCATCCTGGCCGCGGCGATCTGTTCGGCGAGGGCGATCGGCGCCTCCGCGCCCGCCTCCCGGATATGCATGTCCATGTCGCGGGCGTGAGCGAGACGGCGGCCGACGTCCTTGCTCGCGCGGGCCGGCGGGATCAGCTTCATGCGCGAGCTGACCTCGACGGGGAACGGCAGGGAGTCGGCGTAATGGAGCCAGGGCTCGCCGTCGGGGAAGCTCATCACATCCGGGAACCGGGCGAACGACAGGAACGCCGCGTATGACTCCCCCTCGACGTGCTCCAGCCTGAGCAGGGTGCGGCCGTTGTGGACCTGGCCCTCGTACAACTGCTCGATCTCGCCCGCGCCCCAGGGCCGGCGGCGGGCCGCCGACGGCGGCGGATCACTGAGCGAGCCCATCAGGGTGTGCCGCACCAGCCACGCGACCTCGTTCGACGTGGCGTGCCTGGCGGCGAGCGCGCTAGCGGTGAGTGCGCGGCCAAGGCGTTCGGCCGACTCGGTCCACTTGCCGATCTCGCTGGCGCTGACGGACTCGTCGTCGATCCCGAGGGTACGTTCGGTGGCGTGGTAGGACTTCAGGAAGTGGGCGAGCACGCCGCCGGTCAGGTTCAGGCCCCGCTGGCCGAGCCGGACGCCGAGGTATATCTCCTTGGACCAGAAATCCTTCGCCCACACGTGCTGGTAGATCTGCTCCAGGTACTCGCGCCAGCCAGGACCGCCATCCGACGTGGCGTCCAGGCCCGTCGCCCACTCCACCGCCGGGTACGGCCGGTGCGCGATCCGCAAGTGCACCTCGGCGTCCTGCATCCTGATGGCGGCCAGGGCCACGGTGATGTTGGTGGCGAGCGCCTCGCGTTCCTCGGGCGTGGTGAACTCATACGACACCGACGGCACGCGGTAATACGCCCAGGCGTGCGTTTCCGTCAGCAGGATCCGGTCGTCGAAGTACCGGATGGCCAGCCTGCTTCGGCCCTTCGTCTTCGCCGTCACGACGTCTCCTTCTCCCGGGGGGCCGGCCCCCCGTGTCCCCCGGCTGTGCGCCCGATGGCGAAACCGGCCATCTTACCGGGCGCGCCGGGAGCGTTGTCGACGGGCGCGCGGGAGGCGCCACCTTGCGTTCGGGGCATCATTGCCTGACTCTTATCGGGGCAGCGGCCATGCCGGCGACCAGCACCCCCGCGAGGGCGGTGTAAGCGACGCGGGTCTGCGGGCGGAGGGTGGACGGCCCGGCGACACCGACCGGCAGCATGTCGTCCCACGGGACACGGACGATCGCGCGGCAGCGCCCGCGGGCGACGGACTCGGCCTGCTCGACATCGCGGAGGCTGCGACGGCTGACGCCGTTGATCAGCGTGACGCTGTGGGCGGCGAGATCGCCGAAGCCGTGCGCGTCGAGCCATTCTCGCGTGTCCGCGAGGGCGCCGGCCGCCTCGACGCTAGCCGGGACGACGATCACAAGCTGGTCGGTGATCTTGAGCAGCCTGGTCAGGCCGTGGGCGCCCGGGTCGAGCATCGTCACCGGGTAGTGGCGGGCGAACTGGACCGCGAGCCTGAGCTCGTCGCCGTCCTTGATCGGGTCGTGCGACGCGACCACGTCCAGGCGGGCCTGAGTGTCCTTCGCGTTCGGGTTGAGCCCGTCGGGCCTGGGCGTCGTCTTCTTCTGCGGCGGCTGCCCCTTTAGGACTTCCTCGAGCCAGGCGGCGGGAGCGCTGTACCGTGCGAGCTTGCCGTCGTTGAGGTCGACGGCGGCGACGGGGTGCTCCCGCAGGCTCGCGAGGATGTGACCAGTCATGAGCGTGGTCACGGTCTGGCCGGCGCCGCTGGTGCAGCCGAGCATGAGGATGCGCTTGGCTTGCCTTAGCGGGAGCCTCGCCCGTGCACGGTCGAGGGCCTCCTGGTCCCTGGCGCCGGGGCCCTGCGTCTTGCCGGTGACGACCTTGACCTTGCCGCGCCAGGAGAGGTTACGGTCCTTGCTCGGGCCGCTGAGGGCACGCTCGACGGTGGGCGCCGTGTGGCGGGCGGGCGCCTGCGGCGCTTTAACCGGGCCGAGCGGGGCTTGCGGTGGACCGGGATGTGCCGCGGGCACCTGGGATGCCGCGGGCACCTGGGATGCCGCGGGCACCTGGGGTGCCGCGGGTGCCGCGGGCTTGACCGCGGATTGCGCGGGCGGCGGGGGTGCCACGGGAACCGGATGTGCCGCGGGCTTGACCGCGGATTGCGCGGGCGGCGGAGTGAGCGCGATCCGGGTCGCCGGGCCCAGGTTCGGCCACTGCCTGGCCTGGGCCTGAGGTACTGGTTCCTTCTCGGCGACCGACTGGTTCTCTGCGACCGGCTGGTTCCCGTTTACGGGCTGGATCTCGGCTGCCGACTGGCTCTCGGCGGCCGAAACGGAGGTTTCCGGGACGACGGAACCTTCAGGCACGATGGGGCGGTCGGGGATTACTGGTCCGGCCGGACCGGCCGGCCATGTGGGGACGACCGGTCCGGACGGTGCGGCCGGGGGCGCAGCGGCCAGGGCGGATGCCTCGGAAGTGGCCGTAGCCGCTGCGGCCGGAGTCACGGGCTCGGCCGGAGTCACAGGGTCAGCCGGAGTCACAGGGTCAGCCGGAGTCACGGGGTCAGCCGGAGTCACGGGCGGAGTTTCGGGACGCGGAGGGCGGAGCGGAGTCGCCGGGGTCGGCCGGGTCGGGCCTGAAGTCTCGGGAGGGGCCGGAATTCCGCCGAGGAAACGGCGACTGGTGTCGCTATGCGCCACTTCCAGGGGAGCGGGACCGCCTCCTCGGACGCGGATGGGAGTCGGCGGCTGGGCGGCGATGTCCGTAGCCGATTCCGGGGCCTGGGCCCGTCCTGATTCTGGAACCTCGGCTTGCCCTGAGTCGACGTTTCCGGGCTGATCGACGTTTCCGGGCTGGTCGGCGTCAGCGGGAGCATCGGGACTGGCAGGGGCGCTCGCGCCGGCGATGGCAGCGGGAACGGCCGGGCTGCTCACCACAACCGGAGCCGCCGGAGCGCTCGGCGTGACCGAGGCGGCTGCTGAGAGCGGGTTCGCCGGACCCGCCAGTTGGTCTGGGACAGCAGTCTCCGCCGGCGTTGGCGTGCCGGGGAATACCGTCGGCGTGGCGTGCGGCGGCAGCGTGGCCGACATCGGAGCGGTGACCGGGCTGAGCGGAGGTGCCGGGGGCTGCATGTGGTACGGCGCGGAGAACGTACCGGGCAGCGGAACACCGATGAACGACTCCCCGGGCAGGTCCGCCGGAAGGATGGGCGGGGGACCGTCCTGTCTCGTGGCGAGCGACTCCTGATCGGGAGCCATGCCGGGCAGCGTCAATGTCTCGCCCGCGCCGAGACCGCCGCCACCCGTGAACTGTGGACGCGCGGTCCTGCCTGTCCCGGTACGGGATTTACCAGGTCCGTTGCCCTTCTTACCGGGTCCGGTTCCGTTCCCGTACCCGATTCGCCTCGCGGCCTCCGCCCCCTTCGCAGACCCCGTGCCCTTCACGGACCCCGTGCCCTTCGCGGGCACCCTTCCCTTCGCGGACACCGTTCCCGGGGCAGGTGCAGCAGTGGTGCCGACCAGGACGGTGCCATCCAGGACGGTGTCAGCCAAAACGCCGAAAGCCGGCTGAGCAGCGGCTCGCGGAGGCCTGCGCGCGAGAACACCACGTTCGCGGCGCGCGACCTCCGCCCCCACGCTTACTTCTTGCTCACGCGAGATCCGGCGGCTGTGCCAGACCCGGGCGGTAACGGCAACCTGATCTTTTTCGCTCAGCGGCGAGAGCCGGGTCCACACCCGCGGCTCGGCTAGATAGCGGACCTGCGATTCCAGGAGTTCCGGAAGCCTTTTACTCTCGATGACCGGACGGGTGGTAAGCCAGGTAAGAACCCCCGGGGGGAGCACGTACAGCCACACCAGGGTGTGGTTAAAGGGCAACCCGATCACGACCAGGAGAAGGATGTAGGGTACCGTTATCCCGGCAAATACGGCTATCCAGTTGATCGGCAGCGGCGCGGGGAGTCTAAAGTCGTAGAGCTTGTAGAGCCGCTTCTCGATCCGCCAGATGTTCGTATAAGTGGGCAGGTCCACTTGTGTGCGCTCCTCAGCGGTAATGTGTCAGTGAACACCGAGCGCGTTGGCAATTCCCGTCGCCAGCGTCTGCACGATGCCCGGGGTGTAAAACACCACGGCGATCGCGACGGCAAGGACGATGAACTGCACGAAGCGGGTTATCTCACGCGTAAAGAGGAAGAAGAGCGCCACGATTCCGACTATTCCGAGGAAGAGCGGCCCGAAAAGGCTCTGCAGGTAGAGGACTAGACCCTGAGTGCTTATTCCAGCCGCTTCCGGAGCGGACAGGAGTTGCAGAGACATTATTTTTTCCTTCCGTGAACATCAGAGTGCTGTCGGGGACGCCGCAGGTCTCGCGTGGGACGCCGGTCAGACAATGACCCTGGGGCACCCGCGACCGCGCGCAACCTTTGGCGCAGACCGGCGAACCGCGCCGCGATGGGTGACAGATCCAAAGTCATTGCGTTCCCATCGGCTGCGTTGATGCACGGATGTCTTCTACATACCATTTCCCGCTTTGCTGGTCGACGACCGTCATGTCATAAGTGGTAGTAAGCTGTGGCACGCCTTGTGTTCCCTGGTCAGGAAGTAGCCACGTGACTGTCACTGTAATGTCACGTGTCGCGCCACCCTGCGGGACGATGATGGACTGGATCGAGCCGAAGGTGACCGCGCCGTTCAGGCCGCTAATCGAAACCCCGGGCGCGAGGTAACGCGCCAGCGTCGTCTGGTCATCCGACGCATAGGCTTGGAAGAAATCCTTGAGTTGGGCCATCAGCGCGCTCTGCGCGTTCTGGTCGACGGTGAACGGCTGCGGCGTGGGGACCTGAGCGGTCGGGGGCGCGGGGAGCCACGCTGGCTCGCCGGAAATCGCCAGGGCGCCGCCCGAGTAGTAGACCGGCACGCCAAGCTCCATCTGCTCACCATTGACCGTGGCCAGCAGCGTCACGACCGCTGTCGTTGCGCTGCGCACGTCAATGCCGGCGACCTGCTCCGACTGCAACGTCAGCGTGCCAGATTGATTCCAGCCGAATTGCGGCTGCGACTGGCTCACGCTCGCCGGAATGAAGGCGGCCAGCTCCCGCTGCCGCTGACTCGACGTGGCCGGACTCGCGTTCAGGTAGGCCTGCCCGAATTGGAGAGCGTAGGCCTCCGCCAGCGTCACAGGGAAGCTGGTAGACGTGGAAGTCGCCGCGGGCGGGGTACCCCTGTCGGTAGATGACGACGGGGTCTCGTTCAGCACGATCGCCGTGATCCCGCGATAGCCGATAACAAGGATCGCCACCCACAAGACAACGCGAAGCGGCCAGACCGTCCAGCGTCCGCCACCACCGCTCCACGGCGATTTCGCGGCCGGATTCGACCGGCCACGTTCCGCCGGTGACTCTTCCCCGTACACGGTTGACTCCGTACCGCTATCAAGGCTAGCAACACTAGACCTGCGCACCACTGACACCTCCGCCCGCTCCCGTGCCTGGCAGCCAGGTACGGGCGTGCTTCCTGCCGGTCTCGTGCTCCATTGTGCGGCAAAAACCCGTCACACGTGGACCATTAGACGCTAACAAAGCACACCCTTCTTTACTGGAGCTGGCTCCAGTAACACCTGACCCTCTGTTCCAGATCCGCCACAACGCGGAAGCCTGCCTGTTGAACGTAACTCGTCACTTAGAGATACGCAACCGCTACGATAGTGGTTCACGTCATATCGGGCAATATCTAATTTTCGCTGGTAACGGCCGCGTACCACAACTAACATGCCCGGAAGCCTCAATACGTAGCGTAACTATGGGCCCGCTATAGGCCTCAACCCGGCCGGTTCAACGCCCTTCACACTGCATGAGCAGGGCATTTACGCTAGCTGAATCCGTTCCAGTCCGTACAGGGGACACCACGGATGGAAACACTCCGGCGCTCGCGCCCCGGTGATTTGCCGGCCGAACCGCCGATCACAATACCCGCTGACCTGGCACAAAAAAAGTTCGCGAGCCGGACATCTCGGGCGTGTCGCGGCCTGACAGCGACCTAGCGCAGAGGCCTAGTCGCGGTGGATGCCTGCCGGACTCATTGTGCCGGCGCTCGGCGTCATGGCGGTCTGCCTGCTCAGGGCGTGTCTCCGGTGGCCACGTCGGGCGAAACGGGAAACGTGGCTACCCGATAGCCGGTATCCGTCGAGGGCTAGGACCCAGGTGAGCGGGCCGCCGCCACGGACCGTCGCCCTATTAGCCTGCCACCGTAGCTCCGACACGAGGCTCTGCTCGCGATGCAGGGTTAATAGCGCCGATGCGACCCCGCGCACGGGCCTCCAGATAGCCGGTCGACGGCCGCTCCGCTGCCTTGTCGTCATCGTCATCACCCCGAGTCTCCAAGATCTCACCACTATGCCACCGCACCCGGCCTGGGTCATTGACGCCAGAACCAATCCGATGTGGTGGCTGCCAGCTAGCCAGATTCCAGGCAGCGGGATGAGACGCACAGAGCTTGATCTGCCAACATCACCAAGACCTGGTGATGACGGCTCACCAAGCCGGGCTTGAGAGTCCGTGCTAGGGCACGGCAGGCGAGCCTGGCCGACACCGTGTCATCAAAGGCCCGGCGTCAGCCGGCGGCGGGCCATTGCCATCCGCTCACCGTAAGGAGACGCCTATGTCTGCCAGCGGACAGGCCGCAGCCGGCGTGACGGTTCCCGATACCAGGCTGGCCCGCGAGGCCACCGAATTGATCCGGGACCGCACCAGCGACCTCGTGTACGACCACTCCCGCCGGGTGTACTTCTGGGGCAGCCTGCAGGGCCGCAACCGGGATCTCAGCTTCGACCCGGAACTGCTCTATATCGGCGCGATGTTCCACGACCTGGGGCTGAACGAGGAGTTCCGCGGCAGCAACCGCAGGTTCGAGATCAGCAGCGCCGACGAGGCCCGCCGCTTCCTGCACGGTCATGGCGTGCCCGAGGACAGCGTGCGCCGGGTGTGGACCGCCATCGCGCTGCACACCACCCCGGGCATCCCGGAGTTCATGGAACCCGAGGTCGCCCTGGTCACCGCGGGGGTCGAGTACGACGTGCTCGGCATCGGCTACCAAGACGTCAGCGACACCGACAGGGCCGCCGTCACCGCGCTGCACCCGCGGCCGGATTTCAAGCGCCGCATCCTGCAGGCGTTCAACGACGGCATGGAGCCCAGGCCGGACACCACCTTCGGCACGGTCAACGCGGACGTGCTGGACCGGTTCGTCCCCGGCTTCCAGCGTGGCAACTTCGTCGACGTCATCCTGAACTCCGACTGGCCGGAATAGGGGCTCCCGCCCAGGCGGCCGGACCGCCGAATTGCTGTCTAGCTGTGACGGAACTCCACGACGTCGCCGTCTTGCATGACGTAGTCCTTGCCCTCGATGCGGGCCTTGCCCGCCGCCCGCGCCGCCGCCACGGATCCGGCGGCAATCAGGTCGTCGAAGGACACGATCTCGGCCTTGATGAAGCCGCGCTGGAAATCGCTGTGGATGACTCCGGCGGCTTCCGGCGCGGTAGCACCGATCGGGATTTCCCAGGCGCGCGTTTCCTTCGGCCCCGCGGTCAGGAACGTCTGAAGTCCCAGCGCACTGAAGCCGGCCGAGGCCAGCTGCGACAGGCCGGGCTCACCCAGACCCGCCTCGGCCAGCAGTTCGGCGGCCTCGTCTTCCGGAAGCTCAGCGAGATCTGCTTCGGTCTTCGCGTCCAGGAAGATCGCCTCGGCCGGAGCCACCAGCGAGGACAGCTGCTCGCGCAGTTTCTCATCCGAAATCTCGCCCACGTCCATGTTGAACGCGTAAAGGAACGGCTTTGCCGTGAGCAGGTGCAGCTCACGCAGCGACTTCAGCGAGATTCCGGCAGCGCCGGCCCCAGCGAACAGCGTCTTCCCGTCGTCCAGCACGCCCACGGCGGCGTTAGCGGCGGCGGCCACTTCGAGCCGTTCGGGGTCCTTGGAGAACTTGGTCTCCTTCTGCAGGCGCGGCAGTGCCTTCTCCAGCGTCTGGAGGTCAGCCAGAATCAGCTCGGTGACGACCGTCTCGATGTCGCCCTCTGGGCCGACGGAACCCTCGATGCGCGCCACATCAGGATCGGCGAAAGCGCGCACGACCTGGCAGATCGCGTCCGTCTCCCGGATGTGACCGAGGAACTGGTTACCCATCCCCTGCCCCTCCGAGGCCCCCTTCACCAGGCCCGCGATGTCGGTGAACCGCACCGACGCCGGCACCATCCGGGCACTGTCGTAAAGCGCGGCTAGCTTCTCCAGGCGCGGATCGGGGACGCCGACGATGCCGACGTTCGGGTCGATCGTGGCGAACGGGTAGTTCGCGGCGAGTGCCCCGGCACGGGTCAGCGCGTTGAACAGGGTGGACTTGCCGACGTTCGGCAGACCGACGATTCCGATAGACAGACTCACGTTCGGCGAGTCTAGTGGCCCGCCGGCAACCCTTAGGCGCGGCCGCCGGGCAGAACCGTGGAAAGCCTGCTCAAATACGCATTCAGGCCCGTACCCGCGCATGCTCAAATACGCATTCGAGCACGCTGGAGTCTGCTCAAATACGCATTCGAGCCGACTAGGAGGGGGGCGGGGAGCGCGGGCGGGGCGGGAGGGGGCGGGCGCGGGCGGGGCGGTAGGGGGGCGGGCGGGGAGCGGGCGATCAGAATTGGGCTGAGTACTGGGACGGGTTGATGCGGGCTTCGATTACCAGCGGGCGGTACCGGCCGGCGAAGGCCGTCGATAGGGCCTTTTCCAGGGCGGACACGGTTTCCACGCGGACGCCGTCGCAGCCTAGGGACTCTGCCAGGGCCGGGATGTCGATCCGGTCAACCGACGTCGCCGTCAGCGGGTACCCGAGTGCTGCCTGGTGTAGTTCGATCCGGTTGAGACCGCCGTCCGCGAACACCACCACGACCAGCGGCAGGCCGTAGCGGGCGGCCACCGCGAGTTCGGAGCAGGTCATCGCGAAGCCGCCGTCACCCGTGAGGCACGCCACCGGCACATGAGGCGACACCAGCGAGGCCGCGATCGCCGCGGGCAGCCCGAAGCCCATTGAGGACAGCCCGTTCGTGATCAGCGCCTCTCGCGGCGCGTACGTCGTCCAGGCCTGTCCCGTCATGATCTTGTGTGACCCGACGTCGGCCGTCACCACCGTCTCCCTGGGCGCGGCCGATCGGACCGTGGTCACCACCTCAGAGGGGTTAAGCGCCCCGGTCGCGTACCCGTCCTCCCATGCCGCGCGCAACGCCGAACGGTGCGCGGCCACCTCGGCTTCCGTCCACCGTGGCTCTCCGTCCCAGTGCGTTATCAGCCACTCCAGTGCCGCGCGGACGTTCCCCACTATTTCCGTCTCAGCCGGATAGATCTGGTCGAGGTTCGGCACCGTGTCGATGTGCAGAACCGGTGTGCTGACCTGCCACGGCGTGATCAGTTCCACCGGGTCGAACCCGGCCGTGATGATCAGGTCGGCCGCTTCAAGCAGCGACCAGATGACCTGGTGGCCGGCCATGTCGAGTACCCCGGCGAAATACGGGTGGTCTTCGCTCACCACGCCTTTCGACATGGCGCCGACTACGACGGGAACCCCGGATCGTTCGGCCAAATGGGACAGAATCGCTGAGGCGCCGCAGCGTACCGCCCCCGCGCCAGCGAGGATGACCGGCCGCCGCGCCGCGCCAAGCCGCGGCGGCGGGCCGGAGAACTCCAGGGTCGCCGCGGCCGGGACGAGCGGCGGAACCCGCGGCTCGACTTCCGGCACATCCTTCCCGAAGGAATCGTGGGTCACCGTCAGGTGCACCGCGCCCGGTCGTTCGGCGGTAGCGGTCCGGAGGGCCTTGCGGATCACCACGTCCGCAGACGGGGGCTCGAGGCGGGCGGCGAGCTTCGTGACCGGGGCGAACAGCCGGTCGTGGTCGACCAGTTGATGGGACCAGTACTGCTCGCGGCGGCTGTCCACCTGGCCGGACACGGCGATCAGCGGCACCCGGTCGAGGTGCGCGGACGCAACGCCGCCCAGCAGCGCCGTGGACCCCGGGCCGAGGGTCGACACGGCGACGCCGGGGATGCCGGTGCGCATGGCGGCTCCTTCGGCCATGAAGGCGGCGCTCGCCTCGCGGACAGCCGACACGGTTCGCGGGCCCTCGGGACCGGGATGCCGCGCGGCCTCGCCGCGGATGGCCTCGATGAGTGCGACGATGGACTCCCCCGGGTACCCGAAGACGTGCGTCACCTCCGCGAGCCGCAGGTAACGGGCGAGCAGCGTGGCGATCGTTGCGTTGGTCACGCCACCTATAGTGCACAGATCGCGGGAAAAAATCCGGTGCCCCGGGCCCTTTGGAACGTCCCTCCGTTGCAACTTGGGATCAATTTAACGTTCCCTGTTGTCATTTCCCGGGGTCGCGCGTCCTGTACACAGAGGCGGCACCTCAGAACTGATGCCGCCGGGACGCGAGGACCGTCACTATGAGCGACTTCCATGCCACGTTTCCCGGATACGCGGCTACTTCAGTACTGGACGAGCTCCGAGTCACCGAGTACACATACCTGGACGACGGCGGGCACGTGTATCTCGACTACACGGGTGCGGGACTGCCCGCGAGGTCGCAGATCCGGGTACACGCCGCCCGGCTGACCGAGAACTGCTTCGGCAACCCGCACTCGGGCAGCCCGACCTCGACCGTGTCCACTCAGCTCATCGAGCGGGCACGAGCAACGGTGCTGCGCTTCTGCAACGCCATGCCCGACGACTACGCTGTCATCTTCACCCCGAACGCCACCGGCGCCTGCCGTCTCGTCGGCGAGGCCTACCCTTTCCGTCATTCCGGCCGGTACGTGCTCACCGCGGACAACCACAACTCGGTGAACGGGATCAGGGACTTCGCCCGCGCGGGCGGCGCGAAAGTGGTCTACGTACCGCTCGAAGCCAGCGAGATGCGGACCGCCGACGCCGACGTGCGCGCCGCGCTGTCCCACGGCCACGGGGATCGGCCCGGCCTGTTCGCCTACCCCGCGCAGTCCAACTTCACCGGCGTCCAGCATCCGCTGGACTGGATTGCCTGGGCGCAGTCCGCGGGCTACGACGTCCTGCTCGACGCCGCCGCCTACGTTCCGGCCAACCGGCTGGACCTGACCGCGGTCCGGCCGGAGTTCGTGGCCGTGAGCTGGTACAAGGTCTTCGGCTTCCCCACGGGAGTGGGTTGCCTGCTCGCGCGGCGCGACGCCCTGCGCAGGCTCAAGCGGCCGTGGTTCTCCGGCGGCACGATATGGGGCGCAAGCGTGCAGGGCGGCTGGCGCCGGCTGCTGGACGGAGAGGGCGCGTTCGAGGACGGCACGGTCGACTTCCTGTCCATCCCGGACGTGACCACGGGGCTGAACTGGATCGGCGGCATCGGCGGCATCGGCGGGACCGGCGGGACCGGCGTCGAACTGATCGGCTTGCGCGCGTCCAACCTGACCAGCTGGCTCCTTGAGAGTCTCGGCAAGATCAGGCACACCGACGGAACGCCGCTGGTCCGTGTGTACGGGCCGCTTACCAGCCAGGCGCGGGGCGGGACCGTCGCGTTCAACTTCCTCGACCCGGCCGGGCACGTCGTCGACGAACGCGCGGTCGCGCGGGACTCCGCCGCGGCCGGGATCTCACTGCGCACCGGATGCTTCTGCAACCCCGGCGCCGGAGAGCGGGCGCTCGGCGCGAGCACGAAGGCGCTGCGCGCCCTGCGGCGGATCAAGCCGGACGTGCCTGTCCTCCTGGACGACTACCTGGAACGCGTCGGACTGCCAACCGGCGGAGCAGTGCGAGTGTCGTTCGGCGTGGCATCCACGCTCGGTGACGTCGAGGCGTTCCTCGACTTCGCCGAGCGCACTTACCGGGACCGCTTCCCGGACCTGACCGGCCTGTCCCCACGGCTCCAGTGCTGACACGGGGATGCCGGGTCAGCGGCCCGCGCCCGGCTAGTCGTCGCGGGTGAGATAGCGGGATGAGGCGATAAACGACGCCGCAGTCGCGGCTCCCAGGGCCAGCCAGTCAGGCCAGGCCGAATGGCCCGCGGCGACGCCATACGAGAGCAGCAGCAGCGGAAAGAACGCGGCGGGAAACCCGATCACGGCCCAGTGCGTTGCCCGCACGGCCGCCGAGACCAACAGGCCCGCCCCCAGCGCGGCCGCCGTGCACAGCAGCAGGGTCAGGTACGTCGGCCCGTAGGTGGAGAACCCCGGCAGCCCGCCAAGCGCGTCGAGCAATGCCAGGAACAGGGCGTCGACGACGACGAGCGGGGGAATCAGCACGGCGGCCTTAGCCAGCACGTATACCTCGGTGCCGTAGGCGCCGGGTTCGGGACGGCGCTCGTGCCGGAGGATGCCCCGCTCGGGGGCTACCTGGGGAAGTCCGCAGGCGAGTCCGAAGAAGAACCCGCTGAACGCCAGCCACATCACCGGCGCCCCGTGCAGCGGCCCCGCGCGGAACAACACCGACAACGTGACCAGTGCCGCCAGCGGCGGGCCGGCCAGGAGCGCGATCGTAAGCCGGCCCGTGTGGGAGAGCACGTCGGCGTTCCGCATCGTCAGGACTGCAAGCTGCCGGCCCCGGCCCGGCCCCGGTCCCGGCCCCGGGTGCCCGTCGGCATCCCCGTCGGCATCCCCGCCCCGGCTCGCCCCGGCGCGCCCGTCGATGGCCCCCGATCCGGTGGGAGGCGCCCCGGCGGGAGGTGCCCCGGCCTGAGTCGCCTGGCGGTACGCCGGCGGGGCAGGAGCGAAGAGAGACGGCGGTGAGGCAAGGATTGTCGTCCGGAGGAATCTGAAATAGCGGCGGGACCAGGCGGCTCTGGGGTCGCCGGCCCCGGCCAGCCGCTCGTAGATTTCCTCCATGGTGTCGGCGCCGAAGTAGTCGCGCGCGGCGTACGGGGTGCCGAAGAACGCCAGGTGGCCGCCATCGGCGAGGACGGCGACCTTGTCGCAGAGTTCAGCGTCCGGTGGGTGGGTCACGGTCATGACGACGGTCATGCCATCGGCCGTGAAGGCACGCAGCATGCGCATCAGCCGCGCCTGCTCGACCGGTTCGACGCCAGACGCCGGCTCGTCGAGGAAGAGCAGCGAGGGAGCGCCAAGCAGCGCGAGGGCCAGCGCCGCGCGCCGCCGCTCTCCAGGGCCCAGATCACCGACGAGGCCGTCCGCGCGGCCGGCGAGACCGACGGTGGCGAGCGACTTGTCCACCGCCGTACTCGGCAATCCCCGTAGCGCCGCCCGGTAGCCGAGCGCGCGGGCGAGCGGCAGCTGAGGATGCAGGACGCCATCGATAGGGACATACCCGATATTTCCCGGCATGCGGTCGATCGCGCCCGACGACGGCGTCCGCACACCGCCCATGACCTCAAGCAGCGCATCCTTGCCGGACCCGCTGCCACCGACGAGCGCGACCAGCTCGCCATGTCCGATGGTAATCGAAACATCGCGAAGCGTAGTGTCAGCTGACCGTGCGCGCAAATGGACAGCGCGCACGTCTATGGCCGGACGCACGCAACCCATTGTCCCCGTCCCGGTGCTTTCCCGGTAGCCGCAGCGGTTCGCGGGCGTGTCGCAGCCACACCGGACGGGCCTGAGTACCGATACTGGAGACATGATCGTGTTCGTGTTGCTGGCCGGGATCGCGATCGGAGTGGTAATCGGCTACCTATTGGCACGCAGCCGCCTCGCCGCGACGACGGCGACCGCGGAGGCGCGCTCGCGCGCGGCCGAGGAGAAGGCCGCGCTGATCGAGCGCGCGGCACAGGACAAGAACGCGCTGGTCGAAGGCAAGCTCGCGGAGCGTTTCGACGTGGAGGGCCTTGTCGGCCCGATGCGCGACACGCTCGCCCGGGTGGAGCGGCAGCTTCGCGACTCCGACATCGCGCGCACCAGGTCCCATGCCGAACTCACCCAGCAGGTCGAGTTCACCCGCCGCGGTGCCGAAGAACTCCGGGATGCCGCCACCGCCCTCACCACCGCCTTGCGCCGCCCCGAAGCCCGCGGCCGCTGGGGCGAACTCCAGCTCCGCCGCGTGGTGGAACTCGCCGGGATGACCTCGCACTGCGACTTCGACGAGCAGGTCGTGGTGGACGACGGCACCCGGCCGGACATGGTGGTGCGGCTCGCGGGCGACAAGAACGTCGTCGTGGACTCGAAGGTGTCGCTCGCCGCGTACCTGGAGGCCGCCGAGATGACCGACGAGGCCGCGCGCGAGGAGCGCCTGCGCGCGCACGCCCGGCATCTGCGTGCCCACGTGGACCAGCTCTGCTCGAAGACGTACTGGAAGAAGCTGCCGTCCACGCCGGAATTCGTGATCCTGTTCATCCCCGGCGAGGCGTTCCTCGCGCCCGCGCTTGAGGCGGATCCCGGGCTGCTCGAGTACGCTCTCGCGCGGCGCGTGCACATCGCCACGCCGACCACCCTCGTGTCGATGCTGCGCACGGCACAGTACGCGTGGCAGCAGCAGGCGCTTTCGGAGAACGCGCGGGCCGTGTTCGACCTCGGACGGGAGATCTACGAGCGCCTGTCCGGCCTCGGCCGTCACGTGGACAAGCTCGGCCGCTCCCTCACATCGGCGGTCACGTCCTACAACCAGGCCGTCGGTTCGCTGGAGGGCCGCGTGCTCGTCAGCGCCCGCCGCCTCGCCGAGATGGGCATCGTCGACGCGGAGCTTCCGCCGCCGAACGCCGTAATCGAGACGCCCCGTCCCCTGTCCGCGCCGGAACTCCTTCCGGCCGCCGAACTGGACTCCGTCCGATGAGACTTCCTTTCTCCCGAACGATCCCCGGTGTCTGCGTCCTATCCCGCGCCGTCGCCGGCCTGGCCGAGTGGGTTGGACGGGTTGAGCGGCGGCTGGGGTTGCGGTTCGGGCAGGGGCCGACGGGCCGGCTGAGCGGGCGCGCCGGCGTGGCGGTGGTCTTCGGGACGTGTTTCCTCGGGCTGCTGCTCGCGGACTGGATGCACTGGGGGGAACTAGCCGACGCGGTGTTCTTCATGGCCAGCAGCCTGACCGCGTACTACGTCCGGCCGGGCGGCCTGCTCCCGGTGGCGGTGTCCCCGCCGCTCCTGTTCTTCGGCGCGATCTTGCTGGAGAACACGGTGACGGCGTCGGGAACGCTCGACGCTTTCGAGGGAATGCTCGTCACGCTGGCGGACGCGGCCTGGTGGCTCTTCGCCGGAACGGCGCTCACCCTGGTGATCGCCGTCATCCGCGGCCTCCGCCGCGAGGTCGCCATCCTGGTCCTCGAACTCCGCGGCCTCTAGCCCGCTCCCCGACTGGCTGCTCCCCGAGGCGACTGGCTCGTTGGCGTGGCGACCGGCACGTCCCCGACTGGCTCGTTGACGCACCCGGCCCAATCTAGTCGGCTCGATTGCGCCACCGCTCCAATCGGAGGGTGGGGAGAGTGGGGGAAATGGGGGAGGTGGGAGGGATGGGGGCGTCAGGCTCGGAGTTCGCGTGGGAGCTGGAACGACAGTCGCTCCGTGACCGACTCGACTTCCTCGACGTCGGAGAAGCCGAGACCGGCGAGCCTCTCGATTACGCCGTTGACGAGCACCTCCGGGACCGAGGCGCCACTGGTCACTCCGACGGTGGCGGCACCGTCGAGCCACTGCTCGTTTAGTTCTGCCGCGTCGTCTACAAGGTAGGCGGCGCCGGCGCCGGCATCCTTGGCAACCTCGACGAGGCGGACCGAGTTAGACGAGTTCGGCGAGCCGACGACGATCACCACATCCGACTCGGGGGCGATGACCTTGACCGCGGCCTGGCGGTTCTGCGTCGCATAGCAGATGTCGTCGCTCGGCGGGTCGATCAGCTGCGGGAAGCGCCCGCGCAGCGCCGCGACGGTCTGCACGGTCTCATCGACCGACAGAGTCGTCTGGGAGAGCCACACCACCTTTTCGGGGTCACGCACCTCGACCTCGGCCGCGCCCGCGGTTCCGTCGACGAGCCGGACCCGGGCCGGTGCCTCACCCGTGGTGCCGACGACCTCCTCGTGCCCTTCATGGCCGATGAGCAGGATGTCGTAGTCGTTCGCGGCGAAGCGCTTGGCCTCGTTATGTACCTTCGTGACCAGCGGGCAGGTGGCGTCGATGGCCTGGAGCCCTCGCTTCTGGGCGGCTTCGCGCACCTCGGGCGCGATGCCGTGCGCGGAGAAGACCACGACGCCGCCCTCAGGCACTTCGTCGGTGTCCTCGACGAAGACGGCGCCGCGTTTGGTCAGCTCGCTGACGACATGCGTGTTGTGCACGATCTGCTTGCGCACGTAAACAGGCGCACCGAAGCGTTCGAGCGCCGCCTCAACAGCTTGCACAGCCCGGTCGACCCCTGCGCAGTAGCCTCGTGGCTTTGCCAGCAGGACTCGGCGATGGGTCTTCGACATGTCTCCCATGTTAGGCGAGAAGCCTCCCTCACAGTGCCGCGCGGGCCTGGGCGGCCGGGCGTGCGGCAGTCGCCCAGCAGGCGGCCACTCAAACCGCTCCCCACATATCACCCTGCGTAACCCGAAAAGCAGGTTGCGGGTTTCGTGAACGAAGCGGCGAGATGCCCCCTTAAGTGGCCCGCATGGCGACGATCCGCCATAACCGGGCACGCGGCGCGGCGGCCGGCTTCGGGAACGGCTGGACTGTTCAGCCCTCTGACATCTGCTCCGGCCGGCTGCTTTGCTCCGGCTGGCTGCTTTGCTCCGGCCGGCTGCTGCCACTTTCGGCCGGCTGACGCCGGCGCTTGGCGAGACCGGGATGCCCGCGGCCCGGTGCCTGAGCGCGGTTCAGCACGATCGAGCGGATCTTCCACGCCTTCGACCTGCCGAACTTGGCGTCCGGTTCCGGCCAGTACGCGGTACCGTCGACCCGCGTCCGGAATATGTTCCGGCGGATCGAGTCGGGACCCTTGAGCCCGAGGAACGCCGCCGCGCCGCTCAGGTCGACGAGCTGGTCAATAGTCGGCGCCCATTGGTCGAGTCTCTTGTTCGCGGCCGCGATCTGCTTCTCACGGGCCTTGTCCGGGTCGCTGGGCAGCGAATGAACCAGGGCCATCGCGGCGCGGGCAGCGTCGATGAGCTCCTGGGAGTCGGGCAGCTCAGCTGGTGCAGGCGTGACAGCACCTTCCGCACTTATCTCGATTTGGGAGACAATATATGTGGAAGGCGGCGTCTTCGGCAAGCGCTCACGGCGTCCGGTTCTGCCGTTCCGAGCAGCCGCGCACGCCCTTGTACAGGAGCTTCCCTGCCAGCTTGAACGCTTCCAGCGTCTCGTCCACGGTCGCTTCGCATTAACAGCACAGGGCAGCGACACGGACCCCGGCTCACCGGGCGACACCTCGCGGAAGTCCCCGGTCACCGGCACGCCCCCGCAGTCCGGCTGGACCGCGGGGGCGCGGGTTTTTTCGTTTGCGCACGGAAGGCTGTTTACCTGAGGTCTCCCAGGGAGTACTTGCTGATGTTCATGCCCCCCTTGCTGTTGACGATCTCGAATCCCTTGTCGATTGCGAGGAGCCAGTAGTCGCTGCCGAGGTAGCCGAGCCCGGCCGTGTATCGCAGGAACTCGTTGATCCACAGGTCGTGATAGGTGAGCGTCCCGTAGCTGGTGCGGGGGGCGAGGTAGGCGACGTAACGCCACCGGCGCGTGCCGCTGACGGTCTCCCAGCTCATCACGCCCCATTCCTGGCCGCCGATGTTCGCGTAGCGGATGTAATGCGACTCGTCATCTATGCCGGGATGGGCGAGCCAGATCATGACCTCGGTGTCGTTCGGTCCGCCGTACTCCGTCTGGCCGCGCACGGGCGCGAGCCAGATGTCGAACGCATCGTTGTAGGTGCCAGACCGCGCCAGGTAGTCCTGGCCCGACGCGACAGGCGTCCCGTCATCGCGCCACTGGACCGGCAATTGCGAGCACAGGCCGTCCTTCATGTCGGCCGTCGACGGGCAGCCGGACTCGCCCATCTCCCAGCCGTCGGACAGGTTCGGGAACTGCCATCCGATCTGTTTCGTGATCTTGGTGACCGCGAAGTCTGCGTGGTACTCCTCCGGGTCGATACAACTGCCCGCGGAATCGTGCGCTTTCAGCCGCGGGACGACCGTGATGTACGTCCATTCGTTCGTGCCGCAGAGCGACGCGTTGTGAGTGCTGGTGCCCGCGTCGGGCTGTGCGGGGCCGGGGGTGCTGGCGACCGCCGCCTGCCCGGTGAGTCCGAGGACGACGGCGGATACGGCGACCGCGATCGCGACGGCGCGCTTGATCATTTACCTTCTCTTCGTTGAGTGGGGGTTGAGGGGTCTGGGGGATTCGGGAAGTGCGGGCGGTGCCCGCGCCGATGGCAGCGAGCAGCACGGGCGCGCCGGGCGCGCCGGGCGCGCCCATGACGGGCGCACGCTCATGCGGCCACTCACACACGCCTTGCTTGCCTTTTGGTCTCTGTTACAGAGACCATCTTTATCCGCTGGTATATACCCCAGGCAACGCTCAATCGAAACCAATTTAAGAGAGTTTCCGCAGGTAGGAATTGGTGTGACGATGGGCTATAGCGTGCTCGGCCCGCGCTTAAGCATGCGGGGAAGGGGTTATGCGGCGAAATCCGCGGCGGGGGCCGTTGCCCGGGCCGGCAGATAATCGCGAACGTCGACCGGGTCGTACTTGATGGCGTTGCAGACCTTGTAGGTGCGCAGTCCTCTTCTGGCGGAACGCCCCTGGTAAAGGGCGCCGGCTTCGAGGTCGAGGAACTGGGAGGTGCGTTCGATGTCCCACAGGTCCTCAGTGAGGCGCCCTTCGGCTAACGCCGCGTCGACTAGTTCCCAGTCGCTCACCGCAGCCTCGAAAACATCGTTTCATAGCAGTAGAATCTAGCAAATTGAGGTATATGAGGCAACCATTCATGCAGTAGCAAGTCCTGTCAAATTGATGTAGGTTCACGCCGTGGCTGATGACCAGCAGCAAAAGCAGGAAGAAACTGAACGACCGCTGCCGGTCAGGGCAGGCATCGAGGACGCGCATCTCGCAGCGAACATCCGCGACATGCGGATTCGTCTCGGCTTGTCACAGGGGGAACTGGGCCGTCGCATGGCGGATCTCGACTGGCCTTGGTACCAGCAGACCGTCCGGCGTGCCGAGGAAGGTACCCGGAAGCTCACCGCCGGGGAAGCCGCGGCACTGGCCCGGATCTTCGATACGAGCCTTGACCGGCTGCTCCAGCCCAGCGGTGAGGCGTCTCTCGCGGCACTCATCGAGCAGGCAGCCGATCCGGTGCACGAGGCTTGGGACAACATCTTCGGCTGGACGGCGGCGCTCACGCAGACGCGACAGCGGCTCTATGCCGTGACGGAACAGGCGGGAAGGTCGTCGTACCGGGATTCGCCGCTCATCGCCAGGCTGCTCGGCGAGGCACGCGAGACGCTGGCGCTCACCGCGGAGTCGGCTGTCACGCAAGGCCTCGGCGCTCAGACCGAGCAGGAGGGCGCGGACGGCGCCGTCGGCGGGTGACCTGGGCCAGGTGGCGTCTGGATTCCTCCGAGGCTCGCCGAAGTTCGCGCAGGTGCCCGGAATGTGCACGATTCGGGGGCGCTGTGACACGTCAGGATGACACGAATAGATTCCGCCTTATTTAAGGTCACAACGGCCGGCGCCGCACTACGGCACACTGGGGGTACCCCCGTCCCCCGAGGAGAGTGATTATGCCAGTCAACGAGCGCGTGCAGGAAGCACCTGGAGGTACGCTGCGCGCCGCGTTTGCGGGAATTGGCCGATTCCTGAAGATCACCGACAAGATCCGCAACAAGCCGGCGACCGGCGAGGCACCCGCGGAGGCCAAGGAGACTGTCACGCAGGAAGCGGCGCCCGCCAAGACCGCCGCGCCGAAGGCCGCCGCACCCGAGCCTGCGGCCGAGGCGGTAGCGACCGAGCCCGCTGCCCACGAGACGGTGACCCCGGACGACACGGTGACCCCCGAAGGCACGGTGACCCCCGAAGGCACGGTGACGCCCGACGAGACGGTGACGCCCGACGAGACGGTGACCCCCGACGAGACGGTGACCCGAAACACGGCGACGCCCGATGACAAGGCGACGCCTGCGGACACCATGACCCCGGACACCGCCCAGCCGGAACCGGCCGCCAAGCCGAAGGCCGCCAAGCCGGTTGCCGTCGCCAAGCCGAAGGCCGCCGCGAAGCCGAAGGCTGCCAAGCCGGAGCCCGCTGCCAAGCCGGAGCCCGCTGCCAAGCCGAAGGCCGCCGAACCGGTTGCCGTCGCCGACCAGGGTGGCGCCGAGCCAGCCGCCGAGCTTCCGCTGGCGAACTACGACACCCTGACTGTCGCATCGGTGCGGGCCCGGCTCCGAAACCTGTCGATCGCGCAACTCGGTCAGCTCCTCGAGTACGAGAAGAGCCACGCCGACCGCGCGGACTTCGTCGCGGCGTTCGAGCGCCGGATCGCCAAGGTCGAGTCGGAGAGCTGACGGCTCACAGCGCCGCCGTAATGCGCTCGGGCCCCGCGCGCCGTGCCCAAAAGCGCATCCGGGCACGCCGCGCGGGGCGGCGTGGTGGGATAGTCACATGCCACTAGAGACATCCCCCGAGTCGCCGACTCCGGTGCGGACCGTGCTCCAGCTGGTCGGCGGCTGGATCGGGAGGCTCGGCCGGATCTGGGTCGAGGGCCAGATCGCGGAGTGCAAGAAGCGCGGGAACGTCGTCTTCATTACGCTCAGAGACCCCGTTGCCGCGGTTTCCGTGCAGGTCGTCGCCACACGCCAGGTCTTCGAGGTCACCAGCCCGGTCGATGGCGCCCGGGTGGTGATCTTCGCGAAGCCTGACTTCAACGCCAACCGCGGCTCCTTCGCGCTCACCGCGCTGGAAATCCGCGCCGTCGGTATCGGCGAGCTCCTGGCGCGCATGGAGAAGCTGCGCCGCCAACTGGCCTCCGAGGGCCTCTTTTCCCCCGAACGAAAGCGGCGTCTCCCCTTCCTCCCCTCCCTCATCGGCCTCGTTTGCGGACGCGAGTCCGCGGCTGAACGCGACGTAAGGGAGAACTCGCTGCGCCGGTGGCCCGCCGTGAAGTTCAGGGTCGAGCAGACCGCCGTCCAGGGGCCAAGCGCGGCCGGCGAGGTCATCGCGGCGGTCAGAAGACTCGACGGGGACGAGAACGTCGACGTGATCGTCATCGCGCGCGGCGGCGGATCTCTGGAGGACCTGCTGCCATTCTCCGACGAGAGCCTGGTCCGGGCGGTCGCCGCCTGCCGCACCCCGGTGGTGAGCGCGATCGGGCACGAGCAGGACAGCCCGCTCCTGGACTACGTCGCGGACCTGCGGGCGTCTACGCCTACCGACGCCGCGAAGCGGATCGTGCCGGACGTCGCCGAGCAGTTTGCGGTCATCGGACAGCTGAGAGAGAGGATGGAACGTTCGGTAAAGGGGTGGCTGGACCGGGAGAGCGCATGGCTGCAGGGGATGCGATCCCGCCCGGCCCTGGCGGACCCGGTTCGCGAAATCGAAAGGCAGTCCGAGCAAGTGGACGCCCTCGTACGGCGGGCACGGACCTCGCTGGACGCCACGCTGCACCGGGCCGGTGACGACGTGGCGCACACGCGGGCGCGCCTGCTCGCGCTCTCTCCCGCTTCGACGCTGAAGAGGGGGTACGCGATCGTGCAGAAAGACGATGGCTCGGTGGTCAGGACGGCCGCTGAGGTGGCTGACGACGAGGAGCTCACGATTCGTTTCGCGGAAGACCAGGTTCCCGTGCGGGCGACGCGTCCCGATGGCGACGAGTAAGCTATCGTTCGTGACGGATCGTGACGCCCTTTCCTACGAACAGGCCCGGGACGAACTCGCCAGCGTGGTGAAGCGCCTCGAGGCGGGCGGACTGTCCCTTGAGCAGTCGCTCGACCTGTGGGAGCGCGGCGAGAAACTGGCCGCGATCTGCGCCGAATGGCTCGAGGGCGCCCGCGCCCGGCTGAGCGCCGCCATGGCGACGCGGGACGGCGCGGAGGGCGGCGTCGCTGGGGGCGGTGCCTCGGGAAGCGGTGCCTCGGGAACCGGTGCCTCGGGAAGCGGTGCCTCAGGGGGCAGCGCGCCGGATGCCAGGGCGCCCTTCTAGCGCGGTTGCAGTGCGGTTGTTGTGCGCGAGACTGGCGCGGCGCGAGGATAAGCCTGTGCCCTCTAGGCTGTAATCATGCGTGTGGATATCTGGAGCGACGTCGTCTGCCCGTGGTGTTACGTCGGGAAGACGCGGTTTGAGAAGGCTCTGGATGGGTTCGAGCATCGAGACCGGGTCGAAGTCGTGTACCGGGCGTACGAACTCGACCCCGCCCCGCGCCCGGCCGGTGAGCGGCTGGAGGTGCTCGAAATGCTCAGCGCGAAATACGGCATGTCGCTCGCGGACGCGCGCCAGGCCGAAGAGCGCGTGGCCGGTCTCGCCCGCGCCGAGGGCCTCGGCTACGACTCGCACCGGCCAGTCGGCAACACGTTCGATCTTCACCGCGTGCTCCAACTCGGCAAGGAGAAGGGCGCGCAGCACGAACTGCTGGCAGCGATCTACGAGGCGTACTTCGCGCGGGGCCGGGAGATCTTCGACGCATCCGTGATCACCGAGGTCGCGTCCGGCGCCGGACTCGACGCCGATATTGTCGGAAACGTCCTGGAAAACAGCGACTTGTACACTGATGCGGTCAAACGCGACGAGCAGGAGGCACGCCAGCTAGGAATCACCGGCGTGCCGTTCTTCGTGTTCGACATGGCGCTCGGCGTATCCGGGGCACAGGCGACCGAGACGTTCGCCCACGCGCTGACCCAGGCCTGGGAGCGGGCCGCCGCGTGAGCGGTGGAGAGGAAACCAGCATGAGCGAGGAACAGATGGAGAGCATTTCCGGCATTCCGGAACCCGGCAGCCACGCGCCGAGCCGGAACCTGGCACTCGAACTCGTCCGCGTCACCGAGGCCGCCGCGATGGCGGCCGCCCGGTGGGTCGGACGCGGTGACAAGATCGGCGCGGACGGCGCGGCTGTCAACGCGATGCGCCTCCTGATCAACTCGGTGTCGATGCAGGGCGTCGTGGTGATCGGCGAGGGCGAGAAGGACAACGCGCCGATGTTGTACAACGGCGAGGAAGTCGGCGACGGCACCGGCCCCGCGGTCGACGTGGCGGTCGACCCCATCGACGGCACCCGGCTGACGGCCAACGGCATGCCGAGTGCCGTGTCGGTCCTCGCCGTCGCCGAACGCGGCTCCATGTACGATCCGTCCGCCGTCTTCTACATGAAGAAGCTGGCCACCGGTCCGGAGGCGGCGGACGTCGTCGACCTGGACGCGCCCGCGAGCGTGAACATCGCCGCGGTGGCCAAGGCGAAGGGAATCGCCCCGCACGACGTCACAGTGGTGATCCTGGACCGGGAACGGCACACCGACCTGATCAAGGAGGTCCGTGCCGCCGGTGCCCGGATCCACCTGATCACCGACGGCGACGTCGCGGGCGCGATCATGGCCGCCCGCGAGGGCACCGGCATCGACCTGATGCTCGGCGTCGGCGGCACGCCCGAGGGCATCATCGCGGCCTGCGCGCTCAAGTGCCTCGGCGGCGTCATTCTCGGCAAGCTCGCGCCGCGCGACGAGGCCGAAAAGCGGAAGGCGCTCGACGCCGGGCACGACCTGAATCGTGTGCTGACGACCAACGACCTGGTGACGTCGGATGACGTGTTCTTCGCGGCCACCGGCATCACCGACGGCGAACTGATGGACGGCGTCCGGTACAAGCCGGGCGGCGCGAGCACGCACTCGCTGGTGATGCGGGCGCGCTCGGGGACGATCCGGTCGATCCGCAGCGAGCAGGCACTGTGGAAGCTGCGCGCCTACAGCAAGATCAACTACGACTGACCCGACCGGACGACCCGGTTAGCCTGGCAGGTCCGGCTGGCTTTGGGCTGGCTTGGCCTAGCCGGCCTGACCGGGCCGGCGGACCGGCGGGCGGGAACTGAAGCCGCGTCACCGGCGGCGCATCAGCGGCAGCCACCGGCGTGAACGCGGCGGCGTCTGGGCAAGCACCTCGCCCGCGACGCAGAAGGCGCGGACCTCGATGACGGCCACGTCCGGCGACTCGCCCAGCGCGGACATCGACGGTGCCGTCCCGCCCTTGAAGCGCCCCGCCATGGTCGTCCCGTCGAGCACCACCTCGACCCCGTCAGGGACGATCAGCCGCACTCGCCCGCAGAAGGCGTACGCGTACAGCATCACGTGCCGGGACTGGAGCATGGCTGCCGTGAAGTCGACCACGACCTCACCGCACACGGCCGAGCAGGTCAGCACCGGCGGCACCACCCACCGGCCGTTACGCGCCTCGGTGCCGAAGAACCCGACCACCACGCGCCCCCCGTCGAGCCGGACCGGTTGGTCCGCGGGGGAAGCCAGGTCCACGGTCAGCCGGGAAAGGTCGCCGAGGGTAACGGCGGACAGCGCCCGGGAAACCCTCTCAGCGTGTTCCTCAGGGGTAAGGCGGCCGTCACCGAGCGCCGCGCTGAGCAGGGCGATAACCCGCTCCCGGTCTGCGTCGGAAGCGCGAAGTCCGCGTGGGGGCTGCCATGTCGGCACACTAAGACGATACCTTTCCGTCATGGAAGAGGTGCTGCGGCGAGCGCTCGATGAACACGTCTCCCTAACCCGGTTCCTTTACGCCGACCACGGCGGCATTATCCGCGGCAAGGCGGCGGCGACCGCGCGCCTCGCCGAGCGGATCGAGAGCGGCATCGGCCACACGCGGGCCATGATGGCGATGTCGATGATGGACGAACTCTCGGCGGTCGACGGCATGGGCCCGGTCGGCGAGGTCCGCATCAAACCTGATATTTCGACGTTCACTCCGCTGCCCTACGCGCCCGGGGCAGCCGCCATGCTCGCCGACCAGGTGCTCCCTGACGGCGCACCCTGGGACGGATGCGCACGCACCCTTCTCAAACAGGCCATCAGCGACCTAGCGGACGAAGGGTATGAACTGCGGGCCTCGTTCGAGCCGGAGTTCACGCTCGGGCATCGAGAAGGTCACGAAAGCGCAGCGCTCAGGCCCATCGACGAAAGCCTCTGTTACTCTTCTACCGGTTTCCACCTGGCGCACGACTATACGATCGACCTCGTCGCTGCGCTGAACGAACAGGGTCTAGAGGTCGAGCACTATTACCCGGAACTCGGGCACGGGCAACAGGAAGTACCGATCCGGTACGCGGCGGCACTGCGTGCCGCGGACAACCATGTGCTGCTCCGCGAGACCGTCCGAGGCGTGGCGATCAGGCACGGGCTGTGGGCGAGCTTCGCTCCCAAACCCTTCCCTGACCAGGCGGGCAACGGCGCCCACCTGCACGCGTCGCTGTGGCGAGACGGCGCGAACGCGTTCGTGGATCCAAACGGCCGGTTCGGTATGTCTACGGTCGGCTACCGCTTCCTCGCCGGGGTCCTCGCCCACCTGCCCGCGCTTGTCGCGCTGACCTGCGGCAGCGTGAACAGCTACCGGCGGCTCGTCCCGCGGACATGGTCCGGCGCGTTCACTTGCTGGGGTCCGGACAACCGCGAGGCCGCCGTCCGCGTCTGCTCCCCGATCGGCGCGCACGGCTCCGTCAACCTCGAGTTCAAGCCCTCCGACTCCTCCGGCAACCCCTATCTCGCCCTCGGCGGCTTCATCTACGCGGGCCTCGATGGCCTGCGCCGCTGCCTGTCCCCGCCCGAACCGCTCTCGGTCGACCCCGCGGTCCTGTCGCCAGCCGAACGATCCGAGCTTTCTGTGTCCCCGCTCCCGTCCTCGCTTTCCGAGGCTCTGAACGCCCTGGAAGCCGATTCCGTCCTCATGTCGGCACTCGGCAGCCCGCGGTCGACGGCCTACCTGGCGGTCAAACGCTCGGAAGTTACCCACTTCGCCAAACACGACGCGGCCTACGAGTGCTACCACCACTGGATGAAGTTCTAGCCCGGGGGGACACGCCAGGCAGCGCGCCCCGGCAGCGCGCCCCGATGGCAAGACCGGCCATCGCGCATGCTGTCCGGCCTTACTCGTCCTCGGCGCAGACGTCCACGACGATCGCGGTGACGTTGTCGTGACCGCCCGCCTCATTGGCCGCTCGTACCAGTGACTCCGCCGCCTCCTGCGGCCCGCCGGACGCGAGCAGCGCGCGCAGCGCGTCGTCTGGCAGTTCGCCGTGCAGGCCGTCGGAACAGATCAGATAGCGGTCGCCGGCGACGGCGGGCAGGAGCCAGTGGTCGGGCCACAACTCGGGATAGCCGCCGAGTGCCCTGGTGACGATGTTGCGCCGCGGGTGGGTGCGCGCCTGCTCGCGGGTGATCGCGCCGAGGGTGACGAGTTCCTGGACCTCGGAATGGTCCACGGTGACTTGGTCCAGTCGCCCTTCGGTCAGGCGGTAGACACGCGAGTCGCCGACGTTGAACACCATCAGGCGGGTGTCTTCCGCGGTGTCCAGCAGTGCCAGGCCCGCGACCGTGGTCCCCATCCCAGATCCCTGGTCGCCGCGGATGATGGCCTTGTTGGCCTCTTCCAGTGCGGCGAGAACGACGCTGACAGACAGCGGGAACCTGGCATAAGCCGCCAGGACGTCGACCGCGAGCGCGCTCGCCACGTCCCCGGCAGCGTGCCCGCCCATCCCGTCGGCCACGGCATACAGTGGCGGCGAGGCAAGGTAACTGTCCTCGTTGACCTTCCGGACATGGCCGATGTCGGTGGCCGCACCATGACTGAACCGGATCATGGCGCGTCCGGGGGAATACCGCATTTGCTGACATCGACGAGTACCACATGCCCCCCATATCAAGTATCCCAGGGCCGCTTTGCTCGTCGAAGTATTGCAGAGAATTCTTTTCGCTGTGTATAGGGAACGCGGCCCCGGTTTACGCGATTGCCGCCAGAAACCAGCGCCAGCCCTCGGCGGGGAGCCCGCGGCCGCCGTCGCAGCCGCCGCCGTCGTCCCGGAAGACGGCGGCGCCGCCGATGATCATCGCTCCCGCGCCGACGGGGTAGCCGACGAACAGGGTGTTGCGGTCGGTGCCGTTGCCGATCAAACCTACAGTTAGCTCTGTGAACGATGCAATTCCGGCCGAAGGCACGTCCGAGGCCGAATCCAAGTCCGAGGCGGCGGAACTGCTGACCGCGGTCGGTGCCGTCAGGCGCGTGGCTCGCCGCGCGCTTCGCAACTCCGCGAACGCCGAGGCGCTTCCTCCCGCTCGGTCCGAACTGCTCCGCCTGACGGCCCGCCGTCCGGGGCTATCCGTCGCCGAGGCGGCGCACGAACTGCGCCTCGCCCCCAACAGCGTCAGCACGATGGTCAGCCAACTCGCCGTCGACGGCCTCCTGGTCCGGGGTCGCTCGGCCGGAGACGGCCGGCTCGTCCGGCTGACAGTAACGGACAAGGGCACCGCGCGAGTCTCGCAGTGGCGCGACATCAGGGCCGATCTGGCCGGGCGCGCGCTCGAGCGGCTCAGCGATCCAGACCGGCAGGCCATACGAGCCGCGATCCCGGCCCTGATGCGGCTGGCTGAAGAGATGGAGAAGCTTTAGCCCCAGCGGATTAACCACGGCGGACGCGGTCCGCTGGGCGGACCTTAAGTGAAGTATGGTGCGACGGCGCCGCTGCTCAGCCTCCGCAGACGGGGGCACTGCGTGGCGAGCGATCCACTAGCGGACGGGGGCACCGCGTGGCGCAGGCGCCGTCGCACAGAGCCACCATACAAGCTTGCTTAAACGCAAACAAGTCGTGACTATCGAGACACACCTGGACTCATGCAGTGGCATTCGTCACACTGCTGCGCCGCGCAGTCCTCCGCCTGGCCCGTCCGCCTCCTGGGCACCGCTCTAAGCTGAGAGCAGCGGGTCAAGCAAGAGAAACGAGGAATGGCGAGGATGGCTGAGTTTTCCTTCACCGAACTGCTTCCGACCGGTCCCGATGACACCCCCTACCGCAAGATCGCGGACGGCGGAGTCACCAGGCACCAGGCGCTCGGCCGGACGTTCCTGGAAGTAGACCCCGACGCGCTCAGCACGCTCACGTCCACGGCGATCCACGACATCCAGCACCTCCTGCGGCCCGGGCACCTGGCGCAACTGCGGGCGATCCTCGATGACCCCGAGGCATCGCCGAACGACCGTTACGTGGCTCGCGACCTGCTGCAGAACGCGAACATCGCGGCCGGCGGCGTCCTCCCGATGTGCCAGGACACGGGCACCGCGATCGTGATGGGCAAGCGGGGCCAGTTCGTGCTCACCGACGGTCGTGACGAAGAACACATCGCCCGCGGCATCTACGACGCGTACACGACGCTGAACCTCCGGTACTCCCAGATGGCGCCGCTGACAATGTGGGACGAGAAGAACACCGGCTCCAATCTCCCTGCCCAGATCGAGCTGTACGCCGCCGAAGGCGACTCCTACAAGTTCCTCTTCATGGCCAAGGGCGGCGGCTCGGCGAACAAGTCGTACCTGTACCAGGAGACCAAGGCCGTCCTGAACCCGCGCCGGATGGCCGCCTTCCTTGAGGAGAAGATCCGGTCCCTCGGCACTGCCGCCTGCCCGCCATACCACCTGGCCATCGTCGTCGGCGGCACCAGCGCCGAGTTCGCGCTCAAGACCGCGAAGTACGCCTCGGCCCGCTACCTCGACACGCTCCCGACCGCCGGTTCCCCTTCCGGCCACGGGTTCCGTGATCTGGAACTTGAGCAGACGGTCCTGGAGATCACCCGCAAGACCGGGATCGGAGCGCAGTTCGGCGGCAAGTACTTCTGCCACGACGTCCGGGTCATCCGCCTCCCCAGGCACGGCGCCTCATGCCCCGTCGCGATCGCGGTGTCCTGCTCGGCCGACCGGCAGGCCCTCGGCAAGATCACCGCCGACGGCGTCTTCATCGAGCAGCTCGAGACCGACCCGGCGCGATACCTTCCCGACCCCTCGTCCGTCACCGATGACAGGAGCGAGGTCGTGCAGGTCGACCTGAACCGCCCGATGCACGAGATCCGGGCGGAGCTCACGAAGTACCCGATCAAGACGCGGCTGTCCCTCACCGGCACGATGGTCGTCGCCCGGGACATCGCGCACGCGAAGATCGCCGAGCGCCTCGACGCGGGCGAGCCGATGCCTGACTACCTCCGCGACCACCCCGTGTACTACGCGGGTCCCGCGAAGACCCCTGAGGGGCACGCGTCAGGGAGCTTCGGCCCCACTACCGCGGGACGGATGGACTCCTACGTGGAGCGCTTCCAGGCCGCCGGCGGGTCCCTCGTGATGCTCGCCAAGGGCAACCGTTCCAAGGCCGTCACGGACGCGTGCAAGAAGCACGGCGGCTTCTACCTCGGGTCGATAGGCGGCGCGGCGGCGCGACTCGCGCAAGACTGCATCACTAAGGTCGAGGTACTCGAGTACCCGGAACTCGGCATGGAGGCCGTGTGGAAGATCGAGGTCCGAGACTTCCCCGCGTTCGTCATCGTGGACGACAAGGGAAACGATTTCTTCGCCGAGGCTTCGGGTCCTTTGCTGTCTATCGGCAGCCACCCTTGATCGCTGGTATGTTCCGGCTATGCCCCCAATGACGGGACGGGTCATCGCCGGGCGTTACAACCTCGCCGAGCCGATTGGCCGCGGCGCTATGGGTGTTGTATGGCGCGCGCGGGACCTCCTGCTCGACCGCGACGTAGCGGTCAAGGAAGTCGTGCTCAGCGTGGCCATCGGCGATGATGAGCGCCAGAACGCATACCAGCGCACCCTCCGCGAAGCACGCACAGCCGCGCGCTTGTCCCACCGTGGCGTCGTCACCGTGTACGACGTCGCGGAGGAAGACGGCCGTCCGTGGATCGTCATGGAGCTCGTTCCGTCGCGCTCCCTCGACCAGATCCTCTCCGACGACGGTCCCGTGACCCCCAGGCGCGCCGGGCGGATCGGCCAGCAGTTGCTGTCCGCCCTGGCCGCCGCGCACGCCGCTGGCGTACTGCATCGGGACGTCAAGCCGAGCAACGTCCTCATCGCCCCCGAAAGCATGGGGGCCGAGCGGGCGGTCCTCACCGACTTCGGCATCGCCCAGTTCGAGGGTGATCCGAAGCTGACCCAGACCGGCATGGTCATGGGGTCCCCCGGCTTCACCGCGCCCGAACGGATCCGGGGCGGCTCGGCCACCCCCGCCTCGGACCTCTGGTCCCTGGGCGCGACGATCTACGCCGCCGTCGAAGGCCGGGGCCCCTACGAACAACGCGGTGGCGCGATCACCACGATGACCGCGATCATCAACGAGGACGCGCCCGCCGCGCCGTCGGCGGGACGCCTCGCCCCGGTGATCGCCGCGCTGCTGCGCCGCGAGCCGTCGGCCCGCCCGCCCGCCCTGGCGGCCGCGCGGATGTTCGCGGAGATCTTGCCGGTCCTGCCGGATCACCGTCCCGGGATGATACAGCGGACCCCGACCGTGCTGTCGGCACCGCTGCCCGCCGCGCCGTCTGCCGTTCCGACGCCGTCTCCCGCTCTCCCGCCCGCCACCGCCAAGGAGATGGCACCCGAACGCACCGCGGCCACATACGAGACGCCGGAGCCGGAGAAGAGCCCCGCCGGAACTCCCGCCGCTGATGCCCTCGAGCAGGCTCCTACCACCGAGACGCCGGCCCCGGATGGCCAGGTCTGCCAGGCCAGCGCCGCCGAGGGCCCCGCCGCGGGGATGACCGCCGCGGGGATCACCGCCTTGGGGATCACATCCTTGGAGATCACCGGCACTGGCGAGGAAGCCGACGCCGAGAAGACCGCCGACGAGGAAGCCGCGGCCGGCAAGACCGGGCAGGCGCACGGAAAGCAGGCGGTCAAGAAGCAGGCGGCGGTGAGCGCGAGCCAGGCGGCTGGAAACGACCTGCTGCCCGGCGAAGAGACGGTCCCGAACAGCCAGGTCGCCGCGATCACCGAAGCCTCCGCCAACAACCATGCCTCCGGCGACAACCATGCCTCCGCCAATAACCATGCGTCCGCCAACAACCATGCCGCCGGCAATGCCGTGACCGAGGTCCGGTCGAATGGCGCGGCGCCCTCCTGGACGCCCAGGTCCTGGGGGGAGCAAGCAGAGCCTTCGTTCTCGCCGGCAGGGCCGGCTATCCCCTCGGCAGGGCCGGCTATCCCCTCGGCGGGGCCGGCGATCCCGTCGCCTAGGCCGCAGAACCCGGACAGCGGGCCGGTGGGTAACGCGGGCGCCCGGCCCGGCCGCAAGCGGTGGTTGGCCGCGCTGGCCGTGACAGTCGTGGTGGCCGCCGCGGCGGTGATCGTGGCGGTGGTCCTGCTGAACGGGCACACGTTGGTACCGCAGGGCGGCGGAACCGGGACGGCGAAGAACACGACGAGCAGCCAGAACGCGCCCGCCGCGGTGCAAGCACTCAACAACCAGACGCCGGCGGTGCCCGCGGGGTGGACGACCGAGACGGTCCTGCCGTCGCTGAACGGGACGACGGCCGGGTTCAGCATCGGGCTGCCGCCCTCGTGGACGATTCAGCAGAACCGCCTGGCGACGGACCTGTACGCGCCCGACGGCATCAAGTACATGGACGTCGACCTCACCCCGCACCAATACCCGAACAACATGGTGGCCGAGGCGAACTACATCGAGGTGAACGCCCTGAAGGAAGGGCACCTGCCGGGCTACCAGCTAATCGCGCTAGAGCGGGAATCCATCCGCGGTACCGCCGGCGCCTACTGGGCGTTCACATGGAATGCGGACGGGGTCACCATGCGCGTCGATGACCTGCTGTTCGTCCTTGACGGGCAGTCGTACGCGCTGTACTTCACCGCCCCGGTGTCACAGTTCAGTTCGAGCGAGGGGCTACCGCAGTTCGAGCAGATGCTCAGCACCTTCCAGCCGGTAACGGGCTAATCAGACCCGCGCGCCTTCCGCCCGTAAGCGGCGGGAAGGTAAAGGCGAGCCGAACTAACAGTTTCCGACTGGACCCGTAAGTATCATCTTTCGGCCACCCTCCCGACAGGTTCGAAAGATCAAATGTGCTCAGGCCGCAACAAAGGCATCTATCCCCATCTCATGGAGGACTGCATACATGCCAGAGAACCAGCCTGACAGCACCGAGAGACGAGGGGCGACCCCGTTCACCCGGCGGCGCCTGCTCGGCGGCGCCGCCGCTGGCAGCGCCGCTCTCGCCGCGCTCGCACTCCCCGGCAACGTCCAGAAGGCGCTCGCCGACTCTGACCAGTACGTCAGCAAGCAGGCATCGCTCAAGGACATCGAGCACGTCGTCTTGATGATGCAGGAGAACCGGAGCTTTGACCACTACTTCGGGACGTTCCCGGGTGTGCGCGGCTTCGCCGACCCGGCCCTCATCAACCAGGGCCCTAACGGCCTCGTGCCCCACAAGAGCGTCCTGTACCAGTACTTCCCGCGCAATAGCTACGTGAAGGCGAACCCCGACGGCTACCTGCTGCCTTACCACCTGGACACCCTCAGTTCGGGCGCCCAGGCCATCCCGTCGATGAGCCACAGCTGGGGTCCGCAGCACCAGGCGCTGAACAACGGCCGGAACGACAGCTGGCTCGTCGCGCACCTCGAGTCCGACCACGCGAACGCCCCGTGGATCATGGGCTACTACGAGCAGAAGGACATCCCCTTCCAGCGCGCCCTGGCCGAGGCGTTCACGATCGCCGACAACTACTACTGCGGCGTGCTCGGCCCGACGCACCCGAACCGCTACACGTGGATGACCGGGACCATCGACCCGACCGGCGAGTTCGGCGGCCCAGCGCTCGACAACAACATCACAAACGGCACGTACTTCTGGCGCACCTACGCCGAGAACCTGACGGATGCCGGCGTTTCCTGGAAGTGCTACCAGGAATCCGACAACTACGGCACCAACGTCCTCGAGTTCATGAAGCAGTACCAGAACGCGCCGACCTCATCCCCGCTGTACCAGAACGCGATGACGGTCCAGCCGGCCGGGCAGTTCGAGATCGACGCGATGAACGACAACCTGCCGACCGTGAGCTGGATCTTCCCGACGAGCTACCAGTCCGAGCACCCGAACTACCTGCCCGCGGCGGGCGCGGCCTTCGTGGCGTCCAAGATCGACGCCATCGCCGCCAACCCCGACGTGTGGGCGAAGACGGTGTTCCTGCTCGTCTACGACGAGAACGACGGCATCTTCGACCACGTTGCCCCGCCCATCCCGCCGGCCGGCACCGAGGGCGAGTACGTGACGGTCGCGCAGTCCCCCGGCGGGACGGTGTCCGGCGACCTGTGGGTCGGCCCGGGCTTCCGCGTCCCGCTGATCGTCGTATCCCCGTGGACCGCGGGCGGCTGGGTGTTCAGCGAGCCGTCCACCCACCAGTCCCACCTGATGTTCCTCGAGGCCGTGACCGGCGTCGAAGCGCCGAACATCACCAGCTACCGGCGCCAGAACTTCAGCGACCTGACCAACGCGTTCCGCTTCAACAGCTACGCCGGGCCGCCGGTCATCCCGGACACCACCGGCCCGCTGACGGTGGCGACCCTCACGTCCACCTACCCGCTCCCGCCGTTCCCCGGCGCGGACCAGACCCCGCCGGTCCAGCCGCAGGGCAAGCGCCCCCACATCGGCTAAGGCGCTAAGCCCCATAATCCAAGCCCCTGATCCGGAACGGCCCGTGGTGACTGCCTCGCCACGGGCCGTCGGCCGCCGCCCGCAGGCAAGCCGCGTGGCGGCTCAGTACCCGCCGTTAGCGACGTCGAAGTTGTAGGCATCGCACGGCGTGCCGTATGTCGAGGAGATGTAGTACAGTCCCCACTTGATCTGCGTCGTCGCGTCGCTTTGCCAGTCCGCGCCGTAGGTCGCCATCTTGCTGCCGGGGTTCGCCTGCGGGATGCCGTACGCGGCTGACGTGGGATTCTGGGCGTACACGTTCCAGCCGCTTTCGCGTTCCCACAGGTCGTACAGGCAACTCCACTGCGAGGAGGGGAAGCCGTCCGCCAGCATCAACTGCTCGCCGGTCGCCTCCGCCGCGGTGGGGTTCGCTGGCGCGGCCGGCGCGGTGTCCTGCTGCTGCGCCTGTTCCTGCTGCTGTTGCTGCTGCAGCTCCTGTTGTTGCTGCTGCTGCGCCTGTACCGCCTGCGCCGCCTGTGTCTCGATCTGCGCCGGCGACACCACTGTAGGCTTGGCCGCCACGGTCAGCACGGTCGTGGCCGCGCTCATCACGGCGATCTGGCGCTGTTCCTGCTCCACTGCGGCGATCGCCCCGGTTTGCGGCAGGCTGTCGATGGCCAGGGCGAGGCTGCTCGCCCCGCTGTCACTGGGGCTGGCCATGTAGGCGCCAATCGTTACCGCGGCCACCGCGACCGCCGCGATTCCCGAGGCCGGCAGGACGATGCCGACGCGGTCGAGGATTCTCCGCTTGCCGTGACTTGCGCGCCGGCCGCTCCCGGCGGCCCCGTTACCGGCCGACTCAGTACCAGCCATCGGCCACTTCATGGTCCCAGGCCCCGCAGGGAGTGCCGTATACCTGCGTGATGTAGGTAAGACCCCACCTGATCTGCGTGTCGGGGTCCGTCATGTAGTCAGAACCGGCGCTCGCCATCTTCGACGCCGGAAGGGCCTGCGGGATGCCGTACGCGCCACTCGGGTTATAGGCGTCGTACTGCCAGCTGCTCTCCTGCATCCACAAGTCCTCCAGGCAGCTCCACTGCCCGCTCTGGCTGAATCCGAAGGCCGGCAGCTCCGCGTACGCGTACGCCTGCGCGCTACCCGGGTCCGGTGCCGCCGCCACCGTGGTGTCCTGTTGCTGCGCCTGTTCCTGCTGCTGTGCTTGCGACGCTTGAGACGCCTGCTGCTCGACCTGTGCTGGCGACACCACCGCCGGCTTGGCCGCCACTGTCAACGTGCTGGCGGCCGCGTCCATGGTGATGATCTGCTGCTCTTCCTGCTCGAGCAGGCTGATCGACTTGCTCTGCGGAAGCTGGTCGAGTGCCTCGGCGAGACTGGGGGCGCCACTGCCGTTGGGGCTGACGAGGTCGGCGGCGACCGTGACCGCCGCCACGATGACCGCCGCGATCGCCGCCGCGGGCAAGACGATGCCGGTCCGACGCATGACCCCGCGCTTGCGCCTGGTGGTCCGCGGCCCAGTCGTCTGTCCCGACGCCGGGCGTTCCACCTCCAGCGTCGCTGCCTGATGTCGTGACAACGAAGTCCTTCCGGTCACTGCCGTACCTATGTACTGCCGTCGCACAACAATGCCAGAAAGGCACTTCACATACCGGCAACTTCGGGAAGAAAGATACGGCTGGCCATTCTTACGATTCCGTGACGCGAATCACAGGTGTATAACACCCTCGGTGACACACCAGGCGGCAACTGCGAGATGATCGACGTCATGAGCGAATCGCCAGACCCGTTCACGCTCGCCGAAGCCGCAGCCCGCACTCTCGGTAAGCTCACGGGCACGGAATTCTTTGACATCGCCGTGGTGCTCGGGTCCGGCTGGATGGCGGCGGCGGACGCCATCGGCGCCGCGCGCGCCGAGTTCACGCTGGCCGACATGCCAGGATTTACCGCACCTAGTGTCGCCGGTCACGCCGGGACCGTTCGGTATGTGGTTATCGATGACCTGAAGATCCTGCTCTTCCTCGGGCGCGTCCATCTCTACGAGGGCCACGACCCGAACTCGGTCGCGCACGGGGTGCGGACGGCAATCGCCGCGGGCTGCCGGACGGTGGTGCTGACGAATGCGTCGGGCGGTATCCGGGCCGACTACCAGGTCGGTCAGCCGGTGCTGATCAGCGACCACATCAACCTCACCGGCCGCTCCCCTCTCACGGGCGCGCCGCCGCCGGACAAATACCCGGGGCGGTTCACCGACCTGACGGACCTGTATTCAAGCCGCTTGCGGTCCCTCGCGAAGGCAGCCGACCCCACGCTGGCAGAGGGCGTCTACGCCGCGCTGCCCGGGCCGCACTACGAGACGCCCGCCGAGATCCGCATGCTGCGGACGGCCGGAGCGGACCTCGTCGGCATGTCCACGGCGCTAGAGGCGATCGCCGCGCGGCACCTCGGCGCGGACGTGCTCGGGATCTCGCTGGTCACGAACCCGGCCGCGGGCCTTAGCTCCGCGCCACTCGATCACGCGGACGTCGTCCGCGCGGCGAGCGCGTCGGCCAGGAGGATCGGCACGCTGCTGGCCTCACTGCTGCCGCGCCTCAGCTAGCGTTCATTTCTCCTTCTGCTGCCACCCGTGGCAGTCTCGCGAAACATGGCATCAGGGATGATAGGTGGATGGAGCTTCGGCACCTGGAATATTTCGTGGCGGTCGCGGAGGAACTGTCCTTCACCCGCGCATCCCGACGCCTGCACGTGGTGCAGTCCGGGGTGTCAAGCGCAATCCAGGTGCTTGAGCGGGAACTCGGCGCGGGGCTCTTCGACCGGGACCGGCACCGCGTAGCGCTGACCGAGGCCGGCAGGGCGCTCCTGCCGGAGGCCCGCGCCACCCTCGCCGCCGCGCGGGCAGCCGCGGACGCGGTGGCGGAGGCCTCGGCGGGGCTGCGCGGCACCCTGTCGATCGGGACGATGATCTCCACGGGCCCGGTCGACGTGCCCGCCCTGCTCGGCGTGTTCCACGAGCAGCACCCCGGCGTGCTGGTGCGCCTGCGGGTACTGCCCGGCGGTTCCGCCGACCTGGCGCGCGAGGTCGCGGCCGGGGGCCTGGACCTCGCCCTGCTCTCCGTGCCCGGCGAGGCGCCTTCCGGGCTGACCGTGCGGCCACTTGCCCGCGAGCAACTGGTACTCATCTGCGCCGCGAAGCACCCCCTCGCGCGGTCGCCGGACGTGACCTTGAGCGCGCTGGTGCACGAGACGTTCATCGACTTCCCCCGCGGATGGGGCACCCGCGCGGTCACCGACCGGGCGTTCACGGCCGCGGGGATAGAACGCCAGGTCGCCTTCGAGGTGCCCGACTACTTCACCGCCGCGGGTCTCGCCCGCAGCGGCCTCGGCGTCGCCTTCGTCCCGGAGTCCGCCGCGGTGCGCCTGGACGGCGTGGCACGGGTTCCCGTGACCGTGGACCATCCGGTAACCCCGGCCGCCCCCAGCGGCGGACCCGGGCCGCTGGCCTGGCATATCCAGGTGGCGACGTCCGCGACGCGCCGCCTGTCCGCGGCCGGCCGGGCGTTCCTGACGGACCTGCTCGCACGATCACCGAAGCTGTAGCAGCACCCGCTTGTTATCGTCCGATGCGATAACCACTTCCGTGGAGGCTTGCCACCAAGCCGAAATGCCGGCATCTATGCAATCGTTTGCAAAGACATGAGCGTACTTACGAGAAACACAGCCGCTGAAGAACCGGCGATCCGCGCCGTCCCCTCGCCGGGTCAGGACGGGGAACGCTCGCGCAGGCACCATCGCGCGTTCTGGATCGTGGCTTACGTCTTCGCGGCCACGATGGCATTCACCACGCTGCCGACGCCGCTGTACGTGCTGTACCAGGCACGCGACGGATTCGACACGTTCATGATCACGGTGATCTTCGCCGCCTACGCGGTAGGCGTGGTCGGCAGCCTGTTCCTCGCCGGGCACCTGTCCGACTGGGTGGGCCGCCGCCGGATGGTACTGCTCGCCGTGCTCACCAACATTGCTGCCGGGGTGCTCTTCTTGTTCTGGCCCGCGACGGCCGGGCTGATCGTGGCCCGCGTCGTGTCCGGTGTGAGCGTCGGCATGCTGACCGCGACGGCGACCGCGTACCTGAGCGAATTGCACGCGGCGGCGCGGCCGGGTGCTCCGAGCACCCGGAGCGAGGTCGTCTCCACCGCGGCGAACCTCGGCGGCCTCGGCGTCGGCCCGCTGCTGTCCGGACTGCTGGCCCAGTACGCGGGCCACGCGCTGGTGATCCCGTACCTGGCGTCGGAGGCGCTGATGCTTGTCGCCGCCGTGGCACTGGTGCTCGCGCCGGAGACGGTGGCGCGCTCGTCGAACCGGCCCGCGTACCGGCCGCAGCGGGTTTCGGTCCCGGCCGCGAACCGGTCCACGTTCCTGGCCGCGGCCGTCACAGGAGCCATCGCGTTCGCGCTGTTCGGCATCTTCTCGTCTGTCGCGCCCAGCCTGATCGCGGGCCTGCTGCACGACTCGTCGCACGCGGTCGCCGGGCTGGTGGCGTTCGCGGTGTTCGGCGCGTCCGCTACGGCGCAGATCCTGCTCGGCCGTTCCGGGCGGCGCTTCCAGGCCGGGTTCGGGCTGCTCGCCCTGCTCGCCGGCCTGGCCATGGTCACGGCGGCGGCGTGGCTGCCGAGCTTCTGGCTGCTGCTGGCCGGCGGGATCGTCGCCGGAGCAGGGGCGGGCGCCGCGTTCCGCGGCGCGATCGGCACGGCGATCGCGATCACTCCGGCCGCTGTCCGCGGCGAGGGCCTGGCCGGGATATTCCTCGGGGCGTACGCGGGGATGGCGGTCACGGTCGTCGGCCTCGGCGTCGCCACGCTGTGGGTTTCGATGCAGGTGGCCGTGCTCGGCTTCGCGGCCGTGCTGGCGATCGCGGTGCTAGCGGTCGTGCGGCGAGTCGCTAGGTGACCGGTCTTGGTTCCCTCTGCGCACTAACTCACGGGATCCGCGACAGCGCCACGCGGCCGGCGTGCAGCGCCGCCGCGGATCCCGGCGAGATAGCCCGGCCTGCGGGACGGAAAAACGGTCGCGGACGCCGAGGAGGGCGGCCTGGTTGCGCGCGATCACCCACAGCCAGGCTCGCGGCGTTCCCCGTGGTGTGTAGGTACTCGCGCCCTTCCACACCGCGAGGAACGTCTCCTGGAGCACGTCCTCGACGTCCGGCGACGACAGCGCGGCCCGCAGGCGTACGGCCAGCCACGGCGCGTGCCGCGCGAACAGCTCGCGCAGTGCCGGCCCAGCCAGCTACATGTCGCCGCTGCCGAGGTCCGCGATCAGGTCGTCGTCGTTCATCATCCTCTCTATTGCACCTGGTGCCAGTCCGGTTCACGATAGGACGGTGCTGATTCCCGATGATCTTGAAACCCCGTGCGCCGTCGTCGACCTCGGCAAGCTCGACCGCAACCTCTCGAAGATGGCGTCCGAGGCCGCCGCCGCGGGGGTCGCGCTGCGACCGCACGCTAAGACCCACAAGTGCCTGGAAATCGCCGGACGGCAGCTCGCGCTCGGCGCGGCTGGCCTGACCGTCGCGACGCTCGCCGAGGCCGAGGCGTTCGCCGCGGCGGGCTGCGACAGTATCTTCATCGCCTACCCGTTCTGGGCCGGCGGCGGCGACCGGGCCGGCCGGCTCAAATCCCTGTCCGCCCGCATCGATCTGCGGGTCGGGGTGGACAGCATCGCCGCGGCGGAGGCACTGGCCGCGGCCGCGCCGGGCATCCGCGTGCTGATCGAGATCGACAGCGGGCAGCACCGGTCCGGCATGCTGCCGTCGGAGGTGGCGTCTTTGGCCACCGCCTGCCTGTCCCTCGGACTCGACCTGGCCGGCGCCTTCACGCACCCTGGTCACGCCTACGGATCGGCCGACACGGTGCGGGGCCTTTCTGCGCCGGGCGAGATGACGGCGGCACTGGCGGCCGGGGCCGCGGCGGCCGCGGCCGACGAACGGCTCGCCCTGTCGGCGGCGGGCACGGTACTCGCCGGCCTCGTCAGCGGACCGCTCGAGCTGAGCGGGGGCTCCTCCCCCACGGCGGCCGCCGGGCTCTCCGGGCCGCTGACGGAGGTGCGGCCGGGGACGTACGTGTTCGGCGACCGCCAGCAAACCTATTTGTCCGGGCTGGCCGTGGAGGACGTGGCACTGGTCGTCGCGGCGCGCGTGGTGTCCGTGCCACGGCCCGGCGAGGCGGTGCTTGACGCGGGGTCGAAGGCGCTGTCGTCGGACCGGTCGGCGTGGCTGCCCGGGCACGGTCTGATCCTGGAGGCGCCGGAGGCGACAATCGTGTCGCTGAACGAAGAGCACGCCGTCGTCCGCGGCATTTCCGACTCGGTGCTGGCCGTCGGGGGCCTGGTGCGGGTCGTGCCGAACCACGTGTGCTCGGTGGTCAACCTGTTCAGTTCGCTGGCCGTCGTACGTGACGGACTCCTGACAGACAGGTGGACCATCGTCGCCCGGCGGTGAAGGGGCTACCCGAGGGCCAAGGAACTACCCGAGGGACAGGGATCCGGTCTGCAGAGCACCCGCGCTGGTGACTGGCTGGTACGTGGTGACGTCGGTCATCGAGATCGGGGCGACGCCGGTAAGGACGTTCGTGATCCGCCGCAGGACCTGGTCGATGGTCGACGGGGTGAAGCAGACCTGACTCGTGACGCCGTAGATGTTGCCGCACAGCTTCGTCGAGTACAGCGTCATGTTGCCGCTGAAGTCGAGCATCGGGCTGTTGGTGCTGGTCGTGATCCCGTTCTGGGTCACGACCAGGTCGACGTCGCCGGACAGCGAGGCCGAGCTGGCGGTGAATTCCAGAGTCTGCTCGGACCCGCCCCCGGCGACTGGCAGGTTCACGATTCCGACGAACTGGAAATTGTCCAGCGTCGCGGCGCTGGCCGTCAGCACGGACGCCGCGGACGACGCCTCCAGGCCCGCGGGGGCGGCGACGACTTTCACGACGATCGTCTTGCCGCCCGCCGGCGTCTTGCCACCCAGGGGTGTCTTGCCGCTCTTCGGCGTCTTACCACCCGGGGGAGTCTTCCCGTTCGTCGGTGCCTTGCCGCTCGCTGACGTCTTGCCGCCCGGGGGTGTCTTGCCGCCCGGGGGCGTGCCGTCCGTGGTGGATGCCGGGTTTGCTGCCGAGCGTGCCGATGGTGACGGCGAAGCTGACGGAGACACTGAGCCGCCCGCCTTCAGGCTCCCTGTCTTCTGGGCCGGGCGCGCCTTCTGCTTCGGGTTCGCCTTCCGCTTCGGGTTCGCCTTCCGCTCCGGGCTCGCCGTCGGGTCCGGGGCGCTCGGGCTCGGGCTGGTACTTGGGCTGGCGCCGGCATCCCTGCCGCTGTTGCTGCCTGCACTCGACGGCGAGCTGTGGACCGGGATGCAGATGACCCCGAGCAGGCAGAACGTGCTCGCGGGAGCGGCGGGCGCGGTCCTCGCCGCACTGTTGGTGAGCATGCCGGCGAGGATCAGGGCCGGCATCGCGGTGATGGCCAGAAGGCGATGGCCCGAGGTGCCGTTCAGGTTGCTGCCGTTGATTCCCTTGCCTCCCGGCGAGGCGGGAGCCTCGGGCTGTGCCGGTTCCGGCGGGAGCACCTGAGTCGGGACCTC
This sequence comes from Trebonia sp., assembly GCA_035948445.1. Lineage (GTDB taxonomy): Bacteria > Actinomycetota > Actinomycetes > Streptosporangiales > Streptosporangiaceae > Trebonia. The sequence goes on along the minus strand of DASZJE010000078.1, from coordinate 1,722 downwards.
TTCGCCCGGCCCCTCTACGGCGGGCAACGGCTCGGACCGAGGCTCCGAGGACGACGCGGGAGCGGCGTCGAGTGGAGTCCAGGCGATCGCGGCCGCCCCGCCGAGGATGGCGAGCAGCATGCCGAGGATGAACCCGCCGAGGTTGGATGCCGGAAACGAGAGAAGCCCGAGGAGGATCCCGGCCACACCGTAGAACACCCTATGGGTCGGGTTGAACCACACCACAAGCCCGGCGGTTATCAGCAGCACGCCGATCAGCACGCCGAACACGCCGCCGATCCCGATGTAGATCACGAACTTGATCGCGCCCTTGATCAGCACGCCGGAAAGCGGGAGCGCCAGGAGTTCGAAGCCCCCGATGATCATCAGCAGGCCGCCCCAGAACGGGCGACTGCGCCTCCAGCGGCGGAAGGCCCGCCAGCCGCGCATCAACACAGAAAGAGAATCTGGCGGAAACGCGGGTTCCGTCGGACTCTCCGGGGAACCCGCTGTCGCCTCGGGAGCGGAACCCGCGTCGTCAGCCGTCATGGTCAGGAACAGGTCGATCCGATGCTGAGGCTGAGGTTGGGCAGCGTGAACGTGCCGGCCGTGGTCAGCCAGGTGTTCTGGACGAGGTTGTCTATCTGAACCGAGTCGGCCTGCTCGCCGAAGGTGCCCGCCTGGCCAGAGGTGGTCCCGTCCTCATTGAGGGTGCCGGCATCCTGGCCGATGGTGATGTTCTTGAAGATGGCCTGGCTGCCGGTCTGAGACTGGGCGTCAAAGATCAAGTTACTCGCCGACGCGGGCGTGCCGGCGTCGCCAGCGGTGAGCCGGATGGTGCCGAAGAGGGGAACCGTTACGCTCTGGCACAGGTTTGTCAGCCTGGCGGAGGCGATACCGCTCTCGATGACCGGAAGCGACTTGCCGCCCTGCGGGAGGACGTTGCCGAACTGGACGAATCCGTCGCCGTCCAATTGGCTTGCCGTGACGGTGTACTCCGAACCCGACACAGAGAAACTGGAGGCGATCGCGCCCTCGGCCGTAAGGCCGACGAGAACGCCCGCAATCGCGATCGCCGGCACGGCGGCGATCGCGAACCGACGCCAGCGCACCCTGCCTTGTGAATGTCCTGTACCTGTGCTGTCGACCGACACGATGCTCCCTTTGGTCCCATAGGTGCAGGCATGCGGGGGTTCAACGCGCCGGCACCAGTGACGGAACTGCATCCGTGTGAAACAACCCACGGACTCAATGCGGGAAAGTTACTATCGAGTAAGAAACTCGTCAAGAGTTCCCATATAAAACCTTCATGCCACTTTCGGCAGCACTTACCACATTACATCACAACTAAGTCCGAAGTGCAGGACTTGTCGTAGCGATCGCGCCGCGGCATCCGGCGTCGGCCAGGAGACTCCAGGCGGGCGTCATGCCCTCTTCGGATGTCGTCCGGGTGTAAAAGTGCGTACTTAGCGGGGTTATGGCCCCATTAAGTACATACATTCGAATTGGGTGACGCTTTGGGTGACGCTTTGGGTGACGGCTCGGGCGGTGCCCCGGGCGGCCCCTGGGGCCGGCCGGGGCACCGGGGGTGTTCGGGGCCGGCGGGGTGTTCGGGGTGTTCGGGGTGTTCGGGGCCGGAAATGCGGGAAGACCGCCCCGGGCGGGGCGGTCTTCTCCTGAATGGTGTTCCGGCGGTGTCCTGCTCTCCCGCGAGGCCTCCCTCGCAGTACCATCGGCGCTGAA
>DASZJE010000077.1:0-125513 GCA_035948445.1 Trebonia sp. | reverse complement strand
CGATCTGCAGCAGCGGCAGCTCCGCGGGTACCTCGACTACCTCGATCTCAACACCCGCCGCCTCGGGCGCCGCCTCCGCCACCGCCTGCTCGATGGCCGTCGTGTACGCGCCTGCCGAGGAGTTGCAGCCGTGGCCACCGCGTTCCAGGCGCAGGTGGATCACGCCCTGGTCGTCGACGCCCCGGAACTCCGCGTGGCCGGCGTGCGCTCCGAGCCTGGGCATGACCGCCTCGAGCGCTTGCTCGACACGGGTGCCGATCTCGACCGGATGCAGGTCGTGCACCAGCAGCAGGCTCTCCACGAGCGGATCGGCCGCCAGGGCGGCCAGCAGCCGTGCACCGGCCTCGCCGTCCTCGCCGAGGATCCTGACGATCTCGGCCAGCCCCGCGCCGTACAGCTCGACCAGGCAGCCCACCAGTTCCTCCGCCGTGGCGGCCACCTGCGGGCCGCCGTGCGATTGCAGCTCGGCGAGCAGCTTCTCGACCCGCTCGCCGGCTGCCTGCGCGCCCTGGCCTGCGGCCATAAGACCCCCTTGTCGTTGGGTATACCGCTCCTGGCCAGAGGATGTCACATCGCCAGCGTTACCCCGGTCGGCGAGTGCACGGTGTTCAGCACCTTGCCGCCGCCCAGGTACATGTGCACGCCGCAGGGCAGGCACGGGTCGAAGCTGCGCACCGCCCGCATGATGTCGATGCCCTTGAAGTTCTCCGGCGGGTTCTCCTCGAAGATCGGCGTGTTCTGCACCGCGTCCTCGTACGGGCCTGGCGTGCCGTAGGTGTCGCGCACGCTGCCGTTCCACGGCGTGGGCGGGTACGGGTGGTAGTTCGCGATCTTCCCGTCCCTGATCACCATGTGGTGCGAGAGCACGCCGCGGACCGCCTCGGTGAACCCGCAGCTGAACGCGTCCTTGGGCACCGTGGAGGACTCCCAGGTCTTCGTCCGCCCGGCCCTGATCTCGGCGAGGGCCTGCTCGACGAAGTACACCGCGCACGCGGCCGCGTAGGCCTGGAAGTAGGTCCTGGCCCGGTCCCGCTCGATCGCGTTGGACAGCGGCTGGCCGGCCTTGTCCACCGGGATCTTCCACTCGAAGGTGACCGCCGGCCGAGATACCGTCTTCGGCAGGTTGATCTCCACGCTGTGCCCGGTGGACTTGACGTAGCCGAAATCGACCAGGCCGCCCAGCGCCGTCGCCCACAGCCGCGCGATCGGGCCGCCGCCGGTGTCGAGCGGCAGGAAGTCCTTCCCGTCGAACCAGCGCGGCGACATCGTCCAGCTGTACTTGTCGTCGAAGTCGCGCTTGGCCGGCCGCGGGATCGTGTGCTGGTTCCACGGGTGACGCCGGTCGACCGGGTTGCCGAGCTCGTCGTGGGTGACGAACATCTCCTTGTCCTCCCAGTCCTCGTAGTACGAGTGACCGAGCAGGATCCTGATGCCCAGGTTGATGTCGACCAGGCTGTTGGTGACCAGCTGCCCGTCGACCACCACGCCGGGCGAGACGAACATCTTCCGGCCCCACGAGGCCATGTTCCGGTAGGTAAAGTCGCAGTACTCGGGGTCGTTGAGGCTGCCCCAGCAGCCGAGCAGCACCCGCCGCCGGCCGACTTCCTCGTATCCGGGCAGCGCCTCGTAGAAGAAGTCGAACAGGTCGTCGTGCATCGGCACGACCCGCTTCATGAACTCCACGTAGCGCATGAGCCGGGTCAGGTAGTCGGTGAACAGCTGGACGGTCGCCACCGTGCCGACGCCGCCCGGGTAAAGCGTCGACGGGTGCACGTGACGGCCTTCCATCAGGCAGAACATCTCGCGCGTTGAGCGGCTGACCTGCAGCGCCTCCCGGTAGAACTCCCCCTCCAGGGGGTTGAGCGAGCGCATGATGTCGCCGATGGTCCGGTAGCCGTGCTCGGCCGCGTGCGGAGCCTGGAAGTGGTTCGCCAGTTCCAGGACGCCGGGGTTGGTCTCGGCGACCATCCTCTCGCAGAAGTCGACGCCGACCAGGTTTTCCTGGAAGATGTTATGATCGAACATGTATTCGGCTGATTCACCAAGGTTGATGATCCATTCGCCGAGGTGCGGCGGCCGGACGCCATAGGCCATGTTCTGGTTGTACACCGAGCAGGTCGCGTGGTTATCACCGCAGATCCCGCAGATCCGGCTGGTGATGAAGTGCGCGTCCCGCGGGTCCTTGCCCTTCATGAAGATGCTGTAGCCGCGGAAGATCGAGGAGGTGCTGTGGCACTCGGCGACCCGCTTCAGGCCGAAGTCGATCTTGGTGTAGATGCCGAGGCTGCCCACGATCCGGGTAATCGGGTCCCATGCCATCTCGACGAGGCCGGTGCTCTGGGCCTTGTCCGCTGCCTTTTCCGTCGCTGTCATCGCTGATCACCACGTCTTCTGGTAGCCGGTGCGAAGCTCAGGGCTCTTGACGCGCCACTTCGGTTCCTTGTCCGCCGTCCGCGCGGTGAACCCGCGCAGCGTCCGCACGACACTTCCGTACACCGTGGATGCCGTGCTCGACACCCGGGCACCGGGCGGCTCGTCCATGAACGGCATGAACTTGTCCGGGAAACCCGGCATCGTGCAGGCGATGCAGATGCCGCCCACGTTCGGGCAGCCGCCGACGCCGTTGATCCAGCCCCTCTTCGGGACGTTGCACTTGACCACCGGGCCCCAGCAGCCCAGCTTGACCAGGCACCGCGGGGAGCCGTACTCGGTGGCGAACACGCCCTCCTCGTAGTAGCCGGCCCGGTCGCAGCCCTGGTGGACGGTCGCCTCGAACAGCCAGCGGGGCCGGAGGGCCTCATCCAGCGGGATCATCGGCGCCTGCCCGGAGACCTGGTACAGCAGGTAAAGGATCGTCTCGGACAAGTTGTCCGGATGGACCGGGCACCCCGGCACGCAGACGATCGGCAGGCCGGCCTTGGACTTCCAGTCCCAGCCCAGGTAGTCCGGGACTCCCATGGCGCCCGTCGGATTGCCTGCCATCGCGTGGATCCCGCCGTAGGTGGCGCAGGTGCCGACGGCGAGAACGGCGGTGGCCTTCGGCGCTAGCCGGTCCAGCCACTCGCTGGTGGTCATCGGCTGCCCCGTCAAAGGGTTGTTGCCGAACCCGCACCAGTAGCCTTCGGATTTGATCGCCTCGTTCGGGATGGATCCCTCGACGACGAGCACGAACGGCTCGAGTTCGCCGCGGTCTGCCTTGTGCCACCACTCGATGAACGTGTCCGCGCCCTGCTCGGGGCCGCACTCGAAGTCGATCAGCGGCCAGTGCACCGCGACCTTCGGCAGCCCGGGCAGGGCGCCGAGCACGATCTCCTCGATGCTCGGCTGTGTCGCGGCGGTGAGCGCGACCGAGTCCCCGTCGCAGCTAAGACCGCCGTTCATCCAGAGAATGTTAATGACTGGCTCTTGCGCAGCCTGTGACTGTTGTGTCATGGCGTTTCCGCCTCCCGGCATGCAGCCTGTTTTCCTGAGCGTAAGCCTCGTTGTCGCCGAAGGACAAGACACTTCAGTCGACCCGTTGGACATTTCTGTCCCGCCGTGACCAGGTCGCCGCCGGACGAACTGGCACGTACCCTTGCGTAGTAAGCAAAGCCGATCCGGGAAAGGGCCGATGGACAGGGCAGAAAACCCGATCAGCGGCAACATCGAGGTCGTCCCGGTCGTGGTGGTGTCGCAGACCTTCCCCGCCCGGCCTTCCTCGATCCCGGACATCCGCGACTTCGTCCGAAGCTGCCTGGCGCAGTCGCCGCTGTCGGAAGAAGACACCCGTGAAGTCGGCGAAACCGTATCCCAGGCGCTCCTTGAAGCCGCCGGCCCTACCGGCGCCATCAACGTCTCCTTCCGGATCTTCCCCGACCATCTCGAGGTGGACGTGCTCCGCTCGGGTGCCCACCTCGGCAGCCCTCCCGAGCTCGACGCGCTCACGTCGATGCTGCGTAACCGCCTGCCCGCCGAAGGCCACTCCGACGCCCTGCCCGGCGCTGCCCACTCCGGCGCGGCCGGTTCCGGCACGGGCAGTGTCGGCACGGGCAGTGTCGGCACGGGTGGTCCCGGCGCGGGGCACGCGGCCGCGACCCTGTCATTCGCCGACTGGATGACCGGCGTGCTGCGCAGGGAAGGCTTGTCGATCGAGTCGGCGGCGCGCCAGCTCGGGGTCTCGGTGAAGACCGTGAGCCGCTGGGTCGGCGGCACCACCGAGCCCCGCCTGCGTGACCTGCGCCGCATCCACGAGCTCTTCGGCGAAGTTCCCTTCCCCCCTAGGGACGCGGGCGCCTAGGGGATGCGGGCGCGCCGCTGGACCTCGCGGGTCCGGTGTGCGTAACGTTGGGGCGTGGCTGACGCGCCCGCCGTGATCAGGACGGCCGTCCGCGTGGAGGGCACCGTCCAGGGTGTCGGCTTTCGCCCGTTCGTCTACTCGCTGGCGACCGGACTCGGACTCACCGGGGTCGTGGGTAACGACGTCGACGGCGTGTTCGTCGAGGTAGAAGGATCCCCGCCGTCCGTTCGGCTATTCCTGCGCCGTCTGGAGACTGACGCGCCGGCGCTCGCGCGGATCGAGCGGGTGACGGTGACCCGCCTGCCGCCGCAGGGGGCGGAGACCTTCGCGATCACCGCGAGCACGGCCGGCGGACGGCGCACGACGCTGGTGGCTGCGGACGCGGCGACCTGCGCCGACTGCCTGCGCGAGCTGCGGGATCCGGCGGACCGGCGGTTCGGGTACCCGTTCGTCAACTGCACCAACTGCGGCCCCAGGTTCACCATCGTCCGCGACGTGCCCTACGACCGGCCGTTCACGACCATGGCGGGCTTCGGCATGTGCGAGCAGTGCGCCGCCGAATACCGCGACCCTTCCGACCGCCGCTACCACGCCCAGCCTGTCTGCTGTCCGGCCTGCGGGCCGCGTCTGGTCCTGCTCGGCGCGGCGGGGAACGCGCCGGCGTGCGGTTCGCCGCTCGACGCCGCCGCCGCGCTGCTGCGGGAAGGGAGGATCGTCGCGATCAAGGGGCTCGGCGGGTACCACCTCGCGGCGGACGCGGCGTGCGAGCCGGCCGTCGCGGCGCTGCGGGCGCGCAAGCACCGGGAGGACAAGCCGTTCGCGGTGCTGGCGGCCTCGCTGCGGCAGGCGCGCTCGCTCAGCACGCTGGACCGCGCGGCCGCCGACCTGCTGACCAGCAGGGCCAGGCCGATCGTGCTGCTGCCACGGCTGAGCGGGGCGCGTGTGGCGGCTTCGGTGGCGCCCGGGAACCGCGAACTCGGGATCATGCTGCCCTATACCCCGCTGCATCATCTGCTGGCGGCGGCGGTGGCCGCGCCGATCGTGCTGACCAGCGGGAACACCTCGGACGAGCCGATCGCGTACCAGGATGGCGACGCGCTGTCCCGGCTGGGGCCGATCGCCGACGCGCTGCTCACCCATGACCGCGCGATCCATATCAGGACCGACGACTCGGTCGCCCGGACGTTCCGCGGCCGGCCGATGGTCCTGCGGCGCTCACGCGGTTACGTCCCTGAGCCGATCGTCGTGCCCGGCGAATTCCGCAGGCACGTGCTCGCCTGCGGCGCGGAATTGAAGAACACGTTCTGCCTGGCGAAAGACAAGCACGCTTTTGTTTCCCACCACATCGGTGACCTGGAGAATGCGGAGACACTAGTGTCGTTCCGCGAAGGGATCGGGCATTTCCGGAAATTGTTTGATATAGACCCTGAAGTCGTGGCTTATGATCTGCATCCCGAATACCTGTCCACCAAGTACGCGCTCGATCTGGACGACGTCGACCTCGTCGCAGTCCAGCACCACCATGCCCATATCGCCGCGTGCCTGGCCGACAACGGATGGCCGGGCCGGGGCGGGGACCGTGTCATCGGCGTCGCGTTCGACGGCACCGGCTTCGGGACCGACGGCACCATCTGGGGCGGGGAGTTCCTCATCGCGGACTACGCCGGGTTCGAGCGCGCCGGTCACTTCGCGCCGGTGGCGATGCCCGGCGGCGCCGCCGCGATCAGGGAGCCGTGGCGGATGGCGGCGGCCTACCTGGACGCGGCCGGCACGGGCCCGGCCGGCACGGGCCCGGCCTGCCTGGACGCGGATCTCCTTGGCGGCGTCCGGGACCGGAACGCCCGCCGCTGGCCCGCGGTCGTCGCCATGGCGCGCAGGCGGGTTAACGCGCCGCTCACCTCGAGTGCCGGGCGGCTGTTCGACGCGGTCGCGTCGCTGCTCGGGGTGAGGGACACGGTCAGCTACGAGGGCCAGGCCGCGATCGAACTCGAGCAACTCGCGGATCCGGGGGAGACGGGTTCCTACGCGGCGGGCGTCGAACCGGGCTTGTGCCGGCCGTCGGCACCGTTCGTGGTACGGGGCGCGGATCTCGTGCGTGCCGTGGTGGACGACCTCGCCGCCGGCGTGCCGCGACCGGTGATCGCGGCCCGCTTCCACAACGGAGTCGCCGGCGTGACCGAGGCGGGCTGCCGGCTGCTGCGCGAACGGCACGGCCTCACCACCGTGGCGTTGTCCGGCGGCGTGTTCCAGAACATGCTGCTCCTGCATCAGGTGGTCGGCCGCCTGCAAGCCCGCGGGTTCACGGTCCTGGTGCATTCGCGCGTCCCGTGCAACGACGGCGGCATCAGCCTGGGCCAGGCCGTCGTGGCGGCCGCCCGGGAGTTCGTTCCCGCGGCTCGGGGGTGATGCCGGCGCCCCGCGTGGGCATGCCTGCGCTCCGCGGAGGTTATGCCGCGATCAGCAGATGCGCGGGAGCGGGTCCCCGACGAGCAGGTCGACGATCCGGGTGCCGCCGAAGGCCGTCTTCAGCCGGACGATTCCGGGCGATGCGTCCGTCACCTCCCCGATGACCGCCGCGTCCGCGCCGAGCGGGTGGGCGCGCAGCGCCGAGACCGCCCGGTCAGCGTCAGGACCGGGGACCACGGCCACCATCCGTCCCTCGCACGCCACGTACATCGGGTCGATGCCCAGCAGTTCGCACGCCCCCCGCACGGCGGGCCGCACCGGGATGTCCTCCTCGCGGGCCAGTACGCCGACTTCCGCTTCGGACGCGATCTCGTTGAGTATGGTCGCCACGCCGCCGCGGGTAGCGTCCCGCATCGCCCGGGTCCCGGGAACCGCGTCAAGCAACGACCAGACGAGCCCGTTCAGCGGTGCCGTGTCGGAGCGGACGTCCGCCTCGATGTCCAGTTCGCCGCGGGCGAGCATGATCGTGATCCCGTGGTCGCCGATCGGGCCGGACACCACAATGGCGTCACCCGGCTGGCACAGCGCGACGCCCAACGGCGCGTCGTGTGTCAGGAGGCCTATCCCGGCGGTGTTGACGTAGCACCCGTCGGCCTTGCCGCGCTCCACGACCTTGGTGTCGCCGGTGACGATCAGCACTCCCGCCTCGGCGGCCGCGGCGCGCATCGACGCGGTGACCCGTATCAGGTCGGCCACCGGGAAGCCTTCTTCCAGGATGAAGCCGGCCGTCAGGTACAGCGGCGTCGCGCCGGCGACGGAAAGGTCGTTGACGGTTCCGTTGACCGCGAGGTCCCCGATGGAGCCGCCGGGGAAGAACAGGGGCGACACGACGTAGGAGTCGGTGGTAAGCGCGACCCGTGCCCCGTCGAGCCGCAAGGAGGCCGAATCTTCGAGCGCCTCGAGCACCGGGTTGCGGAACGCGTCCAGGAACACCGCCTCGATCAGCGTGCGCGTGGCCTTGCCGCCGGCGCCGTGCGACATGGTGACGCGCTCTTCGCGCACGCGCGGCCGCCGCCGCCGCGCGCGGTCGATCCGCTCGAGCACCAGTCGCTCCCGCTCATCCCGCGCGGGCGCATGTTCACTCATCAGGGAGCGCCCTGGATCGATACCGGCACGGGCACTCGCTCACGCCGCATCCGGCCGTAGTTGTAGTACGCGGCGCACGCGCCTTCCGGCGACACCATGCACGTGCCGATCGGGGTCTCCGGCGTGCACGCGGTCCCGAACACCTTGCACTCCCAGGGCTTCAGCACCCCCTTGAGCACTTCGCCGCACTGGCACGCCTTCGGATCGGCGACCCGCACCCCCGGCACGGCGAACTGCCGCTCGGCGTCCATGGCGGCGAACGCCGGACGCACGCGAAGAGCCGAGTGCGAGATGAACCCGAGCCCGCGCCACTCGAAGTACGGCCGCAGTTCCATCGTCTGCCCGATGGCCCGGAGGGCGACCGCGTTGCCGTTCCACGGAACCACCCGGGAGTACTGGTTCTCGACGCTGCACCGCCCGTCGTGCAGTTGCAGCATCAGCATGTAGATCGACTGGAGGATGTCGAGCGGCTCGAACCCGGCCACCACGACCGGCTTGCCGTAATCGCGCGCGATGAATTCATACGGTCGGCAGCCGATGACCGTGGACACGTGCCCCGGCCCGATGAAGCCATCGAGCCGCAGGTCAGGGGAATCGAGGATGGCCTTGATCGCCGGCACGATCGTGACGTGGTTGCAGAACACCGAGAAGTTCGTGATCCCCTCGGCACTGGCGCGCAGCATCGTCATCGCGGTCGACGGCGCCGTCGTCTCGAACCCGATCGCCATGAACACGACCCGCTTGCCGGGGTTGGCCCGCGCGATCTTCAGCGAGTCGAGCGGCGAGTACACCATCCTGATGTCGGTGCCGGAGGCCTTCGCGTCGAAAAATGACCCGTTGCTGCCCGGCACTCGCATCATGTCCCCGAACGACGTCATGATCACCCCGTCGTCCGCCGCGAGGGCCATCGCGTCGTCGACCCGCCCCATGGGTATCACGCAGACAGGACACCCCGGACCGTGCACGAGGGTAATGGTCTCCGGCAGGTAATCCTCGAGTCCGTGCTTGTAAATCGTGTGGGTGTGCCCACCGCACACCTCCATGAACTTGTACTCCCGGCCCGGCTCGCATAGCGCCGCGATCTTGGCGGCGAGCGCGCGGGCCTGGTCCGCGTCCCGGAATTCGTCGACGAACCGCATGGCTTCCCGCCTCCTGGTCACTCGATCAGCGACGAACGCAGCGCCGCGATCTCGTCGTCGTACGCCTGCCCGATGCCCTCGAGGAACTCCATGGCCGCCGCGGCTTCGGCCTCGTCGATCTTGGAGAGCGCGAATCCGACATGGATGAGCACCCACTCGCCGGGCTTAGGCGGGTCGTCGGCCAGCAGGCCGATGTTGATCAATCGCCGGACGCCGGTCACGTCCACCTTGGCGAGGTCGGGCTGGTCGGCGCTGATCTCGACGACCTCACCCGGTATCCCGAGGCACATTCGGCACCTCCTGTACGGTTAGTTCCCACAGCACCTGGTAGATGGTCGTCTGCGCTTCCTGGATGCGGTGCACCGAAGCGGACGGCACCACGAACAGATAGTCGATGCTGTCAAGCTCGGCCATCTTCCCGCCCTCGTACCCGGCCAGCCCGATCGTCAGCATCCCGCGCCGGCTCGCGACGTCGAAGGCGCGCACCAGGTTCGCCGAGTTTCCGCTGGTCGACAGTCCTACCGCGATGTCGTCGCGTTCCCCCCACGCTTCGATCTGCCGCGCGAAGATAACGTCCACGCCGATGTCGTTGGAGAGCGCGGTGACGACCGGCGTGTCATTCGCCAGCCCGAACGCCGGAAGCGCCGGTGACTTGGCCGGGTGCAGGAAAAGCGTCGCGAGCTGCTGGGCGTCGGTGGCGCTGCCGCCGTTGCCGAAGGCGAAGAGCCGGCCGCCGTCCCGGAACCGCCGCGCGACCTGGTGCGCGCACTCGGCTAGCCGGGCGCCGTCGCGGTCGCGGACGGCGTGCCGCAGCAGCAGGATCTCCTCCGCCTTCGCTGCCGTCGAGGCGCGTACCTGCTCAAGGACGGCGGGCAGGTCACCCGTGCTCGCGTAGAGGAAGGGATAAAGCGACTCCATCGCGTCTTCCCGGGTCACGCGGTCGCCTCCCTATCGTGGGCACGAGGCCTGTCATCATGGGCGACGACGGCGAGGGCCTCGCTGGCGTGCACGAGGATCGTGTCGCCGGGGACGGCGTCCACGAGGGCGACGCTGACCTCTTCCTCCCCGTGGCCGGCTTCCTCCCCGTGGCCGACGTCGACGACGGCCATGGCCTCAGGCAGCAGCCGCAGGACGGTGACCTCGACCGCGACATCCCCGCAGGTGATGCACGTATCGCCGTGGCACTCGCTCATAGCACACCCGGCTGCTCGAAGAACACGTGCACCAGTTCCCACAGCACGTGGTACATGGTCACGTGCGTTTCCTTGACCACAAGGGGATCCCCGGACCTGACGATCAGCGGATGGTCGACCACGGGGCTCGCCCCGAGCGTGCCGCCGGCCAGGGCGACGGTGAGCAGCCCCAGTTCCTTCGCCGCTTCGAGGCCCTTGCGGACGCTGGGACTGCTCCCGTCGGCGGAGATGCCCATGGCGATATCGGCGGGCCGGGCCAGGGAGCGGATCTGGACGGCGAAGATATCGGCGACGCCCTCGCGTTCCGCGATCCCGGTGACGGTCGCCACGTCGGCGGTGAGACAGATGGCCGGCAGCGCACGTTTGCCCACGATCACGGGATGCACGAACTCGACGGCGACGTGCTGCGCGTCCGCGCTGGCACCCCCTGTGCCGAACGTGATGAGCTTCCCGCCCCCGTGGAACCGCACGGCCATGGCATGGCAGGCGGCGGCGACCTCGCCCGCCTGCCGCGCCAGGTCGCGCGCGGGCGCGTCCCGTCGCTCGAACAGCTCATGCGCCGTCGCCGTCGCTGCCATACACAGCACGTTAGGACACATCTGGCAGGCAGTCCAGCCCGCGGTGGACACTTCTGACGTGGCGCCGGCGCCTAGCTGGCTCCGGGACAGGTGTTACCGGGTTGCGGTGGTGATGATCCAGGCGGCGACCAGGGCCTCCTCACGCCAGGCGTCGTAGCGGCCGCTGCGGCCACCGTGGCCGGCCTCCATCTCCGTCTTGAGCAGGAACGGGCCGCCGCGGGCGGTGGCCCGCAGCAGCGCGGTCCACTTGGCGGGCTCGTGGTACAGCACACGGGTGTCGTTCAGGCTGGTGAGCGCGAAGATCGCCGGGTACTCGGCGTCCGTCACGTTCTCATACGGGGTGTACGACTTCATGTACGCGTAGACCTCGGGGTCGTGCAGCGGGTCGCCCCATTCCTCCCACTCGGTCACGGTCAGCGGCAGCGACGGGTCGAGGATCGAGTTCAGCGCGTCGACGAACGGCACCTGCGCGACGATCCCCTTGAAGGCTCCCGGGGCGAGGTTGGCGATCGCGCCCATCAGCAGCCCGCCCGCCGAGGCGCCGCGGGCGACCAGGCGGTCCGCGCTCGTCCAGCCCTGCCCGACGATGTGCTCCGCGCACGAGACGAAGTCGGTGAACGTGTTCTTCTTCTCCAGCATCTTGCCGTGGTCGTACCAGGCACGGCCCATCTCCCCGCCGCCGCGGACGTGGGCGACGGCGTAGACGAACCCCCGGTCAAGCAGCGACAGGCGGGCGATGGAGAAGTTCGGGTCGAGCGAGTGCTCGTAGCTGCCGTACCCGTACAGCAGCGCGGGCGCGGAGCCGTCGCGCGGCGTTCCCTTTTTGCAGACGATGGAGATCGGCACGCGGGTGCCGTCGGCGGCGGTCGCCCACTCGCGGTACTGCTCGTAGTCCGCGCTTTCGTAGACGGTGCCGTCCGGGGCAGGCAGCACCGGCTGCCGCTTGAGCAGCGTCAGCTCGCCGGTTGCCAGGTCGCAGTCGTACACTGAGCCGGGCGTGACCAGCGAGGTGTAGCCGAGCCGGAAGACGGTCGTCTCGAACTCGGGGTTCGAGCCCGCGCCCACCGTGTAGATCGGCTCGGGGAACGCGATGTCCCAGGCGTTTTCCGGCCGCCCGGCGGGCAGGACCCGCAGCCCGGTCAGGCCCTCGCGGCGGAAGGAAACGACGGTGTAGTCGTTGAACCCGTCGACGGACAGCAGCCGGGTAGCCGGGTCGTGCGGGACGAGCGGCGTCCAGGTATCCGCCCCGGGCTCGCCGGGAAGGGGCGCCGAGGCGATCTCGAAGTTCTCGGCGCCGTCGTTGTGCAGGATGAGCAGCCGGTCTCCGGCGTGCTCGACCTCGTACTCGACGCCTTCCCTGCGCGGCGCGACCACGATGAACTCACCGTTCGGGTCGGCGGCGTCCAGCATCCAGACCTCGCTGGTCAGCTTGCTGGACGTGTGGATCTGCACGTAGCGGTCGCTGCGGGTGGAGCCGACGCCGAGCCAGAACCGCTCGTCGGCCTCCTCGAACACGACCACGTCGCTGTCCGACGGGGTGCCGACCACGTGCCGGTGCACCCGGTACGGCCGCCACGCGTCGTCGACGGTCACGTAGAACAGCGTGCTGCCGTCGAGTGACCAGGCGCTGCCGTAGGAGGTGTTGGGGATCTCGTCGGGCAAGGTCTCGCCCGTCGTGAGGTCCTTGATCCGGAGCGTGTGCCGCTCGTTCCCCGCGAAGTCGGTGGAGTAGGCGAGCAGCCGTTCGTCCGGGCTCACGTCCAGCGTGCCGAGCTTGAAGAACTCCTTGCCGGCGGCGAGTTCGTTCCCGTCGAGCAGGATCTCCTCGCCGTCGAGCGGCTTGCCGTCCTCGGGCATCGGGGGAGTGATCTCACCGGGCAGGACGCGCCGCCGGCAGTGAATGGTGTACTGCTGGCCCTCGACGGTGCGGGCGTAGCGCCACCATGAGCCCTTCCGGACCGGCACGGACAGGTCGGTCTCCTGGGTCCGGGCCCTGATTTCGTCGAAGACGGCTTCCCGCAGATCCGCCAGGCCCGCCGTGAGCGCCTCCGTGTAGGTGTTCTCGGCCTTCAGGTAGGCGATCGTCTCCGGGTCCTTCGGGTCGGTGAGCCAGGCGTACTCGTCGATGACGGTGTCACCGTGGTGGGTGCGCTTGCTCGGAACCCGCTTTGCGATCGGCGGCTGCGCCGGCTCGGTGCTCATGTCTGCCGAGTCTAGCTGCGAACAGCCGGGCGCCGGCTTCGGGCGCGATACCGGCGGATCTGCGGTGTCGGGGCTGCGGTGTCGGGGCTACGGTGTCGGGCCGAGCTTCGGGTTGCCGGGGAAACCGCCGTTGAAGTGAAGCAGCGCGAGCCCGCCCGTGACGATGGTCAGCCACCGTGTCAGGGTGTTGCGCGGCAGGAGCGCCAGGGCCACCCACGCGGTCGAGGTGTACCACGGCAGCGACCACGGCACGACGATCACCCAGGCGAACGTCAGCGCGCACGTGGCGGCGACGACGGGCGGCACGTCGGGCGAGAGCCGGTGGTACAGGTACCAGGCCAGGGCCAGCATCAGCGGCGGCCACGTGTAGCCGAAGATCGTGGTGACCATGGTCGGCAGATGGCCCCCGTTGGCGTCCTGGATGATCATCTCTACCAGCCGCCAGATCGACGGGGAGATGACCAGCTTCGACTCGGCCTCCAGCGGTTTGAGCGCGGTGAACCCCCAGCTGCTGAAGAAGTACAGCCCGAACGTGGTGAGTCCCGCGACGATGCCGGTCCGGGCCAGTCGCGGCCAGGCCCGGTCGTGGATCAGGGGGATCGCGATCGCGAGCGCCACGAACACGGCGGTGACCTTGATGCCGCCGGCGACGCCGACGACGACGCCGATGAGGATGTCGAGCGGGAGGCTGGCGGAACGCCGCGCCAGCACGATCGCCACGATCGAGACGAACGCCAGCAGCGCGTCCAGGTGCCCGGCCATCACGAGTTCCACGATCAGGAGCGGGTTCGCCGCCCACAGCAGCACGGCGCGCGCCGGGTTGGCCGCGGTGCGCATCAGCACGTAGCCGGTCGCCACGAACGCGACACCCGCCATGATCATCAGGACCCAGATCGTGAGCCACGGCTTGTCGCCGCCGATCAGCGCGGCGAGCAGATGCGTCCAGGTCGCGACCGGGCCGTACTCCGACGGCGCGGTTCGCCACTGCGGGTTGACGATCGCGGTGTAGGGGTTATGGTTGCCGCCCGGCAGTTGCGAAGGCAGGAACGTGTAAGGACTGTAGCCGAGGGCGGCGATGCGTCCGTAGGCCGCGTAGCTCGCGGTGTCCCCCGAGCCGACCGGCGTGATGTTCACCAGGACCGCGACGCATCCGGCCGTGACCGCGAACGCCTTGCGCGGGCTCGGCGTCCAGCCATGGCTGTTGGCCCACAGCATCATCGCCAGGCCCAGGCCGCACAGGCTGATCGACAGGTACATGACGACATCGGCGACGTCGTCGGGCAGGTGCGGCGCGCCCAGGTTGCGGGCGAAGTCCGTCAGCGGCAGCAGCACTGGCGGCGTGTTCGCGCTCGACTTGGGCGCCGTCGCGCACAGGCCGACGAATGCCACCCCGGCCAGGCCCAGCGCGCTCAGCGTCACCGCGGGCAATGGCCGCGCGAGCGGACTGTGGGAGAGCACCTTGATGAGGCGCCCCATCAGGGCCTCGACCCGGCCGCCCGGGATAGACGGCTCCGCGAGCTTCGGCGCAGCGGAGTTCGGGGGGGCGGCCGTGGCCGGCGCGGTTACGGCAGACGCTCCGTCAGCGTTGTCGCGATGTGGCGGGTCTACCAGCACGGCCACAAACAATTCCTCGCTATCGGGACGGATAATGTTCGCTCAACAGGTCCCGGACCCATGGCCGACCTGTATTGATCATAGCCTGCGTCAGCCAGCGGAAAGAGGATGGCGGCCCGGCCGCACACCTCGTGACGTCTCCGCACCTAATCACATGCCCGTGCCCTCCGGTGGTTCGCGACTCTGTTTCGCCGTTTATCTGTTACCCGCGTGTGACAGGAGTCACGTGCCGCCCGATCCACAACGCGCTAGAAGGCACAATAGGGACTATGAGACGTGAGGAGCGGTTCGCCGCGGCGATGACGGCGATCACCCGCAGGCTCCCGTTCGGGCTGTCCAGGGTGGTCGCGCCGAACGTGACCGGGTACATCATCATCAACCTGTGCACGTTCTGCGTCGACCTTGCCCTGCTCGCGCTCTTCCACAGTTCGCTGAAGCTGCCGCTCCCCGTCTCGGTCACGCTCTCCTTCGGCACCGCCGGGATCATCAGCTACATCGCCAACCGGGTGCTCAACTTCAGGTCGCACGCCGCGGTGGGCGGGCAGTTCGCGCTTTTCGTAGCGGCCGAGGTGAGCAACTACCTCATCTTCGTCCTGGGCGTTACCGACGCCCTGGCCGCGGCCGGCCTCTACTACGAGCTCGCGCGGATCATCGCCGCATGCTGCGAGGGCGTGTACCTGTACTGCTGGATGCGCTGGCTGGTGTTCCGCGACACGCTGGGCCGCCCCGCCCCTGAGCCCGCGGTAACGGCTGAGCCCGCGCAAACGGCGGAACTTGCGGAGACGGCGGAGCCCGCGGGACCCGCATCCCAGGAGCAGACGGCGCCCACTACGATCTCGCGGTATGGCAGCGACGCGTGAAATCCTCGTAAAGGGCGGGCATGTCATCACGATGGACGGCGCCGGTGACATTCCGCACGGCGACGTTCTCATCCGCGGCGGCGCCATCGTCGCGGTCGGCGAGGGCATCGAGGCACCCGGCGCCGAGGTCATCGACGCTTCAGGAAAAATCGTCGCGCCAGGCCTCGTGGACACGCACTGGCACCTGTGGAACACGCTCCTGCGGGGGCTGTCGGACTGGGTGCCAGCGCCCGCCGGGCCCGGCGGGCCGCCCCCCGGATATTTCGTTACTTGCGTCAAGCTGGGACGCGAGTTCCTGCCGGGGGACACCTATGAGGGCACGCGCCTGGCGTGCGCCGAGGCGATCGACGCCGGCATCACCACCGTGCACGACTGGGCGCACAACATCCGCGGTCGCGACTGGGCCGAGGCCGGGCTGCGGGCGCTGTCGGAGTCCGGGCTGCGGGCCCGCTTCTCCTACGGCTATCAGACCGGGCATCGGAACGACATTGCCATGGACCTCCGCGATCTTGAATCCGTCGCGGGTGGCTGGGACGCCTACAGCTGCGGAGGACGGATCCACCTCGGCATGGCGTGGCGGGGGACGGGCGGCAGCAATCCGGCCATGCGCGTCGAACCGAAGATCTACCGGGAGGAGATCGAGGCGGCCCGCGGGCTCGGGCTGCCGGTCACCGTGCACGCCTGCGGGCCGAAGCGGTCCGCCGGGCAGATCGCCACGTACGCGTCGCACGGGCTGCTCGGGCCAGACCTCCAGGTCGTGCACCTGAACAACGCGTCCGCCGACGAGATCGCGCTCGCTCGCGCGCACGGAACGCCGGCCAGCGTGTCTCCGTACACCGAGTTGCAGATCGGCTACGGGCAGCCCGTGACCGGTGCCCTGCTGAGGGCCGGGGTGGCGACCGGGCTGTCGGTGGACACGACGATGCTGGCGGGCAACGCGGACATGTTCGCGATCATGAAGGTGACGCAAGGCTCCGCGAACGGGCTCGCCTACGACGAGTTCGCGCTGCCGGCGCGGGACGTGCTGCGGATGGCGACGATCGGCGGCGCCGCGACGCTGGGACTCGACGCGGTCACGGGATCGCTTACCCCCGGCAAGCGCGCCGACCTGATCGTGGTGTCCGTGGACGCGTGGAACCTCGGCGTGCTGACCGACCCGGCGCGCCTGCTGGTCACGGCGGCGCACCCGGGCAATGTCGACACCGTCCTGGCGGACGGGGTCGTGGTCAAGCGGGACGGCGCCCTGACGGGATACGACGTGGCGGAGGTGACCGCGTCCGCGCGCTCGGCTCTGGCGGACGTACTGTCGCGTGCGTAAGCTCATAGTGTTTGAGGTGCTACACAGAGGTATGAGCAGGCGGCTTCGGTCAATATGCCGGAACATGCGCACATGACGCCGTACGATCTGGTCTGGCCTGCCTGCCCCTAACATCATTCGGAGTGTCATGCGCCTGCGCCCTCGGACGTTGACGGCCGCCCTTGCCGTGGTGATGATCGCGGCAGCGGCCACGGGGTGTTCGACTGCCCCGGGGGTGGCGTACGCGAGTGGCGCGACACACGCGGTCGCACCTGGCGCGAAGGGAGCGGAGTCACCCCGCGCCAACGCGACGCCGGCCGTGCCGCCGCTGCTTGCCGCCGGCGCCCCCAAGGGCATCAAGGCCAGGGAAGGCATCCTCGTGGACGCCGCGACGGACCAGGTGCTGTGGTCCAAGGACGCCGACACGGAAAGGCCGATGGCTTCGATCACCAAGGTGATGACCGCCTACCTGGTCATCTCGGCGGGGGACCTCGGCCGGAAGATCAAGATCCCCAAGGGCGTGCTGAACTACGTCGCCGAATACGGCGCCGCCAGCGACGACCTGGAGCCCGGCGAGGTGCTCACCGCGCAGGAACTGCTCTACGGTCTGCTGCTGCAGTCCGGCGCGGACGCCGCGTACACGCTGGCGACCACGTACGGACCGGGGATGAGCGCCTTCGTCGCGAAGATGAACGCGACCGCGCGCTCGCTGGGCATGGACCACACGCACTTCGCATCGCCCGACGGCCTGCCGTACCCGACGGAGTACTCGACCTACTCAACGCCGTCCGACCTCGTGATCCTGGGTGAGGCGGCGATGAAGCTGCCGGCATTCCGGTCGATCGTCGACCAGACGCAGTACCACCTGACCAAGGAAGACGGCCACGACGCGCACTGGTGGTACAGCGACGACAGCCTCCTGGGGTCATACCGGGGCGCCGTCGGGATCAAGACGGGATACACCGACGACGCCGGCCACTGTCTGCTGTTCGAGGCCGTCCGCGGCGGCCGGACGCTGATCGGCGTCGTCCTCGGCGACCCGCCCACCAGCGTCGACGCCTCGGAACAGGACGCCGCCCGTATCCTGAACTGGGGATTCTCCCTGAAACAGCCCACAAGCTAACCCGACCCGCCGTCCCCCGTCCCATCCAGCGTGCTCGATTGCGCAGCCGGGCGTACCGGGACGACACCAATTGCGCAATTGAGCGCGTCAGGTCTGGCTGCCCGCTCCCGGCAAAGAGACTGACGGGGCGCAAGCGCCGCGTGTTCTCTTCAGTCGCGCTGGCGGGAACTGCCGAGCATGATCTCGTCCCAGGACGGAACTGACGAACGGCGGTTGCGCGGGTTCTTCTTCGCAGGGCGCGGTCGCGTCGGCTGCTCGTCTGCGTCGGGGACGGGGTCCGCCTTCCCGGCTGGCTCGGCGGCGGCCGCCGGCTCGGTACCTGCGGCTGGCTCGGCCACGGCCGCGGGCGGCTCGGTACCTGCGGCTGGCTCGGCAGCGGCTGCGGTCGCCGGCGGCTCGGCAGAGGCGGGATCCGCGGTCTCAGCGGTCTCAGCGGGAGCAGGCTTTTCCTTCGCCGAGGCGGGCTCTTTGGCGTCTGCCGGCTCGATCGCTTCCGCGGATTCGGTTACGGCCTCAGGTTCGGACGCAGCAGGTTCCGGCGCGGTCGCAGCCGGTTCGGGCGCGGTCGCAGCAGGTTCCGGCGCGGTCGCAGCCGGTTCCGGCGCGGTCGCAGCCGGTTCCGGTGTGGTCGCAGCCGGTTCCGGCACCGGCGCAAGCGGGTGCGGCACCGACGCAGCCGGTTCCGGCACGGACGCTGGTTCCTCGGCTGGCGCAGACGGCGCAGACGGCGCCGCGGCATCCTTTGCGGCCGGGGCTTGGGTGACCGTGGCCTCACCAGGCGCAGGCTCAGGCGCCGACGTAGGCGCAGGGTCGGCGGCAGGGGCCTCGGCGGGCGGAGCCGGGTAGTCAGTGCCGGGGTCCGAGGCGGAGGCGAGCGCGGGCTCCGGTTCCTCCAAGAACTCGGGCGGAGGCGAGACCCGCCACGGTGCCGTTGCGGGACGGTCCGGGACAGCGGGGACCGGAGGAGTCACGTGGGATCGTTCGGTATCGGTGAAGGCAAGCGCGGCGGGGACCGAAAGCGGTGTGACCGGCGGCGCGGCAGGCGGGCGCTCGGAGGCAACGTTACGATCCGGAGTCACCGGTCGGTCCTGCCGGAACCGGCCGGACCCGCTGGTTCCGTTCCCGATGCCGCCGGCAGGCGTGCCGCCGGCACCGCCACCGCTCATGCCGCCGGCACCGCCGCCGCTCATGCCGCCGACACTGCCCCCGCTCATCCCGCCGCCCATGCCGGCGGCGGCGCCGAGGCGGGAGGCGATCGGGGTGACGGTCGCTTCGCCGGGCAGGCTCGCGGGCAGCGGCGGCAGTTCGGACTCGGGCAGCGACAGGCGAGCGGCCGCATCGTCTTCGGGCAGCACGTGACGGCGGCGCGGTTCGAAGAGCCACTCGGCGATGTGCAGTCGGCCGCCGGCCGAATATGTCAGCTGCACCTGCCAGTTGCCGTCACCGCGCTTGCGGGAGTCCCACTGGCCGTCCTCTGGGTCCGCGCCGGCGGCGGACATGCGCTCGCTGACGATGTCTCCGAGTCGCGGCCCTGGCCCGGCGCCGTCCCCCTGTCGGCGAACCACCGCCGTTTGCGCCTGCTGCGCGATGTACGCGCGCTCCGCCAGGACCGGTCCTTCGAACCAGCGCACGCGCTCGACCGGAATGCCGGCAGCGTCGGCGATCTCTTCTGCCGTCTCACCGGCGCGGATCCGTGCCTGGATCTCCTTGGGTCGCAAGGGGCTCTCCACTTCGATCTCGTACTGGGTGAGCCGGGAGGTCTGGCCTAGCGCGACCGCCCGAAGCTTCTCGTCGATCGGCAAGACGTAACGCGCGCTCCGTCCGGGGACGGCCAAGACAGCGTAACTGCCGTCCTCGCTGACCGCGACGAAGCGCAGTTCCTGCATCGGCGTCCTTTCCCTGCTGCCCCGGGTGCACCCGCCGTACTCTATTCCGCTTGCCCGTGCCGTACTACTACCGACACCTGCCCGTGCCGTACTACTTTCGACACCTGCCCGTGCCGTACTGCTACCGACTCCTGCCCATGCCGTACTGCTACCGACAGAAGTCTCCCGGTCAAGCCCCCGGAAGACCAGTACCCCACCCGGCATGTCCCGAGTTCTTCGTGGCATTTGCCGGCCCGGGACACGCGGGCGGGTGGCAACTCACGGCTGTCAGCCGTTCCTGGGCGTGTCCGAGTCCTCCGCCCGGGAAATCTCGGCCCCCGGTGTATCGGATATTCCCGATACACCAGTGCCCGATACACCAGTGCCGGGAACCCCAGTGCCGGGAACCGCCAGCCCGAGCGCATCTGCCCCGGCCCGCACCGTGTCGCTCTCGGCGGTGCCGACGGCGAGCTTGGACGGCCACCAGTTCCATCGGCCGAGCAGCACCACGGTGCAGGGCACCAGGACGGTCCGGACGACGAAGGTGTCCATCAGCACGCCCGCCGCCAGGCCGAAGCCGACTTCGCGGATCATGCTGCCGCCGGAGCCGCTCGCCCCGGCGATCGCGAACACCGCGAACGTCCCGGCCAGGACCAGGCCCGCGGACGTGACCGTCGTCCCGGTGACCCCGACCGCCCGCGAGACGGCCTCGCGCAGCGAGTACCGCTGCGCCTCCTCGCGGATCCGGGTCATCACCAGGATGTTGTAGTCCTCCCCGAGTGCCAGCAGGAAGATAAACAACAGGAACGGCAGGATGAAGGTGATTCCGCCGCCGTGGCCGATCTCGATGAACACGAGCACCGCGAGGCCGAGCGCCGCGAAGTAGGAGATCGCGACCGACGCGATCAGGTACAGCGGCGCGACCAGGGACCGCATGACCAGCGCGAGCAGGACGCCGATCACGATGATCGCGATCGGGACGACGTGGGCCAGGTCGCTGTTGGAGATCGAGCTGATGTCGTAGAACGCCGGCGCCTCACCGCCCACGCCATAGGCAGTCGCGTGCAGGGTCTTCGCGACTGTCGCCGCCTCGGCGCGCAGGGCCGGGACGGCGTCCATCGCCGCGACGGTCGACGGGTCACCCGCGGTGAGACCGGTCTCGAACTGGATCGTGGTCCCGGCCGTGTCCACGAACTGGGATGTCGCCCGGTACGTCTGGTACTCGTCGGCCGAGACCTTGCCGGCCAGCGCGGCGGGCACGGTCGCGGGGAGCTCGCCGGAGCCCAGGGTCCCGTGCAGTTGCGTGTACTCCGCCGGGGTGAATCCCGTGCCGCCGACCGGGTTGAGCGGTCCGGTCACGCCGGTGAAGAGGCTGCTGTGGGATAGCTGGGTGGTAGCCGCGGCGATCAGCGCCGGCTCCTCCCACGCCGGGGCGGATAGCTTGTAGACAAGGTTCGTCGGGTTGGCCGCGGTAGACGGGAAGTACTTGTTCAGCAGCGCCGTCCCGGCCGCGGAGTCGGACCCGGCCGGCGCGCTCAGCGAGCCGCCGAACCCGCCTCCGGCGTAGGACGTGACCGCCGCCGACAGCGCGCCGAACACGATGACGCCGATGGTCAGCGCGGCCGCCGGGCGCCGCACAAGCCGGGCCGCCACCTTCCCCCAGGCACCGACCGCGGTGCCGCCGACGCGGTTCTTCGACGGCCAGAAGGCCGCGCGCCCGAAGATCGCCAGGAGCGCGGGAAGGAGCGTCAGCCCGGCGAGCAGCATCACGCCGATGCCGATGGCGAGCGGGATGCCGAGCGTCGAGTAGATCTCGAACGTGGCGAACAGCAGGGACAGGAGTGCCGCGATGACCGTGAGCGCGGAGAACGTGATGGATTCGCCCACCCGGGTGAGCGCGTTGACCACGGCTTCCTTGTTGTCCTGGCCGGCCCGCAGGTTCTCCCGCACGCGGAAGACGAGGAACAGGCCGTAGTCCGTGCCGGCGCCGAGTACCAGCACGATCATCAGCAACTGGGAGAGGGTGGAGACCTTCAGGCCGTGGTGGCCGAGTTCGCCGACGATCGGGCCGGCGATCACCACCGACAGGACGGCCGGGAAGAGCGTGATGAACGGCGCGAGCACCGCACGGAAGATGATGAACAGCAGGATCAGGATGAAGACGAACGAGAGGTCCTCGACCGAATTACCGGTGGTCCCGGACTGCTTCTGCTGGTCGACGTCGATCGCCACCTGGCCGGCCAGGTGCACCTGCAAGCCCGCGGGCGGCGACGCCTTGGTGATCGCGGACCGCAAGCCCGTCACGAGTGACGTGAGCGCGGTCTGGTTGCCCTGGCCCGCGCTGGATTCCACCACTATCTGGGCGGCCTGGCCGGGCACCGTCGCCTTCGGCGTCGATACGCCGAGTTCGCTCGCCTTGACGACGGTCGGCACCTTGTCGAGGCTGGTCGTCAGCGAGGCGAGCCACGCCTGGTCCTGCGCGGTCAGCGTGCCGGAGGAGACCGCCGCGACCACGGGCACGGTGACGACATTCGGTCCGCCGAAGGGCGCGGCCAGGTTAGCCGCCTGCTCGCTCGGCGCGCTGGCCGGCAGGAACGCCGTGTTGTTGCCCTGCGTGACGCTGGCCAGACTCGGGAGGCCCAGCGATGCCAGTGCGGCGGCGGCGACCCAGAAGACAAGGACAAACCAGCGGAAGCGGACGGCAAATCTGCCTATTGCCCGGAAAATGTCGTCGACGTGCACGGCGCTTAGAATATCCATGAATGGCAGCCCCGCGAGACCGTGCTCCCGGCCGCTGTCAAGACCCGCAATGAGACTTTGGTCACGCCTCCGCCGCGCTGCCGTGATCGCCGCCAGGCCGTCTGCGATGGTCTTGCGAAGGTCACCGATACCGCTGCGGCGGTATGCCGTTACCGGCAACATCTACCGGACAGGAGGCGACAAAATGCGACATGTAGTTGGAATCATACTGGCCATCGCCATGGCTTTGGCCGCGTTCTTCGGCGCGTCGTGGGGCTACCTGCGTCTGCTGCGCGTTCCCGTGGTGAACGGCGCGATGTCCACCCTGCCCGCCGCCGGGGGTTCGCTGCTGCACGACAAGAACGTGCTGCTCGCGTTCGCCGCCCTGGCGGGCGTCGCGCTGCTCGCCGGGATCCTGGTCGCGGTGCCGCGGATCTCGCCGCTGGCCGCGGGGCTGCCGGGCCTGCTGTTCATCACGTGGAGCGTGGTGTACGGGATCCGCGTCCAGCGGGCAGTGCACTACATTCCGCTGCGGCACCACGTGTTCGGCGACGGGTTCGAGGCGCTGCTGATCAACGGCCTGCTCGCGGTGGCGGGAGTCGTGCTGATCATCCCGCTGTTCGTGCCGTCCCGGTGGCGCGGCCGTCCGGCTTACTACGAGGACGGCGCGCCGGGCGCGGCCGGGACCAATGCCGGCCTGTTTTCCGAGTGGTCCGAAACCGCGCCCTACCCGCAGCAACCCCAGCAGTGAGCCCGCCCGGGAAGGAAGCCCCGCCCGATGCGCTGGCTCGGCGAGGCCGGCCGCTTAGTCCAGCGGCACCGCGCGGGAGAACTGCGCGCTCTCCGTGGAGCCCGCGAGCGCCATGGTCTCCGCGTTCGGCGAGATCGCCTGGGTCACCAGGTCGAAGTAGCCGGTGCCGGCCTCTCGCTGGTGCCGTGTCGCGGTGTACCCGGCCGATTCGGCCGCGAACTCACGCTCCTGCAGCCGGACATATGCCGACATGTCCTCGGACGCGTACCCACGGGCCAGGTCGAACATCGAGTAGTTCAGCGCGTGGAACCCGGCGAGGGTAATGAACTGGAACCGGTATCCCATGGCCGCGAGTTCCTTCTGGAACTTCGCGATGGTCGCCTCGTCCAGGTGCGCCTTCCAGTTGAAGGACGGCGAGCAGTTGTAGGCCAGCATCTGGTCCGGGTACCGCGCCTTGATCGCCTCGGCGAACTGCCGCGCCTCGTCCAGGTCCGGCTTGGAGGTCTCCATCCACAGCAGTTCGGAGTATGGCGCGTAGGCCAGGCCGCGCGCGATGCACGGCGGCATGCCGTTACGGACGCGGTAGAACCCCTCGGCCGTGCGCTCCCCGGTCACGAACTGCCGGTCCCGCTCGTCCATGTCCGATGTCAGCAGCGTCGCCGCGTGCGCGTCGGTCCGCGCGATCACCAGCGACGGCACGTTCAGCACGTCGGCGGCCAGGCGCGCGGCCGTCAGGGTCTTGACGTGCTGCCCGGTCGGGATGAGGACCTTCCCGCCGAGATGGCCGCACTTCTTCTCCGAGGACAGCTGGTCCTCGAAATGCACCCCCGCCGCGCCGGCCACGATCATGGCCTTCATCAGCTCGAATGCGTTGAGCGCGCCGCCGAATCCGGCCTCCGCGTCGGCGACGATCGGCGCCATCCAGCAGATGTCCGTGTCCGACCCGCCGGATTCCGACCACGTGATCTGGTCCGCGCGCATCAGCGCGTTGTTGATCCGCCTGATGACCTGCGGCACCGAGTTCACCGGATACAGCGACTGGTCCGGGTAGGTCTGTGCGGCCAGGTTGGCGTCCGCCGCCACCTGCCAGCCGGATAGGTAGATGGCTTGCAGTCCCGCCTTCACCATCTGCACGGCCTGGTTACCGGTGAGCGCGCCGAGCGCTCGCACGGCGTCCTCGGTGTGCAGTTGTTCCCAGAGCCGGTTGGCGCCGCGCCGCGCGAGGGTGTGCTCCTCGACGACGGATCCGCGCAGGCGGATTACGTCCCCGGCGCTGTATGGCCGCTCGATGTTCGCCCAGCGGGAGTCGGTCTCCCATTCTCGCTGCAGGTTGGCCGCTTGCTGGCTGATCGTGCCCATGAATCTTGCCCTTCGCTCTTCGGCCGGTCACCCGCCCGGCCTCGGCTGTACCTACAGGTTGCGCGCGCTCGGTCCGGTTACCTAGGACCAAGGTCCGTAAAAAATGCCATTTTTTTCCGAATGAACATGTGTTAATCTTTTTTGCAATGAAAGAAACGCGGAAATTGGTACAGACCGATGGTCTAGACCTCGCTACATTCGGCCAGCGACTGAAGCATTTGCGGCGGGCGCGCGGCCTGACGCTCGCCGAGTTGGGCGAGAAGGTGGGGCGGACCCCGTCGGTCCTGTCGCTGATCGAGAACGGCCGCCGCGAACCCCGGC
Source organism: Trebonia sp. (assembly GCA_035948445.1). Taxonomy (GTDB): domain Bacteria; phylum Actinomycetota; class Actinomycetes; order Streptosporangiales; family Streptosporangiaceae; genus Trebonia. Next base: position 100,644 of record DASZJE010000077.1, on the reverse strand, counting down.
TGTCCCTGGTGGAGCAACTGGCCTCCGCGCTTTCGGTTCCCGTATCGGAACTGCTGAAGAAGGAGCCGCCCAACCGCCGTGCGCAACTCGAGATCGCCCTGGAACAGGCGCAGAAGGATCCGTCCTATCGCGGCCTGGGCCTGCCCCCGCTCCGGCCCGGCGCGCGGGTGCCCACCGAGGCAATCGAGCATGTGGTAGCGCTCGCGGCCGAACTGCGCAACCAGCGCGCCAAGCCGACCGCCACGCCGGAGGAGGCGCGAGAGGCCAACGCCGCGCTGCGGGCGTCGATGCGCTCGCAGGGCAACTACTTCGCGTCGATCGAGGCGGAGGCCGCCGCGGCGCTCGCGAAGGCCGAGTACTCGGGCGGGGCGCTGTCGCAGGGCATGCTCATGTCGGTGGTCGCCCGTCACGGGTTCTCGGTCCGCTACGTGGGGGACCTGCCGCAAACGGTGCGGTCGCTAACCGACCTGCGGCTACGGCGGATCTACGTGTCGCAGGAATCGGTCGGCGGGCACTCACCGCGCACGATCATCTCCCAGGCCCTCGGCCACTTCCTGCTCGGCCACGACACGCCCCGCGACTTCGGGGACTTCCTCCGCCAGCGCGTCGAGTCGAACTATTTCGCGGCCGCGATGCTGATGCCGGAATCGGCGGCGGTGCCGTTCCTGTGCTCGGCGCGGGACGCACGGGACCTGTCGGTCGAGGACCTCGTGGACGTGTTCTCGGTGTCGTACGAGCAGGCGGCGCACCGGGTGACCAACCTGATCACCCACCACCTCGGGGTGCCGTGCCATTTCGTGAAGAACGACTCCAGCGGCATCATCTACAAGGCGTACGAGAACGACGGGATTACGTTCCCGTCGGATGTGGCCGGCGCGATCGAGGGACAGCGGACGTGCCGCCAGTGGTCTGGCCGGCGGGTGTTCTCCGCCCCGGACCGGTTCTCGCCGTATTACCAGTACTCTGACACGCCTTCGGGAACGTACTTCTGCGTGGCGCAGGTAGACCCTCGCGCCGACCGCGACTCGGCGATCACCCTCGGGGTGCCGTTCGCCGAGTCCCGGTGGTTCCGCGGCCGGGAGACGACGGTCAGGACGCAATCGCTGTGCCCCGACGGCGAATGCTGCCAGCGCGCGCCCCTGGCTCTCGCCGAACGCTGGGAGGGAAGCGCGTGGCCCTCGGCCCGCGCCCACTCCCACATCCTGTCGGCCCTCCCCTCGGGCGCTTTCCCGGGCGTCGACGACGTCGACGTCTACGAATTCCTCGACCGCCACGCGGATGAGTAACAACAGGCCGCCCGAAACCGCCAGCACCGAAACCGCCCGCGCCGTCCGCCGAAACCGCCGGGACGGGGTACCCGTCGCGTTCGTGTGCATCTCTGACGTGGACGGGGACGATCCGGAAGGCAAGCGCGTCGACCGGAACCACTGACGCCTATCACAGGGTGAGGAGGCACGGGTCTCACCTGGGTACCACGTTGGCGACCGGTCCTTCCAGCACGGGCGCTCCCCGGCGCAGCAGCTCAAGCACCCTGCGCTGTCCGGCCTCCGTTAGCGGCACGAGCGGCTGGCGGACGAATCCAGATTTAATGAGACCTGCACGATGCAGCACCCATTTGGCGGCCGCCGGGTTGGTCTCGGTGAAGATCACGTCGGTCACGGGATGCAGGCCGAAGTGCAGGTCGCGTGCCTTGCCGAACTCCCCGGCTGTCCAATGGTCGTACATCCGCGCGGTCGCGGCCGGGGCGAGGTTCGCGGTCGGGGAGACGAAGCCGGTGCCGCCGAGGGCGAGCAGCGGGAGGCAGAGCGGTTCGATGCCGGACCAGACGAGCAGGTCGCGTCCGGCGGCGTGGATGACACGGGAGAAGTGCTCGAAGTCCCTCGTGGTCTCCTGGATGCCCACGATGTTGTCGTGGTCTTTGCGCAGGCGGGCCACGGTCTCGGCGGTGATGTCGACCGCCGTGCGCGCTGGCACGTTGTAGACGATGACCGGCAGGCCGGGGAACTCCCGGGCGACGGTGGAATACCACTGGTACAACCCTTGCTGTGTGGGGCGCGCATAGTACGGGGTGATGACGAAGACCGCGTCTGCGCCGGCCTCCTCGGCGATCGCGGTGAGCTTGAGCGTCTCGTCGAGCCTCGCGGAACCGGTGCCGGGGACGAAGGGGACCCGGTCGTGGATCTCGGCGGTCGCGGTCTTGATCGCGGCCGCGCGCTCGGCGACGGTCTGCGCGCTCGGCTCGCCGGTCGACACGCCGAGGGAGATGCCGTGGCTGCCGGACGCGAGCTGCCAGCGGATCAGGTTCCGCAGGCTGTCGAGGTCGGGCGCGCCGTCGTCGGTGAACGGGCAGACAACCGGCGCGATCGAGCCGCTGATCCGGGAGGGGTCGCTGCGGAACTTCACGTGCGCTCCTTTAGCCATCGGTCGTAGGCGGCACGCGATTTCTCGCCGTGGGGGGTGCAAGTCGCGGATGGATTCGCCTCCGGCGACGCGTTCGGCGATTCTCGAACGCGAGCGGTTCGCATGCGGGCGGAAGAGCCACGGGGTCACCGGAAGCGGCGAGAGTATTCGGCGGCTTGCGGAAGTATGACGGCCGTGGCGGCAGCGCCCCGCGCTCCATCTCCCGGCTCCGGTAGCTGACATGCGCGGCGACTTTGGTTGGCGGCTGCACCGCCAGCGGCGACTTTGCCATTATGTCCGGATCATATACAAATCAGGCGTCCCCGGACAGAGGCAGAGGTTCGGCGCCGAGGCCGGCGAGCTTGGCGCGGACCCCCTGCTTCGGGAAGGCCCATGCGGTCAAGCGTGTCGAGCGCCTGCTGCCATAGTCGCGGGCTTGCGGAAGTTCGCTGATGCGGTCGTGAATGGGTTGCGAGCGCCGGGCGCGGCAGGCGGACGGCCAGGTACTAGAGTCTTTCCCATGCGATTTGCCACCATCCGCACCGCGGCCGGGACCACCGCCGCGCGCCTCGACGGGGACGCGCTCATTCCGCTGGACGCCGCGGACGTCGGCGAACTGCTCGTCGCCGGTGACCCCGGTTCGGTATCCGCGACCACCGGCGCCGCGCCCGTCCCGGTCGCGGACGCGGACTTCGCCCAGGTCGTGACCAGCCCTTCCAAGATCATCTGCGTCGGGCTGAACTACCGGACGCACATCCAGGAGACCGGGCGCGAGCTGCCGCAGTACCCGACGCTGTTCGCGAAGTTCGCCGAGACCCTCATGGGGCCGAACGACGACCTGGCGATTCCCGCGGTCAGCGACCGGGTCGACTGGGAAGCCGAGCTCGCCGTGGTCATCGGCAAGCCTGTCTACCGCGCCACCGCGGCGGAGGCGGCCGCGGGCATCGCCGGGTACACGGTGGCCAACGACGTGTCCATGCGGGACTTCCAGCGCCGCACGCTCCAGTGGGACGCGGGCAAGATCTTCTCGCACACCACCCCGGTCGGGCCCTACCTCGTGACGCCGGACGAGGTGGACGACGCCGCCGACCTGGAGATCGGCTGCTCCGTCGACGGGGAGACCAAGCAACTCGCGCGGACTTCCGACCTGCTCTTCAAGCCCGCCGACGTGGTGGCCTACGCGTCGCAGGCCATCACCCTGCGGCCCGGTGACCTGCTGCTGACCGGCACTACCGGCGGCGTCGGGGATGCCCGCAAGCCGCCGGAATACCTGCGGCCCGGCCAGGTCGTGCGCACCTGGATCGAGGGACTCGGCGAGCTGGTCAACCACACCGTCGCCGAGAAGGGCCAGCCGGGAAACGGCTAGCCGGGAAACAGTTAGCCGGGAAACAGTTAGCCGGGAAACAGTCAGGCCGGCACTCAGGGGCTGACCCGGGCGAACTCAGGCTGCAGCGGCTGCTCCGGCTCGAAGCGCGGCATCGCGGGCAATGCCTTCTCCCAGAACGCGCGGATGGCCTCCCGCCCGACGGTCAGCTGACCCGGCGGGTAGGCCATCACGGCGTCCGCCTCGTAAAGCGCCGCGATCCCGGCGGCGTCCTTGGCGTTAGCCCGCTCGACGAAAAGCCTGGTCAGGTCTTCTGGCTTGAGTGCCTTCTCGTATTCGGTCATGGCTCCAGGCTGCCCGCTGCTCAGGTAGAACTCCAGCGGATTGTCATTCTGCCTTCCGGACGCGGCAGTTCTGATCGGGCGCACTCAGACGTGAAAACCCGCACCCTTCGCCGCCGGGCTGAGCGGGGAATGAACAGGGAGGGGACTGGCTCCTTCCGTGCCCCACCCAAGCACGGAGCGGAAAGCGGCCACACCCGCTCTCCCGCCAGTCGTCCCTCCCTGGCTCAGTCGGCCGCGTGCCCGACGCCTGCCTGCCGTCCGTAGTCGGCGGCCGCCTGCTCCCCGGCCCAATTGCGCTGGCTGTCCCCTCGCCGGCTTCCGCATGCGTCTTCCCGGCCAGCAATCCTTTGTATTGCGTTTGACCTCGAGCGGGCAAGCGCAGCGGCCGGGTTGTGTGCTAAGTCCGGCAAACTGAAGTCGCCGCGGCGGCGATATGCGCAGCTCGTGCGGCATAACCTGGGTGATTCATGGAAAACTAAGTGGTGAATTCCGGAGGTATGGCGCTTCCGGAGCGCGGGGACCAGAGGAATCTGACATGGGACGTCCGGAAGAGCCGCTGGAACGGGACGGCTCACCGGTGCGCGAGTTCGCGTTCTGGCTGCGCGATCTGCGCCGCCGTTCCGGCCTCACCTACGACCAGCTCGGGAAGAACGCGCACTATGCCACGAGCACCGTTCAGGCGGCCACGTCGGGGCAACGGCTGCCCACGTTGCGAGTCACGATGGCGTTCGTCAAGGCCTGCGGCGGTGACACTGACCAGTGGCACGAGTACTGGACGGGGGTGCAGCGCGCCCTTGACCGCGGCGCGCCCGCCGGGGCAGGCCGGTCCATCGAGCCGCCGTGGGCGCGCAGTCCCGCTGGCAGCACGCCGCCGTCGCCCCTGCCGCCGTCGCCGCTGCCGCCGTTGCCCCAGCCGCCGTTGCCGCTGCCGTCGCTGCCGTTGCCCCAGCCCTCGCTACCGGAGTCGGCGCCCGGTGACCCTTCTGCGGACCCCGCGGGGGACGGGTGGTTCTTCGAGACGTTCAGCGCCCTGCTGCGCCTGGAAGCCGACCCGGTCGAGGCTATTGAGTTCCGCCGCGTCGTCGCCACCGTGGACGGCATCACCGAGCTGGTGACCTCGCTCAGCGTTCCGCGCGTGCCTGACGACAGCGGCGGGGAGCACGACCTGGAGTCCGAACTGCTCTACGGCGGTTTCCTGGAACGGCGCCTCCAGCCTTACGACAGCTTCTTCCAGAACGTGATCGTGCTGCCCCGCCCGCTGCGGAACGGGGAGCGTCACGAGTACGCGATCAGGCACCGGATCCCGGCCGGCCAGAGCATGACCTCGCACTACGCGCACGTGCCGTACCGGCGCAGCGACCGCTTCGACCTACGGGTGCGCTTCGGTGCCGAACGCGTCCCGCATGAGGTCTGGGCACTGCGCGACGCGCCGACCGCCGTGATCTACGCACGCGCGCCGACCGCCGAGATCCTCGTCCCGGACCGCTTCGGCGAGCTCCGGGTGTCGTTCGGGAAACTGCGCCCGGGCCTCGGCTACGGCATCAGCTGGCGCTGACGCCCCCGCTTCAGGGCAGCCGGACGGCTAGGGCGGGCGTGGGCGAGTCAGGCTGACGGACGACAGGTGCCACTGTCGTTCGGGGAAATTTTCCTTCGCGGCTTCTCGGGGTACGGAACATATGTTACTCTTCGGTAACGTGAGTGATGAAACCCCCGGTTTTTCCCTGGAACTGAGCCCTGACACAGCCGAGATGCGGGACTGGGTACACGAGTTCGCGAAGTCGGTGATCCGGCCCGCGGCGTCGGAGTGGGACGAACGGGAAGAGACCCCCTGGCCGATCCTGGAAGAGGCGTCCAAGATCGGGCTGTACTCCCTCGACTTCTACGCGACGCAGTTCTTCGAGGCATCAGGGCTGGGCTTCCCGGTGGTGGTCGAGGAGCTGTTCTGGGGGGATGCCGGGATCGGGCTGTCGCTGGTGGGGAGCACGCTCGCGGCCGTGGCGGTCGTGTCGAACGGGACGCCGGAGCAGATCGGGGAGTGGTGCCCGCAGATGTTCGGGGAACCGGGAGACGTGAAGCTCGGGGCGTTCTGCGCGTCGGAGCCGGGCGCGGGCAGCGACGTCGGCGGGATCAAGACCCGGGCCGTCTACGACGAAGCCAAGGACGAGTGGGTCATCAACGGGGTGAAGACCTGGGCGACCAACGGCGGGATCGCGAACGTGCACGTGGTGGTCGCGTCGGTGGACTCCTCGCTCGGGTCGCGGGGGCAGGCGTCGTTCATCGTGCCGCCGCAGACGAAGGGGCTGTCGCAGGGGCAGAAGTTCAAGAAGCACGGCATACGTGCCTCGCACACCGCCGAGGTGGTCCTGGACGGCGTGCGGGTACCGGGTCACTGCCTGGTCGGAGGCAAGGAAAAGCTGGACGCGCGCCTGGCGAAGGTCCGCGAGGGCAGGAGCGGCGGCGGGCAGGCGGCGATGAAGACCTTCGAGGCGTCGCGGCCTTCGGTGGCGGCGATGGCCGTCGGCGTGGCCCGGGCGGCGGTGGAGTACGCCGTGGAGTACTCGCGGACCCGAACGCAGTTCGGGCGGCCGATCGGCGTCAACCAGGGCGTGGCGTTCCAGCTCGCGGACATGCAGGCGTCGGTTGACGCGGCACGGCTGCTGACCTGGCGGGCGGCCTGGATGGCGCGGCAGGGGAAGCCGTTCGTCCACGCCGAGGGGTCGATGTCGAAGCTGTTCGCGGGGGAGACCGCGGTGCGGGTGACCGAGCAGGCGATCCAGATCCTCGGCGGGAACGGGTATACGCGCGAGTACCCGGTGGAGCGGTGGCACCGCGACGCGAAGATCTTCACGATCTTCGAGGGAACGTCGGAGATTCAGCGGATGATCATCGGCCGCGCGGTGACCGGGCTGGATGTTCGCTAGCCTGACCTGCGGATATAGCGGGTACTAGGCCGCGGCTTGGGCCGTCCTGCCGATGAGCGGGGCGGCCCTTTCTGCTGTCCGGTTTACCCGAATCATGCCGGTTATTTCGCGTCGTTTCCGGACCCCGTGCTGAATCCGTGCTGATACCTTCGGGGCTATGGTCTAGACCAATTATGAAATTGGTTTAGACCAGTCAACAGGTGATCCGAGGGCGTGCGAGGGCTTTCTTGGAGGGACGGCCGTGGTCGGCCACGGGCGCGCCGCCGCTGCCGGTGATCTCAGCTTGATAGGTCGGGCGGAGTAGGGGCGCCGAACGAGTCCTCAGAGTCTGGGGTCGCCGGACGGGTCTGCGATGCGCAGGACGAATTGCCATCCTTCGTACGGCGAGAGAGCCTGGCCCAATTCGTCCCAGCTGACGGCATGGCCGTCCACGACCAGTGTCAGCGGGCCGAATGGCTCGACGGTCTCGATCCGGCCGACGACCTCGTCGGCATCGCCGCCCTCATCGGTACAGATCTCCCATCGTCCTGACTCGGTCTGGGTGAGGTTGCGGCGGGCCATCTCGGTACCGGCGCGGACGGTGACCAGGTCCAGGAGCACTTTGGGGTCCGCGCCGTGTTCGCCGAACTCCTCGAACTCGTAGCCGCCGTCCGGTGGCGGGTCCTGCTCGGCCAGGCGTGCGGAGATACCAGCAGGTCCGCGTGACAGCCGGTAGATCATGATGTGGGATACGCCGACGGCATCGGTGATCGCCACTGGAGGGGGCGTGTCGGGCAGGCGTGGCAGGCCGGTGCTGGCGGAGATTCGATCGTCGAAGCAACGGTCGCACAACGGACCTTCAGCGCCGAGGTGCATGTCCGCTGGCAGGCCTCCGCATGATGAACAGCCTGCGCTGCGCGCTACGGGCATCTCTGCTCCAATGAGTTGGTTGTACCTGTACCACGCTTAGCATGGTGGGCCGGGGAAGGCCGGGCTCGGGGTGGATGACCCGCTACCGCTCGGCGGCGGCGGCGTCATCGACCGGGAACTTCACGCGCCCGAACCCTTCGACATCAAGGACGAGTCTGTCTGGCCGCAGCGTGAGATCCATGCTGGACTTGGGCTCCGTGTGCCTGTGCAGTGCCCTGCCCAGTCGGCCTCGTGCCGCCGATGCCGTACCCCGTGCCTCCCGTGATTCGTCACCGCCCGCGTCAATCGCGACTGTAATGACTCCTGGACGGTGCGGACGGCCGTTTCACTGATGGAGCGGGCGCTCGTGGCGAAGTCGCCCCTGGTCCGCCAGTTGCCGGGACATGGCTCGCACGCGCGTGTATCACATGACTGTGATACATTAGCGTTATGTCGACCCTCGAAGAACCGTCGGTCGGGCTGCGGGAACTGCGCCATCACACCAGCGAGGTGATCTCCCGTGTGCGCAGGGGAGAGTCGATCGCGGTGACCGAGCACGGAACGCCGGTCGCCCGGCTGGTTCCGTTCGAGCGTCCTGAGCGGCCTGCAATCCTCGCGCGCCTGGAAGCCGAAGGGCGCCTGCGCCCCGCGAAGAATCCCGGCTACGTTCCCCAGCGGCTGCGCCCCGTCACTGGCACCGACCCGAGCCCGCTGACCAGGGCGCTGCTGGAGGATCGGGAGAGCGAGCGCTAGTCGGGCATGGCCCTCTACTACCTGGATACCAGCGCCGCGTTCAAGCTTCTGGCCGCGGAAGAGCACGCTGAGGCGTTCCTCGCCTTCTACCGAGAGCACCGCGGCCACAGCTGGATCAGCTCGGACCTGCTGCGGATCGAGGTGAGCCGCGCCGTGACGCGGAACTGGCCCGCGCTCATTCCGGATGCCCAGCGGCTGCTTGACGCCTTCGAGTACGTCCAGATCGACGAGGAGGTTGTTCGCTCCGCCATCGTCGAGCCGGACCGGCTGCTGCGATCCCTGGACGCGATCCACCTGGCGACAGCACGGATACTCGGCCCGGAACTCACGGCCCTGATGACCTACGATGACCGGCTTGCCAACGCCGCCGCAGACGCGGGGATATCTGTTCTGGCACCGCGCAATACCTGAATCGCGGCCCCCTCTGACGGCGGTCTCTTCCGAAGCCTAGTGTCGGTACGGTCCGGGGGCGCTCCACCCGTCCATGTGCGCTTGGAGCTCCTCGTAGCCGCAGGAAGTGACCTTTGCTACGCGCAAGGTCCCGTTCAGCGGGCCGGTGCGCTCGGCATGATCGCGGATCCACTCGGCCCATTCACATCCTGTCTGTGAGGCGGGGCCTCCAGCGCCGCGGCACGCGCGTCGATCTCGTCGGCGTAGACACGCATGGCAACTGCGGCATCGCGGCTGTCTAGTTCACCACGAAGCCGCGCGGCATTGCGCTCGTAGGCCACGCGGACGAATGCCTCTTTCCTGACCTCCTCCCAGCGTTCCTTGCGGATGTCCGCTCGGCGCTCTTCCTCTTTCCGTGCCCACTCGGCCTCGGCCTTGTCGATCTCGAGCACTCGGATGAGGGCGGGAAGTTGGTCCTCCAAGGTGGATTTGCCGGTATCGCACTGGGTGAGGACCGGGCGCTGCTCCCATTCCTGTGTCAGCGTCACTTCCAGCCTGCCGGAGGCCATGAAGCTCTTGTTCACAGTCGTGCGCTCCGTGCGGGTCAGGTAGTCCGTCTGGGTGATGAATGCGTGTCCCGGACGCCCGCGGTCGTCCAGCTCGCGGACGGTGACTCTGATCTCGTAGGAGGGGAGCTTGATCGACAGCTCGGGACTCGGCTCGCCACGGCCCGTATAGCCGGTCTGGACCTTCGCCGGCGCTGACCAGCCCATCTCGGCCGCGGCGTTCACCAGTCCCTGGAGGTACCGGGCGGCGCGGGGTATCTGCGCCCGGGAGACGTTCTCGCGCTTTTCCTGGAACGCAGTCACGGCCGGATGCGGTCGGCGAAGCTGCCGGGCGACCGCGAAGGCCCCCAGCGACGTCAGTGCCGCGAAGTCAGGCTCAAGGTAGGCGGTCATGCCGAGGACGGGGTCCATCCTGGTCGGCTCGCAGGCGAGCCGTTGCCCGTCGGGCAACAGTCCCTCTCCCGCCAGGAGGCCGGCCATCTGGGTGACCTCGCGCTCGCTGGAGTCGGCATCGAGGGCAAGTCGCCCGCCTGCCGCTGTGACGGCCTCCAGCAACTCCAGCGCGCGGGCCCGCAGGCGCTGCGACTCGCGTTCCCGCTCGGCACGGGCCTGCCCCTCGCGGCGCGCCTGCTCGCGCTCGGCCTCGACCCGGCGGGCCTGCTCCTTCAGCAGGCGCGTGCCCTCCGCGGTGATTTTCGCCGTCCAGGTCGGGCCGCGGCCCTCAACCCGGATTAGACCGCGATTGTGCAAGGCTCGCGCTGAAACGCGGTACGAGGTCCCCTCGTAGGCCCCGTCCTTACATCCGCCCGAGACCCAGCTCAGCAAGTCGAACTGCGCCATGCTCAGATAATCAGCTGAACGTCCCACCTGAGCCCCTAGCCCTCATGTCCCGCCCGTTAGTCATCAGTATCGGCTTGGCGAACTCCTCGCGCAGGATTCCCTCGGAACGCTTGGCGAGATCCGGACAGGCTTCGGTACCCCCATGTGAGGGATGAGCGGAGGCCCCGCGCAGGTATGCCGATGACCCTTCCCGTGCCTTCCAAGATCTTCACCATCTTTGAGGGAACGAGCGAAATTCAGCGGATGATCATCGGGCGTGCCGTGACCGGGCTGGACGTGCGGTAGCCCTGACCTGCGGATATACCTATCGCTGACCCGGGAAGGAGGGCCGTTCCACTGGCGAGTGGGGTGGCTCCTTCTCGTGTCCGAGCTGATCGGTCTAGACCAATTGAAAATTGGCTTAGACCAATCCTCGAATAGGTCTAGACCATTCTGCGGTTATCTTGGAGGGCCAGGCCACTGCCCTTTGCTTTCAGGACTTCTGTGCCCGCGTGTCCGGTGTCTAACAGGAAGGCAACCGCCGCTTCTCCCGGGAAGCCGACACGATCCCCGCCTCCAGCACGGACGCCACGAGCGCCATCCCGATGGACGCCACGCCGAACAAAGCATCGTGCCGCAGGAGAGTCCTACCTCCGCGACATGCTCGCCGCGACTGACGGGCACCCACGCCGGGCCAGGATCGGAATTGCCCTGCGCGCCAAACGGATACTGCCGAAAGTACTCACTGTGAGACTCGGCCACTTGTCAACCCGAGGAACTTGGCGAGAGGGTAGTCGCCATCGCAGCTCCCCGAGTATCGGGACCATCCCGCGACCCCGGCCGCCAACAGGACCACCATCATCAGCGCGCATACGCAGCCAGGCCCTCGGCAACCACAACCACGAACACCAGCCAGCCGCCGAACTCCGCGAAGGGATCCAGCCTCAGCCCCCCGGCTGATCGGGACGCGGCAGCGCGGGCAAAGCGATAGATAACGCCCGCTGCCCGGGTGAGGGCGGCCCGCGTGTTTGCGGCCAGGGTGCTCGGGAAGTCCTATGTCCACGCGTATGTGCGCTGCTGCTGGCCAGCGAGCTGGTAAGTATTACGGAGAGTCAAAATTGGTCAGATAGTTGACATTCCGTGATCGCGAATCGCGCGGGCACGCCGAAGGCGATCAAGCGGGCAAAAACCTCATTTCCTGGTTACTCGCAGCGGATAATGTTGCCGATCATGCGGGCTGACTTCGACTTCGACGATGAGCGGGATGGCAGACCCTGGGGTCGCGTGCTCGGAGTACTGCGCATCGTTGCCGAGGCTGTCCTGTTCGTGGGCGCGCTCGCAATCTTGTACCTGGCGTTCCGCGGACCGTCGGGCCACCCGCCGGCGGGCACTGTGCCGGCCAGCCCACATGGCCCTTACGCTGCCGGGGCGCCGCACGCCGGCCAGGGAACCGGCGTGCGGCCCGCGACCTTGCCGTCGGCGACGCCGGCCGTCACCGCGCTGCCCGCGTCCCCTGGGGCAGGCGCCGGCCGGTCCGCGGATTCCCTTAGCGTCCAGGCCCAGGGCTACCTTGCGGGACGCCGCGGGAGGGTCGAGGCGGCAATATACGACCTGTCCACCGGCCAGCAGTGGACACTTGGCCGACAGGCGCCGGAAGCGGCGGCGAGCGTCGTAAACCTGGAGATCCTCGAGGCCGTGCTGAACCAGCGGACAACCCGGCGGACGGTCCTGTCACTGGCCGAGCAAGACCTCTCCCCGCCGATGATCGAGCAGAGCGACGACTACGCAGCCAGCACCCTGTGGGGAGACGTGGGCGGCGCCGCAGGGATGCGGGCGTTCGATCACGCGGCCGGTCTTGCGCACACCAGTCCATCGAGTTGTGCGCAGTGCTCCGGGTTCTCCGGGCCTGGCTGGGCGCTGACCAGCACCACGCCGCAGGATCAGGTCACCCTGCTCCGCCAGCTTGTCCAGCCCAGCAGGGTGCTGGATAGGAACGACCAGAAGTACGCTCTTTACCTGCTGGAGAACGTCACGTCGTCGCAGCGGTGGGGAGTTTCCGGGGGCGTGCCCGCCGCCGTGACGGTGGCACTCAAGAACGGCGCGCTGCCGCTGAACCCCGGTGACTCCGACTGGCAGGTCAACAGCGTCGGCTGGGTTTCCGGCGGCGGCCGGAACTATCTGATGTCGGTGCTGAGCACCGGCAACCCCAGCGAGGAGTACGGCATCGATACCCTCAACCACCTCGGCGCGATGGTGTGGAGCGCACTAGCGCCGCACCGCTAGCCCGCTGGTACTCAAGACCAGTGGATCGCCTGGGTGTGCCTGCCGAGACGAGTCCTTCAGCCAAGGGCGGCTTTCGACGCACCGTAGATGCCGGTGCCGATGCCGGGCGAGGTGGCGGCACCTGCAGGGCTATGGTCTAGACCAATCTAGAATTGGTGTAGACCAGTTGCTCTCGTGAGGCCGGATCATCCGGAATCTATGTTGGAGGGCTGGGAGTGGTCGGGCATGTACGACCGGGGATGCGCGGGGGCTTCCGGGTGGCCCGGCCCTGTTCGGGACGAGGCCGACGGAAAAGGACCCGGCCAAGGGCACCTCGTCGGCGGTCGACTTCGCTCTGCGGGAGTCCAGGGGCGAAATTCCCCTGGGCCACCCGACCGACGTTAGTGAGCTGAGCGTCCGGCAGCGGTCCTATCGCGCGCGGTAGGCATCGGCACGGTGCGTGATGGACGTGATGATGATCGTGACCTGCTGATCCTCGATTAGGTACAGAACCCGGTACCCTCCCCTGCGGGCCGAGTACTGCGGCGCGAGCGGCTCAAGGAGCGGTTTGCCGACCCGGTGCGGGTTCTCTGCGAGCGGGCCGTGGATGAACGCCCAGCAGGCGGTCGCGATCTTTTCGGGCATGCGCTGCAGTGCGCGCAGCGCCGCGGGACGCAGCCTGACGCGGTAGGTCACCGCACCTGCTGCCGGTGCAAGGAGATGAGGGCTTCCAGCGTTGACATGCAGACGGAGTCCGGCAGGTCGCGGGCGTGCATGTCGGCCACCACGTCCGCGTCATCTCCGAGGTCGATTCCTTCTGCGCGGGCGGCCATGATCTTCTCCATCTCAGGGGCCGTTACGTAGCGGCCCGCCGCGGAGTCTGCTGCGGACTGCGCGATGTCTTGCATCGCCGCTGCGTCGGCGAGCACGTCGAGCGTCTCCATGATCGACTCGAAATCCTCGTCGGAGATCATCCAGACCACCGGGACCCCGTTACGGGTCACGAGAATCCGCTGGTGGGTGGTGACCGCCTCATCAACGAGGGCCGAGAAATTCTGCCGGGCTTCGGCAACAGGAACAGTCGTCATGTACATAATTCTAGTGCACTAGGCGATGCCTGGCATGCTGAAGAGGGCCTCTGTCCTGGCCGTTTCGGTGAAGCTGCCGGTCAGGCCGGCGACCGAACCTCGTTCGTATCGAGGAGGTCAGGCCCTGCTACCTCTACGGGGGCGGCGTGCGCGATGCGTGCCCGGTCGGGCGGTGAGCCGGACGGGTTCACGGTCACTCGCGGGCAGTCGGACACGCCGCAGACCTGCGTTAACAGTGTTCAGCGCCCTGTGCCCGAAGCCTTCCGAACTGGCTGTGCGGGTTCGGTTCCCGTCGCCCGCTCCCTTGCTTCCCTGGCTGGTCAGGGCTGGCTTTCGGTGACTGGCCCGCGAGCCTGCTGCCGCGCCGGCGGTGTCAGCGCTCTCGGTGAGGCTGGCCGCAGTGACGAGTGCATCGGGTGAGACGTTCCGCGTCCGCAGGGAAGCACGGTCTTCCTCGTGCTCAACGATGATCATCGTGCCGCCTGGCCCGGCGATGACTGACCACGTGATACCCGGCGCCTTCTCGTGTGCACGGGTCCACCGGGACATGTCCTGCTTGGTGTTGATCTCTGTGATTTCGGTGATCACGGTGTCTCTTCTTCCGGCAGAGCGCGGGTAGCGCTCCATAGCCATGAGGACTGGCGGCTGTTGCCTGATCTCGCGGGGGACTGGTGCGGCGTGCCGCGAGCCCGCCACGGCAGGCATCAGCGACGGCTTCTGTCATAGTCGGCTTGAAGCTGGGTCACTGTGCCGTGCCGCAGGAGGCCATGCGTTACCCCTCGGGTGTTTTGTTGGTCTATACCAGCGTCGCGCGCTGAGGGCATGGCGGCATCGCCGCTAGCTACCGTTGCGCGGCGCTACTGACTGCAGTTTCCTGATGCCAGCTAGCTGGTACGGGCCTGGCCGTCGGAAAAACGGATGCGCCGATAAGAGCATCGCCGATCAGGTGATCCTCCCTGGCTTCACTTCCGCTGAGCCGCGGCGGCACCTCTGTCGGCGGAACGGCCGCCGCGACGCTTGTCGTTCTCGAACTCGCGGGCGCCTGGGCCCGGATACCGTAAGTACCGGCACAGGCAGAATCACCCCGGGTCGTTCGGAACTGAGGACTTCCCGAACGACCCGGGGCGAATGACCAGGATGGCGCCGTTCGCCATGCGGGCCAGGTTGTCCCGGCCGACCAGGTGACGCGTCTCGTCGGTGGACGGGACCATCACGCCTGCGCGGCCCAGGACGGGATGATCGCCGGGTCGGTACCGCGTACCTGATTCGGCAGCCGATGCCGAGGGTCTCGCGCTGCTTGGTTGTGTCTTGGTGATGCTGCGGCTATCGTCAGGCGTCGATCGTCACATCGGTGGCCTCGGGATTGCTGAGGTACCCCTTCATCACCTGCGGTCCGCGTACCCACAGCTCACCGTCCGCGTCCAGGCCGGCATCCGCGCCGTCGGCGGACACCAGTCGGCACTCGGTGCCCGGCAGTGGCTTGCCCACCGAAGCGGGCGGCGGCGTCTCGCCCGCCGGCGGGACCATTGCGCTCGGCGACAGTTCGGTCATGCTGTATGCCTGCACGACCGAGGCGCCCGTCCGGTCGTGCGCGGCCTCTGCGAGGCCAGGGCTGAGCGGCGCCGCGGCGCTCAGGACCTGGCGCAGGCTGGACAGATCGTAGCTGGCCACGGCCGGATGCCTGGCTAGCGCCGCCGCGAGGACGCTGGCCCGGTGGTCGTGTCCGGCCAGGAGCCCTTGCCAGGTCGGCGACATGGCAGGCGAACCGCGTGCCGCTCTGGCCGTCGGACGGTCAGCGGCGGGTACTCCCCTGGGGGTCCCGCGTGCGCGTATACCGGCAGAACAGCATCGTGATGTCGTCGGATTGCGGCTCGCCGTCCGCGAAATTCTCGACCGCGTGGTAGATCCCATTCACCACGTCCTGCGCGGGCTCATCGATCAAGGCAGCCAGATCGTCCCTGAGGCGGTCCGGTCCGTACATCTCCGACTTCCTGTCGAACGCCTCGGTGACGCCATCGGTGTACAGCAACAGGGCGTCGCCGGGCTCCAGCGTGAGGCTGTGACACTCGTATGACCTGTTCGGGAACACACCCAGGGGCGGCGCGGGCTTGACGTCCAGGTACGAGACGGTGCGGCTGTCCGCGCGATGGATGACGACCGGATTATGCCCGGCACTGGCGTAGCAGTATGTCCCGGACGCGATCTGCAGAACCGAGTAGTGCATTGTGACAAACATGCTCGAGTTGTTATCCACGCACAGCAGGTTGTTCACGACCCTGAGGATCTCGTCCGGGGCCAGGTCCATGTTGCTCTTGATGAGCGTCTTGGCGACCACCATGAACAACGCCGCGGGCACGCTCTTTCCGGAGACGTCCGCGATGACAAGAGCGATCTTGGTCTGCTCCTCATCGAGGAAGAAGAAGTCGTAGAAGTCTCCGCCAACCTCGCGCGCCGCCTTCATGAAGTCTGCGATCTGAAGATCGTCGCGGCCCGAATACGGCGGGAGTACCTTCGGCAGCATATCGGACTGGACATCCGTGGCGATACGTAGATCCGCGTTGATTCGCTCCTTCTCGGCGGTGACCGATGACAGATTGGCTATATGCGTCTTAAGGTCCTCGGTCATCGTGTTGAAGCTGCCGGCGAGAGCACCGATCTCGTCCTTGGTCGCGATGTCGATCTTCGCTTCAAGATTACCGTGACCGACCTCGGCTACGCCCGCCGCCAGCTTGGTGAGCGGCTTTGTGATCCTTCTGGCAATCCAGATCGAGACGGCGACAACAACGGCGAGTGCCACGACCATCAGCAGTGCGTACCGTTTGATCAGATCACTGAGCTGTGCGTTCATCTGCGCGTCGGCAGCGCGGGTTTGACTTTCGATGGCAGCGTCCATCGCCAGCGCGCCGGCTACGACCTCCTGATATGGCACGCCGACACCCAGGGACCAGTGCGCCGCCTGGACAGGCGCGTAAGCCACGTAGTAATCCGTGCCGTTCACGTATGCGCGCTGCACACCGGACTCGCCCGACGCCATCGAGGAAAGGATTTCCCTGTACTGGCCCTCCGACGCCCGGGTGGTGCCCAAGTCCTTCGAGAAGTATTGCGTATAGGCGATGAAATTTTGATGGTTATCGAGTAGAAAGGCAAACCCAGTGTTGTCAATGCGCAGGGAGTTAAGATCGCTGATCAAAGAACTCACATAGACATCGATAGCCGCGACTCCGCGGACGGTTCCATCCGGACCGCGGAATGCCTCCGCGAACGTTGTCGTGAGCTCTCCCGTCGCGGAGTCCCTGTAAACACCCGTCGACACGACTCCGCTTCCCGATAGCGCACTGGTGTACCACGGGCGAGTTCGGGCGTCGTAGCCTCGCCCGGGTCCGCCGGTATCGCTGTAGTCGAAGTAGATACCCGTCTGGGTTCCCACATAGACCGACTGGATGTCCGGAACCACCTCTTGGATGTGGCGGAAGAGGAAGTAGGCGTTGCCTATCAGGGCCTCCTCGCGATCGATTTCCGCGCTCGCCGCCACGCCAGGTGCAAGCAGGAAGCGTGCCCCCGGCATCGGTCTGGGAGGTCCAGTCTGCGCTGGGATTACGTCTTGACTAGCGTAGAGTCCCGCCATGAAAGAGGCGACACTGCTGACCTCCGCCTGGATGCCAACGATCGAGGCGTTATAGCGGTTGGCCTGGGCACGCGCCAGCATCACCAAGTACGACTCAGCCTGTGCGATGAGGGCGCTCTTGCTGCGTTGCGACGCCACATTGCCGAGCTGTTGGTTCACCCCTCTGGAATAGCGCGAGAGGTCTGACGTGTCATGGTACGAAATTGCGAAGCTCGTGCTCATCGACACGATGGCGACGCTGGAGGTCACTAGCAGCAGGCGGGTTGCGAATCTGAGACGGTTCACGGCTCAGCTTCGGTACTCGATGGTGAGCACGTTCGTGCCCGCCGCGCGGCGATAGCGCACGTCGTGCATCCGCTTGCGCACCATCATGATGCCGAGGCCACCGATATTTCGATTCTCTATGGGTACACCCAACGTAGGCGCCGGGTATCCAAGGGGATTGAACGGAACTCCGGAGTCCTCGAACTCGGCAATAACCGTGCCGCTTTCCGGGTCATGGTTCCAGGCGATGGCGAGGCGCCCATCGCCCGTCGGATAGGCATAGTTGACGATGTTCACGACGATCTCTTCGCTCGCAAGTCTGAGATCGTAAATGGCTTTCTCTGGGAGATCCTTCGTCATGCCATCGACGAAGTCCATCATCTCGGCAATCGCCTCGAAGGTCGCGTAGAATTCCTTGCGCTGGATCATCGACCTCTGCCGGCTATTCAACGAAGGTGAAATAGTCCTTGAGGCCAGTCGCCGTGAATACGTCTTGGACCATCTTGCACGCTTGGTGCACGTAGACGTCGACCGGCGCGTTCCGGCTGATCTTCTGCTTGGAGTACACCATCGCCCGGATACCCGCACTCGAAATGTATTCGAGATCGGCGCACTCGAAGTCGATCCGCTTGATTCCCGTGCCCTCCAGCGTGCGCAGCTCATCCATCAGGTTCCCGGCTGTCGCGTAGTCAAGCTTGCCCTTGAGGGTGATGACAGCCTTTTCGCCGGCCGACCTAACAAATTCCATCGTTGACCTCTCCTTCACTTTCGCGCTGCGGACTGTGCCTCTGCTCGGCCACCACTCGTGCGGAGTCCCGGGCCAACGCGCTAGGGCCGCGGATCCTTCGTGGCTGTCATGATCATCGTCGAACGCGGCGTGACGTAGACCGCGCCATCACCCTTGTCCGTGACGGCCTCGTCCGACGCGACGTACATTGACCAGTAGAAGCCGCCAGGAAGGTCCGGGAGTCCGAAGTCGTTGCCCTCCCAGTGCATGTTCATGCCGACGTACACGAAGTCGTCATCGCCGCAGAACATCATTCCGAGCATCTTGCCGTTCATGTCGGCCTTCCACGGCTCGACACCGTGATACGAAACCGGCGGGTACCCGTTCTTCGTGTCCCCGTGATCACTGGACGGGCTTCTCAGGCATCGGCGCGACTTTCGCAACGCGATGAGCTTCTGCGCATACTCGAAGATGTCGCGATTCCGCTCCAAGTCCTCCCAGTTAAGCCACGAAATATCGTTGTCCTGGCAGTACGTGTTGTTATTGCCTCGCTGTGAGTTGCCGAATTCGTCGCCGGCCAGCAGCATCGGTACGCCAAGGCTCGTCAGGAGGATCGTCAGGGCGTTCTTGACCATCTTCCGGCGCAGGGCATTGGTCTCTTCCTCCGTCGCGCCTGGAACCCGGCAGTCCCAGCTGTAATTGTCGTTCGAGCCGTCGCGGTTGTCCTCGCCGTTGGCAAGGTTCTGCTTCTCGTTGTACGTAAAGAGGTCCATCATCGTGAAGCCGTCATGGGCTGTGATGAAGTTCACCGAGGCGCAGTTACCGCGGTAGCGCGGGTCGTATATATGGGGTGAGCCCTGCATGCCCTGCGCGGTGACCCACGTCATGCCCGGGTCGCCCCTCAGGAAGCGGCGGACGTCATCGCGGTACTTGCCGTTCCATTCGCACCACCGGCCCCAGGACGGGAATGTTCCTACCTGGTACATTCCGCCAGCATCCCAGGCTTCCGCGATCAGCTTGCACTTGCCAAGCACAGGATCGAAGGCCAGGTTTTCCAGCAGTGGCGGGCTGTCCATGGGGGCGCCGGTCTGGTCTCGTCCGAGAATGCTGGCGAGATCGAACCGGAAGCCATCGATGTGGTACTCGGAGGCCCAATACCGCAGGCAGTCGAGGATCATATTGCGCACAACGGGGTTGTTGCAGTTCAGCGTGTTTCCTGTCCCGCTGAAATTGTAGTACCAGCCGTCCGGCGTCAGCATGTAGTACGTTTTGTTGTCGATGCCTCGGAAGGAGATATACGGCCCGTTCTCGTTCCCTTCCGCGGTGTGGTTGAACACCACGTCCAGGAGCACCTCGAGGCCGTTCCCGTGCAGATCGCGAACAAGGGTCTTGAACTCGTCTGCCTGCATCCCGAGGTGCCCGGTCGCGGCGAAACCGGCCTTGGGAGCGAAGAAGCCCACGGTGCTGTAGCCCCAGTAATTCATGAGCTTCGTGCTGCCATCCGGGCTGTATCGCCAGTTTTCGAATTCGTCGAATTCGTAGATCGGGAGAAGCTCCACCGCGTTGATACCGAGGTCCTTGAGGTACGGGATCTTCTCGCGCACCGCGGCGAACGTCCCCGGGTATTTCACACCCGACGACGGGTGCGCCGTCTGTCCGCGGACATGCATCTCATAGATCACCAGGTCCTCGAACGGCGTCTCAAGAGGCGCATCGCCCTGCCAGTCGAAGTCGTTCTGGAGGATCCGGGAACGCAGCGGCCGCAACTCGCCGTCCTCCTGCGATCCCTCGCCCCACACGCCACGTCCCGAGATGATCTTCGTGTAGGGATCGATCAGGATCTTCGTCGGATCGAACCAGTGGCCCGCAGTGAAGTCGTTCGGGCCATCGAAGATGTACCCGTACTCGGTATCCTCGTAGTCGAGGTCGTACACGATCATCGCGAAGACGTCGCCGATACGGAATCCGTCGTTGAACGGAATGACCACATACGGTTCCGGCTCATGCCTGCGAAAAAGCGCAAGGCTGCAGGATGTCGCGTTGCTGGAAGAGATGCTGAAATTCACGCCACCCTCGACGATGGTGGCACCGAAGGGCAGAACGTGTCCGGGGCGAAGCTTCATGCCCTCGTACTCGTGAGTGGGATAGGAATCAACGCGCAACATGACCGTCCCCTACCCCAGCTCTGCGATAGCGTCGGCCTGAGTGGGGTACGTCGCCAGAACGCCCTCGAACCCCGTCATGACGATGACGTCCCAGACCAGCGGCTGGACGCCGGACAGAACGGCCCGGCATCCGACAAGAGCCGCTTGCTTCGCGGCAATGAGCAGAACACGCAGACCGGAGCTGGCCACGTACCCGCAGTCGGTCATGTCGATGATCAGCTTTCCCCCTGCGGAGATGCTCGGTATCAGGGCATCCTGGACCGTCCGCGAGCCGATTACGTCCATCTTCCCGGTCAGCTTGACGATGCGGACGTCCTCGACGTGAGACTCTTCGATATTCACCGGAAGCTCCCAATCAGCCCTGGACCGGCTCGATGGTTACCTTGATCTTCGGACGGTGGCTCACCTCGGGCAACGCGACCGTCAGGCCCGTAGCGTCGAAGTCAGTCCATGGTTCTCCGTCGACGGTGACCGCGGCGATCCGGACGCTGCCCGCAGGCAAGATGTCCGGCGAGACCCGCAGGATGCCATCGCGGAAGCCGCCGTTGATGGGCTTAAAGTACAGATCCAGCGGCTTGCCGGTGGAGAGCAGGTTGGTGTACGTCTGTGCCAGGTACGCCAGCTCGATCGAGTGATACCCACTCATGGAATGGCTGCCCTTCTGCCTCTCGGTTCCGAGCGCGTAGGGCAACCCGTTGGCTAGGACGTTGAAGTAGACGGCACCGTCGTGGTGGTCGAGGAAGTAGTTGTTGTAGAACGCCGCAGACTCGCGTGCATAACGCAGGTGCTCTTCCTTCTTCAGGATGCCGTATAGGATCTGGTAGGCCAGGATTCCCTGCTCCTGCTGCCACCAGGCCTTACGGTCATGCCAGACGAGGCGATGCATGGTCTCGCCCTGAAGAATCTGGCGCTCGACCACGTCGTACCAGCCACCTCGCTGCACGTCCATGCCGAATCTCGGCATGAGCTCGGCAATCTTCTCCGCGAGCTCGACGTACGACTTGTCGTCGACCATGCTGTGAATGCGCATGAGGTTCCAGGCGATCTTCAGGTTGTGACCCACCACCGCGCGGTTCTGCTGCCAGTCCCAGGTCTGGTCCTTGCTCCAGTCGTCGAAGAACCGCTCGTTGACGAACGGGCTGTTCTCGTAGTCCGGGAAGCGCTCGACGATGCAATCGGCCGTGTACTTGAGGAATTCCTTGTACTCGTCCTTCCCCGTGGCAAGCCATAGGTTGATGAGATAGGCCGGGGCGTGGTCGCCCACCGAATTCCAGTTCTTCTTGGCCTTGTTTTTTCCGAGAGACTCGGCATGGGCGCTCAGGGAGATCGGATCGACGTGCGAGTAGTACCCCCCCTTCTCGTGATCTTTAAAGAATCGTTCGAACAGGCTCATCGTCAGTTCGATGTCGTCCATGATGACCGGGTCACCGTTGATGCGATACGTCTGCGTCGGGCCAGCGAGCGCGTAGATCTGCTCGTACATCGGCACGGCGTCATAGTCGTCGCCAAACTCCGACGCGAATACCTTCGTCTCGCGGCCGTCCTTGACATCGATTCCGTGGTACCAGTAGGCCACGTTCTCGTCGGTGTCATAGAACCGCATGTGATCGCGCAGGTATGCCGATCCCGCCTCAGCGGCCTCGAGGAAGATGTCCTCACCGGTGAGCAGGAATGTGCTGGCGAAACCGTAGACCAGGCGCGAAATCGTGTCGGTCTCCTGGCGGAAGCTCTTGCTGTCGCGCGCACCGGTCATGGAGATGTCGGTACGGTACGTGTCGTAGTTGACCCGAACCGCATCGCCCTCGACGTCGAACTGGGCGTTGACGAAGAACTCGGCGATGCTTCGTGCCTGCTTGATCCACCAGTCCGGCTCCTCGAAGCGGAACTTCCCGACGTCCTTGCCCACGAAGTCGATGTACTGTACTTCGAGCACACCCGGAGCGTCGGGATAGTAGGTCCCGTACACGAAAATGAAGCGGCCAGGGGCGAGCATGTCGGGAATTGCGGCAGTGGTGTCGTACCACGGCTCGCCGAGGTTGCGCAGTAGCTTCGAATAGAGCGTGGCCGTCAGCTTGATGGAGAAATCACGTCCGTCGCTCGTAGTAAGCACAAACGTTCCGGCATCCTTGTCGAACGACTTGACGTAGCCGCCAATCGAATCAGAAAACTCGAACTGCATCACTGCCTCAACTCCTTTTCATGCTCCAGCTCGGCTGAGTTCGCCCTTCAGTGTGTCGGCGAAAAGCTTGGCAACACCCGGGTGCTTCGCGGAGATCAATCCGCCGTCGATTACGATGTTCTTCGTCCGCGTTTCCTCGTACTCGACGACGCCACCCGCGTTTTCCACGTCGCAGACGATGTTATGAGCGCAGGTGACCTTTCGCCCGGTAAGCAGCCTGTTGTCCGCGCAGAACAACCACAAGGCGTGGCAGATTGTCCCGATCTTCAGGGTCCCCTCGTCCATCGCCGATACCGCGGCGCGCAGAAAGTTCACGGCCGGGGCGATATTGGGAGCGCCTTTAATGACTTCTTCCTGGTAGCGGAGCCGGTCCATGGCGTAGCCGCCGATCAGGATGATCGCGTCATAGTCAGCAACATCCGCCGTGGTGACGCATGTCCTGACCTCTACCTCGCTGGTGTGATCGTTGCCTTCGAACCTCAGGCTGTCTTGTCCCCACAGGTACGAGAGGTAATCGAGCTCGTAACCGTCCTTAGTAAAAACCTCGTTGAAAAGATTGAACTCCGTCTCGTCGTAATGGGCTTCGATAAGGACACCTATCCGCGGCATGCGATTGTCCCCTCCCCGATGTCTTGTCAATGCGAGCATTCATCTGCCCGACGATCTCGGCGACATCCGGTGAACTTCCCTGGCGCCAGGCGCGTGGCGGCCTGCCGCTTCACGCAGTTGTTGAAGATTCGGAGCTTGTCGCCCGACTCGGCGAACATCTATGCCATGAGCGCGAGTCCCGCGGCATCCTGCCTGACGCTGGTACCCGCCAACCCCAGAAATTCCCTCCTGTACCATGAGTTAAACCACTATTACGCAGAGTAAAAGCCGAGCGGAGGTCGGCGCCGGGCCGGCGGGCGGGGCGCGACTGCTCCCCGGCCCCGGGCGTCAGCATGACCATGTCGCCGCCGGAGCTGGCGTCGAGTCAGCTTGGCGGCTGGCACTGGCCGCTCCGCACCCGGCGGCGGGTGCGGAGCGGCGAGTTCGGGACCAGGGAGGCAGCGGCCGCAGTGCTGGAGGCGCTCGCGTCCCCGTCGGCACCAGATCCGGGACTGACGACGGGGGAGCGGCTGTATCAGCGGCTGACCTCGCGGGTGTCGCTGAGGGCCTCGACCCGCCGCCGCTACGCGGCGCACGTGCGCGGGTACCTGGTCCCGTACCTGGGCGGCATCCCGCTCGCGCGGCTCGCGGCCGGTTACATGGTTCGAGCTGCCGTATGCTGCGGCACGAGGTCGCGGTGCTGCGCCGACAGGTCGCGCCCGCGGCCGGACTGGGCTGACCGTGCCGTGCTCGGCACGCAGGTCATCCAGGAACCCCGGGACGCCGATGCGCTCTTCGACCAGCGCGACGGTCACGCCGTCGACGCCGAGCGTCTTCGCGTCCCGGTTGCCCGCAACCCGGCAGTACGCCAGGAACAGCGTCGCCGGGTCGTGCACGAGGTTGAACAGGTCATCAAACCGGCGGCCGGCCCGCGGGCAGGGTGCCCGCTTGCCGGGAACCGCGACCGGGCGGTTCCCGTGTTCACTGCTGTCAGATCGGCGGAGTAGGAGCCCGGCTGTGCCCCGACGGCATCGTCGCGAGTACGCCGCAGACATTCCCCGTGGCCTCCCGGCGCACGGTGAACAGCGCCCGCCGGAGGTTCCCGCTGCGAAGCTCGTGGCGAGACGCATCGCATCCGGCCCAGATCCGCCAGGTTCGAGCCGGTATCGGTTTGAAGGACGTAATAACGCCGGTTCCTCGCGTGCTCCTTTCCGTCACGCTCGCCGGACCCGCACCATCTGGCAGTATTGGCACGTCCCGGCTTTGTCAGGGCTAACCGCCTCAACTACCAGGGGTTCGCCATTTCCTGGGGGAGCTCAGCCTCATTGCCCGGACAGATAGTGTGCGTTTCGCCTCCGCTCGTGCTGTAAGGCCGAAATGCGGGACAGCAGCGACTCGGGCGCAAACACGTCGCGGTAGAACGTCAGCTGCTCGCTCTTGAAGTGGCAGCCACCCCTGTGACCCCGCCGTACCCAGCACACCGTACCCTTGGCGATAGTCTCGTTGGTGATGTCGTCCATGCATGACCACTCGAAGTGGACGAATTCCTGATGAAACATGACAATCGGCCATATCATGGTCACGCCTGGCTGCGCCAACAGCGCCCACCAGTGCTTCTCGCGGCCCTTCTGCTCATCGAGCCCGTAGTACGGTCCGTCCTGGCAGAAATACACGAGATCGGCACGGTACTCGCTTGTGAGGATATCGCCTCGCCCCTGGCGGAGGGCCTCGCAGTGAGTGGGCCACCATTCCTTGTTCTCACGTTCGATCTGCTCCCGGGTGTACTGCTCGTTCACCTCGGGAAGGAGCGCCTCCTTCATTACGGCGAACTTCTCCGCCATCGCAATCAATTTAGCGGAGGCTTCGGCGTCCACGGTGTTGGGTTTCGAGTAGTCCGCTGACAAGTCCTGGTAGTAGTTCTTCCGCATGGTGTGCTGAACCTATCTGTTGGCGAGCTTCGCATTGGTGGCGATCAGGCAGGCTTTTTCCTGCCTGCAAGGGAGCCGCAGGTCTGGCCGCTATGACGCCACACCGAGACATTGCCCGCAGCGTAGGATCCACAGTCGTGTGTGGCGCAGCTGGCCAGTGAGATCCTTGCGGCATCTGCCTGACACTGTTCATCACATGACCCTCGGGAACAGCGGTCGCGGTCAGTATTTCCTCCAGTACTGAAAGTGAAACCGCTGTCGCGCAGAGTTAAATCGAGTTGAGGTCGGCACCGGACCGGCCGCACCGTTCAGGACGTGCCGATCTCGGCGTATGCATCCAGTGCCATTCTCCGGGAGGGCATCGACCTGGCGGAGAAAGATCCCGCGGTCTGGACCGGGGGCTCGGGCCCTGGTGGGGTGGTCGTGGCGCAGCGTGGCCAGCACGATGAGGGCGATCTTGCCGAGCGGCAGCTTGCGCCACCTGAAGCCGATCTTCTTCAGGCGGGCGCGCAGCAGGTCGGCGATGAAGGTGAGCATCTGGCGCGATGGCGGCAGCGCGCATTGATAGACAAGCGAGGTGCCCTCGGCGGGCTGGCTTGAGCTTGGCGCGGACGTTTTCGGCCTGGCGGCCGCTCACGTCGATCCCGGCCCGCTGGGCGGCCATCACGCAGGTCACAGGCCCGCCGGTCTCGGCCGCGACCGCGGCGACCGCCTCGGCCAGCGACCGGTAGTCACCGGGCAGGTCGCCCGTGCCGGAGGCCTGGCTGCGCGGGGGCACCAGCAGCCCGAAGCCCCGCTGCGCCGGCCCGGCGCTGGCCGGCCCGCCAGCGGGGGCGTCGTCGGCCGTGAGCTGGGTGATGACCTGCCCGGCTATCACCAGCCGTTCCAGCTCGCGCTCGGCGTCGGCGAACTGCTTACGCGGCAGTTACGCCTCGCCGGTCAGCTCGGCTATCCGGCTGGTGATCCGTTCCGTCAGCTCCATCCCGCCCCCCAGGGGTTATTACTACTGTATCCGCCTTAGATTTACTAAGAAAATATGGAGAAACTTCGGAAATCTTCCGGTGCATGAATGTGGCGGCACCTGAGTATTTTCCCGGTAATCACTTCGTCGCGAGAAAAGGATTCGCTCCCGTGGCTGGTTACCTCGCCGACGACTCGACGCCGCAGTTCTCCCTGGTTGGCGACCCGGCTGCGCCCGCGGAGATGATGTATGAGAGAAACCGCTGCGCGATCCATTCCTTCTTCAAGCTGGAATTTCCTCAGCCGCCAATCCGGAATCATCAGTAACATCCATCTCTTGATTCATGAATACCGTCTGGTGGCACAGGGTTTTCGGCACCTGCGGGTAGTTTCCGGCCTCTCTGTACCTGGCTTGATCACGCGCTATCGCGCGGCTATCACGCAAATGTCACGGGTGCGTGCGAGCCTGCTAGACGGTGTCAGGCATCAGGCCAACCGAAAGGAAGTACATGAAACTTGGCAGAATCACCGCGCTGGCGGCGTCCGGCACGATGCTGGTTGGTGCCCTCGCCGGAGTCGGAGTTATCGGCTCCGGCACAGCGTCGGCAGCTTCGGAATCCTTCCTGTGCACTGATAGCGCGGCCGATGGCGGCAGCCCCGTTTGTGCCTACGCGAACGGGTCGGGGGCACTGATCGCGATGAGAACGACCGCGAACGTATCCATGACTCATTGGATCTACCCAGGCGCCGGCGAGCCCGCTGCCGAAATCGAACAGGCGGGCACCGCCGGCGCCGGATTGTGCATGGAGGTAGACTCAAGCGCTGCTGACGAGGTCATCGAGGCTACATGCAACGATGCCTCCTACCAGACCTGGGAGAACGAATACGTCGACGCCACGTCGCGCACCATTTTCCGCAGCGAGTGGAACACCAGCCTGTGCCTGGGGTACGACGAGGGCACGCTGGGACTCCACGTCACCGCATGCGGCAATGATGAGAACTGGTATCAGCAATTCTTCGCCGAAGATTCGATTTAGTAGTCCCTGGTACCAGGACTTCTCTCGATCGGCATAGCCTGAGGCAGGATGCCGCCCGCCAGCGGACCGCTGGCGAGGCGGCATCCTGTTGTCGTCAGTAGGTGATGGAAGGGCTGGTGGCATTGTCCATGCCGAGGGTGGTGGTGTTGACGGAGAGCGCGGTGCCGATGTGGACGGTGCCAAGGTTGTCGTTGTTGACCTCGAAGGCGGCCTCGTAGCTGCCGTCGGGCTCGGCGGTGAGGGCGGGGCTGGTGCCGGCCTTCATGCCGTAGGTGGTGGTGTAGCTGCTGCCGCTGGAGTTGTATCCGGCTAGCACGTTGTCGTTGTCCTGGAACACGACCTCGAAGCTGTTGTCTGACTGGGCCGCGACGGCGGGGCTGGTGCCGGCGTCCATGCCAAGCGTGGTGGTGTTGACGGTGACGCCGCTGCCGATGTGGAAGGTGACGAGGTCGCTGGTGTTGGCCTCGGCAGCGGCCTCGTAGCTGCCGTCGGGCTCGGCGGCCAGTGCCGGGCTGGTGCCGGCCCTCATCCCGGCGGTGGTCGTGAAGCTCGAACCGCTGGAGTTGTATCCGGCCAGGACATTGTCGTTGTCCTGGAACACGACCTTGTAGCTGCCGTTGGACTCGACCGCGATCGCCGGGCTAGTGCCGGGATCCATGCCCAGATCGGTGTTGATCTTGCCGCCCTGGGAGTTGTAGATGTACAGCACGTTGTCGTTGTCCTGGAACGCCGCGACCCAGCCGCCGCCGGGCAGCGCCGCGATCGCCGGGCTGGTGCCGGCGTCCATGCCGAGGCTGGTGCTCACAGTGCTGCCGCCGAGCAGGCTCAGGGCGAGGTCGTCATTGTTCGCCTCGAACGCCGCCTCGAACGTGCCGTTGGACAGATTCGTGACCGACGGGGAGGTCCCGGCCTTCATCCCGGCGGTGGTCGTGAAGCTCGAGCCGCTGTTGCTGTATCCGGCCAGGACGTTGTCGTTGTCCTGGAACGCCACCTTGAACGCGAATTGCGGCGCGCCAGGGATCGCCGGGCCGTAGGTACTGCCCGGTTCGGAGCTGTTGTGGGTGCCGGACGGGCCGCTGTTGATCGGGTCGTACTGGCCGGGGTCGGTCAAGTCCGTGTCGGGGGCGGAGGCGTCTTGCAAGTAGTTCTCGTAGGCGCCGTCCACGTAGGTGGTCCACGGGGTGAGGCCGCCGGCCGCGTCGTATTTGCTGACCGCCGCCTCGGCGTTGTTCCACGGGTCCAGAAGCTGGTAGTCCTCACCGTAGGCGGGGACCGAATCCCCGGGGGTGATCTGCCACAGACCCCAGCCGGTGGTCGAGTACGGCTCGCCCGGCTGGATGATGCCGGGCTCGAAGGAAGCCTCCGCGCCGGTAACCGCTTCCGCGGTCTCGGCCACGGACGACGGACCGCCCGCCAGCTCCCAGTATCCCCCGATGGCGGCGGTGTTCAGGGTGCCGCTGCCCGCGGCGACCGCCGCGGGCGAAAGGGACCGTTGGCTCAGTTCCGGTGGTACGGCGGCATTGACCGGGGACGGCGGGACGGGTGCCTCGCTGAAGGTGACATCACGAATGAACCCGCGCGGCGTGGCGCCTGTCACCCGCAGGTTCAGCTTCGTGAACAGAACCTTCCCGTCGGTCTCGCGAACCGGGTCGGACAGGGTGACGTTCGCGGTGGTGCGGCCTCTCCGGGTGGCGCTGGCCAGCCAGGTAACGGTGGAGGTCGCGCTCGCCTCCGTTCCGTTCCAGCTTCGCCAGCGCAACTGGCTGGCGGTCATGCGGCCGTCGGCGCAGGTGAGGATCAGCTTGCTGGGCCGGGTCAGCGCTGCCCCCGTGCCGCAGTTCTCCACCGCCGGGCTCGCCTTGGCACGCGCTATCGTGCTCGCATTCGCGGGCATTCCCGCCTCCAGCGTGATCCCGCTGCCGGCCAGCACCGCGCCCAGCATGATCGCGACCGTCTTAATAATTTTCCTTCGAAACATTCGCTCTGCCTTCTCGCATTCCTTGTCATAATCATTTTCTATTTCCAGCCTTTTCTTGCTGTCGGCAAGTGGAACCCGGAGGGACGCAGATCGTGAATCGCGTTAGCTCACGGGATTGATCACCAGTGTTTCGGTCTGTCCCGCCGGGAGCGTGACGCTAACGCCGCTGAAGGTGGTCGTCTCGTTCTTCCAGACGTTGTAGCCGCTTGCCTCGGACGCGCTGATCCCGAGCTGGGACAGCGTGAAGCTGCCCGTGCCCGAGCCCGTGCCCAGGTTCGCGAGCAGGACCGCCGTGCCGATGTCGGTTTGCTTAATTACCGCTTCGATGTTCCCGCTGGTCACGGCCGTGGAGGGCTGTGACCCGCTCTGGTCGATCGCGATGATGTCCGGGTTCTTCAGGGCTGCCAGCTCGTCCGGGGTCAGGGTGGTCAGGTTTGTGGAGATGAGCAGCGGGCTGGCCTCTTCCGCCCAGACGGAGAGTTGGCTCTGCTCGTCGGTGAGCGACCAGCCGAAGGGGTGTGCCGCGGGCGTGCCGGGAACGAGCATGTCGAGGTCGTTCCAGTGGCCGGGGCCGGCGAAGGCGTGCAGGTGCAGGTCCGCGGCCAGATGACCGAGGATCGTGTCCGACGCGGAATCATCAGGGTCTTCGTCGGCCGCCACCCGCCACATGTTGGCGAAGGCGGAGGAGGACTGGACGGCCTGCGTGAAGTCGGACTGCCCGAGCGTGTAAATGGGCAGTTCCTCGCTGTAGACGACGTTCGGGTTGTCCGCGCGCAGATCCTCGCCATATTGCTCGAACGCGGCGGTAAGGGAGGCGAGGGTCGTATCCGCCGGGAGGCCGCCGCATTCGTCGATCTTCACGAAGTCGACTCCCCAGTCCGCGAACGTCTGAGCGTCCTGCGCGTAGTGGTTGTCCGACGCGGTGGTCCCTCCGCTGCCGGGAAGGCCCTGGCACGTCCGGGTGCCGATGGCCTCGTAGATCCCGAACTTGAGGCCGAGCGCGTGAATCTGGCTGACCAGCCACGGGATGCCGTCCGGGAATTCGGTGGTGTTCCAGGTCAGCGAGCCGTCGCTGGTGCGGGCGGACGCGATCCAGCCGTCGTCCAGGTTCACGGTGTCGTAGCCCGCGGCGGCGAGCCCGCTGCTCACCAGGTAGTCCGCCTGCTGGAGCACGTCGGCCTGGGTGGCCCCGGCACCGTACTGGTACCACGTGTTGTAGCCCATCACCGGAAGCTGCCCGAACGGCGGCGGGTCAGCGTGCGCGGCGGGCGCGGTCATGGGCACGGCGGCCGCGGCAGCGGTAATGAACGATGCGGCAACCACCGCAACGCGCTTCCTCATGGTCGATCACCTTCTCTTAGGCTTACTCAGTGCACATGAAAGGACACATACCGCCATCAATGCCTACGCCGGCGGCGGGATGTCCTGTGCCATCAGCCCGGAGCATCATGAGAAACGCGACGGTAATACGCTGACGCGTCCGTTTGTTCGCCATGAAGACTCCCGTGCCGATTACGTCGGCGCCCCAGGCCCGGCAGTGTGAGTGCGGTCAGGGCTGGCATCACCGGACCCCGCCGGATACCCGGTCATATTCGCGGAATCTGGTCACGTGTGCAGGCTGGCAGAGAGGCATGACATTTGTGTGATAAGTGCATGATAAAGTGCCGTTGAGCAGATCTTGCATGGAGTCATGTCGAATTTGGAGACATCATGTGGTTCGGGGTGCTCGGGTCTTTGCAAGTGATCGCCGGGAATTTCGGTGGGCCCGGCACCATCTCGGCGACTCGTTTGCGGGTATTGCTGGCGGTGCTGTTGTGGCGAGCGAATCAGCCTGTGTCGGCTGATGAAATCGCGGAGCTTGTATGGGACGGCGCGCCGCCCGCCGGGGCGCCGGATGCGATCCGTGCCCTGGTGATGCGACTGCGGCGGCGGCTGGATCCGCGGGCCGCGGCGCGGATCGTGACGCGGGCTCCCGGCTACGCGATCGAGGTCACCGGAGACGAACTGGACGCGGCACGCTTCGAGATGCTGACCCGCCAAGCAGGGGCCGCGGTCAGCGCCGGCCGGTGGGCGCAGGCCTCGCGGACCGCTGCCGAAGCGCTGGGCCTGTGGCGCGGCACGCCGCTCGCCGATATCTCGTCCCAGTTGCTGCGGGATCGGTGGGTGCCGCGCCTGGAACAGCTGCATGTGCAGGCACTGGACTGGCGGATCGAGGGCGATCTGCACGACGGCCGTCACGAGCAGCTGATCCCCGA
Organism: Trebonia sp.; assembly: GCA_035948445.1. Classification (GTDB taxonomy): domain Bacteria; phylum Actinomycetota; class Actinomycetes; order Streptosporangiales; family Streptosporangiaceae; genus Trebonia. The sequence continues at coordinate 69,183 of DASZJE010000077.1, read as the reverse complement.
GTTGCGCGATCTGACCGCACGTTACCCGTTGCGGGAGAATTTCCACTCCCGTCTCATGCTCGCCCTCTACCGGTGCGGCCGCCAGGCGGAAGCACTTGCCGGGTACCAGCGTGCCCGCGACGTCCTGATCGCGGAGCTCGGGATCGAGCCAGGGCCGGGCCTGCGGGACCTGCACCAGCGAATCCTGTCCGCCGATCCGGTGCTGATCGCCGCCGGGATGCCCGGCACCGCGGCAGCGGAGGGGAAATCTGAGCCGGCTGTCCCGCGGGAACTGCCGGCGGCCGTGCCGGGGTTCACCGGTCGTTCAGCCGAGCTCAAGGAGCTGAGCCGGCTGCTGGACCGGCCTGCTGAGCAGGTTCGCGGGACCGTGGTGATCTCGGCGATCGGCGGGGCCGGCGGGGTCGGGAAGACCGCGCTCGCCGTGCACTGGGCGTATCAGGTGGCCGGGCGGTTCCCCGACGGCCAGTTGTATGTGAACCTGCGCGGCTACGATCCCGGCCGTCCGGTGCCTCCCGCTGACGCGCTGGCCGGTTTCCTGCGGTCGCTGGGGGTGCGCGGGCGGGATATCCCGCCAGAAACGGACGAGCGTGCCGCCCGCTATCGCAGCCTGCTGGCCGGCAAGCAGATGCTGATCGTGCTGGACAACGCCGGATCGGCCGATCAGGTGCGGCCCCTGCTCCCCGGCACCCCGTCCTGCGCCGTACTGGTGACCAGCCGGGACGCGCTGGCCGGACTGATCGTCGGCGACGGCGCCGTCCGACTGGACCTGGACGCGCTCCCGCTCGAGGAAGCCGTCGCGCTGCTGCGGACGCTGATCGGGGCACGAGTGAACGCCGATCCGGAGGCGGCAGCCGAACTGGCCGGCCAGTGCTGCCGGCTGCCGCTGGCATTGCGCGTGGCGGCTGAGCTTGCCGTCAGCCGCCCAGCCGTGCCGATGGCGGGGCTGACCGGCGAACTCGCCGACGTGCGCACGCGCCTGGACGTGCTGACCACGGGCGGGGACCCCCGCACCGAGGTACGGACCGTGTTCTCCTGGTCCTACGAACGCCTCGACCCGGATGCCGCCAGGACCTTCCGGATGCTCGGCTTGCACCCCGGCCGCGACTTCGATTCCTACGCGACGGCGGCCCTCACCGGTGCGACACTGCCGGAAGCCTGCCGCGCGCTCGACGAGCTGAACCGCGCGCATCTCCTGTCTGCTGCCTCACGGGGCCGGTACGACATGCATGACCTGCTGCGCGGTTACGCGGGCGATCTCGCCGCCACTCTTGACGACGGCCAGGAGCGCCATGAGGCTCTCACCCGGATGTTCGACTACTACTTGCATACGGCCGCGGTCGCGATGGACCTCTTGTTCCCCGCCGAGCGTGACGAGCACCCTCGCGTCTCCGGGCTGGCCGCGCCAGTCCCGCAGCTGCCCGATGCTGAGACGGCACGGGACTGGCTGGATAGCGAACGCCCCACGCTGGTGGCGGTCTCCGGGCACGCCGCCCTCAACGGCTGGCCGGACCATGCTACCCGGCTGGCCATTACTCTCTCCAGTTACCTTGGCAACGGAGGTTACTTCCCAGAAGCCCTCGCCATCTTCGGCAACGCGCTCGTCGCCGCGCACCGCACCGGTGACCGTGCCATCGAGGCGAGCGCGCTTACGCTGATTGGCAACGTGGACTGGCTGCAAAGTCGCTTTCCGCAGGCCAGTGACCACTACCGGCAGGCGCTGGCCTTGTCCCGCGAGGCTGAAGACCGGATGACCGAGGCATCGGCGCTGGGCGGCATGGGCCTTTGCGAGACGGCGCTCGGCGATTATGAGCAAGCCGCACGACATCAGCAGGACGTCCTCGTCATCTACCGGGACATCGGCGACCGCGTCGGTGAGGCACGCGCGCTCGGCAATCTCGCCCTGGCGCGGCGGCTGCAAGGCCGTTACCAGGAGGCAGAGGACTACCAGCAGCGACTCCTTGCCCTGTCCCGCGAGATCGGCGACCGTGAGGGCGAAGTCCTGGCGTTGAGCGGACTCGGGACTGTGAATCTTCGGCTAGGCCGTTACCAGGAGGCGGAGCGGTACCTCACGCAGGGCCTTGCCATCTGCCGTGAAACGAAGAACCTGGTCTTCGCGTCTGGAATATTGACGACGATCGGCGAGGTTCACGAACGCCTCGGCCGCCTTAAAGAGGCAGCCGACGACTTCGAGCAGGCGCTTCCTGTGCTGCGCGAGGTCGGTGACCGGCAGAAAGAGGCCGACGCCCTCAACGGTCTCGGTGAGGTTCTCCTCCGCAGAGATGAAAGGGACAAGGCGCGCGGATGCCATACCGCCGCGCTTCGGCTCGCATCCGAAGCCGGCCTGCCTCAGCAGCAAGCTCGCGCGCACGGTGGTCTCGCCCGCGTCTGTGATGCCGACGGTGACGTGACCGGGGCCAGTAACCACTGGCAGGAAGCCCTTGCCAGCTACGACGCTATCGGCGCCCCCGAAGCCGGGGAAATCCGCGCCCGCCTCGCCATGATGGGTGGCAACGGCGACGATACCCGCAAGCCGACGGGGGAAGGGAAGGGAGATCGGGGTACCACGGTCCCCTTCCGCTGATCTGACGGACGTCAGTCCGCGGGAGGGCCGTGCAGGGCGGAGAGGGCAGGATTCGAACCTGCGCAGGCGCGCAGGCCAGGCCGGCGTGCTGCCGGGCGCCGCGGGCCCGGACTGGCGTGGCCTGTACGCCGGCCTGAGGGCCCGGCGGGTGCAACTCCCCACCTATGCGTTCCAGCGACAGCGTTACTGGCTCGATGACCTCATCTCGGGCACGCCTGATGAGAGCCTTAGCTGGGTACCGGGCGGACTGGGCGCCTGGTACCCAGCTGGATGGCTGCGGGGCGAAGCTTGCCGCGGTGCGGGCCTGGATCAGGTCGCCCAGTGGAATCCGAGAGCGAAGTCCACCGCGACCGCGAAGGTGAGGTACATCAGCCAGACGCCGGCCACCGTGTGGAAGAGGCCAAGCCCCCGCTCGGCTAGGTCGATGCCGATCGAGGCGAAGAAGTGGCAGAAGTAGATCAGGAACAGCAGGACGAACAACAGCCCGACCGGCCAGTCTCCGACGTGGAAGAAGACGGTGGCGCCCAGCGCCGAGATCACCATGAACGCTACGCACATGCCGGCGTTGGTCCGCCGGTCGGTGCCGCCGCGGTACCGGTTCCAGCCGAGCGCGAACCAGTGGATGCCGTAGGCGGTGAACGCGAGCGCTGCCATGTACAGCGCCGGGTTCGCCGTAAAGACCTGGAACCAGGTCAGCCCGACGAACAAGATGATGCCAGTGAGGAACTGGCAGAATCCGGGCATCCAGATGCCCCACACGCCCATGCTGCGGTCCACGCGCTCGTCGGTCTTCGGCCATCCGGCCAGTTCCTGCGGCCCGTAGATCAGGTAACCCGTGCCCAAGCCGAAGAAGCCAAGAGCCAGTGGGGGGAAGGCGGAAGCGGCGAACGTCACATCCATGTAACTCACCTCGTTACGAATTCCGGTCAGTTGTGACCGGTCTGTGGGCTCGCCCTGGCCGGGCACCGACGTGACGGCTCCGACCGGGTGAGGGTGTGTTCCAGGGACCTGCCTGGGACGGCAGGCCCTAGATGTGCACGCCGGGGAACTGGTTACCGGCGTGCGCGCATGCGCTGGAGGTGCCAGTCTCCGCATTAAGTGCATGACGTGACAAATACTAATCTATGACCATAACGTACGCTCTGTGACGTATCTCGCATAACGCCAGAAGCTAGAAGCAGGCGTGCTGGTTCGATGCCGGGCTGATGCCCGTGCCCGTCCGGAGTCGGCCGTACGAGATGGCGCCTGGGACGCCTTGGGGAAGGTCATCGGCCTGGTCGCCGATCTCTGCATGACGCCAACTCGCCGATCCCGTGCACGGGCGCCGAGGTATTCGCCGAGAGCCGCAAAGCCGCAGCCCGGAAGCATGAAGCCAGTGAAACAGAAGCTACCAGTACAACAGAAATTGCCAGTGCGTCAGTGTTGATAATGGAGGGAATGCGGGTGCCGCGCCCTGAGCTGGTGGCAGATCGATCTGTCCCGGCGATATGGTTTCAGGTCCGTGTAGTGCCAGGGCCCAGGTGGCCTAACGTCGTCTGCGGGTCGGTGCCCGGCGGCCCCTGGGGCCGTCGCCCCGACGCGTACAGGACGATCAGGCAGTACGTTCGTCGCATCGGCCGAGCGTAAGTGAGCGTGAGGAGCCATGATGAGCGGGGCGTCCGATGACCTGGTCGGGGCGGCCGTCGCGGTCGGCGGGTTCGTCATCCACCTGTCGACCGTGCTGCGCGCGATCACTCGGCCGGACCGGACGCCGGCCTCGCGGGTGGCCTGGATCGCGGTGATCATGTGCCTGCCGGTCATCGGGGTCGTCGCGTATCTCTTCCTCGGCGAGACCAGCATCGGCCGCGAGCGGGCCCACCGTCTCCGCGACGCGGAGAGTCGCCTGGCGACACCGAGCGGGGCGGGCGCCTCGCCCGACGATCCGGTCGCCACGACCGTCTCGGACCTGTGCCGCTCGATCAACGGCTTCGGCCCGACGCAGGGCAACCGCGTCGTGCTGCTGGGCGACCTGGGCGCCTCGCCGACCGAGCCGACACGCGACTGCGACGCCGCGATCAAGGGGCTGATCGAGGCGTTCGATGCCGCGACCGAGCACATCCACCTCAGCTTCTACATCTGGCTCGACGATGAAAACGGCGGCCGGGTCGCCGACGCGATCAGCGCGGCGGCGCGCCGGGGCGTGGCCTGCCGGGTCATGGCCGACGCGCTCGGGTCGCGCGACTTCATCCGCGGCCCCCGCTGGCGCCAGATGCGCGAGGCCGGCGTCCACCTGCTCGCCGCGCTGGAGGACATCCCCCGCCTGGGCCGCTTCGCGGTGGGCCGGATCGACCTGCGCAACCACCGCAAGCTGGTGGTCATCGACAACCGGATCGCGTTCTGCGGCAGCCAGAATTGCGCCGATCCGCAGTTCCGCGTCAAGGCGAAGTACGCGCCCTGGGTCGACATCCTGCTGCGCTGCGAAGGGCCGGTCGTACGACAGGCGCAGCACCTCTTCCTGGCCACCTGGATCGCCGAGACCGGTGAGGACCTCTACGGGCTGCCCGCGGCGGCGCCGGAGCCCGAGCAGCACCACGAGGGCGTGGTCGCGCAGATGTTCGGCACCGGACCGACCACGCCCGGCAACCCGATGTCGGACTCCTTCGTCAGCGCGCTGTACGCCGCCGAGCACGAGCTGATCATCACCACGCCCTACTTCGTGCCCGATGAGGCCCTGCTCCGGGCGCTGTGCGCCGCACCGCGCCGCGGCGTGACCACCACCCTGATCGTGCCCGCACGCAACGACTCCCCGCTCGTCGCCGCCGCCAGTCGCAGCGCCTACCCAGACCTCCTGGCCTGCGGCGTACGCCTCTTCGAATACCCGCTGGGCCTGCTGCACACCAAGTCGATCACCCTCGACGCCCGGATCGCCCTGGTCGGCTCGGCGAACATGGACCGGCGCAGCCTGGAACTCAACTTCGAGAACAACCTGCTCGTCCTCGACCCCGGTCTCACCGCGACTATCCGTCAACGACAGCTCGGCTACCTCTCCCAGTCGACCGGCGTCGAAGCCGAAACCGTCAAGGCCCGGCCCTTCCGCACCCGACTGATCGGCGACGTGATCGGCATGGCCTCACCACTGCTCTGAACGTGGGTGAGGCACACCGCCGCGCCAGCCGCGACACGCACACAGGCGGACACGTATCGTGCCAACACAACCGACCTCGGGTATGACGCGCAGTGGACGTGCCTTCGCGCTTGCGACGCCAGAGCCCCGCACCGGCGCGACCGCCTCCTCATCCTCGCCGTCCGGCCCGGGACCCAGGCCCGGCAGAAGAGGCCCGGCCGTAACGGCATCGGCACCCCGCTACCGGTCGCGATCGCGCTGCTGCCTGCCCTCTGGTGAGTTAGCGGCTTGCTGCGCGATCGCATCATCGCCGCCGGGCACGGTCCGCGCTAGCCGCCCACCAGCTTGCGCGCCGCGGCGGCGATGTGGTCGGCGTCGATCCCGGCCCAGGCGAGCAGTTCCTCGCCGGACCCTGAACCCGGCATCTCACGGACCGCGAGGTGGGCGAGGTGCAGGTTCTGCTGTCCGGCGGCCAGCAGCGCGTCCGCGATGGCCGAGCCGAGCCCGCCTTCAGGGTGGTGGTCCTCGGCGACCACGATCCGCCCGCCGGTCGCCTCTGCGGCCGCGGCCAGCGTTCCGGTGTCCATCGGCTTGACGGAATAGCAGTCGATGACCCGCGCGGTGATGCCTTCCCCCTGCAAGATCTCGGCGGCGCGCAGCGCCTCGTGCAGCGTCACGCCGGCGCCTGCGAGGGTGACCTGATCGTTTGTTCCCGAACGAACGAGTTTGGACCCGCCCACCGGAAATTTCTCCCCGGGCGGGTAGAGCCCTGGGTAGCCGCCACGAGTGGTGCGCAGGTAACTGATGCCCGGCGTGGCGGCCATCGCGTCGACGAGCGCCACCGTGCTGGTGCCGTCACTCGGGTACAGCACAGTCGACCCGTGTACGGCCCGCATCATCGCCAGGTCCTCCAGCGCCATCTGCGACGGCCCGTCGGCGCCGATCTCGACGCCCGAATGCGAGCCTGCCAGGCGGAGGTCCACTCCGGAGATCGCGCCCATCCGGATGAAGTCGTAGGCGCGGGTGAAGAACGCGGCGAACGTGGACGCGAACGGCCGGTAGCCGCGGACGGCCAGCCCGGTGGCCGTGGCCACGAGCTGCGATTCGGCGATGAACATCTCGAAGTACCGCTCCGGGTATGCGCGCGCGAACTCGTCGGCGAAAGTCGAGTTGCTAACCTCGCCGTCCAGCGCGACGACGCGGTCGTCGCGCGCGCCCAGGGCGACGAGCGCGTCGCCGTAGGCCTTCCTGGTCTCGACCTTCTCGCCGACCGCGTACTCCGGAGGCGCCGCGCTTGGCTTGGTCTCCGCGCCGGACTGCGGCGGAAGGGTCGTGGGCTTGTCTGGCACCGGGCCCGGCTCGGCCGGCTCCGGGCGCGGGCCGTGAAGCACGCGATTGCGCACGCCGCCGAGTTCGGCGATCGCCCGCTCGGCCATCTCGGGCGGCAGCGGCTTGCCGTGCCAGCCATCCTTGTTCTCGACCTCGGAGAACCCTTTGCCTTTGATGGTCTTGGCCAGGATCACCGTGGGCTGGCTGCCCGACGCGTCCTGCGCGGCGGTCATCGCCTGGTCGATGGCGGCTAGGTCGTGGCCGTCGATGGTCAGCACCCGGGCGCCGAACGCCTCCATGCGGCGCTGGTACTCCTCGAGGTTCCAGCCGAGATCGGTCTGGCCGCGCTGGCCCAGCCGGTTGATGTCGGCCATCACGATCAGGCGGGACAACTGATAATAGGAGGCCTTATCGAAGGCCTCCCAGATGGAGCCCTCGGCGAGTTCGCTGTCCCCGCACAGCACCCAGACCCGGTAGGGGAGTCGCTCCAGGTACTTGCCTGCCAGCGCGACCCCCACGCCGTCGGGCAGCCCCTGCCCCAGCGAGCCGGTGGCGACGTCGACCCACGGCAGTATCGGGGTGGGGTGTCCCTCCAGGCGCTGGCCGAAGCGCCGGTAGCCGCTGAGCAGCTCGTCCTCGGAGATGACCCCGACGGACTTGAACACCGAGTACAGCAGCGGGGACGCGTGCCCTTTGGAGAAGATCAGGTGGTCGTTGACCGGCAGGCGCGGCTCGTCCCAGTCGTAGCGCAGGTGCCGGGTGATGAGCACCGCCAGCAGGTCGGCGGCGGACATGCTCGATGTGGGATGACCGGATCCGGCGCTAGTCGATGAGCGAATCGAGTCGACCCGCAACTGCGCGGCCAGTTCCGCGGCGGTGTCGAGGCCGATCGTGGAGGCAGGTTCCGTCGTAGTCATTTGCAGACTCCCGTCGTTTGCGTTCGATCAGGATTAGTCCCCATCCGAGCACACTCCACACCGACCGGCGCAGGCGCGTACCCCTCTTGCGTTTAACCCGCCGGGCCAGGTCAAGAACCGCTATTGCGAACGTCTCGTGGCGCCTGGCCGCGGGCTAGGTCCCGTCTCGGTCAGGTCCTGGCCCAGGCACCGGTCATCGGCGGGCAGAGGCCAGCGCCGGGTCGGCAAGCCCGCGGCGGCGGCGATCGCGGCGGGTGTCAGCTCCGGATCGCCCAGCCGGCGCTGGATGAAGGCCTGCACGGTGGTGAACGCGCACCGTGACGGGCAGCGTTGTCGCGCTGCAGCCCCCGTGACGCAGGTGCGCCACGGGGGTCGCTGCCGTTGCGATCGACCACAACCCTGGTGAAGCTAAACGCTCCCAGATCAGACTCGAGATAGTGGCCGGCTACCCATTGCTGGTTGGTCCCGCCATCGCGGGACCAAATGTCTGCTCTGCTCTCACGGCACCAGGCTGAACGCCTGGGACGGGGTACCGTCGCAGGTGTCCTGCTCGAGCTGAACTCCGTTGCTGGTAGAAGGGGCCTCTATGCACAGGCCTGAGTTGTCGGCGGTGAAGGTGTAGTAGCCGGAGTATTGCAGGTCCCCGGCGAACAATGCGTTGGTGTTGCCGGTCCCTCCGTAGTTCCATGTCTGGAGCGTGTCCCCCGGGGCGGTGGCCCCTACCCCGCCGGTGATGTTCCAGCTCTCGCCTTCGGACTGGGAGTTGTCGTTGACCACCTCGTAGTAGCCGCTCACCGAGGTCGGCACGAACTGCCACAGCTGGCTGGTGGCCCCAGTGCAGGCCAGCTGCTCCACGGCAGTGCCATTAGCGGTCGAGCCCCCGGCAGCGCTTGCGCACAGGCCTGAGCCCTCGTTCACCACCTCGTACCACGACGAGGTGTTGATGCCCGAGTTGGGCACCAGGCTGAACGCCTGGGACGGGGTTCCGTTGCAGGTCTCCTGCTCGAGCTGAACTCCGCTACTGGTGGAAGGGGCGTCTATGCACAGGCCCGAGTTGTCGGCGGTGAAGGTGTAGTTGCCCGAGGACCCGAGGTCGGCGGCGAACAATGCGTTGGTGTTGCCGGTCCCTCCGTAGTTCCATGTCTGGAGCGTGTCCCCCGGGGCGGTGGCCCCTACCCCGCCGGTGATGTTCCAGCTCTCGCCTTCGGACTGGGAGTTGTCATTGACCACCTCGTAGTAGCCGCTCACCGAGGTCGGCATGAACCTCCACAGCTGGCTGGCCGCACTCGAGCAGGCCAGCTCTTCCACGGCGGTACCGTTGGCGGTCGAGCCCCCGGCGGCGGTTGCGCACAGGCCGGAGGCCTCGTTGACCACCTCGAACCACGACGAGGTGACGCCGGACGCGGCGAAGTTCATGGAGTGGATGTTCCACCCCCCGTTGTCCTGGTCTACGACCAATGTCTGGGTGCCCGCGGGCAGGGTGACAGTGGCAGTCACTGTCGTCCAGTCCTGCCAGCCCCCGGTATCGGGGACATTTATATCGCCCGACAGGTTGGTACCCGAGAGGTTGGCGATGTGCAGGCCGTCGGTTACGCCGTTGGGAGAGGCCAGGCGCAAGCTCACCGTGTAGGTGCCGGCGCCGGCCGCGTTGACCGTGTACCGGAACCACTGCCCGCTGCCCGTCCAGCCAAGGTCGTAGCCGGCACCTGGGCCGGTCGTATCGGTGGTGTCGCCGGTCGTCTCCAGGTCGACCCCGTCGCCGCGGTAGCTGTTGGCCGTGCCGTTGACCGAATTGACGTTGTAAGCAACACCTTGTCCGCCGGTGTCGTAGTTGGCGGCTTGCACGGTGCCGGGCACCTGGGGAGCGGTGCCGGTGTAGGGGGCCTCGCCCGGGGGCGTGAGGCTATAGCCGGCGGTGACGATGTTCGCCTGCACCGCGTTCTGGGTGGCCTGGGACGGGAAACCGGAAACGTCGGCGGCTTCGAAGAACTCTCCATCGCCCAGGCTCGTGTTGTCTCCGCCGGTGCCCAGCTCGATGGAGCTCTGGATCTTCATCGGGTCATAGCCGCTCGGCAACGCGCCCGAATAGGTCTGGGTCAGTCCGCCTGACTGGCCGTTTCCGTACTGCAAGGTCATGTTGGTTGAACCGTTGTTCTCCTCCCAGGCGCTGACGAACGTGCCGTTCTCGCTCGGATAGGCCGAGGGGTTCGCCCCGGTGTCGCTGAAGTACATGCCGTTTTCAATGTCGGCCCCCACCCAGGGACCGGGGCCGGTGCAGTTGCCCGTCCAGCAGTCTGTGCCGTAGTAGATCGCGTTCATCGTGGCGTCGCCGTCGTCGGAGTCGTTGGTCTCGCCCTGGCCGAAATCGAAGCAGCACTGGCTGCTGGTAAGGCTGGAGGAGGTGAGCTCGTACAGCCCGTCGGGATCAGCGCCGGTAGGCAGGTTAATGGCGGAGTCGTCGCGGTAGCCGATACCCATCTTGTCGAAGTCGATCCCGTACGCTGGCTGGCCGCCGACGTACACCGGCAGTGCCTCGGCCGGGGCACCGATGTCCGCCCCGTCGGGGCCGGGGCCCGCGTTCCCGCCACTGCAACCCGGGCAGGAAGTGCCCGGCGAGATCGGCATGTTGTTGCCGTTGGAGGTCTGGTCGTACAGCTCGGTGATGGTGCACGTCGTGCCGGCACAGAACGAGTTCTCGGGCGCCACGTTGACAACCCCACCGGTCGATTCCAATCCGACGTTGAGGTAGGTCGAGTCGGAGGCACGCTGGACCTGGTACAGCGGCCCGTCATAGGCCTCGAACAGCGCCCGGGTGGTGCTGTAGGCCGCCTCGCACGGCGTACCGCCTGAAGCGTAGATGTCGCAGGGCGCGGGCGTGGCCGCACGCGCGGGCGTGGCACTGAACCCGGGGATGGCGAGCGCTGCCGCCAGCACAAAGGCCGCGGCCAGCGTTACCCACCGCCAGGTGAGGGTTCTCGAGAACATGTGTCAGCTTCCGTGATCGGGTATGCAGGGCACGCGGCGTGTGGCAGGCGGCACGCGCCGGAAGAGTGGACGGCGGGAGGATAGGTCCAAAGTCGGCGTTATTTGGCGAACTCTCGGCTCCTTGGCTCCGAGATTGCGCCCACTTTGCACGTAAGTCAAGGCACTCTTACGGCGTTATTTCGCGGAGATGATCTGAGGTTGGCGAGATGTTCAGTTGATCGATGTTGTGTTCCGAAAACCTACGCACCTAGGAAGATGCTCTGGAGATAGCGATCGGCTCGTCCCGCGGTCGGGTGCCTGGCGGGCAGGTCTTGGTCCGTCCGGAGTGGGATGATGCTCGGCTTGTGGGCTTGAAGCTGATCTTCGTGGTCGTGTGCCGTGGCATGTCGCTGCTCCGCCAATTAGCAGTGACCGTGGCGCGGTTGGCCGGGCGCCACGAGTCGTGGGTCCCGGCCCGCGACGCGGGCAGCCGCCTCCTGGTGCGACTGCCCGCCACCGCCGCCTTCGACCTGGAAACCGAGCGGCCTTTTCGCCGCCCAACTGCCGGCCCGCATGGATGCGCGGAGCTCTTCGCCCGCGACGGTGGCAGGCAGGTCGCTGTGGCCGCCTGCGCTGGATTGTGGGCCCGGCACTCCATGCGGGTGAAGAACGCTATAGCGGGGCCAGTAGTCAGCATGCACGATATGAGCAGATTTACTCTTGAAACTGTGATCGATTTTGCCATAGATTTGGTCTAACTGATCGAATAAGAGCAGCTCTCGACAACCTATGGACTCACCGGCAGGGGTCCGCACGCGGCGTCAGCGACACCGTTGCCTCCCAAGGCGTGGTCCTGTACCGCGTGGCAGTCAGCTAGGCCAGTCGGCAGCCGACGAGCGTCACTGCCCGCCATCCGTCGCGGGGGGAGTGACGCCTTTTGTAGTGGAGGACATGATGAGCGATTTTGACCTCGTGGTGGTGGGTGACTGCAACGCCGACCTCTTGGTCAGTGGCGGCGACGTGGTTCCGGCGTTCGGCCAGCAGGAGCGCCTGGTCGGCCAGTCGCACGTGACGATAGGCGGATCTGGCGGCATCTGCGCGGCCGGTGCCGCCCGGCTAGGGCTGCGCGTAGCGATGATCGGTGTGGTCGGCGACGACCTGTTCGGCCGGTTCATGCGAGACTCGCTGGCAGCGCGAAACGTCGACGTCTCCGCCGTGCGGACGACATCGCGAACGCCGACCGGCCTCAGCATCCACCTGATCCGCGACGACGACCGCGCCATCATCACGAACCCGGGCACGATCCCGCAGCTGCGCGCGGAGGACATCGAGGCGGACCTGCTCGCCTCGGCGCGGCACGTCCACGTCAGCGCCTACTTCCTGCAATCCGGGCTCTGGCCCGGCCTGGCGGGCCTGCTCCGCCGTGCCCGCGCCGCGGGCACCACGGTCTCACTCGACCCGAACTGGGACCCGGCGGAGACCTGGGACCAGGGACTATCCGACATCTACGGCCTGCTCGACGTGCTACTGCCTAACGACGCGGAAGTGGTCGAGCTGGCCGCCGTCGGCCGCACGCGACCCGCGCCGGGCGTGCGGCGCACCGCGCAGGAGGCCGCCCGGGCGCTGGCGAGCGCCGGCCCGGGCTCTGTGGTCGTGAAGCTGGGCGCGCGGGGAGCACTCGCCACTGCGCCCGATGACGAGGTCATCCGCGTCCCGGCTGTCCCTGGGGTCCGTCCGGTTGACTCGGTGGGCGCTGGGGACTCCTTCGACGCGGGATTCCTCGCGGCGACCCTCTGGGGGTGGGACACCCGGCGCGCCCTGGCGCTCGGGGCTGCCTGCGGTGCCCTGTCCACCCGCCGCGCGGGGGGTACCGATGCGCAGGCTACCCGCGAGGAAGCCATCGCCGCGGCCAGTGGCCTGATCGGCGAGGTCCTCGCGGGTAGCTGACAGTGCCTGCCGAAGGCCTAGCTGACCGTCTCCGGCTCGGACTCGCGGTTCAGGAACTCCTCCCGGATCTCCTTGGGGCCGAACGGCCACACGTGCTCGAACCTGGCCCAGATGACGAACGCGATGACGCCGAGGACCGTCCACACGATCGCCACCCGGATGGCGGACCACCCGGATGCCTGGAAGATGTAGATCCAGCCGGCCAGGGCCAGGATGCTCGGCACCGGGTACAGCCACTGCCGGTACGGGCGCTTCAGGCCGGGCTGCCTGCGGCGCAAGACAGTCAGCGCGGCGATCTGGGCGATGAACTGCGTCCACAGCGTGAGGGCGATGAGCGCGTTGATGATCGTTGTCAGCGAGAGGAAGCATGCGATCGCGGTGACGACGCCCATGACGAGCAGCGAGATGTGCGGGAAGTACATGCGCGAGTGGAGCCGCCCGAACGGCTTGAAGAACAGGTTCTCACGGGCCGCGTTGAACGGGAGGCGGGAGGCGCCGAGCAGGCCGGTGTACACCGAGGCGAAGGCGCAGATGATGATCAAGATGCTGAGGACCGCGGCTCCGGGCCTGCCCCACGCCCGGAGCATGAAGGTCGTGCCGATAGCGGTCGAGTTCTCGGCGATCTTCCATGGGACGACGCCGATGATCCCGATGTTCATCGTCAGGTCGATGACCAGCACGGCGAAGATGGAGAAGATGATCGACCACGGCACGACGCGGCCCGGGTTGCGCACCTCGTCACCGACGTAGGTGACGGTGTAGTAGCCGAAGTAGTCGAAGACCGCCAGCACCAGGCCGGCGCCGAGCCCGGTGAAGAACTTGCCGTCCAGGTGCCACGCGCCGGCCGGGTAGGTGAACGCCAGGTGCGGGCTGAAGTGCGAGAACGCCGCCACGATGGTCACGACCACCGTGATGATCATGCCGATCCACAAGATGTTCGTCAGCCGGGCGACCGAGTCGATCCGCCGGTACAGCAGGGCGACGGTGAGCACCGTGAAGCCGACCGCGATCCAGTGGCTCTCGATGGTACTCATGCTGAAGAAGTAGCTGAGGTAGTCTGTCATCCCGATCATGCCCGTGGACATGATTAGAGGGGTTACCAATATCGTCGTCCAGACGAACATGAACGGCATCAGCCGCCCGGTCCTGTACTGGAAGGCCTCGCGCAGGAAGGTGTACGTCCCGCCAGAGCGAGGCATCGCCGCACCAAGCTCGGCCCAGACCAGGCCGTCAACCAGGGCGATAAGCGCCCCGACCACCCAGCCCAGGACCGCTTGCGGGCCGCCCATCGCCCCGATGATGAGCGGGATCGTGATGAACGGCCCGATGCCCACCATCTGCGCCATGTTCAGGGCGGTAGCGGAAGGGAGGCCCAGCGCCTGGATGAATCCTCTCTCGCTGACCTCCAACGTCGTCGGCCCGCCTTGTCGTTTGGTTCCCATGAGGGTCCTCCCACTGCCGATGCTGTACGCCGCCGTTGCCGTCAGTCCCACGGCCGGTCCTGCGAACTGATTGATCGTTTGAGCGCATTTCGCACAAAATTAGATCAAGTTTGGGCAGTCTGACAAGAGTGAAAGTGATCAAATCTGGAATGACGCTCTTCCTGGCGCGACCCAGCTGGGATCGGCGTCATCATGCACAGGTCAGCACGCCTTACGGCGCTCGTTCGTGCTGCTCGTGGCCGTCCGCGTCCGGGCCGGCTCACGTCCCCCGCTCCGCACGCAGATCGTCGAGCTGGTACGGCAGGCGCTGACCCGGCCGCTGGAGGCGCGCGGCGGCATCGGCGAGCCGGTCCTCGCGGGCCTTCACCGGGTCAGTCCTTTCCTGGCACGAACACGATCTTGCTAGCGGTGCTTTCCCCTGCCGCCAGTGAGCGGAATGCCTCGGGCGCATCCGACCAGCCGACTTGGGCGTCGACCAGCTGCTCGTCGAGCTCGGGATTGTCGGCCAGCCAGCCAGCGGTCTGCCGGAATTCCTCGGCGGAGTAGGAGAAGCTGCCGATCAGCTGGCGTTCGGCGGTGCTGATCGCATAGGCGTCAAGTTCTAGTCTCGGCGCCTGCATGCCTACCAGCACGATGCGGCCCTGCGCCTGGCTGACCTGGGTCGCGGTGCGCAGCGAGTCGGCCGAGCCAACCGCGTCGAGCACTAGCGTGACCCGGCCATCACCAGCTTCGACCAGAGCGGCGGAGTCGGGGCCCGGGTCGATCACCGAGCTGAAGCCGAGCCTTTCGAGCAGTCCGCGGCGGGTGGGATTCGGTTCGCTGACGATGACCTGCGCGCCCATCCTGCGGACAGCGATCGCGCATGCCTGGCCGATAGGCCCGCCGCCGATCACCACCACGCGGTCGGAGGGCCTGCAGCCGCCGCGCACCGCGGCGTGGTAACCCACAGCGAGCGGCTCGACGAGCGCGCCGCCCATCTCGGTGACGCTGCCGGCCAGCGGCACCAGGTTGGCTGCCGGCGCGACCAGGTATTCGGCGAAGGCCGACGGGATCTCCGGATTCACCCCGATCACCTTGCGGCTGGGGCAGGCGTGCGCCTCGTCAGCCTGGCAGCGCTCACACTGCCCGCAGCCGATCACCGGGTTCACCGCGACTAGCTGGCCGACATGCAGGCCTGCCGCAGCCGCACCGTCCGGCAGGGTGCGGATCCGTGCCGCCGTCTCGTGGCCCATGATCTGCCCTGGCTGGCGCCGGCCGGTGCGGCCGGTATACCCGTGGATGTCCGAGCCGCAGATGCCGGTGGCGACGACCTCGAGCATGGCCGACTCCGGCGCGGGCACCGGAGTCGGCACCTCCTGCACGCCGATGTCCCAGGGACCGCGGTAGACGAGGGCTTTCATGGGCCAGTCCTTTCCTTCGGGCGCCGACGGCGGGTCACGGTGGCGCGCATCACGAGTCAGCTGGGCCGGGCGGCGGCAGTTCGCTGCTGATCGTCGCTGCCCTGGTTATCGTCGTCTTCCTTCCAGTTCGGCGGGTTCAGTTGCTCACTGTTCAAAACATGTATTCCGCCATACGGAATGTGATTCCTATACAGCATCATCACACGTAACCCAACAAACTGTCAATAACTCAGGCAATCACGCGAAGCCAGACAGCCGGTCTGCCGGCGGTCCGGGGCGGCCGGGTGGGCTGGCGGGCCGTGCTGCGTCGCGGGTTCCGTCTACGCGCCGTCGCGCTCCTGCGACCACTCGGCGAGTGAGGCGCGCAGGAACTCGCCAAGCTCGGTGAGCCGGGCCAGGCTCGCTCTAGTCCCCACCAGGCTGGCGCTGACCGCGGCCGCCGGGACGGCACGGCCGACGAAAACTGGCACCGCGGCGCAGCGGACGCCAGCTTCGTTCTCCTCGCTGTCCACTGCGTATCCCTGCCGCCGGACCGCCGCGAGCTGGCCGGCGAGCTTTTCCGGGGACGTGATGGTCCGCGGCGTGCGGGCCGCCAGCGGTCCCCACTGTGCGGCCCACGCGCGGATCGCCTCGTCCGTAGGGTAAGTCCAGGCGAGCAGGGCCTTGCCCACCCCTGTGGCGTGGGCGGGATTGCGGCCGCCGATGACTGAGGACAACTTGATGGAGTGCGACGAGTCGATCTTGTCGTGGTAGACGACCTCGGCCCCGTCCATCACGGCCATGTGCACCGTCTCATTTAGCTGCCCGGCCAGCTGGACCAGGTAGGGATGTATCAGTGCCCGCAGGTCCAGGGTGTCGCAGAAACGGAAGGATGTGGCGAGCATCTCGGTCCCGAGCAGATAGGGGCCACCCGGTTCCGGCTGCGCGACAAACCTGCGATATTTCAGGGCGGCCAGCAGGCGGTGCAGCGAGCTTTTCGGGACGCCTAGCCGACCGGACAGATCCTCCAGGGACAGGCCCCGGGACGCGCCGCTGATTTCGGTGAGGATCCGCAGCGCCCGGTCCACACTGTTCACTGGCGAACCATTGTTGTCCGACACCAGCACTCCTTCATCAGAGTTCCACGATTCGGAATTATAGACCAGGATACGGATTCCATGTAGCCTGGTTCAGTCCGGTCTCCGCCCGTATGGCCACCGGACCGGCTGGGTTCGACCGGGCGGTTCGCTCCATGCGCGCTGCGCGGGTCTGACCGTCATGACTGAGATAACCAGGAAGGGCGCACGGATGCGCGGACTAGTGGGCAAGCGGGTTCTCATCAGCGGGGGCAGCAGCGGCATCGGGCTGGCCGCGGCCCGCCGTTTCCTGGAGGAGGGATGCCGGGTCTTCATCGTCGGACTGGACCAGGCCGACGTGGACATGGCGCTGGCGGACCTGCGGTCGGCTGGGGACGTCGCCGGAGCCGCCTGCGACGTCAGCCAGGAAGATGACGTCGCGGCCATGGTCGAGGCCGCCGACCGCGCGCTCGGCGGAATCGACGTGCTGGCCAACAACGCCGGGACTGGCCGACGGGAACCTTTCCTGGCGATCACGCCCGAACACTGGGACCACATCATCGCGGTCAACCTAAGGGGCATGTTCCTCGTCGCCCAGGCCGTCAGCCGGCTGATGGCCATACGGGGCGGCGGGGCCATCATCAACATGTCGTCGACGAACGGGATCGCCGGCGAAGAGGACTACGCGCATTACAACGCTTCGAAGGGCGGAGTGCTGCTGCTGACCAAGACGATGGCGGTGGAACTGGGGCCCGTGGGAATCCGGGTCAACGCGTTGTGCCCCGGGTACATCAGCACTCCGCTGAACGCGGCGATCTCGGCCGAGCTGGAAAGCGGCTTCGAGGAGGCCTACGAGAGGGAGAAAATCCCGCTGCACCGGGTCGGCCGTCCCGAAGAGGTGGCCGCGGCGTACGCATTTCTCGCCTCTGATGACGCCTCGTTCATTCACGGGGCCAGCCTGGTGATCGACGGAGGCCAGCTCGCCGTCATGTGACCCAGGCCCGCCGACGTGCTGGCGCCGCCGAGCTCGCAATGGGCCGCGCGCAAGCCCTGGCGAGGGGTACCTGCTTGATCATGACGGCGTTCGGATGCGGCTCTACCGGCTACGCAGGGCAACGCATGCTCATTATGAGCAAGTTCAGCCGAATTCATGCGCAATATCGTGCTCACTCTTGGCGTCGCAGCGGTCAGGCCGTCATGATGTCACTCTGTGGGCTTCGAACCTGGTCCACACCTGCATCATGGCTGGAGGACTCATGAAAAGGCTGACGCGCCTCAAAGTGGCCGGGGTGACGACGCTGTCGTTGCTGCTGGCCTGCGGCGTTGCCACCGCCCCGACTTCCCGAGCGGCGACCGCCTACCCGCCGGGCGGTCCTGACCAGACGCCGGTGATGGGCTGGAGCGGCTGGAGCTTCCTGCGGGAGAACGCGGACGCGGCCCAGGTCAAGGAGGAAGCCAAAGCGCTGGAGACCACGGGCCTGGCCGCGGCCGGGTACCGGTACGTCAACATCGACGACGGGTGGTACCAGTGCCCGGGGCCGCAGGGTCCTAACGTCGACAGCTACGGCCGGTGGGTCGTGAACAGCGGCAATTACCCGAACGTCGGGTCGGAGAGCGGCATCAAGGCGCTCGCCGCGTATGTGCACAGCCTCGGGCTGAAGTTCGGCATCTACGAGACGGCCGGCATCTCGAGCCAGGCGGTGGCGAAGAACACCCCGATCCTGGGCACTTCCTACACCGCTGATGAGATCGCTACCAAGACGCCGCAGAACAACTACAACTGCGGCGGCATGATGGCGATCAACTACAGCGCTCCGGGCGCGCAAGCGTACGTCGACTCGGTCGTGAACGAACTGGCGTCCTGGGGTGTTGACTACGTCAAGCTCGACGGCATCACCGACAGCAACGGCCCCGACATCAAGGCCTGGCAGGCCGCGATCCATCAGTCCGGTCGCCCGATGGTGCTGGACACGACCGAGGGCAGCTTCACCACCGCGCTCGCCCCGACCCTGAAGGAGTATTCCAACCAGTGGGAGTTCGAGCCGGACATCGAGCTCAACGGCCCGGACGAAGGCGCGGCCAATAGCTGCAACGTGGCGCCCTACACGGGCTGCGAGAGCGTCTTCCCGCTGACCAGCTACGCGGACTGGGACGACAGGTTCGCCGGCGTCGCCGAGTGGCAGCCGTACGGCGGCCCTGGCGGCTTCAACGACTATGACTCGATCGAGGTCGGCGACGGCAGCGCCGATTCGGGCATGTCCCTGGCCGCTTCGGAGAGCCAGCTCAGCTTGTGGTCGCTGGGCTCGGCACCGCTCATGCTCGGCAGCGACCTGACCAAGTCGGTGACCAACGCCTACGGCAGCAGTGCGGGTCTGTCCTCCACCGACTTCAAGCTGCTGACAAACCGTCAGGTCATCGAGGTGGATCAGGACTCGATCGACGCGTCAAGGATCGAACTGGCTGGGTCCCCCGACGGCGCGGCCGGCCATCAGGTGTTCGCCAAGGTCGAGCACAGCGGAGACGCGGTCGTCGGGCTGTTCAACACCACCACCAAGCTGAGCTCCGAGCCCGTCACCATCTCCACGACGGCCGCGGCAATCGGGCTGCCGGCCGACCCGCATGGCTACGAGGTACAAAATCTGTGGGGCAGCCAGTCGACGGTAGCCGGCGGCCGGACCACGTTCGACATTTCATCCGCCGGAAAGATCAGCGCGAAGGTCCCCGCCGAAGGCGTAGCGCTGTACCGCGTCACTCCGCTGCGGTAAAGCCAATGTGATTCAACCGCAGGCCTCCTAGGGCCGGGACCCGGGCGGCGTGCAGCAGGTCGCTGCACGCCGCCCGGTGGCCGAGCACGGCTCGGTACTCGGCAGGTTCCCGGCCGGCCTCGGCGGCAAGCCGGGAACCTGGTATCAGCGCGACTTGGCACCGCATCCGCAGGCCGCGCTAGCGATCGGCTCGGCGAGCAGCCGCGCCAGCCGCTCCACCTCTTGCGAAACGGCCGAACGAGCAGGACCCAGCCACCGCCTCGGGTCCACCCCCGTCTGGTCTGCCGCTAGCACAGCGCGGACGGTGCCGGTCAGGATCTTGTTTAGCTGCGTAGCGATGTTGATCTTGACCATGCCGTGCCGCACCGCCTCGACCAGGCCCTCGTCGGGGACGCCGGAGGAGCCATGCAGGACCAGTGGCACGCCCGCCACCGCCGCTATCGTCTGAATCAGCCCATTGTCGAGGCGCGCGTCGCGGGTCACCATGGCATGCGAGGACCCCACGGCGACGGCCAGCGCGTCCACGCCGGTGGCACCGACGTACGCCGCGGCCTGCGACGGGTCGGTGCGCGCGCCCGGAGCGTGTACCCCGTCCTTGCCGCCGACCTCGCCTAGCTCCGCCTCCACCCATGCGCCGCGCTCGTGACACCACCGTGCCACTGCCGCGGTGGCGGCCACGTTCCCTTCGTAATCAAGGCCCGAAGCGTCGAACATCACTGACGGTATGCCGAGCTCCACAGCCTCGGTCACCAGGTCCCGGCGGACGGCATGATCCAAGTGCACGACGACTGGCGCTGCCGACTGGCCGGCGATCCGCAGGCAGGCGACTGCCAGCGGCGCCAGCGCGCCGTGATAGTCGGCGGTATTCTCCGAGATCTGCAGCACGACCGGGCGTCCCGCGGCCTCAGCGCCGACGACGATCGCCTCGGCGTGCTCCAGTTCGATCACGTTGAAGGCGGCGAGGCCACCGGGACGGGCGTTCGCTACGGCCTGTGCCATGGGGACAAGGGGCATGTCAGGCAACCTCCTTGACTAGTGCGTGGCGACGAAGCCGCGCGATGTCGGCGGGAGCGACGTCGCCGGCGATGGGGGACAAGACGGCGGCCGCCGATGCCGCTACGGCGTCCCCGACGATCTGGGGCCAGTCGGCAGCGGCCGCGAGTCCGGCGATCAGCGCCGCCGCGGCGGCGTCGCCCGCGCCGGTTGGATTGCCCGCCAGGGGCTCAGCGAGGCGGCCGTGCCACGTGCCGTCCCCTGTGACGGCCACCAGCCCGCCCGCGCCGAGCGTCACGACGACGGCCAGCGGGCCGCCTGCCAGCAGCGTGCGCGCGGCACCGATTGTCTCCGCCAGGTCGCGGCAGCCCCGGCCGACCAGCTGGGCGAGCTCGGCAGCGTTCGGCTTGAGGATGACGCCGCGGACCGAGGCGGCATGGTGAAGGGCCTCGCCGCTCGTGTCAATGACGGCGGGCACGGCCGCGCCGAGCGCCAGCGTCGCCAGGCGCGCCGGGAGACTGGCATCCAGCATGGGTGGCAGGCTGCCCGATACCACCAGCCCACGGGCCGGGCCGTCAGGACGCAGCCAGGCGCGGACACGGTCGGACAGGGCGTCGCCGGTGCCGGGATCCGGCTCGGTGCCGGGTTCCCACAACGAGGTCGTGATGCCGTCGTCCCCCTGGATGACGAGCGTCTGCCTGATGGCTGGCAGGCCGGGGACGACATCGCAGGCGAGCCACGGGCCGGCAGCGCCGCCGGCCCGTCCGGTGGGCATGTCAACGCGGGCCTCGGACAGGCCGGCCTCGGCGGCGAGCCCGGCCGGGCCCGGAACGATCGCCACGGCGTCATGGCCGGTCGCGTGCAGCACGCGGGCGACGTTCACGCCCTTGCCGCCGAGCCTGCGGTGCACCCTGGTGACGCGCTGGACCTCACCAGGGTGCAGAGCGGGCACCTCGTAGGTCACGTCCCATGCCGGGTTGGGAGTGACTGTGGCGATCAGCGGTTGGCACTGCCCGTCTTGGAGCGTGCCTTGATGGTCGCTTGTGCCGCGCGCGGAGCCGGCGTCAGGCCAGGATGACGGCACGAGTGAGGTTCCGCGGAGTCGCAGGGTCCAGGCCCAGGTCAGCGGCCCGCAGCAGGCACAGCAGGTGGACCCGGACAAGCTCGGCCATCGGGTCGATGCCGTGATGCTCTAGATGCGCGCCGGTCAGGGCGACATCGCGGGAGAAGCCGGGGACCAGCGGGCCGAGTGCCCAGACCGCGCGGCCGGGCTGAGCGATGCTGATCGGTCCATGCCGGAACTCGGTCGCGTAATAGGACTCCGCCCAGGACTGGGTGGCCTCGCGCAGCTTGAGCGCCGCCTCCTCGGCGAGCGCGGCGCCCAGGCCCATCCCGACGAACGCGATCTGGTCGGCGCCGCGGACTTGCGCCAGCGACCGCTCCTGCTCGTCTCGCGGCTCGGTGAGGATCTCCCTGGCCTGCGCGATCGCGGCCGAGAGGTCCTCGCCAAGGTGCGTGCGCAGCAGCGCGAGCGCGGAGGTAGCGAACCGTGTCTGGACAACCGAACCCTCGTCGAACTCTGCGAGCGTGATGGCCTCGCCCCTGGCCTGCACTGGGCTGTCCGCAGTCGCCGTAATGACCGTGACGGGCGCCGTCCCGCCGGCCTCGCGGTACTGATCGAGGGTGGCCAGGATCTCCGTAGTGGTGCCGGAGCGGGTGATCGCGACGATCCGGTCGTAGCCGCGCCCCAGTCGTGCCTCGCTGGCCGGCCACGCGTCGGTCGCGCCATGGCCGGCCTGCTCGCGCGCGAACGCGTACGCACGCGCGATGTACAGGGACGTCCCGCAGCCGATGACGCCGACCCGCTCGCCGGGCAAGGGGAGCCGGCCCGCGTTGCGGGCTGCCAGGTCGGCAGCCATCGACCAGCAGTCGGGTTGGGAGTAGATCTCGGTGCGGAGCGAAGTTTCGGGCATGTCAAGATCATTACCTGAGATGATCATTTTTGTCAACTCTCCCGAGAAATGAACAATCTAGATCACTAATAATGCTCCTATTGGATTAGCTTTCTTGGGCCTGTCCGCCACGAGCACCACGCACCTGGCGTGGGCGATCATCACGCGGTTGGTACGCGCCTCGACCTCTTCGTGGGTCCCCTGACCCCGATCATGCAACTTCACTCTTGATTGATGATCGATTTCAGTGTAGTTTACCGCATTGTGCGCACAAACGCGCACAAAGGCGCACAATGGATGGATGAAGAGGACTCATGAGAAGACTGATGCGTGCCTTCACGGCCGCGCTGGTCACGATGCCGATCGTCGCCATTCCCATTACGTTGTCCGTCGTCGCGAGCGCGCCGGCCGCCCAGGCGGAAACGAACCCGCCCCAGGGCACGGACCTGAAGCCGGTTCTGGGATGGAGCAGCTGGAGCTTCTACCGGGAGACAACGGACGCCGCCGACGACGAGGCCGCTGCCCGCGCGATGAAAAGCAGCGGCCTCGAGGCGCTCGGCTATCAGTACATCAACAACGATGACGGGTGGTACCTGTGCCCAGGGTCGCAGGGGCCGGACGTTGACCAGTACGGAAGGTGGGTGATCGATTCCGCCAAGTTCCCGTCGGGCCCCGGGGGCGAGAGCGGCATCAAGGTCGTCACCGATTATGTGCACAGCCTCGGGCTGAAGTTCGGCATCTACTTCACGCCCGGCATCTCGGAGCAGGCGGTGGCGGAGAACACGCCGATCAAGGGCACGCCGTACACGGCCGACGAGATAGCTGAGCCGTCCGTCTCTGAGAACAATTACAACTGCGGCGGCATGGTGGGCATTGACTACAGCAAGCCCGGCGCCCAGGCCTATGTCAACTCGATCGTCGACGAGCTCGCGTCTTGGGGTGTGGACTTCGTCAAGCTCGACGGAATCGCCAACGCCAACGCGCCCGACGTCAAGGCCTGGTCCAACGCGATCCGGCAGTCCGGCCGCCCGATGCAGCTGGACATCACCGAGGGTGATTACACCACCGCACTCGGCCCCACCCTGGACAAGTACGCCACCCAGTGGGAATACTCACCCGACATCGAGAACTACGGTGGCACCGGGCTGACCGACTACGCCAACGTGGCGCAGAGGTTCGACACCCTCGCCTTGTGGGAGCCGACCTACGGCGGGCAGCAGTCCGATGGGTACAACGACTTCGACTCGGTAGAGGTCGGCAACTGCACCGACCCCGTCAGCTCCACCGACGCGTTCGGCACGGTCTCATACCCAGACGGTGACGGGCTGACGGTCCCTGAACGGCAGACCGTGCTCAGCTTGTGGTCGCTGGCCTCCTCGCCGCTGATTCTCGGCAGCGACCCGACCGACCTGTGCAGTCAGGACCTGCAACTTCTCAAGAACAGGGACGTCCTCGGCGTCGACCAGGATGGCATCGACGCGTCGATGATCACGAACGGAAGCACCGAGAAAGTGGTCGCCAAGACCGAGCGGGGCGATGTCGTGGTCGGGCTTTTCAACACGACTGCCCAGTCCGAGATAATCTCAACCACCGCATCCGCCATAGGCCTGCCCGCAGGCCCTGGCTACGCACTGGACAACCTGTGGACGCACAGTGTCACCAGGAGCAGCAGCACAATCAGCGCCACCGTGCCGCCGTATGGCGTGGCGTTGTATCGCATTACCCCGGCCAGTTAAAGGGCTCGGCCGGAAGGCCATGACAGCGACATAGGCCTGAGCGTTGCCCGCCACCCAAAAACGGTGGCGGGCAACGGCGTTTCTTCTTCTGGACGCGGCGGACGGCCTGCTCGGTGAGGTTCTCTCGGGCCGCTGAGGGTTGCGCCCAGCCCTAACCTCATCGGGTAACCAGCTAGGATAATCGCCACTATGAACAAGTCAGCACGGCTGAGCGTTATTCTCGAACGCCTCGCCGCCGGGGGTACGGTCGATGTCGGCGAACTCGCCGAGCAGCTATCGACTTCACCCGCCACGATCCGGCGGGACCTGGCGGCGCTGGAACGCCAGCGCCTGCTAGCGCGCACTCACGGCGGCGCGGTCGCGCACGCGGTCAGCTACGAACTTCCCCTCCGGTACAAAGGCGTCCGCTTCGCGGAGGAGAAACGGCGCATCGCCGCTGCCGCCGCGGAGATAGTGTCCGAGGGCATGGCGATCGGGATGACCGGCGGAACCACCGCGACCGAGGTCGCGCGGGCCCTTGCCGACCGGCAGGAGATCACTATCGTGACCAATGCGCTCAATATCGCCTCGGAACTCGGCGTGCGGCCCAACATCAAGCTCATCGTCACGGGCGGGCGGGCACGCAGCCAGTCGTATGAGCTATCCGGGCCGATCGCGGAGGCGAGCCTCGTCGGAATCAACCTCGACATCGCGTTCATCGGAGTCGACGGCATCGACGCGAAAGCCGGCTGCACCACCCACGAAGAGGTCGAGGCGCACACCAACAGCGTGATGATCGCCCACGCCAATCGCGTCGTGCTGGTGGCCGACAGTTCCAAGATCGGCAAGGTGGCATTCGCCAGGATCTGCGAGGCCGCCGCCATCGATGAGCTCATCAGCGATAGCGCGGCAGACGACGTCGCGGTAAAGGCGCTGGCTGACTGCGGCGTCAACGTCAAGCTCGTTTGACGCGCTCCCCTAGCCGGAGTTTCCGGTGATCTTCGTCCTCGGTAAGCGTTTCAGCTGGTCGGAGATTCGCGGGAGCGTATTTTCGGGTATGACCTAACGCGGCTGGAGCCCAGCGCTGGAGTTCGAAGATCTCGTGGAGTCTCGGCTGGTCCCGGAGGAGCTCAGTGGTCATGCGGCGGGCTTTGGGACGGCCGCCGGCGGAGGGGTAGATCAGGACGGTCTCGCCGATGCCGGCAAGCTGGCGCAGGAGATCGCGGACGGACAGGTCCAGGCCGGCCCGGCGGGCGCGGTGCCGCATGAGGCGGGCGAGCTGGAGGGCCAGGACGCAGGTGAAGACGTGGACCCGGATGCTGTGCTCGGTCCAGTGGTGCATGGGCGAGAAGGAGACGACGTGCGCGTCCTTCATCTGCCGGAACCCGAATTCGGCCTCGGACTGGGAGCGGTAGCCGGCCACGACCTCGGGGACGGGCCAGTCGTCGTGGCTGGTGATCAGGACGTGCTTGCCGAAGATCTCCTCTTCCAGCGCGGCGCGGGCCTGCTCGTCGACGTGCCAGGACAGCCGCAGGTCCCTGGGCTGGTCCCCGGACAGTTCCCAGCGGATGACCCGTTTCACCCACGGGGCGGCGGTGACGGAGGTGATCTCTGCCTCGACCTTGTCCCGGGGGCTGCGGGTCTTCCCGCGGGCCAGCCGGGCGGCGAGCTCGTCGAGTTTCCTGCCGGCCTTGGCCAGGGTGGTGCCGGCGAACCCGGCGGCCTGGGCGTCGTGCAGTTCCGGGGAGTGCGTGAGGATCGCGCGCCGCGCGGCGCATTCCCCATGCTGCCGCGACATCGCCGAAGGCCAGGTGCCGGGTCCGTTCGGGCAGCACCGCGGCCTCCCGCGCGTCCAGCAGCGCCCCGATGTCGGCCGCCGTGCCGAGATAGCGCTCGGACACCATCTTCGGCTTGCCGTCGACCCGTGCCATCTCCCGCAGGTACCAGTACGTGTTCCCGCCGATCTTCTTCGGGTACAAGCTCGCCATGACTTTAGGTCATACACCTTTCCTGGCCAGCCGCAGCCACATCGACGCCTTCTTATCAGCGCAATCGTCCCGCGTCCGTCACGCGACCACCCCAGAAACACCATGATCACCGGAAAGTCCGGCTAGCATGCCGCGACATCGGGGCAGCGTTCCGGTTCCTGCACCAGCGAGGGTGGAGCTGGGCCGCGATCGCCCAGGCAACCGACATCGGCGAGCAGCGGGTAAGGGAGATCGCCAACGGCAAGCGCCGCGTCGAGAACTGCGACGTCTACGTCCGCGTCGCCGCCGGCCTGAACATCCCCCGTAACTATCTCGGCGTCGGGCTGCGACCGCCAGGCCAGCGAAACGAGCAGCCCGACGCAGCCCGGAACTCGGGCGACGCGCTGAGCGCCGATGGTGCGCTCAACCCGGCCACGCCGGCGGCACTGGGCCGTGAGCGCAAAGCGCATGCCTCCGGCGCGGAAGAAGCGGAAGAAGATGCCACCGTCGTCCTCGACCGCGTCCGCAAACTGGACAGGTCTCAGATGGACCCGGAGATCATCAAGCAGGTCCGCGACGACCTGCTCGAATCGGTTGCCCAATACGAAACGCTGGAACATGAACGGCTCGTCCTATATCTGCGCAGCCAGCGCGCCTGGGCAGAGGCGGCCCTTGATTACGCTGGCCGCTACAGCGACGCCCTCGAACTCGCCCGGGACGGGCTCAGGTACGCGGAAAACGGCCCCCAGAGCGTGCGGCTGATCACCAACGGAGCGGCCAGGGCATTGGGGAAACTCGGTGACACCCAGGGAGTCCATCGTGCTATCGGCGAGGCCGACGACCTGATGATGCGGAACGACGTTCCCGGCGGGATCGCGTCGAGCATCACCCTCGGCTGCTACAGCCGCACCCAGGCGGTCAGCAACGCCGCAACCGCCTACGTCTCGCTCGAAATGCCGGACAAGGTTCAGCACTACATCGGCCTGGCCATACCGGAGACCATCTCATGCGGGTCACCATGGAGTCAGTCGCTGGTCAAGATCGACCTGGCATCCTCATTCCTGTGGCCACGCAGCCTCGACCTTGAACACGCCTGCACGCTGGCGCGGGAGGCACTGGAAGTGTCTGCCGGGCGGCCAGTTGTTTCAGTGCACCAGCGGGCAACGGCGTTCGTCCGCGCGGCCACAGCCATACAGGGAAACTCCCCGCAGATCGCGGAGATACGCGAGATCGCGGGCATCCTGGGGACTCCCCGGCCGCCTGCCAGGCCGGGACGATTACCCTGAACGCCGTGACACGTCCAGGACCGGGACCGTTCGGGGATATCCGGCTGCTCAGGAACCACTGGGCCGGTCCTGCCGGGCCGCGCGCCTACTACTGGTACCTCACCTTCGCCTGTGACGCGGCCGTCTGTGACCTTGCTACGCGGTCCCAGCAGGCGCTCGCCTTCCCGTACTACGATCCGGTGCCGCCGCAGGGCCTGCACATGACCCTCGACCGGATCGCCCCGGAAGGTGTTTGCCACGACGTCGGCGGTGCCGCCATAGGCGCGTGCGGGCTTGACGTCCCACACCGCGCATAACTCGTCCACGGTGTCTACCATGAGCTTGCAGGCGGCCATGTGGGACTCGGGCGTGGACTCGGTGGACGGCAGGCAGCGGATAGCGGCGGCCTGGTCGAACAGGGCGTGGTACCCGGGGTGCGATTGTGCGTGGAGCCCAGCGCGGCACCCGGCGGCCGGGACGACGAATTCGAGGGTACCGCCGAGGTCGGTGACCGCACGGGCAAAGACCTGGCCGGCCGCATCGGCCGGTGTCGGTTTCCGGGGTCGTCTGCGCGGGTGACCGGGGTTGCCTGCCGTCAGGGACTTCCAGTCATATCCGCCGGGCTGATCGTGCTGCCGGTGACTGCCTTACCCGGCCTGACAACCCGGCCGGTCTCCCCAGCGGAGCCGGCGCCCACCTCGCCGGCGCCCACCCCGCCGGCCCCTGGCCGCACCGGCCCGGAGCGGGTCCGGCATCGCCGCCCTTCAGGCAATATCACAAGCCTAGAGTTGCAACATTAGGCTTGGAATGCCAAACTTCTAATCGTGGGTGAACTTGAGGAAAATGACAGCCAGGCGCCGGGGACCCGGGAGACGGCCACCCGGCTGCGGGTGGCCGTCAGCGCGGTTACGCGCCGTATCCGGGATACCTCGCCCCAAGGCGAGCTGAGCATCCCGCAGATCACGGCCCTGTCGCGGCTGGACCGTCTCGGGGCCATGACGACCGCCGCGCTGGCCCGGCGCGAGCAGATCACCCCGCAGGCGATGGGAACCACGATCGCGAGCCTGGAGAAGCTCGGCCTGGTGGCGCGCAGCGCGGATGCGGCGGACGGGCGCCTGTCGATCCTGAGCCTGACACCGGAAGGACTGGCGGCCGTCCGCTTGGGGCGCAACGCGGCGTCCGACCGGATTACCGCCGTCCTGGAGGAGTCATTCACCGGTGAGGAGACCGCGATCATCGCCGCCGCGGCGCCGCTGATCGAGCGTCTCGCCGACCTGCTGTGAGCGCCGCCCCGACAAGCGACTGGAGCCATCATGTCTGCCTCACCTGAGGCGAGTCCTTCCGCTGCGCCCAGCGGCGCCCCGCCCTGGCGGGGCCGCCCGTTCCCGTGGCAGTTCACCACCCCGCTGTTCATCGGGTCGGCCCTCAATCCCGTCAACAGCTCGCTGATCGCGACGGCGCTGGTGCCGATCGCCCGCGGCATCGGGGTGCCGGTCGGGCAGACCGCGGCCCTGGTCAGCGCGCTCTACCTGGCGACTGCGATCGCGCAGCCCACGGCGGGCAAGGCCGCCGAGGTGCTCGGGCCGCGCCGGGTCTTCCTCGCCGGAATCATCGGCGTCGGCGTCGGCGGGCTGGTGGGCGGGTTCGCGCAGGACCTGGTCACGCTGCTGGTCAGCCGGGTGCTGATCGGCCTGGGCACCTCGTGCGCGTACCCGACCGCGATGCTGCTGATCCGCCGCCGCGCTCGCGATGCCGGGCTGGACAAGCCGCCAGGCGGCGTCCTGGGCGGCCTGATGATCTCCGGGCTCGCGACCGCGTCTCTCGGCCTGCCGCTCGGCGGCGCGCTGGTCGGCGCGCTCGGCTGGCGGTCGGTCTTCTTCTTCAACGTGCCGGTCGCGCTGGTCGCATTGATCGCGACACTCGCCTGGGTGCTGCCCGACGGACCGCTGCACCGCCCGCTGCGGCTGCGTGACCTGGCCGTGCGCCTCGATCTGGCCGGCATCGCCGGGTTCGCCCTCGCGATGACCGCGCTGCTGCTGTTCCTGTTCGGGCTCCCAGCCGCGCACTGGTACCTGCTAGGCATCTCCGTCGTGCTGTGGATAGCGCTGGCGTTCTGGGAACTCCGCACTGACACGCCTTTCCTCGACATCCGGATGCTCGCGTCCAACAAGGCGCTCACCCGCACCTACCTGCGCTTCGGCCTGGCCATGCTCTGCCTGTACGTCGTGCTGTACGGGATCACCCAGTGGATGGAGGCCGCGCGGGGACTGTCGGAGACGGAAGCCGGCCTGATCACGCTCCCGATGACCCTGATCTCCGGCCTGGTCGTCTCGCCCGTCTCGCGGCGTAACCTGGTCCGCGGCCCGCTCATCGCCGCGGCCGCCGCCTGCCTGGCCGGCTCGGCCGGGGTGCTCTTCCTCAGCGGGTCCGTCTGGATCGGCTGGGTCGTGGTCATCACGCTCTTCTTCGGCCTGGTCGCGGGTTTCGCGTCCGCGGGCAACCAGACCGCCCTGTACGCCCAGGCGCCCGCCGATCAGCTCGGCACCGCCTCCGGGCTGCTGCGCACCTTCGGCTACATCGGCTCGATC
Organism: Trebonia sp.; assembly: GCA_035948445.1. Lineage (GTDB taxonomy): Bacteria > Actinomycetota > Actinomycetes > Streptosporangiales > Streptosporangiaceae > Trebonia. The sequence continues at coordinate 39,200 of DASZJE010000077.1, read as the reverse complement.
GCCTCGTCGGCCATCACCGGGATCGTCTTCCACGCCAGCGTGAGCGACAGCGGCGTCCACCTCATCGCCTGGATCATGATCGGAGTCAGCCTGGTCCTGGTCCTGGTCTCCGTCCTTGACCGCACCCTGCCCGCCAAAACCGGCTCCTAGCTGGCCCGCCCCGTCGAGGATGTCATCGCCAACGTGACCGAGCCAGCCGAGGCCTTCCGCAAGAAGCGACTGCCGGTCGTCCTCTTCAACGTCGCCGGCGCGCCCCCGGCCGTACCGACAACGGCCCCGCCCCCCTCCACCTCCTGCCCGGCAACTGACGCACCTGATCGACGAACTCGGCCAGCAGCGGCCTCTCGGGCGCACGAGCTACCAGTGCGATCGCACCTCTGCTCGCCGCGGCTGGGCGCCGGGCGACTGACTGAGGCCGTTACCGGGAGGCTTGCACCATGGTGGGCGTCTCGGTTTCGCTGCGGGTTCTCGGCGTTACGTACCAGATCGAGAAGCCAACGCACACGTACAGGCCGCAGATTATCCACGCCACCCCGGTGTAGCCGATGAGTCCGGTGAACACGCCTACGACCAGCGGGCCGAAGAGGGTCGAAAGGCCCGCGCCGAAATTCATGATCGACATCGACGCCCCCCTGTTGTCCTTGACGAGGTTCGCCGTGACCGCGTCCATCGGGACGAATCCGGAGATGCTCGCGCCCAGCGCGATGCCGGCGATCATGAGCGCCCAGTAGTTGTGCCCGAACAGTTGCGGAACGTAGAAGAACATGATGACTGAGATCGCGGAGCAGAAGCCACCGACAAACGCGATCGTTCGCTTCCACCCGATCTTGTCGCCGACATAGCCGGTGACCAGGTTGAACACGATGTTGAGCAGCCAGACGGTGCCCCAGATGCTCAGCCACTTCGCGGTGCTGAAACCGAATCCGGAGAGGTAGAGGGGCATGAAGACGGGGAGCGCGAACTGGGGAAGCGTGTTGACGATCCGCACGCCCAGCACGATGAGCAGTCGTGGCTCTGCCTTGATGACCGTGACCAGGGTCGCTAGGTCCTTCCAGCGACTGGAGGTGCCCGCGGTAACCCGTGGCTTCACGTCGTCGCGGTTGAGGATGATCATGGCGAACGCGCCCAGTCCGGCCCAGATGAGGGTAGTCCACAGCGTCGCAGTGTGTCCGATGCTGCTGATGAGGAATTCGGAGCCGTACGCGCCGACGACGCTCAACCCGCCGGAGAAGGCGAACCAGAACCAGCCGTAGGCAGCACCCATCCGCTTCGGATCGGCCCGGTAGGCAATCCATACGAGGAACGAGTACGAGAACAGCGGATAGCTGAAGCCCTGGATCGCATAGCCGGCGAACAGCGCCCACTCGGCCTTGCCCTCAATCCCTAGGCCCACGAACACGATCGTGCCTATCACGAAGAGCAGGAAAGCGGTCAGCATCGTCCGCTTCCCTCCGACCATCTCGAAGAACACTCCGGACAGCCAGGCCGACACCGAGACGCAGATCCCGTAGGCGGAGAACATGGCGGCGACGACCCTGAGGCTGTTCCCCTGGCCGACCAGGTAGGGGCTCAGCCAACCGGACTCGAGGCCGGTCCCGACCATGAAGAAAAGGATCCCGAGGAAGCCCCACGAGATCGTCTTCGGGATGCCGACCCTGGTGAGCACTGACTGGCGAGATGCTTCGCTCGCGACTGCACTATTCATAAAGGATGCCTGTTTTCATTTGAGGTTGGCGTGCCCATCTGACCGGGGAGGTTGTCAGGCAAGCGGGCTTCGGCCTCTGCCGTTGCCCCGCATGAGCTCCCGCTGGCCGCTGGCCGCCCCGGTGATGACAGAGACCTTGCCGCTTAGCCTCATCTGCGGAGTTCCTTTCCCGTCGGGGCGGGTGATCCCCGGACACCCTGTGTCTGCCGGTGGGGCTCGCGATCGGCAGCCGTGAGGCGCCGCGTCACGAAGCTCACATGTGATGAATTAACAGGTGATGATAGCCTCATGAGAAATGGGATCACAGGGGTCTGAGTATGACCTGCCTCACAGAGACCACTTGCCGCGTCTGCGTCCGCCGCTGCGTCGCGAGCTATGCCACCGATATCGGCCGCCTTCACGCCCCGTTATCATCTTTTGGCAGCCTATGGGGCTTGTCAGGCCCAGCGCGGCCTCCCTTGCCCGGCTCTACCTTGACTCGCCCCCGCGGATCTACCAGCTCATCCATCGACTGTGGAAGCCAGGGCTCAAGAGGGTTAGAGTGTTATAAAGTCACAGCGTCGGGCCCGTGCGGTGGTGCGCCTGAGAGGATGGAGTGGTCGCGATGTCCGTCGACGTCAACGAGCGGCAGCGACTCATCCGCGAGCGGGTTCTCGCGGAGGGAGAGATCGAATTCGCCACCCTCGCCACCGAGTTCGGCGTCTCCGAGATGACCATCCGCCGGGACATCGATCTCCTGGAGTCCGAGGGCCTCGTGCGGAAGGTCCTGGGGGGCGCGATCGCGCTCGGTAAGACCGCCGAGCCGCCGTTCAAAGCCCGGTCCAACACCGAAGCCGTCAGCAAACGCTACATTGCCGAAGCGGCGGTGACCCGGCTGAAAGCACACGAAACCGTGCTTCTCGACAGCGGCAGTACCGCCCTCGCTGTCGCACGGGCGATATATGGCCGTGGCCTGGAACTGACCGTGATCACCCCCAGCGTTCTCGTCGCCGTCGAGCTGGCCGAGGAACCCGGCACCACGGTGCTGCTGGCCGGGGGGCAGGTCCGGGCCGGCGAGCTGAGCCTTGTCGGCCCCGAAACCATCGAGTTCTTCGGCCGCTACAACTGTGACACCTTCGTGATGGGCGTGTCCGGGATCGACGCCAGACGCGGCTTCTCCGATTATCACCGGGAAGAAAGCGCGGTGAAACGGGCGGCGATCCGCGCGGCCGACCGGCTGATCGTCGCTGCGGACCACACCAAGCTTGGTCGCTCCCACCTGATCAACATCGCTCCCCTGTCCGCCGCGGACATCCTGGTCACCGATGGCGATCCGCAACACGAGGTCGTCGCGGCCGCGGCGGCTTGCGGAGCGGAGATCGTTCCCGTCGCGACCCTCCGTTCACCTCAGGGCAGGTCCGCCACGACGTAACAGCCAGCACCACACCCGAATCAGGAGCCTGTCCGGCACGCGGACAGCTTCAGCCAGACCCCGGAACAGAAAGCTTAAACCTTCATGACGACATGGCTCACCGACGTATTCACGGCCCCCAAACCGGTCATCGCGATGCTGCACCTTTCCGCGCTGCCGGGCGATCCCGGCTACGACACCAGGGCCGGTATCTCCGCCGTGGTGGCACGGGCTAAGGAGGAACTCGACGCATTGCAGACTGGCGGGGTCGACGGGGTGATGATCTCCAACGAGTTCAGCCTGCCCTACCTCACCCAGACCGAGCCGATCACGGCGATATCGATGGCGAGGGTGATTGCCGAACTGCTGCCCGACTTCTCCGTCCCATACGGGGTCAACGTGCTGTGGGACGGCCGCGCGTCCATTGACCTGGCGGTCGCGACCGGGGCGCAGTGGGTGCGGGAGATCTTTACCGGCGTATATGCCAGCGATTTCGGCCTATGGAACACCAACGTCGGAGAGGTCGCCCGGCACCGCCACCGCATCGGCGCCGACCACGTCAAGCTGCTGTTCAACATCGTGCCCGAGTCTGCGCGCTACCTCGGCGACCGCAGCCTGGAGTCGATTACGAAGAGCACGGTTTTCGCCACTTTGCCAGACGGAATCTGCGTCTCCGGTCTCACCGCCGGCGCGCCTACCGATAATCAGGCGCTCAAGATCGTCAAGGACGCGGCAGCGAATGTGCCGGTGTTCGTCAACACCGGAGTGCGCGCCGACAACGCCGCAGAACAGCTCGCGGTCGCGGACGGCGCGGTCGTGGGCACCTACTTCAAAGAGGGCGGCGTATTCGAGAACCGCGCGAGCCTGCCGCGCGTCCGGGAACTGATGGCCGCGGTCCGCGACTTCCGCTCCACCTTGTGACAGCACAGGATCCGGCTTCGGGACCAGGTGCCCCGGAGCCCGCCAGGACGAACGGACAAGAAGCGCGATGAGTGTAGTGCTCGGCGTGGACATCGGAACGTATGAGGCTAAAGGCGTCCTGGTCGACGAGGACGGGCGAATCGTCGCGAGTCATCGCCGCCCGCACCGGGTGACGGTGCCGCAACCCGGCCACGCCGAGCACGACCCGGAAGCCGTGTGGTGGGGCGGATTCGTGGGCGTCACCAAGGCATTGCTGTCCGCGAGCGCGATGGCCCGCAGCGAGGTGGCGGCGATCTCGATCAGCGGTATCGGCCCCTGCGTACTTCCCCTGGACAGCTCTGGCGCCCCGCTGCGCAACGCCATCCTCTACGGGGTCGATGCCCGGGCGGCTGATCAGATCGAACAACTCAACGATGCATTCGGAGAGCAGGAGATATTCGAGCGTTCCGGCACGTCGCTGACCTCGCAGTCGGCCGGGCCGAAGATCGCCTGGATCGAGCAGAACGAGCCGGACATCTTCGCCCGGACGGCACTGTTCGTCACCTGCCAGACGTTCGTCACGGGCCGGCTCACCGGGCGATGGGTCCTGGACCACGCGACGGCGGCCTATTATCACCCGCTGTATGATCGACGCCGGCTCGGCTGGAACATGGAAGGCTATCCCGGCGCCCTGACACCCGATCAGGTCCCCGAGGTGGGCTGGTCGTGCGACGTGGCCGGGGTTGTCACACGTGCGGCTGCCGAGGCGACCGGGCTGTCGGCTGGCACTCCGGTGCTCGTGGGCGCTCCCGATGCGGCGGCCGAGGCATTGAGCGCCGGCGTGTCAGCGCACCGGGAAATGATGCTCATGTACGGCTCGTCGCACTTCGTGATCGAGGTCCTGGACGATGCGCGGACATCGAAAGTCCTCTGGCCGGCCCCGTACCTTTTCCCCGACACCCATCTACTCGCGGCGGGCACTGCGACCGCGGGGAGTTTCACCAGGTGGTTCGCCGACCTGCTCTCCCCGGAGGCCGACGGTGGCGACGCCCTCTATACCGATCTCGCTGATCTCGCCGCGACCTCGCCGCCAGGGGCGCGGGGGCTGCTTGCCCTGCCCTACCTCAGTGGCGAACGGACCCCGCTCTTCGACCCCGGCGCCCGCGGCGCTCTGCTCGGGCTATCCCTGCGACACAATCGCGGGGATGTCGCCCGCGCGATCGCGGAGTCTATCGCGCACAGTGCGGCGGCCGCCCTGCGCTCGTTCGACGCCGAGGGAGTTAGCCCGGAGATGATCCGTGCGGTAGGCGGCGGCACCAGGAATCACGTGTGGACGCAGGCCGTGAGCGACATCACCGGCTATCCCCAGGAGGTGGTGACCGGCCCAGGCGCTGCCTTCGGCGACGCGATGCTGGCTGCCATGGCGGCCGGCATGCTCGACGGGCCTTCTGGCTCAAGGCGGTGGGTAACGCCGGCCATGCTCATCACGCCGCGCAGGGAGTTCGCGGCGCTTTATGACCGCCAGCGCGAGCTGTTCGAACAGCTTTACCGCAGCACGCGGCCGATCGTCACCGCTCTCGACGAGCTGAGGAACTCATCATGATCAACGTGCGTACACACGGCTGGGCCGAACTGGCTGAACACATGGCCGACCGCCTCGGGGTGGATGCCCGGTCACGTGTCAGCGTGTTCGTCAATGACGAAGCCGCGCTCCCCGCGGCCCGCGCGCTCATCCGTACCGTGATCCGTCGCGGCGCCGCGGTGCAGACGGTGTACACCAGTGAACACGCCGATTACGAGGCGCTGGCCGCCTATGACGCGGGCCGGCTCGCCGAGCCCGCCCCGGTCGAGAAGGCCGCTATGGAGTGGTCCGATGTACACGTGTCCTTCCGTGCCATGCTCTGGCCTGACACGGACCTAGGCAGTCGCGATATCGGGAACCTGCCGCGGCGGCTGGCGGCGATGCGCGCGGCGAAGGGCGTGATCTCCACGCTTCGCTGGCAGGGCACCAGGTGGGCAGTGGTCCGCATTCCCACGCCGGCGTGGGCTGATCACATCGGCGTGCCGGCGCAGACTCTCATGGCGGAGTTCTTCGCGGGCGCCCTGGATGACTGGGACGAGAACAAGCGGCGGTGGCAGCCAGTCGCGGACGCCCTGACTAACGGGCACACAGTCACGATCAGCTCAGCCGACACCGAGTTGCGCCTCGGTATCGAAGGCCGCCGCGGCGTCCTGTTCGCGGGGGAGGCGAACCTGCCCGACGGCGAGGCCGCCACGGCGCCAGTGGACGATCGTGTGGACGGTCACATCATCTTTCCCGGCACGGCGATCTTCGCCGGCTACGAGTTCGAGGACCTGTGCCTGGTCTTCGAACGCGGTCGGGTTGCAGACGTCCGGGCGCGCAGGGGAGCTGACCTGGCCCGCGCGCTGATCGACACCGATGCCGGGTCGTGCCGGGTTGGCGAGCTCGGCATCGGCCTGAGCGCCGTCGTTCAGCAATGGACCGGTGACCTGTTCATCGACGAAAAGATCCTCGGCACTGTTCACATAGCCCTGGGCCGCGCCTACCCCGAGTGCGGCGGGGTGAACATGTCGTCGCTGCACTGGGACATTGTCAAGGATCTCCGCCGTGCGGCCGGCGGTGGCGGAACCTTGACCATCGACGGTGACCCGATTATCGAAGCCGGTCGCGTGATGTGGCCGTCGCTGACCGAGCCGGGCCGCCGCTGACGCCACCGCGAAGTAGTGCGGACCGCGCGACGACAGGAAACGGGCGCCGCGGGTCCGCGCGTGCTGTCTTGCCTGGTTCTACAGAGGTGGCAAGAACCGGATGTCAGGGGTAGCGCCGGGAGACATGAACGCCAAGAGGCGGGTGCCCTCCTCGGCCACGCCGGCCTCTTCCGGCGCGGTCAGCGCACGGAAAGGGGTGACGGCCAGGACGGGGCCGCCGGGAGTTCTGGTGATCTTCCACAGGGCGTTCCACTCGCCGTCGATGAGGATGGTGCCCTGGGTGGCACCATTGCCAGGCCACAGCGGCGGCTGCCGGTCGTGCGGGATCACCCGGCGCCGGTCGGCGTACGAGAGCAGCAGGTTGTCGTACTCGGGCAGGAATCTCGGCGGTGCCGGAGTGTCCTCGTCGGGCAGCACGGCGTCCGGCAGGTCGACCAGTTCGAGGCCATCCGGGCCGCGCAGGTGCCGCAGCTGCAAGCGGTCGGTGACCTCCCGCAGCCGGGTCAGGCCGGCCCACGTCTGGACGTCCGCGACAGTGGCCGGGCCGAATGCGGCGAGATAGCGCAGCACGAGCTGGTCCACCGCATCCGGCCTGGCGTCGGCCATCGGCGTGGCCAGCCAGGAGCCGGCCTCCGCAAAGGTCGCCTGGGCGGACCTGCCCCAGATGCCGCGTGGCGGCACATGGACGACGGGCACCAGGTAGGTCGCGGCGTAGGCGAGCGCCATGGGGTCGGCATCGGGCCAGCGCGGCGCGAGCGCCCGCCCGATTTCGGCACTGGTCAGCGGGCGCCCGGCGAGCAGCTCTCCCGCGTACCGCGCCAGCTCGGTCAGGTCGGCCGCGGCCAGATTCCGGCGGAAGCTGGTTCCGAGGACGCCTGCCAGCAGCGGGCTGAACAACGGCCGGAACGCGGCGAAATCCTCCGCGTCTGCCACGTGCACCGTGCCGCGCATCAGGGCGGCACGAACCACGGTCCGTTCGGACAAGAGATTTGAAAGATTTTCCGGGGCGAATCGGGAAAGCCTGGTCCACAACCCCACGTACGGGGCGAGGGGTGCCTGCCCTTGCAGCCCGGCCAGATGCCGGACCGCCTGCTGTGCCGTCAGCGGGCGGCGGCGCAGCAGGAGCTGGCGGTCCAGCGTGGCGCGGTTCAGCGCGCGGAGGCCAAGCGAAGTCACACGCGGAGCTTACGGAAGAAACCGCGGATGTCGTCGGTGAGCAGGCCGTGCGCGTCAGCAGAAGGCTGTAGACGCTTGCACATCGTCGAGCGCTTGTCGCGCGATCTCGCTGAAGTCGTCGCCGGCGGTCGTCTGGCTCCAGCGTTCGTAGGCGATCGTGGAGGCGAGCGCGCCGAGCTCCGCGGCCACGCGAGCGGTCAGGTCGGGGACGCCGCGCCTTTTGAGCGCGCCGGTCATTGATGCGATGAGGGCGAGGTTCTTCAGCGCCTGGCGTTCTCGCAGTTCGGGGTTGGCGGCGATCACCGCCTGCCTGCGGGCGACGAATTCGCGCCGGGCGGGCGTGAAGACTTCTGTGCCGGCCGCGTCCAGCGCGTGAGCGACCGCTTCGAGCGGGGTGGCGGTTGCCGGCGCTGCGGCTATCGCCCCGTCGAGCAGTTCGCTCATCGTGCCGCCCCCGAAGAGTACTTCCCGCTTGTCCTGGAAGTGCCGGAAGAAGGTGGTCTTCCCCAGCCCGGCGCGCTGCGCGATATCGATCACGGTCGTGTTCTCGTAGCCACGTTCGGCGAACAGGTCAAGGGCGGCGTGAGCGAGCCGTTCTGCCGCGTTCGGTTCCCAGCGAGCCATAAGCACAGTGTACGGGACTTGGTTCCGTCACTCCTGATACAGTGAGGGAACCAAGTCCCGTCACCGTTCTGCTGGAGGTACGCCAATGAGCCGAGCTGTCATCTACGAGACGTTCGGAGGCCCCGAAGTGCTGGAGCTGCGAGAGGTTCCGGAGCCGCACGCCGACCAGGGTGAGGTCCGCGTCCGCGTGACGGCCGCCGCGCTGAACCCGATGGACTGGGGCATCGCCGCGCGGCCAGAGTTGGCGGCGCGGTTCGGCATCACCGTGCCGTCCGGCTTCGGGTCCGACCTCGCCGGCGTGATCGACGAGGCCGGCGACGGCGTTACGGGCTTTGCCGTGGGCGACCGCGTCTACGGGGCCGCGCTGGGACGAGCAGTGGCCGACTTCGTGGTGTTCAGGCCCTCTGCCGATTCGCTGCGGCATACGCCGGAGGGCATCAGCGATGAGGTGGTGAGCACTCTCGCGGTGGCCGGCACCACCGCCGCCGCCGCGCTGACGGCGATCGGCCTGCGGTCCGGCGACACCGTCCTGATCGGCGGCGCCGCCGGCGGCGTGGGCGTGTTCGCCACACAGCTCGCGGTCCTCGCCGGCGCGACCGTGATCGGCACCGCCTCGCCGGGCACGTTCGGGTTCCTGCGCCAGCTCGGCGCCGAGCCGGTGGCATACGGCGCCGGCCTGGCGGACCGGGTCCGGGCACTGGCTCCCGGCGGGGTGACCGCCGCGACCGACCTGTTCGGCACGGAGACGGCCGAGGCCGCGCTGGCGCTCGGCGTGGCGCCCGAGCGGATCTCCACGGTCGCCGCGGGCCCCAACCCTCCCGGCGGCGTACGCGCCACCGGCGGCATCGACGCAGCGCCGGACGCCCTGGAGCAGATCACCGACGCGATCGGCGCCGGCAAGCTCACCGTCCCCATCGCCGCGGCCTTCCCGGTCGAGAAAATCCGCGACGCCGTCACCATGCAGGCCGGACGCCACGTCCACGGCAAGATCGTGGTCACGCTGTAACCGTTCCGGACAGTGGTGGATGTCCGGATAGCGGGCATCCACCGCGTCCATGCGCAATCATGGTGCTATTGTCCGCGAGATCATAGCGATATGGGACCGAGGAGTCCTGATGCCCGGGCTGATGTGGCTCAGCGAGCCTGATTATGAAAGCGCGCCCTTGTGCCTGACGTTCGTCCGCGGCGCCGGGGAACACGCGGTATTCACCGGATTCGGGGCGGATCCGGCCGAGGGCGTCTCCGCCGGCCTGGGCGACCGGCTGCCCTGGCCCGAAACGGAGCCAGTCGTGCGTGTCGCGCGATCCGGGGGATGGCTGATCGCCATCGAGGACAATATCCCCCCGCAGGGAACCCGCCCGGAGGTACTGCGCCGGCTGTCGGCCGACGGCGAGGTATCCGCCGCGGATATGGAGGCGGCCGAGCGTTCCTGGGAAGCTACCCGGCACCTGCCCGACCCGGTCACCCCGATCACCACCGATTCGGTACGAGAGCACATCCAGCGGCTGCTGGACGCAGGCACGGACAAAGGCCGCATAGCCGAGCTCGGCGGGATGACAACGGTTGGGATCGACGTGATGATGGCCGGACACGTCAAGGCGCTGCCCGGCCTCGACGCACGCAAGATTCTGCTCGTCGAACCGTCGTGACCAGGCACCCTGGTCTGTGCGCGGCGGCCCGGGAGATGGTCTCGGCAGACGCGGAGGAGGCCTCGGTGGAAACTGGCGCGGGGGTAACGCGGCGGGCTGCGTTCGTCCGGTTCGGCGGTGTGCTGGCAGCCGGGATGATGGTTAGCGCTTGCGGTGTCCGGGTGAGTGGCGGGGGCGGGACTCCCGTCGCGCCCGGGTCGCTCGTCACTGGGGTGCCGCCTGCTCCGTCACTACGGTCGCCGGAGCTGGTGTGGCGCCGCCAGATCGGCGGCATGGTCTCGCTCGCCGTGTCCGGAGACACGGTGTCCATAGGTGCCGGAGGGGGAAGCGCTGGCGCCGAGGCGTTCGACGCGGTTACCGGGAAGCCGCGCTGGAGCATCGGCAGCAGCTTCAAGCCTCCTTCGGTCGCGTTTGCGGCAGGCGGTGGCATGGTGCTCTGCAGTGGGGTCGATAGCAATGGGGCTGATAGCATCACCGCGCTCAGCGCGGCCACGGGTCACCTGCTGTGGAGTGCTGCGGCTTATGTGGGGAATCCCAACAACGGCGCCGGCCCCTGGCTGATCTTCGCGGACACTGCTGTCTACGCGCTCATCGGGCTTCCTGGAAGCCATGCGGTTTACCGCGACGACGTGGTGCTCGCCCTGGACGGACGTACAGGGGCGCGGAAGTGGATGAGCAGGCTCCCGCCGATGGCAATGGCGATGGCCGTCGCCGAGGGGGCCGTGTACGCCGGTTCGGCTCTGGGGACGCAGTCAGTGTCGGGGGAGGTCGTGGCGCTGGATGGCGCCACGGGGACCCGTCGTTGGAGTGCCCGGGTAGGCGCACCCGTTGGAGCGCTCACTGTGACCGGAGGAGTGGTGGCCGGGTGCTGGGACAACTTGATCTCGTGGGCACAACCCCTGATGTACGGGCTGAATGCCGCTGACGGCCGGATCTTGTGGCAGCGGGACCTCGGTTGGGTGCTGCCGATCATCGCCGCTGCTGACGGGCTGGTCTTCGCCGCTGCCAATGGCGGGTTGCTGGCGGTGGATGCGCTAACCGGCAAGCTGCTCTGGACGCGCACGGCCGGCGGGCAGACTCCGAACGCGCTGGACGTCGCCGGTGACGTGGTCTACGTCGGCTTCCTGAACTCGGTGCAGGCATTCTCGGCACGAACCGGCCAGGCGCTGTGGAGCTACCCGGCCGAGGGCCTGGTCACCAAGCTTGCGGGAAGTGGCGACACCGTGTATGCCGCCGCGGATCCCGGAGGTCCCGGCTATGCGCTGTACGCGCTGCGGGGATAGCGGCACCGATCACCGCGTGATGGCGGCGGCCGGAATCGCGACGGTCCCACCCACCTCGGCTAGCGCCGAAAACGTATGCCAGCAGGCAATATTCGTGGAGGACACCACCGGCGCGGTCATGTGGTGGTCCTACCAGCCGCCGAGTAAGCGAGTTCAGGCACGGCGCGGCGGGGGATGGCATGCTTGGCCGTGTGATCCCCTCGATCGTGCGGTCCTCGGCCGTGCTCGAGGCGTCCGGGCACCTGCATGAGGATCTCGGACCGCCGCTGGGGCAGAGGCGGCCCGCATCGCCGAGCAGGCCCTGACCGCCGCGGGCTGGGGGCCGTTCAGCGTCTCGCAGGGGGTCTGGGTGGCAGCGGAGCACGACGGGGTCAGCGCCAGCTTCGACAATGACCCCGCCGCCACTGAGTCGGAGACCTCCTCCGTCACCGACCTGCTGTACTTCCTGGCGGGCGCGTGCGTCGCTGTGCCCGGCTCGGCCGGTACCGCCCCGGGCGGGGGCAGCCGGACCGGGGCGGTCCGTACGCGGGTCCCCCGCCCGGGGACGTCCCGGACCGGGGACGGCCTGCCCCGGTCCGGGACTCCTACGGCCTGGGCCCGGCCGCCGTCGCGCCGCTGGCGTAGCCGACCGTGGCGATGCCCGCCCTGCCGTCTCAGCGTCAGCCCGGCAGTGCAGATGGCGGGGGAGGAAGGCGTGCCAGGTAGGGTCTCGATCGTGACCCGGGGGTCCGGCGTGGTCGCGGGCAGGCGGGCGCGTGCCGCGCGGACTTGCGCGCGCAGGCCCCGTGGCGGCCGACAGTACCGACGACCTGCACACCCACCTCGAGGCCAGAGGACTTCCGGTCCGACATATCCACTCCGCATTTGGCTGGCACTTCCGGCGATCTACCTGGAGAGGTACCGCATAGCCTCGAAACCGGCCTGCCATTGGAATGGCACAGGCAGTGGCCTCGCTAAGCCTCGATCCACCGGTCCGATGCGGCAGCGAACAATCTTGTCGCTTTGCCGGCATCCGTTAGCTGGCTATGATGTCACGGCGATATCCCGAGTCGCTGGCTCTCTGGCTAGCCATTAGGTCAAGTTTGCCACGTGAGCATCTCGAATGCTACTTCGACCGCATCTCCGCCATAACCTCGTAGTAGTACGATGAGGTAACCTCGCCAACCAGGAGGGGCTGCGCGCGGAACTCCCCGGTGGTCCAGGTTAGCCCGGCGAGGGCGCACGCGATACGCATGTTGGCATCAACGTCCAGGAAGTCCTCGTCCTCGTCCTCGTCCTCGTCCTCGGAGTCGGCGCGGCCAGCGGCCTCGATCGCTGCTCGAAGAACGTCTGGCACCTCATCGTCGGTGGGCTTCGGGTCGTCAGCGTCGATGTGGATGACTATCTCGCCGTCCTCGGCGTAGCAGAAGCTCGAGTCGGCGTTGATCGTAAGGATGCTGGTACCTGCGGCGCGGCCGTTGGCCGACAACACGGTCGCCATTTCCGCACGCTCGGGCGTCCACCCCGTTACCCCAGCGGCATCGTAGACGAATGTCCAGTCTCCGCGCTGTCCCGCGACGAGCAGATCCTTCATGCGGTCGGCTCCAATCGCCGCGTGCGCCGTCGTGCTCCAGTCGTCGGGGCGCCCAGCCGGCAGCTCGTACGGCTTGAGGTGCCTGAGCACTGTGCCGCCCACCAGCTCTACCGCGTCGGCCGGAGCGAGACCGCGTACCACATGCAGCAGATGGTTCGGGTCTGCCGTCGCGAGCTCATCGATCCATTTCGGGCTAGCGCCTTCAGCCAGCGCCTCGGTGCGGAAACCGGGGATAGTCATGGGCGAGACTCTATCTGGCAGCGGGTTCCGCGTGGCGAGGCTGCTGCACGCCTCAGACACCATACGGGCCAAAGCTGACAGCACTTCATCAAGGGCCTGAGGGTCTCGCAGCATGCCCAACTCGCGAACTGCACAGCGGCGGCACTCGGCCCGGCGGCGGGTGAGGGGCACCCCAAGCCATCAGTCGCGACAGAAACCGAATACTCGACTACCTGTCGCTATGAGACGCAGATCTCAAACGACTTTAGCGATCCCGTGAGGAACCGCTGAGAAGTTTCTGCCCGGAGTATTTCGGCTGCCTTTCCGCGGGATCTTCCTCCAGGGGCTTCGCGGCCGTCAGGAGCTTCGCGGCCGCAGTGGGTTCCCTCATGTTGGACGACCCGCGCCCCGGCGCCGGCGCTACCGGGCCGGTAGCCTGTCGAGCGTGGAAGGTGTCAGGGTGCCCGCAAACGACCTGGACGAGGAGTCGTCGGCCTGGGTGCACCGGCTGGGCACTGCGGGCGCGCAGAGGCGGGCGGCCGAGCGCGAGCTCCACGCCCGGCTGGTCCGCATCGCGCTGGCCGAGGTCCGGCGCCGGGCGGCCAGCACCTCGGTGGTCGGCCGGGAACTGGATGACGTCGCGCACCAGGCAGCTGATGACGCCATGCTCGCCATCTTGGCCAAGCTCGGTGATTTCCGCGGCGAGAGCAGGTTCATCACCTGGGCGTACCGGTTCGTCGTCCTTGAGGTGTCGGCCAAGCTCGGCAGGCACTTCTGGCAGCATGCGCCGGTGGCGCTTGACGCGGGGCAGTGGGAGCGGCTGCCTGACCGGTTCGGGATCGACCCGGCGCGGCAGGCGGAGGCCGCGGGCATCCTCGCCGAGGTCCGCCGGGTGGTGGAGGAGGAACTGACGGCGCACCAGCGGCGGATTTTCGTGGCGGTGGTGGTCGACCAGATCCCGCGCGATGCGCTGGTCGCCGAGCTTGGCCTGCAGCGGAACGCGATTTACAAGGTGATTTTCGACGCGCGACGTAAGATCCGCCGTGCGCTGGTCGCTAAGGGGTACCTGGAAGAGCAGGGGTGGAGCGGCGATGGGTGAGCTGGACAGACTGGAGCGGTTCCTGCGGACCGACCCGCGCGATGTCGGTTGCGATGAGGCGATGGCCGTGCTGCACGTCTACGTCGACCTCATGGCCGCCGCCGAGGACGCGGCCGGGCGATACCCCGGGGTCGCGGCCCACCTGCTGGCCTGCGGCCCCTGCAACGAGGACTTCGCCGGGCTCCTTGCGGCGGTCAGTAATGGCTAGCACGGCGGGTCTGTCAGCGGGCGCGGCGGGCGGCAGTGCGGTACTGGCATTCGACCTGTACGGGACGCTGGTCGACCCGATGGCCCTCGCCGGCGAGCTCGGCCGTCTGCTCGGCGACGCAGACGGCCGCGAGGCGGCCGGGCTCTGGCGGGCCAAGCAGCTGGAGTATTGTTTCCGGCTCACGGCGATGGGGCGTTACGAGGATTTCGGCTGGGTGACGGCCCGCGCGCTTGACTTCGCCCTTGCCTCGGTCGGGGGACGCCTGCCGGACGGTCAGGCCGAGCGGCTGGTCGGGCTGTATGACCACTTGCGCCCATTCGCCGACGCCGTCCCCGCGCTGCGGGCGCTGGCTGGCCTCGGGTACGAGCTCGCGGTGCTGTCCAACGGGACCCCGGCGATGATCGGGAAGTGCCTTGACAACAGTGGCCTCGGGGAATTCTTCGGCCAGCGGATCAGCGTGGATGAGGTCCGCACGTTCAAGCCGTCGCCCGTGGTGTACCGGCACGCCGCGCAGCGGCTGTCGGTGACGGCCGGGCAGGTCCGGCTGGTGACGAGCAACGCGTTCGACTGTGTCGGGGCCAGCGCGGCCGGGATGCGCACGGCCTGGGTAAACCGTTCCGCCGTCCCGTTCGACACGATCGGCGCGCAGCCGGACCTCACCGTGCCCGCGCTCGACCGCCTGCCCGCGGCGCTGGGCGGCTGACGCCGCGGAGGCAGGCGGCGGAGCCCGCCCGGGAATCAGGCGCCGACGGGCGCGGTGGCGACGTCCCAGATGGCGCCGGTGTCATCGCCGGCCAGGAGGGCGAGCAGCGCGGCGGCCGAGGACTCCGGGGTGATCAGGGCGCCCTCGGCGTAGTACCTGTTGAACCGCTCGCGCAGGCCGGAGCCGATGCGCTCGGGGTCTTGCCGGCGGATCCAGCCCTGCATGGCGGTGTCGACCACGCCCGGCCGGTAGGCGTTGACGGTGACGCCGGTTCCGCGCAGTTCGGCGGCGAGGTTCACGGTGTGCGCCTCGAGCGCGGCCTTGGTGGTGACGTAGGCGTTACCGCGGACCATGCCTGCCGGGCTGGCGACGATCCCGCTTGAGACGTTGACGACGCGCCCCCAGCCGGCGTTGAGCATGCCGGGCAGGACAGCCGCGGTGAACGCGGCCGGCGCGATCACGTTGACCTCGAAGGCCAGCCGCAGGTCCCCGGCCTTGATTTCGGCCGTGGCGCCGAGCGGCTCCACCGTGGCGGCGTTGTTGACCAGGATGTCGACGCGGCCCGCGGCGAGTGCCGCCGCCACGGCGCGGCCGCGGTCTTCCGCGTCGGCCAGGTCGGCGGGCAGGACGCTGACCTGCCCGGCGGGCACGCCGCTTTCGCGCAGCAGGGCCCGGGTCTCCTCCAGTTGCGCCGTGGTGCGCGCGAGCAGGACCACCCGGGCACCGGCGCCGCCCAGCCCGAGCGCGACGGCGCGCCCGATGCCGCGTCCGGCACCGGTGATCAGCGCGACCTTGCCAGCGAAGTTGTCTGCCACTGCGGTCTCCTCAACGATTGACGCTGCGAGCGGGACGGTCAGCGAGTCACCGGTACCCGTTCGGCTGAATGCTCTTGAACCTTCAGCTGCTAGTTAGCGGCGCGCGGCGGCGGTGTCTTACCGGGGAGCGACGTGTGAGATCCGCCGGTAAGAACCCGCGCGGAGGCGACGCATACATACCGGGCGGTCCCATCCGGCACCGTCCCTGGCAACCGTGAAGGAGATCCGCGATGCCCCTGCTCAACCCCGGCGACCCGTTTCCGCGGCTGACGATCGCCACCACTGACGGGCAGACCCTCACCCTGCCGGCCGCGTTCGCCGGCGACTACGCCGTCGTGCTGTTCTACCGCGGCTCCTGGTGCCCGTACTGCATCGCGCAGCTGCGCGCCTTCGAGCGGGCCAGCCAGGCACTGGCGGACAACGGCATCCGCGTCGCCGCCCTCTCCGTCGATGACAAGGAGACCAGCGCCGCGTTGGTCGAAAAGCACAAGCTGGCCTTTCCGGTCGGTTACGGCGCCGACGCTCGTGCCGTGGCCGGGCTGACCGGCGCGTTCGTCAACCCCGGCCCGGAGTACCTGCAGTCCACCGGCTTCGTCCTCGACCCCGCGGGCAACGTCGTGGTCAGCGTGTACTCAAGCGGCGCCATCGGGCGGCTCGTCCCCGACGACGTCGTCGGCATGGTCCGCTACCTGCGCGAGCACTCGGCACCGGCGACGGCGTGACGGATTAGCCGAGCTCAAGCGGAGCCTGCGCCAACGGCCGCAACCGTGGCTTGCATGCCATGCAAACCGCGTTGCGGCTCGTTAGCGTGGCGCTACCATAAGCCGCAGCGAACGGGCGGGCACACGATCCCGTGAATACCGCGAGGGGAGCGGCCGGTGATGGACGCCGACGTGATCGTCGTGGGTGCCGGGCCGACCGGGCTGATGCTGGCCGCCGAGCTGCGCCTGGCCGGGCTGCGGCGCTGAGCACGCGGGCTGGCTCGGCGGTGCCGGCGTCCGGCGGCAGGCGCGGCTGGGCCAGTCGCTCACCGTACCTGGCATAGGCCGCGTTCCGCTCAGCCTGCGCCTGACCGGAACCACCTGAATTCCGCAGGACAGCCTTGAGTCGTTCGTGCACGTATTCCCGCATATCATCGAGCTGCGTGTAGAGCCTCGAAACGTATCGCTGCTCCCGCACCAGCTCATTGCTTGACAATTACAGCCCCTCCACTATCCATAAATATGGATTTTTGCGAGCTTTTTTGGCTGCGCCTAATCTTATGCGCTATTGTCCGCGGGGTGTGCTTCAATGCCGCGGTATCGTGCTCTTTTTCGGCAGTTCCAGCGCCGGTCCGCGGGCCTCGCCGAGGCCGCGCAGGAGGGTGGCGAGGAACGCGCGGTAGGTCGCGGCCGGGTCCGGGGTCTGGACCAGATCCTTGAGCTCGAGGGTGACGGCCCCGTGCAACGCGCTCCAGACCTGCTGCGCCGCCTCCGCCGGGTCCGGCGCGACGATCAGGCCAGCGGAAGCCGCCAGTTCCACCATCCGCACCAGGGTCCCGAACACGGCCTTCGCATGCTCCTGCGCCCCCGGCGAGTCATCCTCGTGCGGGACCGCGTCCTCGAACATGATCGCGTAGAAGTGCGGATTCGCCAGCGCGAACTCCCGGTAGCGCAGGCCGCAGGCGCGCAACCGGTCGAGCATGTCCCACTCGGCGCCGGACTCCAATACCGCGTGCAGCCGGCCGAAGCCGATGATCAGCAGCGCGCGGATCAGCCCGTCCTTGCCGCCGAACCGGTTGTAGACGCCCATCGGCGCGATGCCGGCCTCGGCCGCCACGGCGCGCACCGTCACCGCGCCGGGCCCGCCCCGGATGAGGACGGCCTCGGCGGCCGACACCAGTTCGCGCTCCACATCGGCCGATGGCGTCCTGCCGTGCCGCCCGGAACCGGCATTGCTCATTCGCTCCTCCGTTCAGTGCCCAGGCCGCATGCGAGGGGCCAGACGGATGGGCGCGTCCGCACTGACGACAGCCCGGATACGTCGTGCGTGCGGCAGCGGTGCTCGCCCTGCCGGCTGCCGCGGCGGCAGGGACGACGGAACCGCGGGGATGTCCAGGACGACAGGCGCGGCGCCAAGCAATGCCTGCTCGCCGTAATGTGAAATGACAAGTGGCGCGCCGGCCAGCAGTTCATACGTTGCCTCGCCGTGCAGGATTGTCAGCCGCAGTCTGCGACCGCGGTAACGGATCCGGAAGGCCAGCCGGCTGATGCCAGATGGCAGCTTGGGCTTGAACGCCAGCCTCCCGCCCGCCGCCCGCATTCCGCCGAACCCGGCGACCAGGGCGGTCCACGCACCGGCCAGCGAGGCCATGTGCAAGCCGTCGCGAGTATTGTGCTGCCTGTCCTGAAGATCAATAAGCGCGGATTCTGCCAGATAATCGTGTGCGAGTTCGAGATGCCCGGTCTCGGCGGCAAGCACTGCCTGAGTGCATGCCGACAGTGAGGAATCCCGCACAGTGCGTGCCTCGTAGTAGGCGAAATTTCGCGCTTTCTGCTCGGCGGTGAACGCGTCGCCTCGCAGGTGCATGGCGAGCACCAGGTCCGCCTGCTTGACGACCTGCTTCCTGTAAAGATCGAAGTAAGGATAATAGAGCAGCAAGGGGTACTTGCCTGGCGGAGTCACGGCGAAATCCCACTCGTCATGATCAGTGAAATTCTCATGCTGCTGGTGAACGCCGCGCTCTTCATCGAATGGAACCATCATGGCCGCGGCCGCGGTGCACCACTCTGCCATCTCGTGAACAGAGACACCAAGCCGTCCCGCACGATCGTGATATCTTGAGCAGGCGTCCGCGGCAGCACGCAGGTTCTGCTGTGCCATCAGGTTAGTGTATATGTTATTGTCTGCCGCCGCGCTGTATTCATCAGGACCGGTCACGCCGTCGATACGGAACCGCCCATTGGTTTCGTAGTGTCCCAGGCTGCGCCATAGTCGTGCCGTCTCAATCAGTATTTCAAGCCCGATATCGCGTTCGAATTCCACGTCTCCGGTCGCATCAACATACCGAAGCGCCGCATCGGCGATATCCGCGTTGACATGAAATCCGGCAGTCCCGGCCGGCCAGTAACCGGAGCATTCCTGGCCCCGGATCGTCCGCCAGGGGTACGCCGCGCCCGCAAGGCCGAGAGCGGCCGATCGCTGCCGGGCCTCGGGGAGCACCATATGCCTCCATCGCAGGACATCCGCCGCTGCTGAAGGCTGGGTGTAGGTGAGTACCGGTAGCACGAACGTTTCGGTGTCCCAGAACGTATGGCCGTCATAACCGGGCCCGGTAAGCCCTTTCGCTGCGATCGGGCATTGCTCGGCGCGCGCTCCTGCCTGCAGGATGTGGAAAAGCCCGAATCGCACAGCCTGCTGAATTTCCGGATCGCCGTCGACATCGACATCCGCGCTTTCCCAGAATTCGTCGAGGTACCGTCGCTGTTCGGCCGCGAGCCCGTCCCAGCCGGTCAGTTGCGCTATCGTGAGCGCGCCGGCGACCTGGCCGTGCAGCGCCGGGCGTGATCGCTGGCCGGACCAGCCGTAGCCTATGTATTTCACGACCCGAAGCCGGGCGCCCGGCCGAACCTGCGCGGCGATGGTAGCGCGGGCCGCATCGGGAAACGCCTCGGTGTGGGTTCTCATCGCTTCAGGACCATCGACGTCGTGTGCCATTCCCGCTGCTAGCCGCAGTCCGCTGCGCAGGGTGCGATGCACGAGCAGAGCCCGCAATTCGCTGTCGTTTCTCGCCGTGTGCTCCTCGCTGAGCAGCGGCCCGACCGCGCTCGCCACCCTCGGATCGGTGCCCATATCCGGCAATGCCTCGTTGGCTACCAGTTCTGACTGGATCACGAGGCGCAGCGGCTGGTGCACCGGCTCAACCGTGTAGCAGACGGCGGCGATGGCGCGCTGAACCAGCGATACCAGGCGCACGGAGGTGATGCGGACGCTGTTGCCTGACGGAGATGTCCACTCGACTTCCCTGGTGAGGGTGCCGGCGCGCAGGTCCAGCATTCGCTGGTGGAACTGAAGGGAACCGCGGCGGACGTCAAACGGTTCGTCGTCGACAAGGAGCCGGATCAGCTTCCCGTCGGTCACGTTGACGATCGTCTGCCCGGACTCGGGGTATCCGTAACCAGGCTCGGCGTGCGGGAGAGACCGGAATTCGCAGAAGGAATTCAGGTATGTCCCTGGCAGCCCGTTGGGTTCGCCCTCATCAAGGTTTCCTCGTAGTCCGATATGGCCGTTTGACAGCGCGAAGATCGATTCGCTCTGCGCAAGCGCGTCCAATTTCAGGCGGATCTCGCGAACGCACCAGGGCTCTACTGTGTACGCCGACTGGCTGGACATGTCCATGTCCATGCTCGGTCTATTATCAAAATTCGAATTATCTATGATCGACATGATTTCTGCTTACTTTCATATTCGCGCCTCACGTCCCCGGCGGGTGATAATCGAAGCCTTACTTCCGGGCGGTTGCCGGCGCCGTGTGGCCGGGGACCGGGATCCAGGCGCCAACCCGCCGCGCCGCCGCGAGGCTGGCCCATGAAGTCAGCTCGATCAGCGCCGAGTCTGCGGGCTGGCCGAGCCGGAACTCCTGAATCACTGACCGGTCGACCTGATACGAGGCGATCGCGGTCAGCAGGGCTAGCCTGCCGGCCGCCCGGTGGGCCTTCGGCAGGCCGTAGACGGCGGCTTCGACCCAGGCGCGGCTCGGGCCGCGTGTCTCGCCCCGCCAGCCGGCCAGTTCCGTCAGGACCGTGTCCCGGACCGCTGGCGGGACGGACCGGGCGGCGGCCGCGTCGATCACGGCGCAGGCACGGGCGAATGCGTCCGTCACCACGGGATCGCCGGCTGCCCATGCGAGGTCGCCGGGAGGCTGCGCCGGCGGCAGCAGGTCCAAGGATGCGCCTGGCGGGTGCGGCTGGCGGGCCGCCGTCTGGATCATCCCGCCGAGGATCCGCATCACAAACCCAAGCGCTGGCCGCGGAACTCCCGGGGGCAGCGGGACTTCGCCGAGAAATATGTTCACCATGCGGTTGAGGTAGTGCAGGTCGACGGCGGTCCCGATCACTTCTGCCGCTTCGCCGGCCGGCCAGGGCGGCTTATGTCGCAGGGCGCCTTCTTCGGTCCGGCTGTCCTCCGCCCACGTCACGGCCGCCCGCACCCTGGGATCGATCACCGCCCGGGCCGTGTCGCCTGTCCTTCCCCGCGCGTCGGCGAGTCCGGATAGCGTGCTGCTATGTACGGTGACGCAGAATGGGCAGGCGTTGCCAGCCGAAACCGTCGTGGACACCGCCTCCTTGACGGCACGCCCGACCCGCCCGGACACGATCAAGGTCTCGCGCAGCATCACCCAGTTCGCGGCCAGCACCTCCGGTGCCGGTGAATGCAGGGCCATCGGCGGAGCCAGCACCCCGAATTCCCGCTCGACCTGCTCATAGATCCGGCTGACTGAGGGCGGGCCGGCACCGATTCGAACCGGCTTCACGTGCCGCACCTGGGTAAGTCCCAGCTGTCCGAGCACCTTCCTGATTGTCTTACCGGTCATCGGCTACCCCATGGATCTGGACGATGTGCATTCAAATGCATACCGAATTTATCGTCTCCCGGAAACTCGGCGCTTCTTCGGAGGTGCGGTTCACGCAGGTCGTGAGCGCACAGCGTGATAAGAAATTAGCGCTCCCCGTGGCTACCGTCTTCCTATGATCGCGACGATTACCGGCGAGCAATGGAGCGCGGCTCGGGAGGCTCTGCGCGCCAGCACAAAGCGTTTCGCCGAACTGATATGTTCATGCGATTCACGGTCAATGGCGACCGGCGACTGGTCGGTCGCCGACACGGCCGCCCACGTGAGCGCGATCGCGCTGTGGGACACGGCGCTAGTGCAGTCCGGCGATGTACCGCTCCCGTATCCCTGGAACCTCGAGGAGGAGCAGATCCGCAATACCACGGTGGATACCGTGGACAGGCTCAACGACCGGGTGCTGGAGCGGTTCACAGAGCGCGACCCCCAGATCCTGGCCAAGCAGTTGAGCGGTCATGTCGATGACATGCTGCGCGTAACGGCCGATCTCGACCCGGATAAGCCCGTGGCCTGGCTCGGCGGCGCGCACGTGCCGCTCACCGGGATATTCGCGCACCTGACCAATGAGTTGCAGATCCACGGCCGTGACATCGCCCGCGTCGCTGGAGCCCGGTGGCTGATACCGTCCCCGTACGCCGCGCAGTTCCTCGCCTTGTTCGTCGGCGGCCTGGGCAGGCACGGCATAGGCGCCGTGCTGGACAGGGAAGGGCCGGCCCTTCGCCGCAGGATCGCGGTGCGGCTCGTGTCTCGCTATATGGAGCCGCTGACACTGGTCGCGCTCCCCGGCGGTCCGGCGGTTACCGGCGGTCCTGACAGTGCCGTTGACGTGACGGTCCGGATTGAGCCGGCCGCGTTCAATCTGATGATGTTCGGCCGGATCAGCCGGCTGCGCGCGGTGCTGACAGGCAAGGTCGCGGTCAGCGGTCCGCGCCCATGGCTGTTGCCCGCCTTCCTGCGCGTCGTCAGGTTCCCCTCGTGAGAGCGCGCCGGTAGACCCCCGCTGCACAGCACCGCCTGGAAACAGCACCGCCTGGAAACAGCACCGCCTAGAACTGGATGAGCCATGCCCGAATCCCCGCTGCCAGAAGACCCAGCCGCCCCCGTGCCGCTCGTGCGCGTGGTCCGCGGGCACCCCACGACGCAGGAGATGGCCGCACTTGTCGTGGCGATTCTCATGCTGGGCGAGGCTGAGAGCGAACGGCCCGCTATCAGGCGGCGGCGCTCCGCGCCTACCCCTCGATCTGGCAGATGGTCTCTCCAGAGGTGACGGTCTGGCCTACCGACGTACCCAGGCCGGCTATGGTGCCGTCCTTATGGGCGGCCACGGGTTGCTCCATCTTCATGGCTTCTAGCATTAGCACCGTGTCACCCGTCTTTACCTGCTGACCGTCGCGCACGGCTATCTTGATGATCGTGCCCTGCATCGGGGAGATAAGTGCGTCTCCGGCTGGCGCGGCCGGAGCGCGCCGGTCCGGGCGGCGAGGACGCCCGGGAGCACTGGGTGCGGTGGCTCCGGTGGCTGCGGTGGAGGCGCGCCGGGGCACTGTGACCTCTAGCCGCTTGTGCCCGATCTCCACGGTGAACTCTTCCCGGTCACGCGGGGCCGTAACGGATGAGGGCTCCTGCGCGGTCAGCGAGGCGGTGAACTCCGTTTCGATCCAGCGAGTGTGCACGCGCAGCCCGCTCTCGGAGGCGAATGCGGGGTCGGCGACGACGGCGCGGTGGAAGGGGAGCACGGTCGGCACGCCGTCCACCCGGAACTCGGCGAGCGCGCGGGCGGCCCGTTGCAGCGCCTGGCCGCGGGTGGCTCCGGTGACGATCAATTTGCCGATCAGCGAGTCATAGGCTTGCGGGATTGTCATCCCATCGGCGTAGCCGGCGTCCAGCCGTACGCCAGGTCCTGATGGCGGACTCCAGGCGGTGATCGTTCCCGGGGCGGGAAGGAAGTTGCGTGCCGGATCCTCAGCGTTGAGCCGGAACTCAATCGAGTGGCCGCGAATCGCCGGATCGTCGTAGCCGAGCGGCTCGCCTTCGGCGATGCGAAATTGCTCACGGACCAGGTCGATGCCTGTTACCTCCTCGGAAACGGTGTGCTCGACCTGCAATCGGGTGTTGACCTCAAGAAAACTGATCCTGCCGTCCTGGCTGATCAGGAATTCGCAGGTTCCCGCGCCTCGATAGGAAGCCGCGCGGAGGATCGCCTTGGAAGCACCGTACAGTTCTCGGCTCTGCTCGGGTGTCAGGAAAGGCGCGGGGGCCTCTTCGACGAGCTTTTGGTGGCGGCGCTGCAGTGAGCAGTCCCGGGTTGACACGACCACGACGTTGCCGTGCGCGTCGGCCAGGCACTGGGTTTCAACGTGCCTTGGCCGGTCCATGTAGCGCTCGGCAAAGCACTCGCCGCGGCCGAAAGCCGCGACAGCCTCCCGTACCGCCGATTCGTACTGGGCCTCGATCTCTTCCATGGTCCGAGCGACCTTCAGGCCCCTGCCGCCGCCGCCGAAGGCGGCTTTGATCGCGACCGGCAGCCCGTGTTCGCGGGCGAACCGGCGGACTTCGGCCGCGTCGCGCACCGGGCCGTCGGTGCCAGGTGCCAGCGGCGCCCCCGCCTCGCGGGCGATGAGCCGGGCACTGACCTTGTCGCCGAGAGCTTCCATCGCCTGCGGCGGCGGGCCGATCCAGGTGAGGCCAGCCGCACCGACCATCCGTGCGAAGTCGGCGTTCTCGGCGAGGAATCCGTATCCGGGGTGCACCGCGTCCGCGCCAGACTCAACCGCCAGCGCGACGATTTTGTCAATGTTCAGATAGGTCTCGGCCGGCGAGGTGCCGCGCAGGGCGTAGGCCTCATCGGCGAGGCGCGCGTGCACGCCTTCCAGGTCCGCCTCTGAGTAGACCGCGACGCTGCTCAGCCCAGCGTCCTTGCAGGCTCGGATAACCCGAACCGCGATCTCCCCGCGGTTCGCTATGAGGATCTTCTGCACGGCACCTCCACCATGTCGCATTCGCCGGCCGCTGGTATTCCCGCAGGTCGCTTATGGGAAGCGGGGACAGCAACCCTGCCACTCCTGACGGGAGATACCTCTCTCAATACAATCGCTCATAAACCTAGGGCGCCGGTGGTGAATTTCTCGGCCATGCCCCGCATCCTGCTCGTCTTCACCCGGTGCCGTGCTGTCCATCTGGGGAACCGAAGACGATGCGGAAACGCTCCAGCGATATCGCAACGGACTTGTTCGTCAAGTCCGGCTGGTCGCCGACGCCGATCATCAGGGCAGTTATCTGCGACTCGAAGCAACGGTCGGCATCGTACGGGGCGGCCAGGTAGCCTCCGATCTCGAGTGTGACAGTTCCGTGAACGGCGAGCCACATCTGATGTGCCATAATCCCCGCGTCGTCGTGACGGAACCGCCCGGACTCGATGCAGCGCGTCGCGCACTTGATAACGCTGCTCAGCGTGTAGCGCCCATATTGCCGGTCTTCATCGGTGAGGGCGAAGCCCGCCAGCGATGATCCGCCGAACATCACCCCGAACATGTCCCGGTTGGTGAGCGCGTTGTACCTGTACGCCCGGCCCAGCAGGGCCATGTCGGCGACCGGGTCATCCGTCGGTTCCACGAGGCGGAACGTGTGGTCAAGACGGGCGAACCCGTCGTGGACGATCTCGCGGACCAGTTCGCTCATGCTCCCGAAGTAGGTATAGACGGCCATCGTGGAGGTGCCGGCTTCCGCGGCGAGTCGGCGTGTGGACAAGCCCGCCGTGCCTCCCTCCGTGATCAGCCTGGCTGCGGCTTCGATGAGGGCGAGACGGATGTTCGGGTCATGGCGACGAGGACTCATCTGGACAGTGTTACATAACATCGCCATGACTGTGTTATATAACATCGCCTTGACGGTGTTATATAACGGCGGTATGATCGGTAACACAACATCGTTATGCAACCCGCTGAGACCGAGACCACGGCGGCGGGACGCGCGAACGGACCGGGCGACATCCGGGCCGGAAAGGTCTAGATAATGAACGCACCCATCGAACCGACCAGTGGCCACCCGTCATCGTTCATGTTGACCGCTGGCCTTGACGTACTCGATGAATGGTCCTCGAACGCCATCCAGTCGCAGCGGAACATCGTCTACCGGATCCTCTTCGCGATTGCTGACAAGACGGCATTCTCCAATTACATCGTCCTTGGCGACATCCTTGACCACATGGAGTTCTTCGTGCTCGCGAAGAGTGATCTTGTCGTGAAGGTTCGCCTCGAAGACTTCGATTCCTTCGGGGTGCTTTACGTCGGGCCGGCCTGCACCGCCCCCGGACTCGACCTCGCCCTCTCGGTACCGGACTCGGCGGAGGCCGACGATAGCGGCATGTGGGGATAGCCGCCCGCGACTCCCCGCCGGCCTCCTTTCCCGGCATAGGAAGTTCACTCCCTCAGGCCTCTGGCGTCACTCTAGCAGCTCTATCATTTCGCTATTGACTTGCCGGCTGTGATTGATTAGCCTCTGATCTTGTCGGCGAGGGTTATATAGCCAAGAGCGGAGATGTTTTATGAGCGCCACCAGCATGCCTGGTCTGGACATTTCTAGCCGGGTGCGGGCTCGTGATATTCAAATGGCTGGAGTCGCCGATATCCGGCGCCGCGTTCTTATGATCTCGGGTGCAATCGACACCACAGATCACCACATTTCTGTTTGTGTTAACCTGCCAGAGCCCGGCCGGTGGCAGGTGATCAAGTCGGAGACCAACCTGACCGATCAAACGTGGGTTGCCATTCAAGCTATAACCGACGAAGAGACGACCTTCGTGAACGACGGCGACAACGCGATCATGTCCCGGCAGTTCGCCAAGACCTTCATGACGCCCGACCAGCGTCGTCTCACGTTTTACGACGGTGAGGTCCGTCCGGGAGAGTCGCTTCTCAAGGCGTACACTATAGAGACGACTGCCCGCCGGCCGACATACACCCATTCCCAGTACAGTCCGATCACCGAAGACAGCGCGGAGACGGCTTCCAAACTGAACCAGGTGATCACCGATGGCCTTCCGTCGCGACCGGTGATCGAGCTAATTGTCCCGGTGACGGTTATCGGCTGACCGCCTGGATGACGATCTTCATCCCGTCACCTCGCCTTCTTGACTCTCCTCGCCGCCGGCAGTGGGCGCTCCGCCCTCCGGAAGCGGGTTCAGTCGCCGGAGCGCCGCCCGTCATCGCCGACGTCGTGATTGTCGGGGCGGGCCCCGCGGGCCTCGCCACTGCCGCGGCGCTGTGGCACCGCGGGATACGTGATCTCGTCCTCATCGACGGCTCAGGCCGGGCATGCGGTCGTTTTTTTGACCGTATAGATACTTTGCGGCAGCGTGTGCTCCGCTCGCCTTATGAGCATCACCCCGGCGCCGAAGGCTACCGTGACTGCGAACTTCTGGATTTCGCCCGGCTGCACTGGGAAGTGCTGACGCCGTTGGAACGGCGGGAAGTGCGAATGGCGCAAGCCGGGCACCGGTCGGTGGTGCCCGTTGACATTTTCGAGGCATTTTCCCGGCATGTCGCCTCGATCCACGGCGTGTCCGAGCGAATATGGCGGTCAACGGTCCGGGAGCTTGCCCCCGGACCCGAGGTGGTCCGGGTCCGTGCCGACGATTTCCAGGTGACCGGCAGGTTCGTGGTGCTGTGCACCGGTGAGGAGCGCAGGCCAGCGCCCGTGAACTGGTGGCGGGACGCGTCGCTTGCCTCCTCGCCCGCCGTGGGCTACTGGGACGAACCGGTTCCCGCGGACTCGGGCCGGCTCGTGGTCGTCGGCGCTGGCCTGTCCGCCGCGCACCTGGTCGCGAACGGGCTTAAGGAGGGGCGCCGAGTCGCCTGGGTCTTCCGTACCGCCGCGGAGCGTTATCAGTGCTCCGACGTGAACGCGGCGTTCTTCCGCGCCGAGGGCCGCGCAAGGTTCGATGGGGTGCCGTGGCAGACTCGGCTGACGCGGATGCGCGCGGAGCGCAGGGCATCGGTGATGTTCGAATTCCGTCCGCTCTTGAGGCGTGCCGAAGCGAGCGGTCAGCTTGCGGTCTATCGTGGCCGAGCGGTATCGGGCCTGGTTTCCGGTACCGGCGACGCGGTGGAGGTCCGTCTTGCCGATGGCCCGGCGGTCGCGGGAGATTACGTGGTGCTCGCGCTAGGCACCATGTCGTCGACGGGTGCGGACCTGTTGCCCGCACCGCTGACCGGCGTGCGGGACGGATGGCCTGATCTCGATGAGGACACGCTGGCTTACCGCCGCACGCCGCGGGTCCTCGCGGTAGGCGCCGCGGCTGGAATGGTGCTGGGCCCGGCGGCGCGGAACATCGATGGGCACCGGGTGGCGGCCGCGCGCGCCGCGGCGGCGGTAATGGTCGGCCTGCGAGACGGCGTGCGACTAGATGTCCCGGGCCGCATGGCCGGTGAGGAGGTAGCCGGCCGTGCATGACGGACCAGAGTCTTTCGATACCCGCTTCTCGCTGCCGGCTTGCGATGACCCGCCGTCGACCGAAATCGGCGTGATCGTCCTTGGGCTTCCCGCCGAGCAACTGCTGGCGGGCCTGGGCATGGCGACGCTCGCCGATGACCCGGCGGCAGTCGCCATGGTGATAGATCAGGTGTCGCATCGCGGCAGCGCGAGTATCACCGCTGACCATCTCATCGCCGTCGGCCTCGACCGCTGGCGAAGCGTCCAGCCCGCACTGGACGCCCTCGGCGCGGCGAATCACGGCGTGACCTCGCTGCGCCACGCGTGGGGAAACGCGTTCGGGGCACTGAGCCGGTGCGAAATCGGCGCGCGAGGTCCCGCCGCCGCGGTCTTTCTCACCGCCTGCTGGCTTCGGGCCGAGGAAATCGGCAAGGTACGCGCGGACTGATTCATCCTGGCCCAGGCGTGCCCCCTTCCCGCGTCCGAGCCGCACGTCAGTCCTGGCCGAGGTACGCCACAGCGATACGCGAGCCGCCTAGTGCATTGTTTTCCTATGCGTATCCCAACGCGAGCGGAAACACGCGTAGCTGATGTCGTGGTCGCGATTTTGGCTGGAATCTGTGATCGGACTTGCCGCCGGCGGGCCGCCCGGCAGTGAAGCGCTGTTTCCGGGAGAGGAATAAGATGAACAGCGCGGTAGAACATGCAATAGCCTGTATATGGGATCGGTACCATGAGCAATTGTCTCTGGACGATATCTCCCGCAGTGCCATACTTAGCCGATTCCATTTCTCTCGCATCTTCAAAGAGGCAACCGGTGTCTCGCCAGTTCGCTTCCTTTCTGCCGTGCGAATTTATCAGGCGAAGCGGATGCTGCTTAACACAGACATGACGGTGACCGACATCTCATTCGCGGTGGGCTATAACAGCCTCGGCTCGTTCACCAACCACTTCACAGCGAGCGTCGGCATGTCGCCTGGACGCTTCCGGCGCATACCGGGGAACCCCGATTTCGAGCCGCCCATTAAGCCATCAGTTCCGCGGCAGCCCGGAGGCGTGGTGACAGGCACGGTCACGACTCCGCAAGGATTCGCCACGACAAACGTGTATATCGGTATTTTCAGCGACCCGATCATACAATGCCATCCAATCGCCGCTCACATGCTTCATATCCCATCGTCAGGTGAGCCTCGCCCGTACAAGCTGATAAATGTGCCAGACGGCGCGTGGTTCGTACACGCCATCGGCGTAGCCGACACCGTTGACCCGGAGCCATGGACACGCCGGACCCTGCTAGTCGGCACTAGATTTCTTACGCTGAGCAGCTCGGGAGGAGGCGTTAGCGTCGATATCTCCCTTCGTCCTCGCAGGCCCGTCGATCTGCCTATCCTTCTCGCACTGCCTGATCTCGAGCTGGAGCGCGACACGATTGACGCTGAGGTGCCCGAACTGGCGCGTGAGGTCCTCTCCGCCGAACCGATGTGAGGCCACGGGATCCGGCTACCTGACCCATCTCGCCTGCCGGAAAATCATGAGTCAATTCTATTGACTATGTGCCGGAACATCGGCCAATCTAGAATGGTGACTGGTGAAACCATGAGCGGGAATGACCTCACCGACTACAATTACGCGTACTTCGATCAGTATATGGCCGCGGGCGGGCATGAGGCCGACGAGGCCGCGTTCCGCGTGAGCTTCCGAGCGGGCGACCCCGCCGCGGATTTCTCGTTGCCGCGTCTTGCCGACGGCGTCCGAGTGGGCCTGGCCGACATGTGGAAGTCGAAGCCGCTGGTCATGGAGTTCGGGTCGTTCACTTGACCATACTGCTCCGCAGAGGGTCCTCTGCTCGACGCCGCGGCCGTCCGTCATCCTGAAGCCAACTGGGCGTTCATCTACACCCGCGAGGCTCATCCGGGGGAGAACGTCCAGCACCACGAGTCGCTTGAGCGCAAGTTCGCCAATGCCCGGCTGCTGCGAGACGAGATTGGGATCAGGCGGCCAATACTGGTGGACGACCTGGCCGGCACCGCGCATCGCAGGTACGGGTCGATGCCCAACATGACCTGGGTAGTCGACCGTGGCGGAAGGATCGCCTACAAGGCCAACTGGACTAGCGCGGCGAACGTTGAGGATTTCCTCGTTCGCTTCCTGGCCGGGCGCGCGAATCGCTCGCGCGGTGCCCGCGCCGTTTACGAGACCGAGCAGCTGGAATTCCGGAACGTCGATCGGGAGGAATTCAACAAAAGGCTGTCGCGTAACGGCCCGCGGGCGGTCACCGAGTTCGCAAATGCGATGAAATTTATGTAATGCCGCGGAATCCCGAATTAGCGGAGCTGATCGCGCGACTGGCCATGCGGTATCTGTCCGGCTGCGCGTCGCGCAGACCACGCAGCCGGCAACCGTTGGTCCGGGAATGCCGAAGGCACCGCGGGACGCGCGTCAGCGGGCAGTGCTGGCCGGGACGGCATGGTTCGTCAAGGCGGGCGGGGCCGATGACGCCGGCCTCAGACTCGGCACCAGCCCGTCAGCACTCGTATTCATGGGAGGTGGCGGGATGTGGAACAGTTCCACGAACCACGTCAGCAGCCCCGGGTTGCCTGGCCCGCCGTCCGCCGCCCTGAGCCTGACCCCAGCGGTCTCAAGCGCCTCCCTCGGGCTCATCTCTCCCGCCAGCAGCAGTTGCAGCGGCGGCCCAGCCTCGATGATGAGATCCGGGTTA
The DNA here is from genome assembly GCA_035948445.1 of Trebonia sp. Lineage (GTDB taxonomy): Bacteria > Actinomycetota > Actinomycetes > Streptosporangiales > Streptosporangiaceae > Trebonia. Next base: position 8,370 of record DASZJE010000077.1, on the reverse strand, counting down.
AGCAGATGTCCTTTGGCGATCTCAGCGCTTCCGTCGTTGATGCACGCGTGAGCGACCATGTCGCCGAACTCAACGACGAAGTTTATGCGGACCCCTATGGCCGCCTCGCTGCGGAAGGTCACGCGCAGTGCGGTGACAAGTCCATCGACGGTCATGATATCGTCGCGCCGGAGACCGCCCAGTGTACGCAGTCCCCACCGGCAGAGCCGGTCCACGATATCCCCGAGCTCGGTCCCGTACTCCGTCAGTTCAAAGACGCTCGAGTTCGTCGTCGTCAATGGCTCGCGTCGGCGGATTACCTGGCTGCGCTCGAGTTCCTCAAGTCGTGCTGAGAGAGTTTCCGCTGTCATCCGCGGCAAGCCCTGGCGCATTTCCGCCGTGGTCTTGGGCTCGACGAGCAGATCACGGATCATCAGCATTGCCCAGGGCTCGCCGACAAGCTCCATGGCGCGGGCGAGACCGCAGTGCTGTCCGTATGTCTGTGCCATCTCTTCCCCTTCGGGTTGTTGATTTAACAGGCGTTAATACACGGCGCGGCTCTTCGTGCAACTGCCAGATTCGCCAGTGGTATTCAGCGTCGCTCACCCGCCTCGGGCCGCCCTAGGGTGCGGCTAGTACGGGCGCCTAATCTCCGGACGGGCTGGCTCTGCCGATGCTGAGCGCAGACCGCGCATGGTCGGCCCAGTCGCCATCATTGGCGGCGTGCCAGGTCCCAGGATGGCCGGCCTCGGTGCCGGCCCTGCCCACGATGAACTGGACGATGCTGGGCTCGGTGCGCCAGTCGGTGCCGAACGCCCGTTCCGCCAGGTCGCTGCTCACGCACCCGATCGCGCAGGGAGCGATCCGCATCGCGGTGCAGACCAGGTACAGGTCCTGGATCAGCACGCCCGCGTCTATCAGCGCGAGACGGTACGGCAGGCCTTCGTACTTCCAGGAGAGCCGTCGTATCCTCGCGGTCAGCGTGATGAGTACCTGCGGCTGATCTGTCATGTTGGCACCTGAGCCGGCGAACCTCAGCACCTCGTCGACGATGCCGGGGTCGGAACTGACCGGCTCAAGGAGATGCCCGAGCGGATCGTAGTGGTACACGCCTTTCGATAGGCCCGCACAGCGGCCGACGGTAACGTAGCTTTCCAGCTCGTAGCACGCGCCGCCACCGGGATACGGGCGATCGCTGAGTTCCCTGACCGCCACGACGCGGGGCGCCACTGTGCCCGCTTCCTGCCTGTCGCTGCGCCGCCGGACCCGGCATGTGCGATAGAGCAGATCCCCTATCTCGGTCACGGTAACCGGTTCCCCGCTGTGATCGCGCACGGAGCGGCGTCCCTCGACCGCGACTGTCAGCGGCGGGTCAGTGAGGCACAGATCATCCCAGCGTGGCCGGTGCAGCGTGATGGCCGGGCGAGGCCCCAGTGGCTTCACGACCGGTTCGCCGGACCAGGTCACCCCGGCGTAATCCATCGGATACGTCGCGCCGCAGGAGTGATCATGCCGGCCGAGCGTGCTGCTGGCGTGAAAAGCAAGGTCGTCGGGGGACCAGCCGGCCAGGGCCAGGTCGCGATCTTCGCTGAAGACCGGTTTCCCGCCCGCCACGGGAGCCTCGGCCTGGGACGCCATGCCGGCGGCAACGAGATATTCCAGCGCGGCCTGCGCGATCGGCTGCGCGCTCGGCAGCACCGTGGTCACTTCGCCTGGCGCGGTCGGGCTGCCTAGCTTGCCGATTAGCTGGATCGCCTCAGCCCGGTGCAGCAGTACCCGATGCAGTGCCAATGGAGACTCCAGGCGGTATTCGCGCCCGTTTGTGCGTAGCCCGGCGAAGGCCGAGAGCCGGACAGGAGCGTCCGCGGACAGCACGGCAGGGCGGAAGCCTGATCTCGGGGTGAGCGGGATGACCGACAGCAGCGGCTGCCCCGTGGTCAGCTTCAGCGATCTGATTATCAGCGGCTGCAGGCGCTCGAGGACATCGAACAATTGCTGTCGATGCCCGGAATTCTTATAGCTCTCTCCTTCCATGCCTGGGATATTTTCCAGCGATACTGGTCCCAGGCGCATCCGGCGAAGCGCCTCATGAACTTCAGGAGAGGGCTGTGGTATGGTGAATTCTCCCCACGGGGTCCGGAGCCGTATGAAGCCCCCGGCCGGTCCGAGTTCGAGATTCACGTCCTCGCGCAGCGACCATAGTTCGTGTGTGCTCCGGGCGCCAGTACCTGAGACGTTGTTTTCTGTCATTTTAGCTTCAAAAGTAGATCGGTATCGGATTAAGGTCTTCGTATGCTGTTGCTTCCGCTTTTCTGCCGAGTGTGACTGGGACATCGAAAAGGCGGCCGGGAGCGAAACGCGGCCAGAAGTGCCGCAGGCCAGGAACGATCACCTTGACCACGGGCATTTTGATATCAGGCCTGGTCTGGTCGAGGACCAGCACATCGAGGCCGGCTCGGCGGACCGCCGGGTAGATGAGCTCCAGGTTCACGGTCGTGGACGACCGGCGTCCGTAGTCGGCCGCGGTACGCACGGGCTGGCAGGGATCGGGACGCAGATATGGCTGGTTTCGCACGGTGGCATATGTCCACCACCGGTCCAGGTGCGGGTCGGCATATCCAGTACCGTCCGCCCGTGCGCTGATGACCGCGGGCATCGCCTGGCCAAGTTCGCCCAGCGCGCGTCGTGCCGCCACCCTGGGGTCGGGATGCGCGCCGAACCCGAGCAATATATCCTCGGTGGGATTGTCGATGCGCCTGGAGACGGCGGCCATAACGGGGATGCCGAGGTCCGACGTCACGTCGAGGAGCCATACCTCGCGCTTCATCCGGCGGTATTGCTTCGGCTGCCCCGCCAGCCACCCGTCGTCGAATGACCCCAGGTTTACCAGCGGCTGCCGGGTGCGGTTGTACCACCACAGCGCCACGGCGTCTCTTTCTACCAGTTCGAGGAAGCCGTGAATGATGGCGTCTTCGAGACTGCCGCCCGCCGCGCTGCCGTTCGAATCGGCGAGCAGTGCGGGATGCTGTGGCCTGCCCCGCTGGCTGTAATAGAGCATCGCGGCCGGCAGCAGGCGCGGCTGGCCGGTGACGAGTGACCAGACCGGGGTCCATTCGAGAACCGCGTTGTCGTCGAATGGCTCTGGTACGTAGTGGAAGGGCGCGCAGCCCGCGTTCCAGCGATCGCGGGCGGCGTACTGGCGCTCGTCGAAGAGCATGCACGCGGCCGGGTGCACGGCCAAGTCGCCCAGGTCGCTGTAGCGTGCCTGAACGGACGGCTCGTCGCCGCACCTTGTTCCGCTGTACCGCTCAACCGCCTCGCAAAGGGCGCCCACCTGCGCCTCCACAGCGGAGGCGCCCTTCCCCCCGTTGCTGGCCGCCGACCCCGTAGTGATCTCCCGCACCCCGTTCAGCGTGACGGCCCGGTTACGCCCGGACACGCATGAGTGCAGGAACTGGGGGGTTGCCGGGTCGCTGCGTAGTTCACCCACGATCCCGGTGACGGGATCGATGAGGTTCGCGTATGTGGACAGCATCTGCTGGTGAGTCAGCGCGCGCTGTCCGTTGCCATCGCGCGCGGCAATCGGCCGCGAGATGAATGCCAACGGGCGCTGCACACGCTTGGCGACAAGTCCGGGATCACCGCACCCCGGGCACTGGGGTCGCCGTGTCACCCCGTGGTTCTCGCGGCGCAGGGTCAGCGTATCCAGGATCGATATCGTCTGCTGGCCCGGATACCGCAGGCCCGTGAGCCACTTCACGCACTCGAGGACCGCCGCGGCGAGGCCGATGGCACGGCCGGCCGGCAGTGAGCTCTCCGGGGGGCCTTGAATGCTCGGCGAGCCCGTCAGCTGGCGCACCAGGGTCTCGGCGTATCTATTGTCGGTGAGCCGCTTCGCCAGGCATTCCCAGCAGGGTCCCTGGCCCGGCCGGAAGACCGGGCCGACCCAAGGGTCGGGGCCAGATGGCTTGGCCAGCAGCCAAGGACGGCGGCTCGCGAGCTGGGCCTTGTTGACGACATCGAGCACGGGATCCAGATAGTCGTCGCACACGACGAATGCGAAGTCGGGAGGATCGTCGGTCCTGGCCTCGGTGACCCCTGATGCGGCGAGCGCGGCCCGGGCAGTCCCGGCGTCGCAGCCGCCCACAGTGATGACGTCGACCCGGGCCGAGCCGATGACGGAGGTGGCCGCGAGCGGGTCCAGGCCCGCCAGGCTCCAGTAAGCCGCGGCCATCGGGTCATGTTGCCCGGCCGCGGGGGCGGGCCGGAAATCTATCAGGCCCGCATCCACCAGGCGGTCCACCAGGCGCCTGACCTCGGTGGCTGCTAGGTAGGGCAGGGCGTCACGCTGCACCTCGGCGAGGCTCCGCGTGCCATCAAGCAAGGGAGCGAGCCGTTCAATGGACGCTCCCGACAGAGCGGTCACACCTGCCCCCGAGAGGAGGTAGACCGCCTCTGCCGGGACCGTTACCGCCCGCAGGTGCTGTTTGAATCCGACAATCAGGGACTCTGCGGGTGCCATGACCCACCTACGCGGCGGCCGTGGCCGGCGTCATGCCGGCGTAGTCGATAATGCAACTGCAACTGCGAGCCCAGCCACTGCAGGCGCGCTCGTTGAGGTCCACGATCACCAAGTCGGCGCCCTCGCTGGTCGTGGCGCGTTCCGTGGTACGCCATTCCGCGACTTGCGGCGTACTAACCGAATCCATTGTGTGCTCCTATCCGCAGGAGTTGTGGGGCTGGTTGCGAGTATTGTCCGGTCCTGGCCAGGCGCAATAGTGCTAACGTAACTGAGTCCATATGAATAAATCACAAGGAGTATTTCACGGGCCGGTATATGAGTTCGTCACTAAAGCACTATGATGCGGGCATAATGATGATCTCATTACGGAATACATGAGATATGCACTGGTCGATACCTGCCGCCCGGTGATCGAGTAAGAACCGTCACATGCAGCGAGGCGAACAAAGGAACCGCTATGAACGTCAAGTCCGGGAAGGTAGTCCTCCGCTTGCTCGGCGCGCTCTCCGTATACCTGAACGGCGCCTCCGTGACGCCCAGCGCGACGAAGCAGAGACAGATAATCGCCCTGCTCGCGTTGAACGCGGGCCACGTTGTCACGGTGCCGACGCTGATACATGAGCTCTGGAAAGATTCGCCGCCGCGCAGTTCCGCTGCCACGCTGCAGACCTATGTCCTGCAGGTGCGAAACCGGCTGGCCGGCGCCGCGGCACGAGACAGTGACGTGCGGACGATGATCAGCACCCGGTACGGCGGCTACATGCTGGAGGCGCAGGCATGCCAGTGCGACGTGAGCGAGTTCAGAAGTCTCGCCCAAGCGGGAAGAACGGCCGCCGAAGCCGGGGATGATCTCACGGCGACCGACATGCTCGGGCGGGCGCTCGCGCTATGGCGCGGATCTGCCCTGGCCGATATGGGGCTCGGGCCGGTACTTGAGCTCGAAGCGGCGTCGTTGGAAACAGCCAGGCTGGGCGTGCTCGAGCGGCGGATCACTGTCGACCTGAGGCTGGGGCGCCACACCGATCTACTCGGCGAGTTGACGCTGCTCGCCGCTAAGAATCCGATGAACGAGAACTTCTGCGCCCTGCTCATGACCGCGTTGTACCGCTCTGGCCACGTCGGGCATGCGCTGGAGGCGTTCCGTCACGCGCGGACCGTGCTGAGGGACGAACTCGGCGTCGAACCTTGCCCTCGGCTCCAGCGCCTGCAGCAGCGTATCCTGTCGGGCGACCCCGCGCTTGACACCAGGGAACCCGTGCCCGGGCGCCGCGGACCTGACCTGAACGGGCAGCGCAATCTCATGACGGATGCATCCAAGGATGGCGCCGGCCGTTTAGTCATACTCGCGCCGGCCCGCGAGAACCGCCTACGAGCATCCGCCGCTAACGGACAGGCGGGCATCGCGCAAGACTGGAGATGGATACCTTCCGGGCGTGCTCCCAATCTGGGATCTATGCATATCTTGTGCGTGAATTTCTCATATATCCGGTCCTGGACCGGGTTGGTGGGGATCCAGATGGAAGGCGCTTGGTAACGATGGCTCGCTACTACGAGTACCGCCACGTGGTTGGCTTCGAGGAGACCAACCTCGTCGGAAACGTCTACTACGTGAACTACATACGGTGGCAAGGCCGGTGCCGGGAGATGTTCCTGCTGGAAAACGCCTCGGACGTGCTCGACCAGATGCGCGACAGCCTCAAGCTATTCACGATGAAGGCCGACTGCGAGTTCATCGCCGAGATCGCGGCCTTTGATCAGCTTTCGATCAGGATGCGGCTAGAAGACCTGACGCAGACCCAGGTCGGCCTCGCGTTCGATTATGTCCGCATGAGGGAGGGCCAGGAAGACCTGATCGCCCGCGGCACCCAGCGCGTCGCGTGCCTGCGGCGCGCCAACGGGCGCATTGCGCCCACGCGAGTGCCGGAATCCCTGCGCGCCGCACTCGGAAGCTACACGGCCAGTTCCCCGCTTCGTACCCAATCCGGGTTGTTCGGCGTCGGGGGCAGAGCGTAAGCGCGGTCGCTCCGACCTGCTCATCGTCATCTACCTTGCTGGAGCAAACGTGACACTCACAGAGTCAGACACTCTGGTGCCGGTGCGATCACGACGCGTCGTGACTGAAGTGCCCGAACCGCCGGAGACGCGAAGTTCCGCGCGCGACGAACAACTACGCGCGCTGTCAGCACCCGGCCGGCTGAACCGGATGCGGCGTGCTCGCGAACTCGCCATCAACGGCGACCAGTCCGCGACCCAGCGCCAGCACGTCAAGGGCAAACTGACTGCGAGAGAGCGGCTGGACCTGCTGTTTGACGCGGGTTCTTTCGTCGAGCTCGACCTGTTCAGGCGCCGGACATCCGGCTCCGGAGCGGCGGGAGCGCCGTACACGGACGGTGTGGTCACGGGATCGGGCACTATCCACGGTCACCGGGTTTTCGCCTATTCGCAGGATTTCCGCATCCAGGGCGGCTCACTGGGGGAGACGCATGCCGCCAAGATCCACAAGATCATGGATCTCGCCATAGCCGCGGGCGCTCCGCTGATCGCCCTTAACGACAGCGGCGGCGCACGTATTCAAGAAGGCGTGACGGCGCTGGCAGGATACGGCGGGATCTTCCGGCGTAACGTGCGCGCTTCGGGAGTGATTCCGCAGATCAGCGTGATCCTTGGACCCTGCGCGGGCGGGGCTGCCTACTCGCCGGCGCTGACCGATTTCGTGTTCATGGTGCGCGACAATTCGCACATGTACATCACCGGCCCGGACGTGGTGAAAACAGTAACAGGTGAAGTGGTCAGCCATGCCGAACTCGGCGGCGCGGAGGTGCACGGGCGCACGTCGGGTGTCGCGACGTTCGTCTCCGACGATGAGGAGGTATGCATCGACGATGTCCGTTATCTCGTGACACTGCTGCCGGGCAGCAATCTCGAGCGGCCGCCCGCTGCCGAGCCAGACGATCCGGCGGATCGGCGCTGTCCCCGTCTTCTCGAGATCGTCCCCGCGGATTCCAGGCTGCCCTACGATATCCGCGCGGTGATAGCCGAGATTACCGACAATGGCGAGTTCATGGAATTGCATGAGGAATGGGCCGCCAACATCGTGTGCTGTCTTGCCCGCCTCGACGGCCAGACAGTCGGCATCGTCGGAAATCAGCCTCAGGTCCGCGCGGGTGTCCTTGACATCCACGCCTCGGAAAAGGCCGCGAGCTTCGTCCAGATGTGTGACGCGTTCAACATCCCGTTGGTTACCCTTGTCGACGTGCCAGGCTTCATGCCCGGCGTGGACCAGGAGCACCATGGGATCATACGACATGGCGCGAAACTGTTGTACGCGTACTGCGACGCCACCGTGCCGCGGGTACAGGTCATTATCCGTAAGGCCTATGGCGGCGCCTACATCGTCATGGACTCCCGCTCTATCGGTGCTGACCTTTCCTTTGCCTGGCCTACGAACGAAATCGCGGTTATGGGGGCCGAAGCCGCCGTCGGCATCATTCATCGCAGAGACCTCGCCTCAGCCGACGACCCGGACCACCTTCGCGCCCGGCTGGTAACGGAATACACCGAACAGCTCATGCACCCGTTCTACGCCGCGGAACGCGGTCTCGTCGATGACGTTATCGACCCGCAAGACACGCGCGCGGTCCTGTGCCGCGCGCTGTCGATGCTGCGCGAGAAGCGACCTGATGTCGCGCCGCGCAAACATGGGATCCCTCCTACCTGACCGTGCCCAGGGGTGTGGCCGGCGCTTCGGCGAGCAGGTCGAACTGGCCGTCGTGGATGGTCGCGGTCAGCTGGCCGCCGATGGCGTGCAGCCGGGCGGCCAGGTTCTCCAGGCCGCCGTTGCGCCTGCTGGTAGTGGCGCCGCGCTCGAT
>DASZJE010000076.1:0-1581 GCA_035948445.1 Trebonia sp. | reverse complement strand
CCTCGCCGGCCGGATGGTGGCACAATACGAGACCGCGCTCGCGAACCGATCCTCCGACGCCGGCGTCGAGGGTATCGACCACGACCTCGTCCGCCGGGTGGCCCGGTCGGAGCTGAAGGACACGACGACTAAGCGGTCCGGCGAGAACGTGTTCACCATGATGCGACGCATCGGCCAGGCGAAAGCGGAACTGGCCGCGGACTACGCGACGCAGCTGGCCCGCAGCGCCGGCAAGGTCGTCTTCTTCGCCAAGCACGTCGACGTCATGGACGCCGCCGAAGAGATTTTCGCGCGGCAGGGGGTGCGCTTCTCGTCGATTCGTGGCGGCCAGACGCCCACAGCGCGGCAGGCGAACGTCGACGCCTTCGTGAACGACCCGGACATCACGGTCGCGGTGTGCTCGCTGACCGCGGCTGGCGTGGGCCTGAATCTGCAGGTCGCCTCCAACATCGTGCTGGCCGAGCTGTCCTGGACCGACGCGGAGCAGTCCCAGGCCATCGACCGCAGCCACCGCATCGGGCAGGCCGAACCGGTCACCGCGTGGCGCATCATTGCCGCGCAGACCATCGACGCCCGGATCGCCGGGCTGATCGACGGCAAGGCGGGGCTTGCCGCCCAGGCGCTGGACGGGGCGGACCAGGAGGCCTCCTCGCCGACCGACGTGCAGCTCGAGGCGCTGGTCGCATTGCTGACCGATGCACTGCGGGCGTCGTTCGGACATGGCGACGCCGGACATCGCACCGGCATCCAGGCGAGTGCATAAATCTGCGTTCCGGCAACACGCGCCATTCGGCAGATCCGGGCGTCGGTCAGTCGTCGGGCGGGTGCGTAGTGGAACGCAGATCACCCGGTGCGCGTGATCTTCGCGGCGGTGCGGCTGCGGGCTAGCCTGGGGCGATGTCCGAGCGCTTGGTGATCCGCACGCCTGATCAGCGGGTGCGGTTCTTCGTGAGTTCGACGCTGTCCGCGCTGGCCGCCGAGCGGCGGGCGGGTCCGGGATGCGGTGACCCGGTTGTCGATTGACACCGGTTGCGGCTGGTGCCTGTGAGCAAGGCACCCCGCGAGGGGGTCGCGTTCATGATCTTGACTTCCTCTGTTTCGCCGGGGCGGGCGGGCAGGCGGGCCGAAGGCCACGGCCAGATCACTATCACCCCCTCCGCGCGACATCGATCAGTGCTGAGCGCCTAACCGCCTGCCGGGTCGGTGATAAGGTTTCCTGCACATCCATGGCGCCGACGTGACAGAAGGCGTTCGTTTGCTGGGCCCTCAGCGCCGCCCGTCCCAGGTGGCTGGACAGGCTCCATCACGGCAGGAGGCTCGCCTGCAGCGCCCGCCGCTCGCGCGGCGTGCCGTCGGGGTGCTCCGCGAGCTGTTCCCTGAGCCCGCGAAGCCGGAGCTCCGGCGCGTGCCGCGCAGCCTGGCCGTCCTCCTCCTAGCCGACGCGGTCCCTCTTGGGGTCCTGGTGATGCTGGTGCGCGTCGCGGGCCCGGTCCCGGCCTGGGACAGTATCTATGCCGAGGACCTCAGTATCTTCCTGGTCCAGGCGCTGCAGCACCCCTGGCACCTGCTGGTCCCGGCCGC
>DASZJE010000075.1:0-2081 GCA_035948445.1 Trebonia sp. | reverse complement strand
GGTGCGGTTGCGGGCCAGCCGGAGCGCGTCCGTCCCGTTCTCGACGGCGGTCACCTCGAACCCGAGGAAGCGCAGCGAGGCGGCGACGGCCTCCCGGAGGAAGAGCTCGTCGTCCACCACCAGCAGGGTCCCGTCGTCGGGTGTCACCGGGATCGCGGCGCAAAAACCCTCGCCTTCACGCCGGGAAGGAAACGCCGTCTCACCTCCTCGGAAATGTCAGTGATCGTCGATAGTGTGTTCGCATGTCCCGATACCGGCTGCTGCCCACACCGACTCAAGAAGCGGTGCTGCGGAGCCACTGCGCCCACGCTCGGTACATATGGAACCTCGCCGTCGAGCAGCATCGACACTGGCGACCGGGTCGCAAGGGTGCGCCTGGCTAGCTCGAGCAGTGCCGACAACTCACCGAAGCCAGGGCCGCGCATGGCTGGCTGGCCGCCGGCTCCCAGACCGTGCAGCAGCAGGCCCTTCGGGACTTCTCTCAGGCGATGGCCGCGTTCTTCGACCGGCACAACCCAGCCGACCGGCCGTCGTGGCGCAAGGCCGGCCGAAACGAGGGATTCCGCATCGTAGGACGACGCGGGCATAACTGGGACGTCCGCCGCGTGTCCCGCCGCGTCGGCGAAGTGCGCGTGCCGAAGGCTGGATGGGTGCGGTTCCGCTGGTCCCGCCCGGTGCCACCGGGCGTGAAATCCTACCGGGTAACAATGGACCGGGCCGGCCGCTGGCACGTCGCCTTCGCGGCAATCCCGAAGCCCCTGACCGCTCCCGGCAACGGGCAGATCGTGGGCGTCGACAGGGGCGTGGCCGTCAGCGCGGCCTTGTCGACAGGTGAACTGCTGCGCGTGCCCCACCCGGGTACACACGAGCACAAGCGAGTGTTGCGCCTGCAGCGGCGGCTCGCCCGTGCTAAACGCGGCTCGAATCGCCGCAGAAGGGTACGGCTGACTCTCGCAAGACTGAAGGCACGGCAGGCTGACAGGCGTAAGGACTGGGCCGAGAAGATCAGCACCGACCTGGCACGGCGGTTCGATCTGATCAGGGTGGAGGACCTGGATGTTAAGAGCATGACCCGGTCGGCTAGGGGAACGCCCCAGGAACCCGGCCGGAACGTACGGCAGAAAGCCGGGCTGAACCGGAGCATTCGTGCCTCGGGCTGGGGAGGTCTGGTGCGCCGCATGTACGACAAGGCGCCCGGCCGAGTGGAGAAGATTAGACCCGCGTTCACCTCGCAGCGTTGCAGCGTGTGTGGGCACGTGGCGGCGGAGAGCCGCAAGAGCCAAGCCCTCTTCGCCTGCGTCGCCTGCAATTTCACCCTCAACGCTGACGTGAACGCGGCCAGGAACATCGCGGCGGGGCACGCCGTGACTGCGCGGGGAGGCGACGGGGTTACCCGGCCGAGGAACCGCGAACCTCAACTATTGCTCCCGCCGGTGTAGTAGTTGAAATCCCCCAAGCGGGGAGGATGCCAACACGTTATCGGAGCATATGGCGGTGAACGTTGTGTGCGAGAAGTCTTCAAGTTTCGTGTGAACGCCGCTTTGCGGGCCGCGGCTCCGGGTTAACACGAAACTCACATATGGATCGCGCGGCTTCCTGAGAACCGCCGTAGAAGGTAAGGCCCAGCCCTGGGTTGAGGCGTGTTCCGGCGTCTGTTCCAGCCCTCTCGGGTCGCCCGGGTGCAGGCGAAATTACGGAGGACTCTCGTGACGCAACTTGGCTCGATGGCCACGCAAAGCGGCCCCGACGACAGCGGCCGCCGACAGGCGATGCGCGGATCGCGGCTGGCCCGGCGGCGCCGCGTGCTGATCGGGGTGGGGATCGCGGCTGCCCTGCTGGCTGTTGGCGGGCTGATCGGTGCTTCGTTCGTGAAGTCACCACAGCAGCTGGCCGCGGACACCGCGGCCCCGCCTCCAGCGGTGACCACGGCCCTGGTCGTGTCCCAGATCCTGACCGCGTCGGTGGAGATGCGCGGCACGGTGTACCCGGCGACCCAGTACGACGTGTACGCGACCGCGCCGTCGAGTTCGTCGGGCGGTGCGTCCGCGGGCGGCGGCGCGTCCTCGGGCGGCGGCGGGTCC
>DASZJE010000074.1:0-2982 GCA_035948445.1 Trebonia sp. | reverse complement strand
CTCCCGCTCAGGTTGATCGCTGCCGCCCCGGCGAGCGACCCGAGGGGGATGGCCGACCAGGCCAGGACCTGGGCGACGCTTACCACCCGCCCGTAGAGCCGGGGCGGGACGATCGCCTGGCGCAGGGCGACGGTGTTGATGTTGAGCAACATGCCAAAGCCCGCTGACGCCGCCCACAGGACCAGTGCGGCGGCGTAGGAGCCGACGAGGGCCATGGCGGTCATGGTCAACCCGGCGAGGACCAGGGCGCCGAGGGCGGTGACGGCAAAGGAGACACGTCGGCGGATCGGCCCGGCAACCAGACTGACCGCGACGATGCCGACGGCGCCAGCGGCGTACAGGAAGCCGATCTCGGAGTTGGTGGCGTGCAGGGCGCGCCGGGCAAACAGGACGAGCTGGGAGTTGGCCGTCGCGGCGACCAGGTTGATCAGGGCCATCATGATCGAGATGGAGCGCAGCACGGGGTTGGACCACACGTAGGCCAAGCCCTCCCGCACGTCGGCGAGCAGGGCCCGGATCGCTGAGTCGGCGGGGCGCCTAGCCGGCGTTCCGGCGTTGAAGCTGCAACGGATCAGGGCCAGGCAGCCCGACGAGACGAGAAAGGAGCCCGCGTCCACGAACAGCAGTCCGGCGACCGGCACGAACGCCACGAGCGCGCCGGCGAGCCCGGGGCCGAGGATCTGACCGGCGTTGTTTGTCGCCATGATGCGGGCGTTGGCCGTGACCAGTTCCCGCTCGCCGACGAGCGCGGGGATGGCGGCGAACTCCCCGCAGTTGAAGATGATCCCGAGCGTCGACTGTACGAAGGTCACGGCATAGATGTCCGCGACCCGCAGCGATCCGCCGATCGCGAGGACGGGGATCACGGCGATCACGAACGCCTGGGCGATGTCGCTGCCCAGCATCAGGCGCTTACGGTCGAACCGGTCGACGACCGCGCCGAACGGCAGACCGAACAGCAAGTAGGGCACGAATTCCGCGGCGGTGGTCAACGCCAGGTTCGTGGCGGAGTGAGTCAGCTTGAACACCAGCAGCGGCAAGGCGAAGTTGGTGAACGAGCCGCCCAGTTGGGAGACGGCCTGCCCGCTGAAGTAGAACCAGAAGTCGCGCCCCAGCCGGGCCCGCCCGCCCGCCGGGGCTTTCTGGGTACGACGCTCGGTGCCCATCCGGACAAACTGTACTTCCGCGGCGGCCACTCGGTCGCGACTGTTATGACCTGCGTGAAGCGCTTAGATCCGGTTATTCTGGGGGGTCGTCTGATCTGCCCAGATGAGCAGGTCGCGGCGGGGGTGTGCGCACCGGGGGCTGGTATGAGCCTGGTTCAATCGGGTCACCTGCTGCGGTCCCGTGAAGCTGGCCCGTACGGCCAAGGCGGATAAGGCAGCGCTGAATCTGATATCTCCCTGGATAGGGCCAGTCCGTACGACCTGATGTGCCCTCCGGGCCAGGTCTTGCCTGGCCCGGAAAGAGCGGTTGATGTCCGTTATGAACGTTTTGCGGAAGGGCTTGCCGACTGCGACGCTCCCTGTCGTCGCCGGCCTGGTCGCGGTCGGCCTGGCGATTGCACCTGCCGCGCAGGCCGCGAGCACGGCGCCCGTCCGGGCCGCCTCCACTGGCCTCCACGTGACCGGCAAGGTCGACCTTGGCCGCCTCGGGTCCGACTTCAGTTACGTGCTGAGCGAGGCCCCTGACGGCAACATCTACTACTCGCGAGGCTCGGTCGTCTACCTGGTCAAGGGCGACCACGCCCCTGTCACGGCACTGCGAGCGTCCGGACGGGTCCTCGCGGTCGCGGTGAACTCGTCCGACCTCTTCGTCGATGTCGGCAACAAGGTCTCTGCCTACGCCCTGTCCAATGGCCACCGACTGCGCACTTGGACGCTGCCGAGCTACGCGACGATCACCTCGGCCGGGCTGTACACGGTGGGCACCACAGTCTGGGCGTTTACGGACTGGGCGACGGACGAGAGCGGCTTCGAGTACGCGAACGTCGACCGGTTCAGCCCGTCGTCCCCGACGGTCCACCGCGTCAGCGCTAACAACGCATACCCGGCCGATATGGCCGCCGACTCGGCGGGCCTGTACTACGAGGGGATCGCCGGCGCCGGCAACTACCTCTTCCGGGCTCTGGGCTCTGGATCGCCGCGCAGGCACGCCGACGTGGACATAGACGCGCCGCTGGCGCTGGCCGCTGGAAGCGTGTACCTGCTGGGTATTCACGAAAACCAGGGCGGCAACACCTACCTCGACGCCTTCCGGGGCTCGACGCTCGGCCCCGTGTTCTCGAAGCGGGTCTCTAACAGCGACACCGACATCGCGGGGACGGGTATCGGCCTGCTCCTGCTAGGCGCGGGGAAGGTCAGCCTGCTCGACACGAGCAACGGCCACGCCGGCTCAGTGCTGAGCGTGCCGGGCGCGGTCGCCCTAGTGCCTGGCCCGTCCGCCGCCGTCGTCACGGTCAGCCACTCCACGACCTACCTGCTCCGCCTCGCCGGGTAGAGATCGCCAGGGCGGCTCGGCAGGTGGATCTACCTCCAGGCGCGCCTACCGCGCCGTCCTGGTCTGGTTCCCCCACGGCCGCCCTGGTCAGCCATAATGGCCGGGATGATCGAGGAGCTGATCGGCCGGATGGCCGCCCTGCTCGAGTCGCTGCAGGCCACCGGCGACCCGCGGCGATACTTCCACGCGACCTACCAGCGCACCACGATCGCGGTCGCCGAAGAACTCAAGCGTGGCGGCTTCGTCGACCCCGAGTGGGTTGAACGGTGGGACGTCGCGTTCGCCGACCTCTACCTCGATGCGCTCCAAGCCGCGCTGGCCGGGCGTGAGCCGACCCGGCCCTGGGCGATCGCGTTCGGCGCGCCCGCCGACCTGCCCGCGCTGCGCCACGTGCTGCTCGGCATGAACGCCCACATCAACTTCGACCTGCCCCAGGCGCTGCTGGCGGTGATCACCGACGAGCAGTTCGACGATCCGGCCCTC
>DASZJE010000073.1:0-1949 GCA_035948445.1 Trebonia sp. | reverse complement strand
GGCGGCGGGGTCACGGCGTCGATGTGGCAGGAGCGCAAGGCCGTCGGGCATCTGGCGAAGGCGGCCGGCGCGCGGGCGCTCGTCATCAACTACCGGCTGGCGCCGGAGGACAAGTTCCCGGCGCAGATCGACGACGTCGAGACCGCGTACCGGTGGCTGCTCGACCAGGGGTATGACCCGTCGCGGATCGCCAGCTCGGGCGACTCGATCGGCGGGAACTTCGCGGTGAACCTGGCCCTGACGCTGCGACGCAAGAACGCACCGCTGCCAGGGGCGGTGCTGTCCATGTCACCGTGGTTCGACATGGAGCTGAAGAACGAATCCATTGACACGAACGCGAGCGTCGACAAGATGCTGAGCCGCGACCTGCTGCGCGGATTCAGCAACTCCATGCTGGACGGTACCGGGATCGCCATCACCGATCCGCGGATCAACCTGGCATACGCGGACCCGGCGGGGCTGCCGCCGACGATGATCTACTACGGCGGGTACGAGGTGCTCGTCGACGATGCCAACGAGTTCGCCAGGCGGGCCCGCGCGGCCGGCGTCGATCTTGAGCTCCGCTCGCTGCCTGAGGGGCAGCACAACTTCTTCCTGGGCGCCGGGCGCGTTCCGGAGATCGACGCGGCAGTCACCGAGATGGGTGCATGGCTACGGTCCAAGATCGGACTCACGCTGTCAACGGCCTGAACGACCCGCATCAAGCCTGGTGCGGGCCGACCCGGGCGACATGATCCAGACGAGCGGGCGCCGAGACTGGTGCGATCACGTGTCAGCCCTGCCCGGCCTGACGAGGGCCCCGGGTCCTGATCCGGTCGCCGCGTCATGCGGGCTCTGGCCGATCGAGTTTCCACGGGTTGATCAGTTCGACCCCGGTTCCGGCGAAGTCATCGGTGTTGCGGGTCGCCAGCGTCGCTTCGGCAGTGCGGCAGATGGCCGCGATCTGGGCGTCGGCCACACCGATTGGCCGCCCTAGCGTTTCCCTGCCGCAGACTATATCGGCGTACCGCGAGGCGCATTGCTCGTCGAAGGGCAGGACCCGGTCCCGGAAGTCGTCGCCGAGCAGCCCGCTGACCGCCGCCGCCAGTTCCGTCTTGCGGCGGCCGGCAGGCATCCGGGCGACACCGTAGAGCAGTTCGGCGGCGGTCACCGCGGTCGTGCCGACTTCTTCGGCGGGCAGCGCGTCGAGCCACGAAATGACGCCGGGCTCGGGGATCTGGCGGGTTAGTTCGGAGATGACGTTGGTGTCCAGGACGATCACGGGTCGAACACCGCCGCCCGGGGCGGCTCGCCGCTGCGGTCAGGAATCTGCAGTTCACCGTCCAGGCCGGCGAAGCGCGCGTGGATCCGGCTGCCGAGACCGCGCTCGGCGGCGCTGGGGGCCAGGCGCTCAGTGAGTATGGCCCGTACTTCCGCCTCCATCGACCGCCCGTGTCGCGCGGCCTCGATACGCAGGCGCGCATGCGTATCGGGATCAAGTCCCCTGATCGTCAGCGTCGCGATCGTCCTCACCTCCTCGCAGCTTTGAAAGCAGTGTCAGCATTGCTGCTAATGCAAGCATATCATCCTGCCGGGCGAGCCTCGGGGGAGCGCCCGAAGGGGTCCATCGAATGGTCCTGCGGATGACCCCGCGGACTCGGGCCAGGACCGGCCCGTCGGTAGGCAGGCCGGCCAGCGCTGGATCTGCCGTCGGGTCGGCCGCGGCGTGCACGCGGTATCCGTCGGCCGACAGTTACTGCACAGAGAGGTCAGGCCTCACTTAACGCGATGCGGCACACTATAGCCAGCTGAGAGACTTAATTCGAAAAGGTGTCCGAGGACCGGCTGCACCAAATAGCCAATGCGCTCTGGGTGCTGAGTTCCTTCTTGACGATGCGCGGTAACAGCGCAGTCACCAGGCTGGCTCAAGGGTGGATGCTTGCCGGTGTGCTCGCTTTAGACTGGTCCGC
>DASZJE010000072.1:0-3633 GCA_035948445.1 Trebonia sp. | reverse complement strand
CGAAAAATAGTTCGATCCGGTCCCAGGCGTCTTTGGCCGACTCGGGCTCTGGACCGATGCCGGCAACCCTCAGCAAGGGGCTAGGTCGGACAGGTCGATGTCGGTCATGGCTGGGCCTCCTTCGTTTGTGTTGCGGGCAAGTGTTTGACCCTGGGTGATGCGCCAGGCCATCGGAGGGGACGTGCGGTCCGGCAGGCCATGGCCTCAGGGGAAGGCGACTGCCGCGTCAAGGAAGCGCCCGACGTCGCCGACGAACAGGTCTGGGTACTGGAACAGTGAGCCGTGGCCGGAGTCGGGGTAGACGACGAGCTGCGCGCCGGGGATGTGCTGGGCCAGGTAGTAGGAGTTGATGGTGGGGACCATGATGTCGCGGTGGCCGTTGACCACCAGGGTCGGCTGGGTGATCGTCTTCAGGTCGGCGAAGGGCTCGCCGTGCGGGAGCTTCCAGTCGACGATCGCGGCTGCCTGTGCCTGCATGGTCTGCCTGGACGTCGGCGGGTCCACGTCGGTGGCGCGCTGGCGGCGGCGTTCCCAGAACCTTTCGCCGGCGGCCTGGCTGGCAGGCGACGGTGCGAAGAACAGGAACCGGAGGTCCTCCAGGGTTAGCACTTCATGTCTGGTGGCCACGGTGTTCACGTCGGGGTGCCGGTCTGTGTCGTCGCCCGCGCGGGGCTTGGTGCCGACGAGAACGAGCCTGCGCACCAGGTCGCGGTGGCGCAGCGTGAGGGCCTGCGCGACGTAGCCGCCGATCGAGAACCCGAGGGCGTCGACGTGCGTCAGGTCCAGCGCGTGGATGAAGGCGGCTGCGTCATCGGCCTGCGCCTCGACCGTGTCCGGGGTCTGGCCGCCGGAGCTGGCCACGCCGGTGTTGTCGAACAGGATGACCGGACGCTTCGATGCCAGTCCGTCGGTCACGGCCGGATCCCAGTTGTCCATGCCGCCGCGGAAATGCTGGAGGAACACCACCGGCGTGCCGGTCTCGGCGCCGAAGCACCGGTAGGCGTACCGGACTCCGTTCGCTGTGATGAATCGCGTCGGGGCCGTCGTATGAGAATCCCGGGGCGGGCCGGCTTGCTCGGTCGTCATCTTCTACTCCGTCCTGTCTAGGAAGCGATCGATCTCCCCGGCTACGGCGGCCGGGCGCTCGACATGCGGCCAGTGCGTGGACTGTCCTATCTCGGCCAGCGCCAAGCTGGCCGGGTCGAATCGCGGCGCGATCGCGGAAGCGACGACCTCCGAGGTGATCAGCGGGTCCTCGGCCCCGGAAGGACGAGTACAGGCCCGGTGAACCCGCTGGGCCGCTGGCGGGCGATCAGGGAGCGTCCGACGCCGGAGTTCGCGGCGCTCTGCACGATCCAGTCGCCGGGCTCCAGGTCGGTGTACTCGCTGAGGATCAGGCCGGCCGTGGGCGGATTGCTGCCAAGCATCGAGAACTGCTCGGTGCTCCCCTCCGGCAGCGGGAACAGCCCCTCGGCGGGCAGCAGCAGCCGCTCGCGCCAGGCCCCGGCGAACAGCGGCACGACCACCAGGTCGCCCACCGCGACCGTGCCGACGCCCTGGCCCACCTCGACGATCCAGGCGACGCCCTCGTTGCCGGGGACCAGTGGGAGCGGCGGCCGCAGGAGCGCGCCGCTGACGAGCAGAAGGTCGTGCTTGTTCAGCGGCGAGAGCTCGACGGCGACCTTGACCTCGCCGGGACCAGGCGCGGGCGGCTCCGGGACATCGACGACGCGCACGACGTCCTCTGGCCTTCCGAACTGGGTGATCTGGATGGCACGCACGTGGGCTCCCTGTGAGAGACGACAACAGATACGACGTAGGCTAACACAGTTTGCCTATGTCGGCGAGCCCCTTGCGACATGATCATAATGTGTATGATTCTGTCGTCGTCGGACCGTTCGGCGGCGCCACTGAAAATCGGAGGATCACTCATGTACCTGCACGCGACGGGAACCATCCCGGACCTCGACAAGCTCGAGCCCTACTGGCCCGAGGAGACGCGCGTCCTGGCCGAACTTCACGCCGAGGGCGTCGTGAAGAGCCTCTTCCGGCTCAGCGACCGCCCGGGGGTATACCTCATCGTCGAGGCCGACGACGTGGAGGAGGCCCGCAGGCAGGTGGGGCGCCTGCCCTTCGTCAGCCACGGGCTGCTCCTCTTCGAGTTCGAGCCGGTCGAAAAGCTGCTCTGAGGCCGGACGCGGCGCCCGCACGGGCGCCGCGAACGGGAGCGAACGGTAACCCCTTCCGATCGCACCGGTCCGCATGATCGCCGGGGCCGGGTTCTGAGCCACGGTGCCGTAACCCGAGGAGCCACGGTCCGTTCACCCAAGGGATTGTCACCTCTGAACGGATCGTGGCTTCGACCCGCAGGTCGGCCGCCTCCATCAGCGGGGCCCGACGCCTGGGATCAGCGGACGGATAGGGCGCCCACCGTCAGGGTCACCTTGCCGAACGGCCGGGCCTCGATCAGGTGGCGCAACGCCTCGGGGGCCTGCTCAAGGGGGAAGGACCTGTCACGGGCGGGCGCGATCTGGCCGCCGGCGATCAGCGGCAGGACCGTGGCGTACGCCTCGGCCTGCTCGCCGGCCGAGGCGGCGAACAGCGAGAACCCGCTGACGTGGGGCCAGCTTCCACACCAGGTCGGTGACGCGCAGGGTCGTCTCGGTGCCGGCCGAGTAGCCCATCACGACCAGTCGGCCGCCGCGGGCCAGGCCGCCCACCGCCTGGCCCGTGAAGGGACCGCCTAGCGCGTCGATGACGACGTCGACGCCGCCAGGAGCGAGCCGGGCAAGCCCGTCCGCGAGGCTCTCGCGCTGGAGGCTGACGATGCCGACCTCGCGCAGCCCGCCATCGGCAGCGGCGGCTGCCTCCTTGGCCGCGCTTCCGGCCGTTGACACAAGCCGCGACGCGCCGAGCGCCCGGGCAACCTTCAGGGTGGCGTTTCCGACGCTTCCGCCGGCGCCGGGCGCCAGGACCGACTGCCCCGCGCGGAAGCCCGCCTGGCGCAGCGCCAGGAACGCGCTTAGGTAGGCCACCGGCAGGCCGCCGGCGACCTCATCCGGTATCTCGGCGGGCAGCGGCGCGAGGTTCCCGCTCGGCACCGAGGCTATCTCGGCGAAGGTGCCGTCCTGGGTGACGCCGCCGGGGCCGGCGAAGAACAGCACCCGCTCCCCGGCCGGGAAGCGCCCGGAAGGATCCTCGATCACGACGCCCGCGCCCTCGTTGCCCGGCACGAGCGGAAGCTTCCTGGCAGTCGGGTGCAAGCCGGCCAGGACGGTGCGGTCCAGCGGGGTCACTCCCGCTGACGTGACGCGCACCAGGGCCTGGCCGGCCCGCGACTGCGGCTGGGGAATGTCGACTAGGCGCAGCGCGTCGTAGCCGCCGCGGTAAGCCGCCTGTATGGCCTTCATCGATACCTCCATGGGATGGCCGTGCCCGCGATGGTCTGGCGCGCTGGGGTTCTGTCCCGGGGATCCCCGGGAGGCGCGAGAATCTCAGCGACTTGAGCGTATCTCTTATGCTTGCGTCATGATGTCGGGCCGCGTACGCTGATCCTCATGTCCGATCCCGCCACCGAGCGCTACGCAGCGGCCCCGGCGCCAGCGTCACTGAGGCGTGTGCAGTCGTTCCTGA
>DASZJE010000071.1:0-1679 GCA_035948445.1 Trebonia sp. | reverse complement strand
GAGGGCGACGTCCTCCTGGATGGCGGTCGCCACGATGGCGTCGACACGCTGGCGGATGCCGGTGTAGATGACCTCGAAGCCGGCGTCGCGAAGCGCCCGGGCGACGATCTTGGCGCCGCGGTCATGCCCGTCCAGGCCGGGCTTGGCGATCAGCACCCTGGTCGGCGGGGGGGTCTGGGGGGGGCGTCCCCCCGGGGTGTACTGCATCAGAACACCGCTGGCTGCTGGAACTCGCCCCAGACCGCCTTGAGCGCGGCGACCATTTCGCCAACCGTGCAGTAGGCGGTGGCGCAGTCGATCAGGGGTCCCATGAGGTTGCCGGTGCCCTCAGCGGCCCGGACGAGATCGGCCAGGCGGGCGCGCACGGCGGCGGTGTCGCGCTCCGCCTTCACCGTGGCGAGACGATGGCGCTGCCGGTCGCGGCCCTCGGCGTCCAGTTCGTAGGTGGCGAGGTCGGGAGGGGGTTCGTCGGTGACGAAACGGTTGACCCCCACGACCGGCCGCTCCCCGGCCTCGATCGCCAGATGGAGCCGGTAGGCCTCGTCGGCGATGAGGCCCTGCAGATACCCGTCTTCGATGGCCTGTACCATGCCGCCGTGCTTGTCGAGATCCTCCATGATCTCGACGATGCGGGCCTCGGTGGCGTCGGTGAGCGCCTCGATGAAGTAGGAGCCGCCGAGCGGATCCGCCACCCGGCCGACGCCGGTCTCGTAGGCGAGGATCTGCTGAGTGCGCAGGGCGAGCGTGGCCGACTCCTCGCTGGGCAGCGCGAACGGCTCGTCCCAGGCCGCGGTGAACATCGACTGGACACCGCCGAGCACCGACGCCATCGCCTCGTAGGCCACCCGGACGATGTTGTTCTGCGCCTGCGGCGCATATAGCGAAGCGCCGCCCGCGACACACCCGAAGCGGAACATCGAGGCCTTGTCCGAGGTCGCCCCGTACCGCTCCCGGACGATCGTCGCCCAGCGCCGGCGTCCCGCCCGGTACTTGGCGATTTCCTCGAAGAAGTCCCCGTGCGTGTAGAAGAAGAAAGAGATCTGCGGAGCGAACTGCTCGATCGTCATCCGGCCGCGCGCGAGCACGGCATCGCAGTAGGTGACGCCATCGGCGAGGGTGAAGGCCATCTCCTGCACCGCGTTGGCCCCGGCATCGCGGAAATGGGCCCCGGCCACCGAGATCGCGTTGAACTTCGGCACCTCGGCCGCGCAGAACTCGATGGTGTCGGCGATCAGCCGCAGGGACGGCTCGGGCGGCCAGATCCAGGTGCCGCGGGACGCGTACTCCTTGAGGATGTCGTTCTGGATCGTCCCGGTGAGCTTCGCCCTCGGTACGCCCTGGCGCTCGGCGGCGGCCACGTAGAAGGCCAGCAGGATCGCGGCCGTCCCGTTGATAGTGAAACTCGTGCTGATCCGGTCGAGGGGAATGCCGTCGAACAGCACCTCGGCGTCGGCGAGCGTATCGACCGCGACGCCCACCCGCCCTACCTCGTCGCTTACCTCCGGGTCGTCGGAGTCATAGCCGCACTGCGTGGGCAGGTCAAGCGCCACCGACAGCCCGGTGCCGCCCTGGGCGAGCAGGTACCGGTAGCGGCGGTTGGACTCCTCCGCGGTACCGAACCCGGAATACTGGCGCAGCGTCCACAGCCGCCCCCGGTAGCCGGAGGCGTAGTTGCCGCG
>DASZJE010000070.1:0-1660 GCA_035948445.1 Trebonia sp. | reverse complement strand
GCCAAGGCCGACGCGGGCGAGGTGTACCTGGCCGACCGGCGGATCACCAACCTCGCCCCGGACAAGGTGTTCGCGCTGGGCATCGGCCGGACCTTCCAGCTGACCAGGATCTTCCCCAGCCTCACGGTGATGGAGAACATGCTGGTCGCCTCGCAGCACCACCGGGCCGGAGCGCGTAAGCGTGCGATCGAGCAGCTCGAGTTCGTCGGCATCGCGGGCTATCACGCCTCGCTGGCCGGGACACTGTCCTACGGCCAGCGCAAGCTGCTCGAGCTTGCCTACGTACTGGTGGCGGACCCGGCCATCGTCCTGCTCGACGAGCCGGCCGGCGGTGTCAACCCGTCGCTGGTCAATCACATCGCCACCCGTATCCGTGAGCTGAACGCGGCCGGGAAGACCTTTCTCATCGTTGAGCACAACATGGAGTTCGTGATGGGCCTGTGCCACCAGGTCACGGTGCTCGACTCGGGCACGGTGGTGGCCGCCGGGCCGCCCGATATCGTCCGTACCGACCGCCGGGTGCTAGACGCCTACCTCGGCGAGGATATCGAGGACACCGACGAGGACCCGGTCCCGGCGGAGGGCATATGACGGAGCAAGCCATGGAACCGGGGACGAGCACCACGGCCCGTTCGGTACTAAAGATTGACGGCCTGGTGGCGGGGTACGGCGGCGGGGACGTGCTACAAGGGGTCTCCCTGGAGGTGTCCGAGGGCGGGATTACCTGCGTCGTGGGCCCGAACGGCGCGGGCAAGTCCACCTTGATGGCGACGATCAGCGGGCTGCTGCGGCCGCGCCTGGGGTCGATGATGCTCGACGGCCAGGATCTCGTCGGCCGGTCGCCGCGTCAGGTCCTCCAGCTGGGCGTGGTGCAGGTACCGCAGAACCACAGCTTGTTCCGCGACATGACGGTCCGCGAGAACGTCGAGCTCGGCGGCTACATCCTGCCTGACCGGGCGTTGACCGCGCGCAGGCTCGCGGCCGTCTTCGAGATGTTCCCGCAGATCGCCGGCTGGGCCGGGAAGAAGGCTGGCAGCCTGTCCGGCGGTCAGCAGCGGCTGGTCGAGTTCGCCCGCGCGCTGATGCTCGAGCCCCGGCTGCTGATGCTCGACGAGCCGTCGATGGGTCTGGCGCCGAAGACGCTGCGGACCGTGTTCGCCGCGGTCAGGCAGATGAACGCCGCGGGCACCACGATCCTGCTCGTGGAGCAGAACGCACGCGCCGGGCTGCGGCTGTCCACCCAAGGCGTGGTGATGGAGAACGGCCGCGTGCGGCTGTCCGGGACCGGGCGCGAAGTCCTGGAGAACCCCGAGATCGGCGCCCTCTACCTCGGCGGTGCGGTCAGCCCTGGCTGAGCCGGCCCGGCAGCTACGAGATCCGTGCGTGCGGCCGGCGGTTAGTCCTCTCCGTCGAGGAAGAGGTACTACTTCTTGCGGGCCAGGGTGAGGCCGTCGCCGATGGGGACCATGACCAGCTCGACACGGTCATCGGCGGCGGCGTGGTCGTTGAAGTCCCGGACCGCGATCACGGCGGGATTGTCGTTACCCGCGTCGATCACGCGGCCGTGCGAGAACGTGTTATCGACCATGATCAACCCGCCCGGGCGGATCCGCGGCACCACCTGCCGCCAGTAGCCGAGGTAGCCGCTCTTGTCGGCGTC
>DASZJE010000069.1:0-9652 GCA_035948445.1 Trebonia sp. | reverse complement strand
GCCTGCCGCACGGCGGGGTTTTCCGCCGCCTTCCGGGCGAGCTTCACTATCTGCTCGTAGCGCTCGCGTCCGGCTCGTGCGCCGGCCATGAAGCCGACAGCGAACCCGGCCAGGAACGTGACGCGTGTACGCATCTGGCACTCCTTTCGCGCATGTTCGTCATGTGCATACATGACGTTCCCCCGTAGCACGAGCGTACTCATCGTCACCGGCGCCAGGTGAACGGGAGGTGGCCGGACGCGGCGGCGTCACAACCTCACCTCAGGTGCGCTACCCTTATGCGGGTCGATCCCGCGTAGCTCAATCGGCAGAGCGTCCGGCTGTTAACCGGCAGGTTATAGGTTCGAGTCCTATCGCGGGAGCCAGCCAGTATAAGGCCTTTGACCTGGGGGTTCTGTTCATAGGGACTGACCCGCAGGCTCGCCGCTCCGTGCAGGTTGTGTTGGCATGAGACGCGGGGCCGAGAATGCGCACGCTCCGCAACCGCGTCTGTACACTAAACACCTAGTATCTGCGGAATTACAGGGGATCATGGGCCTTCCCGGCGCCGATGCCTGGGAACTTGCTGGCTTTCCCGGGCGTCTCAAAGTAGCGGCATACCTGACGGCCGATCAGGTGGCGGCGCAGTACCGCGTGCTTGTCGATGTTCTCCTCGACGCGCAGGAGCACTCCTTGACCGGGGTTGGCCGGGACGATTTGCTCGCCGCAGTGCGGGAACGCATCGCGGCAGCGACGGACACACGGACGGCGGAGCGTCTTACCAGTCCAGACGTATTCGATCTCGACGTCCGGATGAAGGCGCTGCAGGACTGGGGCGTGGTGATCCGATGGCAGGACAAAGCCAAGACCGAAGCCGACTTCATCCGCACCCGCGACCGATTCCAGCTCACCAGCGAGGCCGCTGACCTGCACCGATGGCTGCGCCGGAAGATCGACGAGGACGCCGTCGCGACGAGTGCCGCCGCGTTCGCGCCCGCGATTATCGCCGACCGGCTCGACGAGACCATCGGAGCGCTGGGCGATCGCGATCACGCGAGGGCGGCGCAAGCGTGGGCGCAGGTGCGGACGACGCTGAAGGACATGGCCGAGGCGGCCTCGATCTGGCAGTCCCGGATGGCGTCCGCGCTCGCCGGATCACCCGATGAGGAGAAACTGCGCCGTCTACGGGAGACGCTGCTGGCGTACGTCACGGTGTGGGGCGCGGGCGTAGACAGCTACAGCCCGCGGATCAGGGCATCGATCGGGCAACTGAGCGAGTGCGTCACCGACGATGACTGGCGTGCTATGGCGCTCACCGGCATGGACGCCACCGCCGCCGAGGAAACGGTCCAGGCGGTCGCGCGAGGCAACCGCGATGCGGCGCAGGTCCTTGCCGTGTGGTTCGGCGCTCACGGCGGCCAGGCACTCCGGCTGCGACGCCAGGTCCGGGATGCGGTCGCCCCGCTGCTGCGCGGGTCGCGCGCGCTGCTGGCTACCGGCGGCCGGGTGACTAGGCGTGCGGAACTGCTCCGCATCGCTTCGGCGGTGGAATCCGCGTCCAGCGCGGCCGACGCCTGGCGGACCTGGTGCGCCGCCACCGGGCTATGGAGCGCCAGGCACCTGTCCGGAATCCCGAACGGGCCGGATGCCCCAGCCCACGCATCGTTCTGGACGGCGTCAGCCGTTCCTGTCGAAGTCACGCTGCGCAAGCGCGGTGCCCAATCGGTCAAGGGACGTCCGGCGCAGGTACCGAATCGCCGCGAGGCACGCCGTGCCGCCTCGGAAACCGCCCGCCTGCAACGGGAAGCGGCCGAGCGTGCCGAGCGGGCGATCGCTGCACGGTCGGGTACTCACCTCGCTAACTGGTCGCCGGTCGCCAGCCATGAGGAGGCCGAGGTCGTCTGGGACATGCTCACCTCGGTGCTGCGCAGCGAGCCGAGTGACGATGGGATCCGCTCCGCGCTGACCGGGGACGACCGGTGGATCGTGCTCGCGTACCCCGCCCCGCCGGAACGACCGTCTGCCGTCCTGACCATGCCGGACGGACGGGTCGCCTGCGAGAACTGGAGGATGGAGGTGATCAGGGCGTGACCGCCGGCCTGACGACCCGCGCCGACGCGCAGGACACGTTCGTCGGCCTGCTCACCACTCCGCTGGTCTCCGCGCGGACGGACGACGCCCGCTTCCGTGCGGTGATCAGGCACCGGGCACAACTGTCCGAATGGTGCGCCCGGCTGGGCTACCGGCTGGTGATCACCGGTGCTGTGGCCAGGCTGCACCGAGATCCATCCGGCCCGCAGCGAACCGCCGCTCCGTCGGCGTGGGACCCGCCGCCCCGCCGGGTTCTCGTCCTCACCGCGCTGATCGCTGCGGCGTGCGAGAGCACCGACATCACGACGACCCTGCAGATTCTCTCCGACGAAGTGCGAGCACTGTCGGCCTCGCCCGGCGCACGCGTCACTCCGTATAACCCGGACCGGCGGCCCGAACGGCAGGCGTTCATCCGCGGCCTTGACCAGCTCGCCGCGCTCGGTATCCTGCTGCGCCGCACATCGGACGAGGCGCTGCTGCGTCAGTGGGAGGAAGAGGGCACGGGAGTCGGGGGCGGATTCGAGATCGACCAAGATGCGCTGCTCCAGTTCACCGACCCGCACACCGTTAGCCTTGCCCTCCAGCCACCCGCAGATGATAGCCCTGACGACGACGGGGACACGCCTGCCCGCATGGCCACCCGCGCCCAGCGGCTTCTTCGGAAGCTCGTCGAGGACACCGCCCTGCTCTACGCCGACCTGCATCCGCTCGACGCCGAGTACGCGCGCGGCCAACGGTCCTGGCTGGCCGACCGCGCGGCCGATATGACCGGCGGGACCGTCGAGATGCGCGCTGAAGGCATGATGCTGCGGCTTCCCCAGGACCGGCCGGCCAGCGCCACGGCCACCGTGCAGTTTCCCGCCGCGACCGCGACCCCGTGGTTCGCCCTGAAGATGCTCGACGCCGCGACGAGCGGACGGCAACCCGACGAGTCCGGCCGGATAACGCTCGGCGGAGCCGAGGTCGAGACAGCTGCGAGACGGGTGTTCCAGGACAACTACGGCGCGCTGACGAAGGTGATGAAGGAATCCCCTGCCAGGATGCTCAGTATTGCCCAGGAGGTGTTGCTCGGTACTGGGCTTATCAGGCAGACCGACTCCGGCTGGGTGGTGCTCCCGGTCGCGGCCCGGTACCGCGATCCGAAAGCCGTGTGGGAGCCCGCCTTGGACGACTTCGGAGACGACGTGGGGGCCGGATAGCCGTGATGACCATCGAGGAACTCACGTCGTGGCGGGTAGCCGCGATCGAGGGGAAGTTGCCGTATCCTGCCCGCTCAGACCGGTGGCAGCCGCAGCGTGCGGGCCTGGTGAACCTGTGGGAGTACGATGCTGCCGAGGTCTGGTACGCCGATGGCCGGATGCAACTCCAGGGCGCGAACGAGTCCGGCAAGTCGACGCTGATGACCCTGACCACGCTGCTCCTGCTGGCGGGTGACACCTCCGGCCACAATATCGACACGCTCGGTGCGAGCGACAAGCACTTCCGCTACTACGTCGAACCGACCGACCATGCGCTGGACCGCCGCGACGCCAGCACGCAGAAGAACCGGGGCTGGGCGTGGCTGGAGTTCGGCAAGGGCACGGACTTCTTCACGTTGCTGTTGTTTGCCGAGGCGCGCCGGGCAGACGGTGCGCTGAAGGTGCAGTGGTGCACCGCGAGCGGGCCGCTCCGGGTCCGCTCCGGGCTGTCGCTCGTGACAGCCGGATTCGTCGCCGACCCGGCGCAGTTCCGCGACGTGCCCGGGTTCGTGGTACACCCCTCAGGCACCGTGTACCGCGAGGCGGCCGCCCGCATCCTCTACGGCACCGATGAACAGTGGCTGACCCAGCTGAACCGGATCCTTCGCGTGGTACGTACCCCGCAGATCGGGCACAAGATAGACCTCAAGTTCCTCACCGAGTCCTTTCGTACCGCGCTGCCCCCGATAGCCGCGGATGAGATCAGTCAGCTCGCTGACGGCTGGGAGCAGTTGCAGCGCCTGCGGGACGAACGGGACGAGGCCGAGCAGGCACTCGCGCATGTCACCGACTTCAGCCGACGTCAGTGGCGGCCGTGGGCAGATGCGGTCATCCGAGCCGCCGCGGATCCGGTTGCCGCCGCGACTAGCGCGCTGACGCAGATCACCAGGCAAGAGAAGGAGGCCTCGGAATCCGTCGAGAGTATCACCGCCGATCGCAAGGCGCTAGATGAGCGGAGAGACGCTGAAGACGAGGCGCGCCGGACCGCCGTCGCCCGCCGCGATGCCCTCCAGCAGACGTCCGCCTACGAGGACGCGAAGTCCGCGACAGCCAACGCCGAGCAGTTGGCCGAGCGCGCCGCGGACGCCGAGAAAATCGCCGCCCGCTCGGAGGAAGCGGCGAGGAAGGCGACTGGGGCGGCGGCGACCGCAAGGCAGCAGCGAGGCAAGGCTGAGGAAAGTCTTTTTTCAGTAGAACGGGCGGTGGCGTCGGCTTCCGATCACGTGATTACGCAAGCGGCCGAGGCCGGGCTTGGCGAGGTAACCACTCAGTACCTGCCCGGCTTCGATACCGCGCGACTCCGTCAGGCAGCCATCCTGCGGACGGTGGCGGCGAATAAGGCCGTCGAGCTTATCGACGCGGACGGCCGGGCCACGAGAACCCTCGCCACGGCGACAGAGCAGGCAGATGCCGCCCGCGGACGCCTCAGCGCGGCGCAGCGGCTGGCCGCCGAGCGGGAAACCGCCGTGGAGAACGCGATCAGCTCGGCCAGTCAGTCCCTATCTGCCTGGGCATATGGCCTTGATGAGCGCATCCGGCCTTCCGCCGAACTCATCGAGAACTGGTCTGGACTAGTGGCAGGGCTGATCGAGGCGCCGGAGCCCGTACCCGTTCTGGTGACGGCGATCAATCGCGATCACCTGATCCCGGCCCGGCGTCCCCAGGAGGAACGCCGGGCCGTGCTGGAGAGCGCCTTGACAGACAATGACAAGGAGCGCGGCGCCGTCCAGAAGGAGCTTGATTCCGCCGAGGCCGAGCGCGATCCGAGGGCGCGCGATCCCGAGTTCTGGACCCGGCGCCAGCGGCCCGAGGGCGTGACCGCTGATGGCGCCTCATTCTGGCGCCTGGTCGAGACCCTGGACGGTGCCCCGGTGGCTCAGCTGGAGGCCGCGCTGGACGCAGCCGGGCTGCTGCAGGCATGGGTGACCCCGGACGGCGTTTACCTGGCCAGCAGGGACGGCAGCGAAACAGTATGGCCGCAACCGTCCGATGCTACGCCCGCGGGCACCACGCTGCGTGCGGTCCTGCGGCCAGCGGACGATTCGGCCAGGCTTTCCGGTGTGATCGACCAGCTGCTGAGCTCGGTCGGGTTCGGCGACGACCTCGCCGCGGGTGAGGCCGCGATCGCGGCGGACGGACGATGGCGGCACGGCCGGCTCACCGGAACAGCCGCCCCCTCACCAGACGGCCCGAGGCTGCTGGGCGCGGCCGCGCGTGCCGCCGACCGGGAACGCCGCATCGCGCGGCTGCGGGCACGGCTGGATGACCTGGCCGACGATCGTGAACTGCTCACTCTTGAGCTGGAGGAGGCCACGGGCCTGCTGAAGGCCCTGGATTCGGCCGCTGAGCACCTGCCGGCGGACACCGGGGTCGTCTCCGCGGTGCTGCGGGCGCGGGAAGCGGCTCAGCAGGTAATAGGTGCCGCTGAAGACGCGGCGACCGCCGAGGAAGTCGAGCGGGAAGCGAGACGCAAGGCGGATGCCGCGGCGGCCGAGGTCGCTGACCACTGCGGGGAACACGGCCTGCCGCGCACGAGTGCCGAGGTCGGAACGGTCCTGAGCGTGCTGTCTGATTACCGGACCCTGCTGACCAACCTCGAGGGCAAGCTCGGGCTGCTCGGGCCACTGCGCGACGCCGTCGCTGGCGCCAGGGAAAACCAGCAGCAACGCGAGGTAGAGGCGGCAACAGCTGCGGAGAATGCTACGGAGGACCGGGATGCCGCGCTGAGCCTGCGCGCCAAGGCGGAGACGGCGCGGGCCGCGCTCACCCAGGATGCGCAGGAGATCCTGCGTGAGGTCGGTCGGCTGAGCACCCGGATCAAGGACGCGGAGGACTTGCTCAGGCGCCTGGCAACCGATCGTGAGGGCCTTTCCGGAAGGCTCTCACGTGCCGAGGCTGTCCTTGAACAGGCTGCGGCCAAACGCCAGACCGCCGAGGAGGAACGCGAGGCGGCGGTAAACCGGTGGTGGGGTTGCGTCGACACCGGCCTGCCCCGACTGCGCGGGGTGACCGACCCGCCTGCCCGGCATGTAACGGCGGCCCTGGAAGCCGCACGAGCCGCAAGATCGTTGATCACGATCCGGGACTGGCCAGACGATCCGAAGCAGACCGGGCAGCGGGTCCAGATCCGCTGGGCCGCGATGACGGCCGCGGCCAGCGAGCTACGGTCCAAGCTCGAACAGCTGGGCAGCCGCACCGTTCGGGTAATCCCGCCGGGCGACGGCGGGGACGAGTTTCCCGGCGGGGTGGAGCTCATGGTGGACCAGACGGGCAGCGCGCTCGCTCCGCCAGCAGCGGCGGAACGGCTGTCCACTCTGCTGATCCGGCTCCAGGAAGACTACGACGAGGAACTCACCAAGACGATCGACGAACTGCTCGGCAGCACATTCATCGAGCACCTGCGGGACCGGTTGGCCGCGGCCGAGGCGCTGCGCGGCGATGTCAACGCCAAGCTCGTGGAGAACCCGATGGCGGTCTCCAGGATCACGCTCCGCCTCCGGCGCGTGCCGGTGTCGGAAGAGCGGGCGGCGAACGATGTGCTCGACGCTCTTGAACGCGACTTCGACCTGCTGCCGAAGCCCACGCAGGAGCACATTCGGTCGTTCCTCGCCGAGCGGATCACCAGCGCCCAAGAGGAAGCACGGGCATCGGGGGATCCCGAATGGCGGTCCCGGCTGGCGCAGATTCTCGACTACCGGCGCTGGTTTGACCTGCGCCTGGAGTACCGGACCCCGCGATCGCAGTCCGCTGCGCGCAACGGAAGGGGCGACGGCTGGCGGACGCTAGACCGCGGTGATCACGGGTTGCTCTCCGGTGGTGCGAAGGTCGTCACCCTGATGCAGCCGTTCGTCGCGGCGCTGCACGCGATGTACGACCAGGCCACTGGTGGTCCGCGCATGCTCTGGCTGGACGAGGCGTTCGGCGGAGTGGACGCGGCAAACAAGGCAAGCATGTTCCGGCTGCTGGCCTCGTGCGACCTAGATTGGCTGATCGCCGGGCCAGGGATCATCGCCAACTCGGCCGCCGTACTGCTTGCCGCAATCTACGAGGTCCGCCGGGCACCGCAACCGCTGCCGGGCGTGTCACTTGAACTATCCGTGTGGAGCGGCAACGAACTCACCCACGTCCTCACGCCGGATCCCGCCGACCTCAGGGACCTGGCGGCACCAGTGCGCCCAGCCGATGACGACTCCCTGTTCTCGGACCTGTAGATGAACGACACGCTTCTCGCCTGGGCAAAATTGCCGGGACCGCGGAAGGTCCTGGCGGTCGCGCGGCGCCGTCTCGAAGCGGGTCACGGGCTGGACGGCAGCCCGCTGCGTGTCAACCTGACGCCAGACGAGCGCTTGGAGATCGGGCGTCTGCTCGGTACGACCTGGGTTCGGTCCGGCCGCGCGGTCGGGGCTGGCGCGCTCGCAAGGGCGGTAGGTTCGCTTGGCACCGACGTGGCCGAGTTGCTCGCCGCCACCGGCGGCCCGGTGCAGAATCTGCGAGCCGACCGTGCTGCATCCAGATTGCAAGCCTCGGCGGAACGAGAACGTGCCGCGCAGGCTCTGGTGGACGCGGGCGTTCCCGCCGGTAATGCCGGGGCCTGGCTGTCCCGACGGGGCCTTCCGGCGGCGGGGAGGGGCGAACTGCTCAACCTCGCCGAGCGGTGTGCCCGGGTATGGCGACAATTGCCCGCGCCGGGCGGAGGCCGGATGCTGCTCACCGTGCTAGCCGCGTCGGCCCTCGGCGATCCGCACGCCCTTGACCGTGGCAGTCTGGTAGCTACCGCACTGCTGCGCCTGCTCGATCATGAGCCGCCCGACTCCGCCGAGGCCTGGCGGCACGCCTGGGATGAGCACGGAATTGACTGCGACCCAGTCTCGTCGCGCGTCCTGGTCATGAACTTGCGGCT
Source organism: Trebonia sp. (assembly GCA_035948445.1). Classification (GTDB taxonomy): domain Bacteria; phylum Actinomycetota; class Actinomycetes; order Streptosporangiales; family Streptosporangiaceae; genus Trebonia. The sequence goes on along the minus strand of DASZJE010000069.1, from coordinate 1,444 downwards.
GTACGGCGATGCCGCCTGCGTCCGGCTGACCGAGGCGGCCGGCCCGGAGCCGCTCTGGCTGACCTGGCGATCACTCAGCGAGACCTTCCGTGCCGAGGACCCTGAAGTGTTTGTCTGCGAGAATCCGTCAGTTCTCATCGCCGCGGCCGACGAACTGGGTACGCAGGCACTCCCGCTGATCTGTACGAACGGCCGCCCGTCAGCCGCCGCGATGCGACTGCTGACTGGACTCGCGGAGGCGGGTGCCGTCCTGCACATCCGGGCCGACGACGACCCGGCGGGTCAGGAGATCGTCTCAGGGATCATGAAGGCGATTCCCGGCGCGCGACTCTGGCGGTTCGCCCTCCGCGATCCCGTAACTCCGCGCTATGAAGAGCAGGATATCGATGTGCTGCTTCGTGATTTGCGCGGGAATGGGATTCGACCCTAGAGGGACGGCGAGAGCGGCCGACCCTACTTAGCAGCGCATCGGCCCGGTCGAAGTTGTGAATTACCGACAAAGTTCAGGCCGGTATGACCGCTCGCTGGATGACTGCCTGGTAATCCTCAAGCAGGCCAGGAAGGATGCGAAGGTGGACCACTCGGTCGGCCGGCTTGTCGATGATATCGACCACCTCGGCGACGGCCGGCGCGTCGGCGTCGCCGACCACGACGATGGCTCCCGGCTCGATGAGCGCCGGGTCACGCGCGTCGCGCAGGAAAGCCCACACGTGACCGGTCTCATCCTCGTCCATGAGATCGCAGGTGATGTCGACGCGGACCACGGAACCTCCTCCTTCGGGCTCTTGTCATCGATGATACTTGTTGGCCTGGGCAGGCCCGAGGGCGTCGACCAGGCGGGCCAGCTCGGCCCGGTCGTCGCCCGAGAGCCTGACCGTGTAGTGGGGACGGCCGAAGGAAGGCAGCAACTGGAACCCGGCGCTTCGCAGATCGCCCGCATGCGGAAGGTGGACGACGCGATATGAGGCAAAGCGGCGCAGAAGGCCATCAAGGGATGCCGGTCCGACGTCGTCCAGCGCACAAAATGCAGAGATTCCCCACAGTGGCTCGCTATCGAGGATGTAGGCGTCTTGCGTCCGACGGGCGTGCATCGCGAGCTTTGCCAGCGTGCTTGGCCCGCCGCGAACGATGACGATGCTGTCGTCAGGCGGCCGCTCGTCCCGAAGATGAGGCCGAAGCTCTTCCCGTCCAGGTTGGGTCATGGCGTTCGGTCTGCGATGGCCGCCGGGCAGCAGGCGATCACCGCCCAGTCGCGGACCCCGGAATAATCCACTCTCACTGCAGCGTGAGTCATGGCCGTAAATTACTTCGCCCTGAAAAACCCGGGCGGTGGGTGACGGCCGACGGGCTGAGAGGGAGGATGGCCTCGACCTCTCGGCTAGAAGTGATCGAGGCCACCGTGTTTCGCACTATAAGCGGTCCTGTGTCAGCGTGGGAGTCGCAG
>DASZJE010000068.1:0-2695 GCA_035948445.1 Trebonia sp. | reverse complement strand
TGCTGGCGGGCACGGATGCTCCGAACCCGGGGACCGTGTTCGGAGCAAGCCTGCACCGAGAGCTCGAACTCCTTGTCCGGTGCGGCATCAGCCCGGCGCAGGCCCTGGCCGCTGCCACGGCTGAACCGGCACGAGTGTTCGGCCTCGCCGACCGAGGACGTGTCGCGGCCGGGCAGCGCGCGGACCTGGTCCTGGTGTCCGGTGACCCGTTGACGGACATCACCGCGACACGCGCGATTGAGCGGATATGGCGCGGGGGCATCGCCTGCGATCGACACGCCTTCGTTGCGAGCGCTGCCGAAGCTGAGCAGCTTGACGCGTTCGACGCCCAGCTCGCCAAGGTCGTGGCAGCCGTGCGCGAACGCTGGTCCAGCTGATCCGGGGACGGCCCCCTGAACGCGGGTCCCTGCGATAGACCGCCCGCTGGGCCTTGACTGTGGTGTTGGGTAGTCGGGCCGTGAGTAGCGCTTGTTCCGCCCAAGGGGCGGGAGACGGCTGGTCGCGGCGGCCAATCCGGCCTCGACCGGGGACATGCTGATGGGGTGCCGCCGGGGCTGCTGTTCAGTTCGGGCTCAGGAGCTCGGCCGGTGACCTCAGGACTGCGGCGGAGGCATGAGACAACAGCCATTCGTTCGAGCGCTCCAGCGACCAGCCGAACACTTCGCGGGTTCGGAGCAGCCGGCCCAGGAAATCCGACACCGACCCGAAGAACAGCAGCGTGACCAGCAGAACCAGGACGTACACCGCGAACACGGCCGTCAGTGTGGCCGCCGAGAAACCGAACTGGGCCTGATACACGGGGTACGGCGGCGATGCGGCCGCCGAGGCAAAGAACAACATCAGGAACATCACGGCCAGGACCCAGAACGCGCCCGCATCCGGCAGCGTCCTGCGTCCGGGATAAAAGGCCCCGGGTGTGCCCACGGATCAGAGCCAGCCGGCGACGAGGATCTGCGCGACGTGTGCTGCGTCCTGTACGGGGCGTTCGCGGACGCCGTACAGTGCGCTGGCGCCGGCCCAGAGCACCGTCCGCGCCAGGTGGTCGGGGTACCGGTCGATTGCGGCGTTGAAGAAGCCGACGGCGGTTGTCTCGGCTAGCAGGAGTTCGTCGGCGTCGTCGAGGTACTGCTGGGTCTCCGCGATCGTCCGCCCGGCGTCGTCGTCGAGCCGCCTGTTCTGGTGCCCGGCCACGATATGCCGGGGCTTCAGGGCTTCGACCTTGCCGATCGCCGCGCGCCACGGCCCGAAGCCGCCGGTGACCACGCCTTCTCCCAGGTACATGTGCGCGCCGTTGTAGATCACGTCCCCGGCGACGACCAGCCCGAGATCCGGGACGTACAGGATGCTGTTGTCGTCAGTGTCGGCGTGCCCGGCCTCCACGATCACCAGATCGTGCCCTTCGAGCGCGAGGCGGTTGCCCGGCACCGTCACCGCGGTGACCGGGGACGGCGGGATCCCCGGGTACACCCTGTCCCACAGCAGCGGCCGCGCAGCGACGTTCACGTGCATCTGAGTGATCGTCCCCGCCGTGGCGACGACGCGGGCTCCGAACCGCTCGGCCAGCAGCCCGGCGGCGAACCAGTGGTCGCCGTGGCCGTGGGTGATGACGATGTCCGTCAGGTTGCGGTCCTTTCCGGCGACCCAGTCGCCGAGCGCGCGCGCCTGATCCGCCGTGAACCCGGGATCGGTGAGCACCGCATCCTCGCTCCCGTAGATCAGGGTGCTCGCGACCGGAGAGCCGCCCTTCGGCTCCCCGTTCGGAAGCAGGCCGTTGTCCTGTGGCGGCGGGTCGTTGACGAACACGTCGTAGCCGAGGTTCATTCTGGCGTCCGTCCTTTCTCAGGGAGTCGTCAGCGCAGCGACGTGAACGCGGCGCGCATTTCGGCGGCGAACAGGTCCGGCTGCTCCCACGCCGCGAAGTGGCCGCCCTGGCCGGCTTCGTTGAAGTAGATGAGCTTGGGGTAGACCTTCTCCGCCCAGCTGCGCGGGGCCTGGAAGATCTCGCCGGGGAAGACGGTGAAGGCGACGGCGAGTGACAGTTCGGGAGGCTTCTGCCCGGCCGCGGCCGCGGCCAGTGCGGTTCGTCCGGTCTCCCAGTACAGCCGTGCAGACGAGGTGGCGGTGCCGGTCAGCCAGTACAAGGTGATGTTGTCGACGATCCGGTCCCGGGTCAGGCCGCCCGCGGGACGACCGTCGAGGAAGGCGCGGGAGATCTTCTGGTAGCTGTCGGCGTCGTGATCGAGCATCCAGGCCGCCAGCCCGACGGGTGTATCGGTCAAGGCGTAGCCGATCGTCTGCGGGTGCTCGGGCATCTCGGTGATGTAGCCCCTCTTCCAGAGGGCGAGGAGCGCGTCGATGGCGGTCGGTTGGTTTTTCTCGGCGTGGGCCGCGAGGACGGCTACCGCAACCCGCTTGAACAAGCCGGCCCCGGGCAAGCTGCCCCCGAAGACCGCCGCGAGCACGTCGGTCGGGAACGCGGAGAGGAAGTTGAGGTGGATGCCGAGCAGTCCGTCCGGGGCTAGGCGTCCCATCGCGTCGGTGACGTTGGCGCCGATGTCGCCGCCCTGGGCGACGTAGCGGGTGTACCCGAGCCGGCTCATCAGCTCTGCCCAGGCTCGCGCGACGCGGGCGGGGTCCCAGCCGGTATCGGCCGGCGCGGCCGAGAAGCCGTAGCCGGGCAGGGACGGCAGCACCA
>DASZJE010000067.1:0-1928 GCA_035948445.1 Trebonia sp. | reverse complement strand
TGCGCTGTTCCAGGGGCTCGCCCGGGTTCTGTCCGGGGATCTCGAAGGTGGCGACGCATGCTTTGAAACAGTGCTTAGCGTCCGAGAGGAAATCAGCACGCCCGAAACTGTCGCGGTCGCGCTGGGCGAACGATCGCTGCTAGCGATGGCGCGCGGGCAGTGGAGCCGCGCCGAGATCCTGGCCGACGAAGCAGGCGCTGTCTTGCGCAGGGCCAAGTTCGAGGGCGCCCTGGCCTGCGCCGTACAAGCCCGCGCCGCCGTGCACCGGGGAGATATCCCGGCTGCGCGCCAGCACCTGGTTAATGCGCAGCGGGTCCGGCCGACGCTGACCTACGCGATCCCCCACCTCGCCGTTCAGGCCCGGATCGAACTGGCCCGTGCCCACCTCGGGCTCGCCGACATCGCCGGCGCCAAGACGCTCATGCGGGAAATCGATGAAGTGCTCCGGCGACGGCCCGCTCTGGGCACCCTAGCCGACGAGGCCCAGGCGCTCCGGGCCCGGCTGGCCAGCGAGCGCGACTCCACCCTTCCCGGAGCGTCGGCCCTGACCGCCGCCGAGCTGCGCGTTCTGCCGCTGCTCGCCACGCACCTGTCATTCCCCGAGATCGGTGCCGAGATGTTCCTGTCACCGAACACCATCAAGTCCCAAGCGATGTCTATCTACCGGAAGCTGGAAGCCTCCTCACGCAGCCAGGCAGTCACCCGATCCCGCGAGCTCGGCCTGCTCGAAGGGTAAGCGACCTGGGCATGCACAGGTGCTACACACCCAATTCGCCCCGAGTCCGCAGCGCACTCATCGGGGGGAGACGTACGAGGCGCGCCCGCCAGGCTACAGCGCTGGCCGCAGGTAAGTGATCGCCCAGCCCGCCAGGGTGCCCGGCGTCGTGGTCAGCAGCGAGCGCGGCTGCTCCGGGGTGAACCCCTCGCGCTTGCCGATGTTCATGCCGACGATCCCCTCGACGGCGACCTCGCTCATGCCCGCGTCGCGCAGGGCGGCGCGCTGCTCGTCGCCGGTGATCTGCTGCGCTTTGATCGGCACGCCGGTTGCGGTCGACAGCGCCGCGGCGGCCTCGGTCCAGGTCAGGTCGGCCGGGCCGTGCACCGCCTGCACCTGCCGGCCGGTCCAGTCGTCGGCGAGCAGGCGCGCCGTGGCCACGGTGGCGATGTCGCGGGGGTCGACCCACGGCATCGGATCATCCAGCGGCCGGATGGTGGTCAGCCGTCCGGCCCGCAGCCCGTCGAGGTCCATGAGCAGATTCGTCATGAACAAGCCGCACCGCAAATGCAGCAACGCGGTACCGGTCTCCTCGCGCGCGGCGTCGAGCCGCTGCTCGATCCGGGCCAGGCCGTCGACGAAGCCCGCGCCGCAGCGCTTCTCGGCGCCGATACTGCTCTGGAACACCACGCGGGCGATCCGGTTCCGCCGCATCGCGGCGGCCAGGCCTTCCCCGGTGCGTTCGGCGTCGGCGTCGGGGTCGGGCAGCGACCAGTCGTCCGGGTGTACCCAGTAGATCGCCGCGACACCGCGGGTCGCTTCGGCCACGTAGTCGGCGTCGCGCTGGTCACCGACGGCCAGCTCGACCTGATCACGCACCTCGGCGTCGAGGCGGTCGGGGTTGCGGAGCAGCAGGCGGGGACGGACGCCGGCCTGGCACAGCATCCGCACGGCGTGCGATCCGACGCGGCCGGTCGGGGTGGTGACAGCAATAGTCACGGCGATCTCCTCTCGCTTCGGGTGCGGACCAGGTTGTCAGAGCAGCATGCACCGAGTTGCGCTGGGGTTCGGAGCTGGGCAGATTGGATGCGCATTCTGACAGGCGGGCGCCGCACGGAGCTTGCCGGCCAAGGAGTGATCTGCCGATGCACGAGAGCTGTGATCACGTGATCGTTTTCGGCGCGAGTTTTGCCGGGCTGCTGACCGCGCGGGT
>DASZJE010000066.1:0-40370 GCA_035948445.1 Trebonia sp. | reverse complement strand
GCAGCTTGCCTCGGCTCCCCCGGGCCCGTCGCGGGGCCGCTTTCCACCTGCGACTTCCGCAAGAAGAGACCGTCCAGGTAACAGCAACGAAACCGCAAGGCAAGCTTCCACGACTGCTTTTGGCCCAATAACCCCGCGTTGAAAGAGACACGCGATCTCCAGAGGCCCGCACCTCAGGCCGGTTTCCGCTGATCTCGCCGTCATGCGCCCTTGGGGTTACCTTGCCGAACGTTTGCGCGAAGCTTGCGCATTAGCCGCGCCACGTAATCTTTCAGCTTCCTTCCCGTTTTCCTCCACCCAAGTTCCAACGTGTTTTGACATAACTCTGATTAACAGCTTCGGCGACAGGAGTCCAATAATGTTTTCCAGCAATCGGGCCAAGTTCATGACGGTCGGAATCGCGGCAATACTGGTCGGCGGCGGCTCCTACGGGATCGTCGCTGCCACTTCCAGCAGTGCCGCGAGTACGACCACGCCCGCCAGCAGTGACCGTCCCCTTGCCGGCGGTTCCGGATCCGGCACCGGCGGATCCAACGCCCGATCCGGGCCGGCCGCGGGCGGCACGCTCGGGACGGTCAGCAGCGTGTCCGCTTCCGGCTTCACGGTGTCGACCTCGGGCGGCCAGAAGGTGACCATCAAGGAGACGTCCTCCACCAGCTACGAAGACGCCAGCAGCGCGTCCTCGGTCAGTGCCGTCACCGCCGGCGTACCCGTCATGGTGCTGGGCACGACCGATAGCACGACCGTCACGGCCACCGAGGTCATCGTGCAGCCGCCGACCAGCGACGGGACGTCCCCCGGGGGGCAAGTGATTTCTTACACCAAGGGCGAGCAGGGCTCCTCGCAGAAGGTCGGCACCATCCCGTCGGACTACAGCCAGGGCAATGGGACAATCGTCAGCGGCACTACCGCGGACAAGGCGACGGAGGCCGCACTGGACGCGTATCCGGGTGGTGTAGTCGACCGGGTCGTATCGATCGGCAACGGCATTTACGAGGTTCACTACATCGGGGTCAACTGGCCCCACCACATCTTCGTGAACCAGGACTTCCAGGTCATCGGAGCGGACTCGTAGCAGACGCCGCCCAGCCGACGCGGCCCGGACAAAGACGCTGCCACGGCGGCTTCCCTGTGGACGGAGAATACTCGAGTCCTGCCTCCCGGCCAGGAAATGATCACTGGGCGCGCCTCTGTCCAAGCCATGTGGCAGAGCTGGTTCGATCAAGGTGCCTACGACGTGACTCCGGAAAGCACGGAGATCAAAGTACTGGCAGACGGAGTGGCCTACGAAATCGGCCTCAACGTCACGCGAGTGCGAACGCCGGACGGATCCAGCATAGAGGTGCCGGGAAAGTCCTTGTGCATCTTCCGTCGCGAAAGCGATGGCACCTGGCGTGCTGACGTGGACATATTCAATGCCATAAACAGCTAGCTCGGTCAAGAGCCGCTCCGGCGAGGACCTGCTGGTGGCGACGACCTGACTGAACTCCAGCGATGACCCGCTAATTCGGTTGCGGGTTCGAGGACGCGGGCGGAGCCTTGGGGCATGGGTTTCTTCGATGAACTTCCGGCCGTCGAGCCGGAGCCGCCGTGGCGGCATCATCCGTGGGATCCGCCGCAGGCGGACTTCCCGTCAATTGTCGGGATCGACACGATCCCGCTCGCCCGGTCCGAGCGTGCCGCCGTCGCCATCACCGGCATGGCGGCGCACGCCACCGGATTCGAGATCTTCATGACCGCGCGGATGCGGCCGGACGGCGACGGGCAGCGGAGCGGACCGAAGCGCCTGCACGGCGACCCTCGGTCGTTCCGCTTCGGCCTGCAGTTCGCCGACGGGACCAAGGCGATCAGCGAGCACGCCCGTCCCCCGCGCGACGACACGGAGCCGGACGGCCCGATCCTGCGGGTGTTCATGGCCGGCGGCGGACCGCATACCCACTACGCCCGGTGGTGGGCCTGGCCGCTGCCGCCGAGCGGGCCGGTCGACTTCGTCTGCGAATGGCCGCCCTTCGGCATTCCCGAGACGCGGGCGACCCTGGATGCCGCGCTGATCCTCGACGCGGCACGGCGCAGCACCCAGTTGTGGCCAGAGGCCGAATGACTACTGCCGCATAGCCGCCATCTCATGCTGGACGAGGCGTTCGTGCTCCGCGGCGTCTTCGCGGGCCTTGCGAGGACTCCAGCGGCCGGTCATCACGAAGATGAACGGCAGGAAGACAACCTCGCCGCCGACGCAGACCCACCACCAGTCCTTCCACTGGCCCGGCGCGGTGGCGGCCGCGGACACGACGGCCGGGCCGTGCTCGCTGAGGTACAGCAGGTCGGCCTTGGGCACGGTAGCGAGCGCCGTCAGCCGTGACGTCGCTGCCGCCGGGGAGATCTTGAACGTCGTGGCGATCTCGCCGACCGCCTTCACCCCGGCGACGATGCTCGCCGGGTTGGCCTGCAGCGCCGCCTGGGTCGCGGGGTCGATCGCCTTGAGGGTGGCCAGTTCAGGCGCGTACGTAACCGACAGTGTCTTGACCTGGGTCCCGTACGTTACCAGCGGCGTCATCGAGTTGACCACAGACGGCAAGATGAAGATGGAAATCGCGATCACGGCGCGGATGATCCAGCCCCAGACGGCCAGGCCGGTCGCGGTCAGCGCGGGGTTGTGCTTCTCGACCGTCTCGGTGAAGCTCGCCATCCAGGGTGCGTAGGCGATCGCGAGGAACACCGCGAGAATGCTGATCACGATCGCGAACGTGGTGTACGTCGTGCCCGTGCCGAGGCCGAGGAACACGATCGTCATCACGATCGCGCCGACCCCGCCCAGCACCATGAACGGCTTGCGCACGCCGACCCGGTCGGAGATGATCCCGATGACGATGAGCGCGAGGGCGTCGAATCCCCAGAACCAGTTCCCGATGCTGTTCGCGGTCGACAGCGAGAAGCCGTGCAGCGTGGTGAAGTAGATCGTGAAGAAACCGACGGCGGTGTAGTAGATCAGCAGGAACACCGCGATCGCGAACGCCGAGCCGATCACGTCCAGGTGCAGCATCTGCCGCCAGGGACGGCGCAGCGACTGGGCGATGTCGATCCCCCGGGCCCGCGCCTCGATCAGTGCCCGGTCGTGCAGCGACACCATGAGCTGGTCACGCAGCCCGGGCGACAGTTCCCGCAGGCCCAACAGGGCGATCACGCCCACCGCTAGCCCGATGCTGCCGCAAATGATGTACTGGTCCTGCCACGCGTGCAGGTGCCCGAGGGTGTTGCTTGACACGACCGCCACGACAAGACTGCCGACGACCGGGCCGAGCGTCCAGAATCCCATCGCCGAGGCGCGGCCGAGCTGCGGTGAGAAGTCGCGGACCAGCGCTGGCGTGGCGACGAGGATGACGCCCTCGACGAGCCCGATCGCGGCGAACAGGACGGCGAACGCCCACTTGCCGGACGCGTTCGGGATGCCGAAGAGCGTCAGCGCGCCTGTCACCAGGAGACCGTAGGCGACCATGTTGGCGCGGCCCCAGCGGTCGGCAAGCCCCGCGGCGAGGGACCCGAACGCACCGACCGCGTTAGCGACGACCGTTATATACACATAAAACGGAAACGTCATGCCGAAACCGGCGATGATTGAGGGCGCCACCGCGCCCGCGACGTAGAACTGGTAATACAGGACGATCGTCGCCAGGACGACGATGGCCAGGTATCCCATCCGATGCCGTGTATCAGGGTAGTGAGCGAGCTGGCGCCGCCAGAGGCCGTCGAAGGCTCCGGCCGACGGGGCGCTTTTCACGGTTGCTGTCATATCCGCGACCCCCTTCCGCGCCACGTCGGCGATGACGTGCGCACGGCCTAAAGTACGTCTGCGTACTTTAGGGATTTTCCAGATACGGTAGACGCGTGAGCGAGACCGCGCAAGAGGGCAGCCTGGCTAGCACGCACGAGGGCAAGCCAGGGCTCCCGCGAGGCCGCAACCGCCTGCCCGCCCTGACGGTCCGGGCCTCCCAGCGCGACCGCTTGCTGCGCGCCGTCATCGCCGCGGTCGCGGAGTCCGGCTACGCCCCGGTGACGGTCGCCGACATCGTCCGGCGCGCGAGAGTGTCCCGGGCCGCGTTCTACGAACATTTCGCCGGCAAGGACGACTGCCTCCTGGCCGCGACCGGCGAGGGCGGCCAGATGCTGATCGGACGCGTGCTCACCGCCGCGCGCCGCGCGGGCGAGGACGCGGCACCCGAGGACGTGCTGCGGGCGGGCTGCCGCGCGTTCCTGTCCTTCCTCGCCGAGGAACCCGCGTTCTCCAGGGTCATCTACGTCTACATGCCGGCCATCGGCGCGACGGCCGTCGCCCGGGTGCAGGCCGCGTCGGATCACTTCGCGGAGATCAACCGGAAGTGGCATGAGCGGGCGCGGCAGCGTCATCCGGAATGGCCGGCCGTCCCCGGCGAGGCGTACCTGGCGCTCGCCGGGGCGACCGAGGAACTGGTAAAGGCCCTGGTCCGCGCGGACAGGACCAAGGAGCTTCCGGACCTGGAGGACACCCTGGTATCCCTCCACCTGGCCGTGCTCGCCGCCCGGCCGTGGCAGTGACCGGCCCGCTACTGGCGGGCGCGGGTCAGGGCCAGGACGTTGGCGAGCACCCGGTGGCCGGAGCGTCCAGCCGCGGTGAGGATCGATTCCGGGTGGAACTGGACCGCCCATCGGCCGGCCGCGTCGTCCTCGATCGCCATCACGCACCCGTCCGGGGTGGTGGCGGTCACCGTGAACCCGCCCTTCACCGCCGACTCGACGGCGTGCAGCGAGTGGTACCTGGCAGCCGTGAATTCCGCCGGCAGGCCGGCGAGCAGTGACGATCCCGCGCGGACCGACACCCGGCCCGGCTTGCCATGCTGCGGCTCGGGCAGCAGCGATAGTTCTCCCCCGGCGTGCTCGACCATCGCCTGCAGCCCCAGGCACACCCCGAACGCCGGCAGGTTCCGCGCATCCAGTTCCGACAGCAGTTCGTCGCAGGCGAAGTCCGACGGGCGGCCGGGCCCGGGCGACAGCACCACGAGGCCGGGGGCGAGGTCGTCCAGCATGTACGCCGGGAAACCCGCCCGCAGCGTGGTCACCTCCGCGCCCTGCTGTCGGAAGTAGTCGCCCAGCGTGTGCACGAACGAGTCCTGGTGGTCGACGAGCAGCACCCGCACCGGCTCAGGCGCGGCGGGGACGAAGGGGACGGCGGGGACAGCGGGGGCGGGGACGGCGGCGGGAGACGCCGGCGCCTGTCCGGGAGAAGCTTCCTGGAGGGTCTCCATCAGCGCCCGCGCCTTGATGTGCGTCTCGCGCTCCTCCGACTCCGGGTCGGAGTCATACAGCAGCGTCGCGCCCGCGCGGACCGCGGCGACGCCGTCGCGGATGTGCGCGGTGCGCAGCGTCAGCCCCGTGTTCATCGAGCCGTCGAGGCCGATCTTGCCGACCGCCCCGCCGTACCAGCGGCGCGGGGCGCCCTCGTTGTCCTCGATGAACTGCATGGCCCAGTTCTTCGGGGCACCGGTGACGGTCACGGCCCACATGTGCGTCAGGAACGCGTCGAGGGCGTCCATCCCCTGGCGAAGACGGCCCTCGATGTGGTCCACGGTATGGATGAGCCGGCTGTACATCTCGATCTGCCGCCGCCCGATGACCCGCACGGTTCCCGGCACGCACACCCGGGACTTGTCGTTGCGGTCGACGTCCGTGCACATCGTGAGCTCGGACTCCTCTTTCGCCGAGCGCAGCAGGGTGACGATGTTCGCCGCGTCCTCGAGGGGATCCGCGCCGCGGGCGATAGTGCCGGAAATCGGGCAGGTCTCGACACGGTCGCCGGTCACCCGCACGTACATCTCGGGCGAAGCGCCCACGAGGTACTCGCCGTCGCCCAGGTTGAACAGGAACTCATACGGCGCGGGGTTCCGCTCGCGCAGCCGCTCGTAGAACGCCGACGGGGACGCGCACCGCCCGTAGAACACATGCCCCGGTACGACCTCGAACAGGTCCCCGCGGACGAACTTCTCCTTGGCGCGCGCGACCACTTCCGCATACCGGCCAGGTTCTGGATTGTCCGGAATATCCCGAACGATCCCTGGTATCCGCGGCGTGTCCGCCGTCTGCCTCGGCAGGTCGCGCGTGGAAACCCCGCCGACCTCGAACTCGTAGCGGTACCGCACCGCCTCCTCCCGCCGCCTGTCAAGCACGTAAACCTCGTCCGGCAGGTGCAGCACCATGTCACGCTGGTCCGGCGCCCGGTCCTTGGCCAGCCGCACCGGCTCGAACTGGAAGGCCAGGTCGTACCCGAACGCGCCGTACAGCCCCAGGTGCGGATCGTCGCAGCTGAGCGCCTTGACGATAGCGCGCAAGGCCGTGAAGACCGTGGGACGGCGGCTGCGCTCTTCCTCGGTGAAGGCGCCTTCGCCTTCCGGGATCACGACCGTGCACTCGTCCGCGCCAGCGGACTGCTCGTGGCCGGTGCCGCGCAGGGCGGCGGCGATAGCGGGCAAGATGACGCGCCCGCGTTCGTTCAGGCTTCTTGCTGTTATCACGCGTCCCGCGGAGATGATCTCCACGGGCGGGTCGGTGTAGGCCATGTGCCAGCGGCTGTACCTGCCCGGATACTCCATGCCGGAGCTCATCACGCCGCCGCGGCGGCGGTCGGCACGCTGCGCGATAGCCGCGAGCGCGGCCGGGTCGAACGGCTCGGCGGTGCGGGTGACGCTGACGCCGCCGCCGGTGAGCAGTGTCCGTGAAACCACTGTCCTGATCGTGCTGTCCACCTGTGGGTTCCCTTATCTGAAATAGGGCCCGGTGAGCGGCGGGATACGAAAAGCGACCGCCGTCTCCGGGCGGTCGCGCAGGCTCAGCCATGGTCACCGCCTAGGGCCGGCGCCACCACTGCAGGTTGTTCAATATTCGCATCGAGGCGAAGGATATCACGGGCGGGCCGGACTCGCGGCTAGGCTTGTCGTCGTGGCTGACGCACTTGAGCATGAGTGGTTCATTGACCGTACCGCCGCCGAGATCGACCGGCTCGCCTGGCTCGCCGACGGCGCGGATCCCGCCTTGCCGGTGCCGTCCTGCCCGGGCTGGGTGATGGCGAAGCTGGTCAAGCACACCGGGATCGTGCACCGGTGGGCAACCGAGATCGTGGCGACCCGGTCAAGCGACCGGATCGACATGCGGGCGCTGGACGCGGGCCTGCCCGCCAAGGAATCCGACTACGCCGGGTGGCTTACGTCCGGTGCCGAGCCGCTCGCGCGCGCACTGCGCGGTGCCGGGCCGGAGGCGGAGGTGTGGACGTGGGGCGCGCCGCGGACCTCGGGCTGGTGGGCCCGGCGGTTGCTGCACGAGACCACGGTGCACCGCGCCGACGCGGAGATCGCGGCAGGGACCGAGCCGGACATCGACCCGGTCGCGGCGGCGGACGGAATCGACGAGTTCCTCGCGAACCTGCCGGCGGCGCGCCGGCCGTCGGAGCACCTCGGTTCGCTGCCCTCGGGTGAGTCGCTGCACCTGCACGCCACCGACTCTGACGGCGAGTGGCTGATCCGCATCACCGAGGACGGGATCGGCTGGGAGCGCGGGCACGCGAAGGCGACGGCCGCCGTCCGCGCCCCGGTCGGCTCGCTGCTGCTGTTCACCTACGGGCGCCTTTCCCCTGGTGACGACCGCCTGACGGTCTTCGGTGACGAGTCCCTGCTGACGGCGTGGCAGGAGCGGACGGCCTTGTAAAGTCCCCGCCGGGCCACCACGGTCGTTCGGGATAATGAGAAGAAGCCGCCGGGGCGGGAGTTGCGGTCGGCGATGAGGCCCGCGAGGGTCGCGATCGCGATTTCCGGCGGGGTGCGGGAGCCGATGTTGAGGCCGATCGGGCGGCGGACGCGGGCGATGTCGCCGGGGGCGACGCCGAGCGCCTCCAGCGCCGGCACGTGCGGGCCCGCGTGGCGCGGGTTGCCCATGACGCCGATCCAGCGGGCCTTCGTGCCCAGGGCGTCGCGCAGGACGAGGCCGAGTTCGTCGCGGTGATGGTCGGTGACCACGACGTCCGCGTCCTCGATGTCCTCGGGAACCGCGGCCACGACGGTGAACCCGCCGATGGCGGCCCCGGCGGCCCGGCCCGCGTCGGGTTCGACGAGCAGCCCGCGGAATCCGGCGTCCGCGCCGTAGCGGAGCAAGTACGCCGACACCGGGGAGGCGAACACCGCGACCAGCGTGCGGCCGCCGGACGCGCCGGCTCGCGCGGCGGCGCCAGCTTGCGCGCCGGGGACCGGGGTGTGCGCCACGGCGCAGGACTCGTTCTCGTCAGCCATAACCGCCAGTCTGCTACATCGTCGCCCCGAAGGCCACGCCGTCCCGCCTCTTGCTGTTATCATCGCCTGCATGGATTTCCAGGAAGTCGTGCGGCGGCGGCACATGGTGCGGACCTTCACCGGCGAACCGGTCCCGGAGGGCAGGCGGTCACGGTCGAGCGGCGGGCCGTCACCAGATCTGGCCGTGGTCAGCGCAGGTAGTGCTGCGACTCCGCGTCCTCGGCCCGTGACTCCGCCTCGCCGGCCGCTGACTCCGTCACCTCGGTCACTTGCGTCACCTCGGTCACTTGCGTCGACTCGGTCACTTCCGTTACCTCGGTCACTTGCGTCACCTCGGTCACTTCCGTCACTTCCGTCACCTCCGTCTCGGCCGACGCCGGGGGGGCGAGTTCTGGGTCGATAGCAAGCAGGTCACCGGCAGCAGCGCTCGCGGACGGAGGGCCGGACAGGCGCCACGCCTCGCGGACGATCACCTGCAGGGCGCCCGCCGCCGGGATGGCGAGCAGGGCGGCCACGAAACCGCCGAACAGGCCGCCGATCAGCGATCCCAGCGACGCGCCGACCAGCACCGCGATAAGGACGAGCAGCGGGCTGATGTGGACCGTCTTGCTCATCACGATCGGGTTCAGCACATGGTTCTCGAACTGGGTGTACACCACGAACACGATCAGCGTCACCACGCCGGCCGGCACCGAGTGGAAGAACGCGAAGGCGACGGTCGGGATGCCGGCCAGCGCCCCGCCGATCATCGGCAGGAAGTCCACCAGCGCGACCCACAGCGCCCACAGCCCCGAGAACGGCACTCCCGCCGCCAGCAGCGTGACGAACACGACGACCCCGCAAATTACCGAAGTCAGGAAATTTCCGAACATATAGCCGACGACGGCCCGGTTGACCTCGGACGCCACGTCGCTCACCTCGGACGCCTGGCGCCGGGAGAGCAGGCCGAGGATGCCGCGGCGCAGCTTCGGCCCTTCAAGGAGCAGCAGCAGCACGAGGACGAAGATCGTCGCCAGCTCGATGAGCAGCGACAGCGCGCCCTTCCCGATGGACAGCGCGGGCCCGCTGAGGTCCTGCCCGAACGTCACCAGCTTCGGCGCGTTCTGCGTGACCCACTTCTGCACGTGGTACTTGCTCACCAGCTTGCCGACCCACCCCTTGCCGGTCTCGGCACTGGCGACATACGACGGCAGCCGGTCCGCCAGGTGGGTGATCGCGGTGACGAGCGGGTACCCGAACGCCGCCACCAGCCCCAGGAACGCCGCCAGGGCCAGGACGGTCACCATCGTGACCGCCATCCCGCGGCGCGCCACGACGTACCGCTGGAGCAGCAGGACCGCCGGGTTGAGGATGAGCGCGATGAAACCCGCCACGACGAGCAGCAGGACGACGTCCCGCAACCGGTAGATCAGCTTGCCCGACAGGTAGAAGAACGCGACCACCAGCACCGCGACGATGATCGTCCGCAGCGGCACGGCGCTGCGTTCCGCCGTCCGCCACAGGCGGGCTATCCGGTAACCGGCCGGGCGCGGATCGGGATCAGTCACCCCATTAGGATGTCAGGTTCCCGCGCCGTTCGCGCACGCGACCGGTACCGGATTCCGTCAGGAGGCGACCGTCGCGGTGATCACGAGGATCAGCAGCGTCGCCGCGGCTATGCCGTGCCCCCCGATCACCAGCCATGGCACGCCCGTCTTCCCCGCACGGGCTCGTTTCCCCGAACGGGCTCTTTCCCCCGAACGAACAGTGGCGCCTCCTCGTGTCGGCGCGGGCAGCCCCAGCAGGAGGACGCCCATGCCGAGACCCGCGACCGGCGCCAGTATGACGAGGCAGGTCCAGGCCAGCCAGGCCCATCCGGTGATCGTGAACACGGTCCACAACAGGAATCCGGCCACCGCGAAGCCGGCGTGCCCCGCGGCGGCGGCCGGCGGCGCGGACGAGCCCCCGCGGACGCGGCCGCGCAGGCGGCCGCCGGCCAGCAGCCAGTGCAGCAGGAGGTAGGCCCCGCTCAACGCGGTCACGAACCAGGCGATCAGCGCCGCGATCTGCACGGCGAACTCGCTGACTCCGCCCAGACGTCCTCCGCCGGTCCCCCCGGATTCGGCGACGGCGGGCACTGACGGCCGCGCTTGCGCCGGCGGCGGCTGCGTGATGAGCACGCTGACCCACTGGGCGGCCTCGGCGGTGAGCCTGCGCACCGCCGCCTTGCCGGTCTCGCCGTCGGCTCTCGCGGTCGCGTCGGCCGCTTCCCTGATGGCCGTCCCGGCGGCGAGGCTGACCTGCTCACGGGTGAGCCCTTGGCATCCGGCGGGCAGGGCTGTCACCAGGACATGCCGTTCTATCGACTGATACGCGTACCCGGCGCAGCTAGTGACGCTCCCGTCAGGCGACGCGGCCGCTGACGTGGCGCACCCGGCCAGGAGCGCCACCGCGATCAGCCCGAGCACCGCCAGCGCCATGCTGCTTCGCACACGAATAGATTGCACACGAATAATCGTAGCCCGGCCCTCCCCGTCCGCTGGCCGCGGGGCCGCGACCTCAGCAGGACAGGAGGCCGTAGCTCTGCTTGGCGTCGAGGACGTGAGTGACCGCGGCGTTGACGACAGCGGCGAAGGAGGGGTCCGACGACGCGCGGGACAAGACGGCGGCCGCCATCTGCTCCGCCGGCGCCAGCGACTGCGACGTGATCATGTCCCCGCCGGCGTCGAGGAACGAGATTGCCCGCTGCCCCGCCGGGATGCTCTGCACCGCGGCAGCCTCGCCGAGGTCGTCGGAGATGATCACGCCGTTGAACCCGAGTTCCGAACGCAGCAGCCGCATCACCGTCGGTGAGAACACCGCCAGCTCGGACGGGTCGATCTTCGTGTACGTGGCCAGCGCCACCATGACGAACGGCACTCCCGCGGTGATCGCGGACCGGTAGGACGCGAAGTACGGGTCGTCCGGCGTGGTCACCGTGTCCACGACGTCCGCGGTGAAGTCCGTGTTGCCGGTCACCCGGCCCAGGCCGGGGAAGTGCTTGGCCGTCGTCGCGACGCCGGCCGCGGCCATGCCCTCGACGAACGCCGCGCCATGCGGCCCGGTGACCGAGGGCGAATACCCGAACTCCCGGTCCAGCTCCCCGATCGGCGCGTTCGTGCTCGCCGTCGCGGCCGGGACCACGTCCATGACCGGAGCGAGGTTGAGGTTCACCCCGGCCGCGCGCAGTTCGCTCCCCCACGCCTGCGCCTGCTGCTTTTCGTAACTCGTCGACCACGTGCCCTGGGTGAGCGCCGTCGGGATGGTGTCGAAGCCGGGGCCCTGCAGGTTCTGGACCTCGCCGCCTTCCTGGTTGGCGGAGATGAAGAACCGCACGCCGTCCGTGATCGAGGACGTGGCGAGGGACTGGATGTGCGACGTCGCCGCGGCCGCCGCCGTGACGCCCTCGGTCGTGTTCTCGCCGAACAGCAGCGACCCGAAATGGTACTGCTCCAGCGCCGCCGTGGTCACCGGGCCGACATAGTCCTGCGCCAGCCCGACGAGGAACAGCTGCCCGACCTTCTGTGCCTCCGTCATCGCGTCGACGGTGCGGGTCACGCAGGAGGCCGTCGCGGCCGTTCCGCCGGCGGGCGAGCTGCCAGCGGGGCTGCCGGTGGGGCTGCCGGCGGGCGAGCTGCCGGCGGAGGCCGGATCACCGGACGCGGGGCTGGCGATGCCGAGCGATCCGCTCGACGGTGACGGTAGCGCCAGCGACGTAGCCTGGGGAGATCCGCTGCATCCGGCGAGCAGCCCGGCGAGTGCCGCCGCGGCCGTGACGGCAGCCGCCTTACGAGGGAAATGACTCCGGGGCGCGTTCACCCCAAGACTTTAGTCGCTGGCGGGGAGCGACAGGCGCCACGGACGTTCGGCGGAAGGGGGTAAAATAGAAACTGACAGTACAGTTTCTGAAAGGAAGGCCTCATGACGAAGCTCGCGACGGCGACGCTGGGCACCACGGGAATCGAGATCACGCGCGTCGGGTTCGGGGCGTGGGCGATCGGCGGCGGCGGCTGGGAATTCGGCTGGGGACCGCAGCAGGACGAGCAGTCTGTCGGGGCGATTCAGCACGCGCTGGAGCAGGGCGTGAACTGGATCGACACGGCGGCGGCGTACGGGTTCGGCCGCTCGGAAGAGGTCGTCGGGAAGGCGATCTCAGGCCTCGCCGACAAGCCCTACGTCTTCACGAAGTGCTCGCTGCTCGAGGGCCCCGGCCGCAAGGTCGAGCACAGCCTCAAGCGGGACTCCGTCCTGCGCGAGGCCGAGGCGAGCCTCAAGCGCCTCGGTGTCGACGCGATCGACCTGTACCAGATCCACTGGCCGAACCCCGCCGAGGACATCGAGGAAGGCTGGTCCGCGCTCGCCGAGCTCAAGGAGCGGGGGCTGGTCAAGCACATCGGCGTGTCGAACTTCAGCGTCGAGCAGATGCGGCGCATCTCACAGATCGCGCCGGTGGAGACGCTCCAGCCGGAGTATTCGCTGATCGAGCGTGACGTCGAGCCGGAGATCCTGCCGTACTCCGGCCGGGAGAACATCGGCGTCATCGTCTACTCGCCGATGGGGTCGGGGCTGCTGAGCGGACGGATGACCCGCGAGCGGATCGCCGCGATGCCCGACGACGACTGGCGCAAGACCGCGCCGGAGTTCAACGAGCCGGCGCTCAGCGGGAACCTGGCCCTGGTGGGCCGTCTCGCCCGCGTCGCGGAGCGGCACGGCGTCACTCCCGGCGCTGTCGCCATCGCGTGGACCCTGCGTAACCCGGCCGTCACCGGGGCGATCGTCGGTTTCCGTGACCCGGCGCAGGTGGATCCGCTGCTGCCCGCGGCGGGCCTGAAGCTGACCGACGCGGACGTCGCGGAGATCATAGGCTGAGCAAGTGACCGTCAAGTCCGAGACCGCAATCGGGAGCGGGACCGGCAGAGGCCGGGGACGGCCGCGCAGCGAGCCCGCACGGCAGGCGATCCTCGCCGCCGCGACGGACCTGATGCTCATGCGCGGCCTGTCCGCGGTCAGCATGGACGCGATCGCCGACCGTGCCGGGGTAAGCAAGGCGACGATCTACCGGTGGTGGCCGACCAAGGAGACGCTCGCCCTCGATGCGCTGTATGAGCAGCTCACCGAGACGTCCCCGGAGCCGCTGGACACCGGGACGCTGCGCGGTGACCTGGTCGGGCTGCTCGGCGGCTGGACGGACCGGGTCCGCGGCCGGCCGTACGGACGGGTGATCGGGGCCCTGGTGGCGGAGGCGGCGACCGACGCGACGTTCGGGGACCTGTACCGGGAACGGTTCATCGAGCCGCGCCGCGCGCAGGTCCGGGAGATCTTCGAGCGGGCGATGGCGCGGGGGGAGATCGGCGCCGGCACGGACGTCGAGGTCGCCATCGATCTGCTGTACGGGTCGGTGTACCACCGGCTCCTGCACGGGCACGCGCCGCTGACCACCGACTTCGTCGAGTCCGTGGTCGACATCGTCGCCAGCGGCCTGGGGCGTTAGTCCCCGTAGACCCCGACAGGGGCCCGCACGGGGTCGGATCTGGCATTCTGTGCCTATGGCACGTTTCAGAAAGGACGATGCCGTGCAGACGGCCATCCCGGCTCCGAACCGCCGGTCACCGTTCACAGCGGCGCCAGTCCGTTGGAGGTCGTTCCTCCCCGGGTCTTGCCCGTGGTCCCGGCAAGCTCGCCGGCGCGATCGCCCGCCTGGAACGTGATCGGCTCTGGCCGGGCGCGGTAGCGCAAGCACTACGGCAGTGGTCTCAAGTAGCACATCGACCGGGCCTTGCGCTTTCTGGCCGTTGCGGTTGCCCGTTGTGCAATCCGTTCTATACGACCGAGGAACGCGCGGTGCTTGAGCTGGCGTTGCATGCTCTCCCGCCGCGAGCGGCTCGTGAACTCCGCTCCCTGATGGAACCGCTCGATGGGCTCTATCTCGCGCGCAGTTGGCCCGATCCGTCTGCTCCGCTCGATGGCGGGTGGCGGGCCCGGCGGTGCCGGGGATGACCGGGCGCGTTACTACCGAGGCGTCCTGCCCGCCCCGATGCGCCCCTGAGTCGGCTGCGCCCTTTGAGTCGGCTGCGCCGCTAATCAGGGACGCAGTCGACCGCGAGGAAGTTCTGGCTCATGCCGAGGAGCGACGGCTCTGGAATCTCGGACCTAGCAGGCACAATCCAACCTAGGAATGAGTCTCTTTGTGAGCACATCGATCGGATGAGGAAGCGTGATAGGGATGACCGATGAGCATTGGCCCACACTGGAGGAGATAGAGGCCCAGGACGCCGGACGGATCGACGAGGGACGCGTCGCTGCGCACCGGCAGCGCATGCGAGCGGCACAGCGCGCCTACCAACTGGCCGAGATCCGCAAGGGACTGGGCCTCACGCAGACCGATGTCGCGGAGGCGATGCACGTGTCGCAGCGTCGCGTCTCGGCGGTCGAGCACGGCGACATCGCGCGCACCGAATTCGGCACCGTTGCTTCCTACGTCCAGGCCCTCGGCGGTCGGATCGAGATCATCGCGGAATTCGGAGACCGGCGCGTAGTCATCGGGTTACGCAGGCACGCGGGCGACCGCGAGGAGGTTCTGGCTCATGCCGAGGAGCGACGGCTCTGTCTCAAGGAGGCGGAGCAGGGACAGGACCTGCCTGCGGCTGCCCTCGTCGTCGAGGCGCTGCGCCAGGTCGGGGAGCATCAGTTTCACGATTCCGCTTGCCCCGGCCAGGCGCTCCAATCGCAGGCCCGCGTCCGCTACCTCGCCGGCCAGGTCCTCGGGACGGTGGAAGTAGGAGGTCGTGAAACCGTCGACTTCCCCGGTCTGGTTCCGGTAATGCCCGTCCGCGAGGAATCGCGCGGCGTCGTCATCCCATCCGGCCATGCCTGCCGCGAGTTCCTCGAAGAGCGGATAAAACCGCGACAGCGCCAGTGCGACCACCACTCCGCCGGGCCGGGACACTCGGCGCGCCTCCCGCAGCGCGGTGACGCGGTCGTCCCGGCTGGTCAGGTGGTAGAGCGGGCCGAGCAGCAGGACGGCGTCCGTGCTCGCGCCGGGCACGTCGAGTTCGCGCGCGTCACCGACGGAGGTGCTCGCTAGCGGGACCGCGGCCTTCCGCGACGCCTCGGCCGCTTGCTCCACGAGCAGCGGGACCGCGTCGATCAAATGGACTTCGTAACCCGCGGCCGCCAGCGGAATCGCGTACACGCCCGCTCCCCCGCCCACGTCGAGGACCTTGGCCGGAGCCGGCGGCAGATTACGGCTGAGCAAGTCCCATACCCGCAGGAACTCGACGCGTTGCCCGCCGGACGTGAGCCGGTCCTTCTCGGCGTTGCGCTCGTAATAGGCGAGGATCTCCGGTTCCACCATGCCGGTAACCTACCGGGCCAGGCCGCGGATGATCGTGTCGATGGACGATTCGTAGGTCGCCAGGGGGTCCGGGGTCTGCACGAGGCCCTTCAGTTCGAGGGCGACCGCGCCGTGGACGGCACTCCAGACCTGCTGCGCCACTTCGACCGGGTCCGGGGCGACGATCGCGCCCGTGGCCGCCGTCAGTTCCACCAGGCGCACCAGCGCGCCGAAGGCCGCCTTCGCATGCTCTCCCACCGCCGGCGAGTCGTGCTCGTGGGCGATCGCGTCCTCGAACATGATCGCGTAGAAGTTCGGGTTCGCGAGGGCGAACGCGCGGTAGCGCAGGCCGCAGGCGCGCAGTCGCCCGATCATGACCGGCTCGGCGCCGGACTCGATCGCGGCGCGGAGCCGGTCGAAGCCGATGATCAGCAGCGCGTCGACCAGGCCGTCCTTGCCGCCGAACCGGTTGTAGACCCCCATCGGCGCGATTCCCGCCTCGGCGGCCACGGCCCGGACGGTCAGCGCGCCGGGTCCGTCACGGACGAGGACGGCCTCGGCCGCCGCGACGAGTTCTCGTTGCACGTCGGCGGACGGGGTCCTGCTGCGCCGCCCCGGAGCGGCTGCCGCGTCAGTCATGGAAGACATAGTGCCCCTCCTTAATACCCCGCCAGGACGACTTGACGAATATGGAACGATGTTACATAGTTATGGTACATCGTTCTATAGACAGTTTGCCAACCGTCTCAAGGGAGGCCTTCATGGAAACCACGCGCAACGACCGCCGGTGGTGGATCCTGGCGGTGCTCTGCCTCAGCGTCCTGCTCACGGTGGTCGACAACACGATCGTCAACGTCGCCCTGCCGACCATCAGCCGCGACCTGCACGCGTCGACGCAGGCCCTGCAGTGGATCGTCGACGCCTACACCCTCGCCTTCGCCGGCTTCCTGCTGGTCGCCGGCAACCTCGGCGACCGCCTTGGCCGCCGCCGCATCCTGCAACTGGGGCTCGTCCTCTTCGCGGCGACATCCGTCGCCGCCGCCATCGCGAGGACAAGCGGCGAGCTCATCGCCGCGCGCACCGCGATGGGCGCGGCCGCCGCGCTTGTCTACCCCGCGACCCTCGCCATTCTCAACACCGTCTTCACCAACCCGCGCGAGCGCGCCACCGCCGTCGGCATCTGGTCCGGAGTCTCCGGGCTCGCCGTCGCGATCGGCCCGGTGGCCGGCGGCCTGCTGCTTGAGCACTTCGCGTGGAGCGCGGTGTTCTACGTCAACGTCCCGGTCGCCATCGTCGCGCTGATCGCCGGGCGCCTCCTGCTCCCCGACTCCCGCGACCCGAAGGCCGGCCGTTTCGACCCCCTCGGCGCCGCCCTGTCGATCGCCGGGATCACGCTCCTGACCTGGTCGATCATCGAGGCTCCGCGCCTGGGTTGGGCGTCGTGGCAGACCATCGGCGGGATCGGGGGATCGTTCGGGATAATGGCAATCTTTGCCTGGTGGCAGGTGCGCCGCCCGGACCCGATGCTGGACGTGCGGCTGTTCCGCAACCCTCGGTTCACGGCGGCGAGCGGGTCGATCGCGCTGGCGTTCTTCGGGCTGTTCGGGTTCATCTTCATGATCACCCAGTACTTCCAGGCGGTCCGCGGCTACGACCCGCTGAGGGCGGGCGTCGCGACGCTGCCGTTCGCGATCATCACCGGGGCGCTGTCGCCGGTCGCGATCATTCTCATGAAGCGCTTCGGTACCAAGATCGTCGTCACGGCGGGGCTGGCGCTGATGAGCGGCGGCTTCGTCATCTCCGTCCTCACCCCTGTCGGCGCGAACTACTGGCACCAGATCATCGCCGCGATGTCGCTGATGGCCGCTGGCCTGGCGCTGACGACAAGCCCGGCGACCGACGCGATCATGGGCGCCCTGCCGCGCGGCAAGGCGGGCGCGGGCTCGGCCGTCAACGACGCGACGCGCGAAGTCGGCGGGACCCTGGGCGTCGCGATCGTCGGGTCGGTGCTGAACTCCGCCTACGGCAGCCGCGTGCTGTCGTCCCTGACCGCGCTCGGCGCGCCGCACGACGTCGCAGCGAACGCCGGCGGATCGATCATCGCCGGGCTCGCCACCACAGCGCACTTCCCGCCCGCCCTTCAGGCCGCCGCCGCATCCGCCGTGCGGAACGCGTTCATGACCGGTGTGCACGAGGGCTCGCTGGTCGCGGCCGCCGCGACGTTCGCCGCCGCGCTGGTGGCGCTGGCCTTCCTCCCGTCCCGCGCCCGGTCCGCGCAGGCCAGCCACCAATCCGGACCACTCTCCCGAACGAACGCTGCCCCCTCCGCAGCGTCATCCCTCACGGCCAGCCGGAGCTAACCGGCCCCGCACCCGGGTGCGGCCAGGCGACGGACCCCCGCACGCGAATGAGCACGCTATCGCGTGCTCATTCGCGTCTTCGGGGGGCTCTGCCTACTGGGGCGGGCCCTGCTCGAGGTGGAGGGTGCTGGTGGTCTGCTGGCCGGACGGGCTGGCCCAGGTAAGGGAGACCGAGTCACCCGGCTTGAGCGCCGCGAGGATGCCGCCGAGGTGGTCCGGCGAGCCGGCCGCCTGGCCGTTGACGGCGGTGATGACCGAGCCGGCGGTCATGCCGGTCGCGGCCGCGGGGCTGCCGCAGATCACGTTGTCCACCAGCGTGCCGGCACTGACGTCGGCGATCTGGGCCGGGACGGTGAGGCTGGCGTTGCTCTGGACGCAGGACTGCTGTCCGCCGCCGAAGCCGCCGGCGCCGTTACCGAAGCCGCCGGTTCCCTCTCCGTTTTGCTCCTGATCGGAGGCCTGCTGCTGCGGGCTGCTGCTGGAGTCCTGGGCGATGAAGATCCCGATGAAGGCCGGATAGCCGATCGAGATCGTCGAGTTCGCCTGGCCCGCCGCGATCTGCCGCGCGACCGACAGCGCCGTGTTGATCGGTATCGCGAAGCCCGTGGCCGCCTGGCCGCTGCCCTCCTGCACGTTGTCACCCGCCGTGTCCATGCCGATGACCTGGCCGGACGAGTTCGACAGCGGGCCGCCAGAGTCGCCGGAGACGATGTCGGCGTCGGTCCGGAGCATCCCGTGCAGCGTCTCGCTGGTGATCGACCCTCCTTCGTCGCTGGCCGTGATGGTCTCGTTTGTGCCGGTGATCGAGCCCGTCGCCGGGATGAGGCTGCCCTGCCCCTCGGCGTTGCCCAGCGCCACGACCGTGGCGCCGGACTTCATGGCCGAGGAGTTGCCGAGCGGGACGGTATGCAGGCCGGAGGCATCCTCCAGCTGGATCAGCGCGACGTCGCCGGTCTTGTCATACCCGACCACCGTCGCCTTGTAGGTCTTGCCGGTGGCGACCACCGTGGCGGAAAGACCGGTGGAGTCCTCGATGACGTGGTTGTTGGTCAGGACCAGGCCGTCGCTGTTGATGACCATCCCGGTGCCGGCCCCAGCCTCGCTGTTGTACTGCAGCGTGCTGTTGATGAGGACCACCCCGGGCTCCACCTTATTGATGACCGCCTGCTCGCCGGCCGTGTTCCCGGCGGCGCCACCCGACGAGTTCGGCGGCGCCGAGGTCCCCGGACCGGGAACGGCGCCACCCCCGGGCAGCGCGGAGTTGCCGCCGGGCAGCGAGGCGTTGCCGCCGGGCAGCGAGGCGTTGCCGCCGTCGGACGACGCTGACGTGGAAGAACTCGTGGGCTGGTACAGCGCCAGCGTGGCGCCCACGCCCACCCCCACCGCGAGCACCGCCACCGCCAGGTGGCTCAGGAAGCTGCCGCCCCGTCTTCTCGGGGGCGGCGGCGGTTCGAACCCGCCGTAGCCGTACCCTCCGCCGTATCCGGCCGTCCCCGCGGCCGGGGAACCGCCATAGGGATAAGGGTCGTAGCCACTGCCCTCGCTCATCGGATGTCACACCTCATCGTCCGCGTCAGCTTGCCCGCTCCATGTTCGCCGGGCAGCCGGACAGGCCAGCCGGCCACCCTTACGCTCTCTATTGACCACCCTGAACCTGATGATTCGCTGGAGAAAGTCTTAGCTTTCGCCTGCTGTCCCGACTTTCCCTCATCGCGGCCCACCAGTCACCATGCTGCCACAACGCATTTATAATCGGGCATCGCGCCGGTACGGTGCGGGCAGAGCCAGGGCTGGAAGACGCGGATTTTCCTGGTGGAGGACATTGCGCCTGAGGCGCCGGGACAGGACGGGGTAGCCTTGGGGGCACTGTGCTGAAGACCGGTATCATACTTGCGGAGCGCTACCGTCTGGACGACCCCATCGCCGCGGGCGGCGTCGGGCAGGTGTGGCGGGGGACGGACCTGGTGCTGCAGCGGCGCGTGGCGCTCAAGCTGCTGCGCCCGGAATACGCCGAGCACCCCGAGATGCTCGAGCGGTTTCGCGCGGAAGCCCGCAACGCGGGCTCGCTGACGCACCCGTGCATCGCGCAGGTACATGACTACGGCAGCGGGGGACCCGGACAGCCGCCGTTCCTCGTCATGGAACTCGTGGACGGGCCATCGCTGGCCGACGTGCTGGCCGCCCAACCGGTCAGCGCCGCCTACGCGCTGGACGTGATCGCCAAGGCGGCGGCAGGACTGGCCGCCGCGCACCACGCCGGCGTGGTCCACCGCGACCTCAAGCCCGGGAACATCCTGCTCGGGCCGGACGGACAGGTGAAGATCTCGGACTTCGGCATCGCGCACGCGGCCGGGTCCGCGCGGATTACCGATCCCGGCCTGGTGATGGGCACGACGCAGTACCTCGCCCCGGAGCGGATCGCGGGCACCCCCGCGTCGCCGGCGAGCGACCTGTACTCCCTGGGCATCGTGCTGCATGAGTGCCTCACCGGCGTGCCGCCGTTCGAGGGCACGCCCGCGGAGGTGCTGGCGGGGCACCTGCACCTGCCGCTGCCGCCACCGCCACCCGGCACGCCCGCCGAGGTGGAGGACCTCATCACCCGGCTGACGTGCAAAGATCCCTCGGGGCGGCTGTCCGACGCGGGGGACCTGGCGACGATCGCCAGGCGGCTGGCCACCGCTATCGCGTCGGGCAGGGCCTCCGCGCCCCGGCAGCGGCCGGCGCCGGACATCTCGCACGCGACAGGCTCGCCCGTGACAGGCTCGCCCGCGAACAGCTTTCCCGCGGCCGGCCCCGCGGCCGGCGCACCCCAGATCCAGCCCGCCGGGCCGGGATGGCCGTCGGCGCCGGCGCACCGCACACCGCCGAGGACCGCGCCAGGACCGGTATCCGGACCGCCGTCGTCGGGGTTCGCGCTGCATACGGCATTCGGTGAGTTCTCGCCGAACGGAGGCAGCGCGGCTGAGGTGCGTGCGCCTGAGTGGCGTGCGGCTGAGGGGAGCGCGGCTGACGCGGCGGGTCACAGCGCGTTCACCCGACGGCACATAGCCATCGCGTCGGGCATCTTGCTGCTGGCCGCCGCGGGGGCGACCGGCTGGCTGCTCGCCGGCGGGCAGCAGGGCAACGCTGACGGGGGTCACCTCGCCCGGCCCACGCCCCTGGGCGTCATCCAGCCCTCTGCCTCGAACCAGTCCCCTGGTCACCCCGCCCCGACGGCCGGCGCCGGCGCCGGCAAGTCCGGTAAGAAGCCGGATCCCGCCACGACGCCCGCCGCCGCCAAGAAGGCCAGCGGGGCGGCGCGGCCCTCCGCGAGTCCCGCCGGCCAGGCCAGCAGCACTCCCGGCTCGTCTCCCAGCGCTCCGGCCAGCACGAGGCCCAGTACCGCCCCGAGTCCGGCTCCGCCTTCCGCGACCCCGAAGCCCTCGTCCTCGCCGACGTGCGGCGGCTTGCTGAGCTGCATCGGCCTCTAGGCCCGCGCCTCCGGCGCGCGCGGCGTCACCGGCCCGTCTTCTCGAGCGGCACGGGCGGACGGGACCTTGCCGACCCTGGCCTGGGCCTCCTTGACGATGCGCTCGGCGGCGGCACGGTCCTGCCAGCCCCGGACCTCGGTGCACCGGCCGGGCTCGATCTGCTTGTAGATGTCGAAGAAGTGCCCGATTTCCGCTGTCAGGTACGCGGGCACATCGGCGAGGTCCCTGATGCCGTCCATTCGCGGGTCGCCCGCGGGGACGGTGAGCACCTTGGCGTCCGGGCCCTGCTCATCGACCATCAAGAACACCGCGACAGGCCGCGCCGACACGAGGCAGCCGGGGAAGGTCGGTTCCTCCAGCCACACCAGCGCGTCAAGCGGATCGCCGTCCCTGGCCAGCGTCCCGGGGAAGAAACCGTAGTCAAGCGGATAGCGCGTCGAGGTGAACAGCATCCGGTCCAGCCTGATGCGGCCGGTCTTGTGATCCATCTCGTACTTGTTGCGCGATCCCTGGGGGATCTCAACGACGACCTCAACGTCCATAGCCGACTCCTTTGGCGGATGATGTGTGACGTCCCGACAAGTGTCTTCCCCCCGTCGTCAGTGGTCCATACCACCCCACGCGTGCCCAAATACACGTTCAGCACGGCGGCCGCACGGACCGAGGATAACGGGAACACCCGCCGCCGGATGGAAGGCCCCGGATACAGGGACTTTAGCCTCACGATCCGGGTCATGCCCGCCAGGGACGATGATCGGGTGAGAATGTTGCCGCGGGAGCGGCCCCGGGGCCGGGGCCGCTCCCGCGGCTGCCGGGCCTACGCGATGGCGACGGGGCGGACCATGGAGCCGGTCGCGCCGCGGATCTTCAGCGGCAGGCAGATCAGCGCGAACTCATAGACCCGGTCCCGTGCCAGATCCTCGAGGTAGGCGTTCTCCAGCAGGTGGACGCCGCGCTGGCGCAGGGCGAGGTGATGCACCGGATGCGGGTTCCCCGGGTCGGCCGACGGGATCTGCTCCACTGTCGAGGTGTCGGAGCCGAGGACGGCGCACTGCCTGTCGTCGATCAGCCACCGGGCCCCGTCCAGGTTCGGGCCGGCGCCGTCGGTCGCCGCGTAAAGCCGGCGGTCCGGCCAGACCGACATGAGCCCGGTACGGATGAGCACGCAGCTCTTCGGCGGGATGTCGGTGCCCTGAGCGGCCGCGACCCTCTCCAGGACATCCCGGCCGAGACCGTGACCGCGTTCGAGCGCAGGCACGCCGAGGTAGCCGGCGACGTCGAGGAGGACGCCGCGGCAGATCACCGGCGGGATCGAGGCCGCGTCGGCGCGCACCGGCCCGAAGTCGCCGCAGTGGTCCGCCGCCGAGTACCCGCCGTACCAGGTGTCGTCCCCGTCGGTGATGTGGCAGAGGGCGTCCAGATGGGTACCGGTGTGCATGCCGGTGCTCATCAGCTCGGTCACCATGCTGATCCCGGCGGCGTTCCGCTCGGGGGAGAACAGCTCGACGTCGTCGGCGAGCCGGATCCCGTGCGGCGTCCGGTAGGGCGTCAGGGTAAATGTCGGATGCCCGTCCCACTGCGGCATCCCGACGAACCGCCCGGCGTCCAGGTCGTAGACGCGGCCGTCGCCGGCCTGGCGCAGGGCATCCAGCACGTCGGCGGGCCCGAGCGCGCCGACGCGGCCGATCTCTTCCGGCTCAGGCGTGCGCATGATGATCTCCTTCCGGTTCCCGCCGGACTATCCCAGACCGGACTGGCCCGCAGTGGACTGTCCCAGACCAGATTGTCCCACGCCTGACTGGCCCGCACCGGACTGGCTCACGTCGGGCTGGCTCACGTGTGACTGGCTCATGTCGGGCTGGCTCGCGTCGGCGGGCTCGGCCGTCCCGGCCAGGGCGGACTCGTCCTGGAAGTCGAGTTTGCGGCCTCGAGTCTCCACGCCCGCGATGACCATCGGGATCGGGATCAGCGCCAGCAGGATCACCTGCAGCAGCCAGAAGAGGTTCCAGTTGCCCGCGCTGACCAGGTGGGAGCCCCAGAACGCGGAGGTGCCGTAGCCGACCGTCCACTCCATGAGCACCGCCAGGCCCATGCCCACGCCCCTGATCCGGGTCGGGAAGAGCAGGACGAAGTAGGCGGCGGTAACGCTCCAGCCAAGCTGCCGGAAGAAGCCGGCGATGAACAGGTACGCCGACACCGGCAAGACCCCCTGGCTGAACGGCGCCAGCCAGATCAGGATCGTGAACGGCACCGCGATCCACACGAACGGCAGCATCCACTTGGCCGAGACCCGGTCCATGAACCAGCCGCCGAAGATCGTCGAGACGACGAGTGCCACCTCATAGGCATAGGTGATCGTGTTGCCTGACACGGCCGCGATGGGGTGCCCGGTAATGCCGCCGTGCGTGTACCACGCGGGGTAGTTGAAGTCCCACGCGCCCTGCGGCGCGCCGATCAGGAACGCCACGGCGAGCCCGATCACCGTGTAGCGGACCTGCTTCTTGGTGAAGAGCGCGCGCAGGCCCTGGGTGAACTCGCCCGCAGAACCATCGCGGGCGGCCGAGACCTGCGACCACATCGGGGACTCGCGCAGCTGCAGCCTGACCAGGTAGGCGATCGCGGCGAACGCGAACGAGCCGAAGTACGCCCAGCGCCAGCCCAGCACCGTCGAGGACGCGAAGGTCTGGGCGAAGACGTTGGCGAGCCCGTACCCGACCCCGACGCCCGCCTGAGTGCCGGCCAGCATCAGGGAGCGGCGCTTGGCCGGGGCCCATTCCGACAACATGGCCAGTCCCATGGCCCACTCTCCGCCGGAGAACAGCCCGGCGAAGAACCGCACCGCCAGCAGCTCCGGAGCGGTCTGCACGAACCCCGTCAGGCCGGTCATGATGACCGTGCCCAGGATGCCGTACATGAACGCCCGCTTGCGGCCGATGAGGACATCGCTGAAGTAGCCGAGAACAAGGGCGCCGACACCGAGGCCGACGGCGTACACGAAAAACGCGTTGCCCACTGATCCGGTACTGACATGCAGCGATTTCGCCATCGGCGCCTGCACGAAGCTGACGATCTGAAGGTCGAGCGTGGTCACCGACCAGCCCAGGAACACCGTGAGCCAAACCAGGAACACGCTGCCCGACGACCTCTTCGTGTCGCTCAACTGAAACCTCCCGTGACCGCTCCGCGGCCCGTTGGACCTGCGCCCCTATGCGCAGAATGCGCACAATGCTACAAGACTGCGTGTTGTGCGCAACAATGAAAGGGCGGCAATAAGTGTGACAACCGTCCCAGCCGGAAACGGGGGCAGTGCCGCCGCCGCGGCGGGAAGCTATGATCCGTCCAGACGGCGCTCCGCCGTGCCCGGCGGGAGGGGAGACGATATGGTCGCGGGTTCACGCAAGGAAGCACCCCGGCTCAAGCCCAGCCAGCGCCGTGAGCAGATCAAGCGCCTGATATCGACGTACGGCCTCGTCAACGTGGAACAGCTCGCCGAGTCCTTCGACGTGACGCCCTCGACTATCCGCAGGGACCTGTCACTGCTGACCGAACGGGGCGAACTCGCCCGCACCTACGGCGGCGCGATCGCCGCGTACCCGGGCCGGGAAGCCTCCCTCGGAGAGCGCGCCCGCATGGCGCCCGCGCAGAAGGAGCGCATCGCGCGGCTGGCCGCGGGGTTCGTGGCCGACGGCGAGACGCTGATCCTCGACGCGGGCACGACGACGGGACACCTCGCCGGCCGGCTGCGCGGGCGGGAGCGCCTGACCGTCATCACCAACGGCATGACCACGCTCACGGAACTGGCCGATGCCGAGGACGTGCACGTGGTCTGCCTCGGCGGCGACCTGCGGCACATCAGTCACGGCTTCGTCGGCCCGCTGACCGAGTTCTCCCTGGCGAGGCTCACGGCCGACCGGGCGTTCCTGGGCGCCGACGGGCTCGACGCCAGGTTCGGCATCTGCGAGGCCAGCCCGGTGCAGACCAGGCTGAAAGAGCTCATGATGGACCGCGCCGAGCACGTCTACGTGCTGGCCGACAGCTCCAAGCTGGGCTCGGCGCCGTTCGACGCGTGGGCCCCGATCCAGCGGCCCTGGACGCTGATCACGGACAGCGAGGCGACGCAGGAGCAACTGGCGCCGTTCCTCGCTCTCGAGCGGGTGACGGTCCTCGTCGCCGGCGGCGCGGGCGGGTTCGGCGGGCCCATATCGCCCGCCGAACCCGTGGAGGCCGAACTCGTGGTGCCTAAGCCGGCGCGCGCCGAAAGCGCGAGGGTCGAAACCGCCCGGTAGCGGCTTCAGTCCCGCGCGGCCGCGAGCTGGGCCGCCTGGCGGAGCGCCTCGATCAGGCTCAGGTGGTCGGCCTGCCCGGTGCCCGCGATGTCGAAGGCGGTGCCGTGGTCGACGGACGTCCTGATCACGGGCAGCCCGACGGTGATGTTCACGCCCGCCTCGAGCCCGAGCACCTTTACCGGCCCGTGGCCCTGGTCGTGGTACATGGCCACCACGAGGTCAAAGTCGCCCCGCCCCGCGCGGAAGAACACGGTATCGGCCGGCAGCGGTCCCTGGGCGTCGATCCCGTCCGCCTGGGCACGCTCCACACCGGGCGCGACCTTCTGCTCTTCCTCGCCGCGGCCGAAGAGCCCGTGCTCCCCCGCGTGCGGGTTGATGCCGCAGACGGCGATGCGCGGATCGCGTATTCCGGCCCGCACGAGGGCTTCGTGGCCGCGCTTGATGGTCCGGTACACGAGGCCGGGCTCGACCCGCTCGACCATGTCGATCAGCCCGATGTGGGTCGTGACGTGGATGACCCGGACCCGCGGGCTGACCAGCATCATCGACACTTCCTCTGTGCCTGTCAGGTCGGCGAGCATCTCGGTGTGCCCGGGGTAGATGTGCCCGGCGAGGTGAAGCGCCTCCTTGTTCAGCGGAGCGGTGCAGATGGCGTCCACCCGGTGCTCGACCGCCAGGGCGGCGGCCCTCCGCACGGCCTGGTAGGCGGCCTCGCCCCCTGCCTCGGACAGCTTGCCGAACGGAAGATCACTCGATACCAGGGCCAGGTCGATGCAGTCGGCGGTCCCGGGACGGCCCTTGGCCTGTTCGGGCTCGCTGATCCGGGCGATCTCGAGCGGCAGGCCGCAGATGGCGGCCGCCTGCTCCAGCCGGCCGGCATCGCCGATGACGACCGTCCGGCAGATTTCCGTCACGGCCGGGTCGCTGAGCGCCTTGACGATGATCTCGGGACCGATGCCCGCCGGGTCCCCCATGGTGATGGCGACGAGCGGGCGGGACTCTTGCCGGCCGGCAACCCCGGCCTGGTCAGAATCGGACACGAAAATGGTTCCTTTCCATAGAGCGAGCGTCGCGGAAGCGGTCGTCGCCTCCGCGCAGCACGTCGACGGCCCTCGCGAGGACCTTGTCGTCACCGAAGGCGCCTGCCTTGGTGACCGCCAGCCGCCCGTCCGGGCAGGACGAGACCGGCACGCCGGTCACCACCTCGCCGACCGGGCGCAGCGTGCTCACTCCGCACGCCCGCAGCACCGCCATCGCGGTGTCCCCTCCGGTCAGGACCAGGCCGCCGATCATGTGGTTGTGCCGGCCGACGATCTGGCCGAGGGCGCGCGACAGGGCCCGGCTCGTCCGGGCATCCAGCACGAGCTCGTCTGGCGAGCCGGGGGGCACGATGCCGATGGCGACGTCCTGCCCCCGGGTCAGTGCCTCCGCGATCTCCCGGTCAGCGGCCGCCACCTCGGCGGCATCAGCGGGATCGGCGTCCGCCCCTGGAGCGCCGCCGGCTCCGGACACGGCGGCGGCCAGCAGCGCGGCGGGACGAACCCGGACCACACGGGTGCCGGGCCGGGACTCCAGGTGGCGGAGCTGTCCGGCGGCGGCCCCCGCGGCGCTGCCGACCACGACGACCACGGGCCGTCGTCCGCCCTCGTCCCCGATCCCGTCGCCGCTCTGGCTTGCGGTGCCCGGGCTCTCGGTGCTCTGGCTCGCGGTGAGCAAGGGCGCCAGGTGCATGGCGAGCCCCGCCGATCCGGCCCAGAGCACGTTCCGGCCGGACGCGAGGCCCCCCGCGGCGATGGCTTCCAGGTCGTCTTCGGTCTCGGCGTCGCAGACCACGACGTCGGTCGCGCCGGCCGCGGCGGCCAGCGATTCCGCCACGCGTCCGGCGCGGATGTCATCGAGGCGCAGTGCCCGGACGCGGAGCCCGTCGGCGCGCAGCATGGCCGGAAGGTCGGCGGTACCGGCTATCCCCTGGGCGCGCCACACCTCAGTACGGTCGAGCGGGACGCCGTTCAGGAAACCGTGCCCGCCGATCATGGTGCGCCCGTGCGCGGGAAAGGCGGAGGCGACGACCGACAGATCCGGCCGCACGCCGCGGATGGTGGCCACGAGCTCCAGCGACAGATGGCCGCGGAGCGTGGAGTCGATCTTCTTGTACCACAGGGCAGGGCGGCAGTGGGCGACCGCGGTGACCGCCTCCGCCACGGCGGTGCGCGCCTCGCCGGGTCCCTCGTCGCGCGAGTCCGTGGGCACCACGGCGACCCGCGCCCACGACGGCGCGACCGCGCGCCGGTCGAGCTGGATGGCGACGTCCAGGCCGGCGTGGGCGAAGGCGACACCGCAGTCGGCCCCGCCGGACAGGTCATCGGCGATTATGGCGACCGCGAGGTCTCGTTTCCGCATGGCCAGTCCTCTCTCTCCGCCGGGTGCCGCCGCTCCGCCGGGCCATCCCGGGCCCGGTCGCGCCGGCGGCCACCCTCACCAGATTGCGCATTATGAGCATATCTCTTTCTTTTTTGCGCTAAACACGCAGTTTGCGGGTGTGCCCGGCCGGGAGCTACGCCCACGCGGGGCCGGACGGGTAGGTGTACTCGCGCACGGACGACGGGATGATCTCCATCGAGTTCCCGGGAGACAGCGGCGCCGCGTACCGGCCGTTGACGACGGCGGCCGGGCTGGTGAAGTGCTCGTGAAGATGGTCGATCCACTCGATCACCCGCCCGTCGAGGCTCCCGGACACGGCCGCGTAGTCGAAGAACGACAAGTGCTGCACGGCCTCGCACAGGCCGACTCCGCCCGCGTGCGGGCAGACGCGCACGCCGAACTTCGCGGCCAGCAGCAGGTTGGCGATGTTCTCGTTCACGCCGCCGACCCGGCAGGCGTCGATCTGCATCACGTCGATCGCCTGCGCCTGGAGCAACTGCTTGAAGACGACCCTGTTGGCGACGTGCTCGCCGGTCGCGACCGGCACCGGCGCGACCCCGCGGCGGATCGCCGCCGTGCCGAGCACGTCGTCCGGGCTGGTCGGCTCCTCGATCCAGGTCAGGTCGAACCGCGCGAGATCGTTCACCCACGAGATCGCCTCTGGCACGTCCCACACCTGGTTGGCGTCGACCGCGATCCGCATTCCGTCGCCGGCGACCTTGCGGGCGAGTTCCAGCCGGGCGATGTCCGCGGCCCTGTCGGCGCCCACCTTGAGCTTGACCTGGGTGAAGCCGTCGTCGGCCGCTTCCCTCAGCAGCGCGGCGAGCTTGTCGTCGGAGTAGCCGAGCCATCCAGGGGAAGTGCTGTAGGCGGGATAGCCTTCGCGCTCAAGCTCGGCGATCCGGTCTTCCTTCCCGGACTCGGCGGCCCGCAGGATGGAAAGGGCCTCGCCGGGGGTGAGCGCGTCCGTCAGGTAGCGGAAGTCGACGAGCCCGACGACCTGCTCAGGAGTGAGGCGGGCCAGGTACCGCCACAGCGGCTCCCCCGCTGCCCTGGTCACGAGGTCCCAGCCCGCGTTCACGACGGCCCCGATCGCCATGTGCATGACGCCCTTCTCCGGGCCGAGCCAGCGCAGCGGGCTTTCCGCTGCCAGCCGCCGGTACAGGAGGCCGGGGTCGGCGATGAGCTCGCCGACGTCCAGGCCCGACAGGCGGGGCGCCAGCGCCCGCAGGGCGGCGGCCTGGACGTCGTTGCCCGCCCCGATCGTGAACACGAAGCCGTGTCCCGCCAGCCCCGGGTCGTCGGTGCGCAGCACCAGGTAGGCGGCCGAGTAATCCGGAGCAGGGTTCATCGCGTCCGACCCGTCCAGCGCCTTCGATGTCGGGAACCGCACGTCGTGGGTCTCCACGCCGGTGATACGTGTCACTGCCAGCCTCCTCATGTGAGTGATGTTGCCTCAAGACATCTGATGTCCGATTACCCCGATTCGCCAAATCCGGCGACGGGAGTTAGCGTATATATGATTTTTGGCGATCTATGAGTCTGGAAGACACCAAGACATCCGACGTCGATCGGGAGCGGCGAGACCTCGAGTGAGCATCACCGACGACGCCCTCACGCGGCTGCGCGACCTGATCCTGTCCGGCGCGCTCGAGCCGGGGACCCGGCTCCCGCCGGAACAGGAGCTTGCCGGCCAGCTCGGCGTCTCCCGGGGCTCCATGCGCGAGGCGGTCCGGGCGCTCACCTACATGGGTCTGGTCGAGGTGCGCCGCGGTACCGGCACGTTCGTCACGGGGCTGGAGCCCGCCAGCCTGCTCAAGGGCGTCAGGACCGCCGCCGAAGCGGCCCGCGACGAGAGCGTCTTCGACATCTTCGCCGTCCGGCGGCTGCTCGAGCCGGCGGCGACGGGCATCGCGGCCACGCGGATGACCGCCGCCCAGCTCGCCGAGCTGCGCGGCCACCTCGACGCCATGCGCGCCGCGGAGCGGGACCCGGCCGAGTTCATCCGCCAGGATGAGGCGTTCCACGGCCGTATCGCGCACGCCGCCGGCAATGCGTGGCTCGAGGCGCTCCTGAAGGGCCTCGCGACACCGACCATCCAGGTGCGCACCCGCCGCCTGCGCGCGGGCATGCAGGTCCCCGGGCTCACGATCGCCCAGCACGAACAGATATTCAGCGCCATCGAAGCCAGGGACAGCGCTCTGGCGCAGGCGGCTTCCCTGATGCACATCGCCAGCACGGCCGAGGGCCTCCGGGCCCTCCTATCGCAGGAACTGGAAGGATGAAAGCATGACAACCCCCACCAGCCAGGAGAGCGTACGACTCGCGGACGGCGCGGCCGTTCCGCTCGTCGGCTTCGGCACGTGGCAGCTCGCGGGCGCCGACGCCTACAACGGCGTGCGCGCCGCGCTGGAGATCGGCTACCGCCACATCGACACCGCCACCGGATACGCCAACGAGGACCAGGTCGGCGCGGCCGTCCGCGACAGCGGCGTCGGCCGCGAGAACGTATTCATCACGACCAAGTGCCCGCCAGGGAACGCCGGCCGGGAACGGGAAACACTCGATGACAGCCTGAAGGCCCTGGGCGTCGACTTCGTCGACCTGTGGCTCGTGCACTGGCCGCCGAACGGCGAGGCCCGGCCCGCGACCTGGAAGGCCTTCATCGAGGCCCTGGAGCAGGGCAAGACCCGTTCGATCGGGGTGAGCAACTACAGCCTCGCGCAGATCGACGAGCTCATCGCGGCCACGGGCACGGCGCCCGCGCTGAACCAGATCCCCTGGAACCCGTTCCTGTACGACCAGCACGAGGTCACCGGCCTGGGCGCCCGCAACGTCGTACTCGAGGGCTACAGCCCGCTGAAGCGCAGCGACCTGAGCCACCCGGCGCTGCGGGAGATCGCCGACGCGCACGGCAAGACGCCCGCGCAGGTGATCCTGCGCTGGCACGTGGAGCACGGGTTCGTCGTGATCCCCCGCTCGGCGCGCCGGGAGCGGATCGAGGAGAACTTCGCGATCTTCGACTTCAAGCTGACCGCGGACGAGCTCAGCCAGCTGGACGGGCTGGACGCGTAGGCATGGAAATCGTCCGTTACGACGGTGCCGGCCAGGGTCCCCTGGCCGGCGTCCGGGACGGGTCAGGCGTCCACCCGCTCCCCGTGCCCAGCCTCGCCGCGCTGCTCGCCCTCCCCCTGGAGGAGATCAGGGCCGTCACGGCGCGGGCCGCGTCGGCCCCGGCCATCGCCGGCCCGGTCACGCTGCTGCCGCCCGCGGACGGCCGGATGGAAGTGTGGGCGGCCGGCGTCACCTACTTCCGTTCCCGCGAAGCCCGCCTGGAGGAAAGCGGCGGGGCCGACTTCTACGACCGGGTCTACGACGCGCAGCGGCCCGAGCTCTTCTTCAAGTCCGTTCCGTGGCGCGTCGTCACGCACGGCCAGCCCATCGCCATCCGGCGTGACTCCGCCCTGAACGTCCCTGAGGCGGAACTGGCCATCGTCGTCAACTCCGCCGCCGAGATCGTCGGCTACACGATCTGCGACGACGTCTCCTCGCGCACGATCGAGGCGGAGAACCCGCTGTACCTGCCGCAGGCGAAGGTCTACGCCGGGGCCTGCGCGCTGGCGCAGGTCATCCGCCCGGCCTGGGAGATCAGCGCGGCCGACCTGGCCATCAGCCTGGAGATCAGCCGGGACGGGGCGCCGAACTGGTCGGGGCGCACGAGCACCAGCCAGATCAAGCGCCCGCTGCAGGCCCTCGTCGACTGCCTGTTCGCCGAGGCGGACTTCCCCGACGGCGCCATCATCTCCACCGGCACCGGAATCGTGCCCGAGATCACCTTCACGCTCGAGCCCGGCGACACCGTCACGATCGAGATCGACCAGGTCGGCGTCCTGGCCAACCCGGTCGTCGCCGGCAAAGACTCCCTGGGGTAAGGCGCTGATAGGCACCCGGCAGCGGCATGGGTGCCTATCCTGCCCTTCCGCAGGCCGCCGCGCTCTCATGGAGCCGGCCAAGGAACGCGGCCATCGCGGTGGCTTCGTCGTCGGTCAGCACCGCACCGAAGTGCCGCCGCACGCCGTCCAGATGCACCGCCGACGCGGTCCTCAGGCACGCCATCCCCTCGTCGGTGACAACGGCGTAGATGACCCGCCGGTCCGCTAGTGATGGCTCCCGCCGCACCAGCCCTGCCCGCGACATCCGTTCGATGAGCCGGGTAAGGCCTCCCGTGCTGTACAGGATGGCACCGGCCAGTTCGCTCATCTTCAGGCGGCCGCCGGGGGCCTGGCCGAGGCGCAGCAGCACGTCGTACTGGGACAGCGTGATGCCCGCGCCGTCCTGCATCTCCCGCTCGAGCACGGCCATGAGCTGGTTGTAGGAGAGCACGAAGTCCGTCCAAGCGCGCAGCCGCACGTCCTCGCCGCCGATCTCGAGACTGGTCATCCGGTCCTCCTCGCAGTCACCGCGGATCGTCAGGGACTATCTCTGTACCTACAATAGTTGTACCGGCAGAGAAAATAAACACGAGAGACGGGAGATCGGTCATGGCGTTTGAACTGGGCATCCTTCATTTCGGCGAGCTCACCCCTGACCCCTTCACCGGGCAGCCGCCGACCGCGGGCGTCCGGCTCAGGGAGCTGATCGAGCAGGCGAAAGTGGCCGACCAGGCCGGCCTGGACATCTTCGCGGTCGGGGAACACCACCGGGGCGACTTCGCGGTGTCAGCGCCGTCTGTCGTCCTGGCGGCGATGGCGGAGAACACCCGTGACATCAAGTTGTCCAGCGCGGTGACCGTGCTCAGCTCCGACGACCCGGTCCGGGTCTTCCAGCAGTTCGCCACGCTCGACCTGATTTCCGGCGGCCGGGCCGAGATCATCGCGGGACGCGGCTCCTACATCGAGTCGTTCCCGCTGTTCGGCTACGACCTGAACGACTACTCCGAGCTGTACGCCGACAAGCTCGGCCTGCTGCTGGCGCTGCGCGAGGAGAACCCTGTCACCTGGAAGGGCGCAACGCGGCCGCCGCTGCACGAAGCGGACGTGAACCCCCAGCCCGGACGCGAGATCCCCGTATGGGTGGCGGTCGGCGGGACCCCGGCCTCCGTGGTGCGGGCGGCGCAGCTGGGCCTCCCGATGGCGCTGGCCATCATCGGCGGCAGCTACCGGCAGTTCGCGCCGTTCGTCGACCTCTACCGCAGGGCGGCCGCCGAGTTCGGCCACGACGCGAGCGCGCTCAAGCTGTCGGTCAGCTCCCCCGGCTTCCTCGCGCCCACCCATCGCGAGGCCATCGACATCTCGCACCCGTACTTCGAATCCGGCTGGATGGCCAACCACCACCAGCGGGGCCAGGGCGTCCCGATGCCCGTAGGGGCGTACGAAGCGCAGTCGACCCGGGCCGGCGCGTTCTTCCTCGGCAGCCCCCAGGAGGTAATCGACAAGATCCTCGCCCAGTGGGAACTGTTCCACCACGACCGGATGATGATTCAGATGGGCTTCGGCGACGTTCCGCAGAAGGAGATGGTCAGGTCGATCGAACTGCTCGGCACGGAAGTCGCTCCCGTGGTCCGCAAGGAGATCGCGTCCCGCCAGGGCAGCGAGGGGGAATCCAAGTGAGTGCCCCGCTGCGCGTGGTGGCCGTGGTCGGCACCACCGGCCCGGTCTCCAAGACGAAGGCCCTGACGGAGCTCATCCTCAGCCGCCTCGCGGAGCGCACGCAGATCTCCGTGGACGTTATCGAGATCCACGCGCTGAACCCGGGCCTCGGCTCCGCCATCGAGCGCGGGCAACTCGACGAGCGGGCCGGCGCGGCGGTGCGCGCGGCCGAGTCCGCCGACGTGCTCATCGCGGCCTCGCCGGTGTTCCGCGGCTCTTACTCCGGGCTGTTCAAGCACTTCTTCGACTTCGTCGACCAGTACGCGCTGGCCGGCAAGCCCGTGCTGCTCGTCGCCACCGGCGGGACCGACCGGCACGCGCTGGTGATCGACCAGGCTCTGCGCCCGCTGTTCGCCTTCTTCCAGGCCTGGACGGCGCCGATGGGGATCTACCTGAACAGCGGCGACTTCGACGGCACCACGGTCCTCAACCCCGAGGTGTACGAGCGGATCGAGGTGGCCCTCGACGACATCATCCCGGTCGCCCGCTTCCTGGCCGCTTCGAGCGGCGAGCCGGCGGCGGCCGGCTAGCGGCGGCCTCACTCGAGTGTGACCGTAATTTCGGTGGCTATGACCACCGAAATTACGGTCAGCGAAGCGGCTGAGCCGGATAACGACGGGAGGCGGACGCCGCCTTCCGGGTGAGCCCGCAGCACCGCGTCGTCCGCCGCGTCGCCGGAGTCGATGTGGCGGATGACGCCCATGCCCGGGTCGTTGGACAGCACCCGGGCGATCTTCGCCGCCGCCAGGGACGTGCCGTCGGCGACCGTGACCTGGCCGGCGTGCAGGGAGCGGCCGATGCCGACACCGCCGCCGTGGTGGAACGACACCCAGGTCGCGCCCGAGGCCGTGTTCACCAGGGCGTTCAGCAGCGGCCAGTCGGCGATCGCGTCCGAGCCGTCGGCCATCGACTCCGTCTCCCTGTAGGGGGACGCGACCGAGCCGCCGTCGAGGTGGTCGCGGCCGATCACGATCGGCGCCGAGATCTCGCCCGAGGCCACGAGATCGTTGAACCGCTCGCCCGCCTTGTCGCGCTCGCCGTACCCGAGCCAGCAGATCCGGGCGGGCAGGCCCTGGAACGCGACACGTTCCTGCGCGGCCGTGATCCAGCGGCGCAGATGCTCGTTGTCCGGGAACAGCGACAGCACGGCCGCGTCGGTAGCCCGGATATCGGCCGGGTCCCCGGACAGTGCCGCCCACCGGAACGGACCCTTGCCCTCCGCGAAAAGCGGCCGGATGTACGCCGGGACGAACCCGGGAAAGGCGAAAGCCCGCGAGAAGCCGCCGAGCCGTGCCTCGTCGCGGATCGAGTTGCCGTAGTCGAAGACCTCTGCCCCGGCGTCACCAAACCCCACCATGGCAGCTACGTGCCGTGCCATGGAGGCCCGGGACCGTTCGGTAAATTCCTCGGGTTTCGCCGTGGCGTAGTCATGCCAGCCGGCGAGATCCACTCCCTCGGGGAGGTACGACAGCGGGTCGTGCGCCGAGGTCTGGTCGGTGACGATGTCGGCCTCGGCGCCGCGGCGCAGCAGTTCGGGCAGCACGACCGCGCAGTTGCCGGCGAGACCGACCGACAACGGCACCCGGTCGCGCTTGGCCGCGGCACACTGGCGCAGAGCGTCGTCCAGGTCCGGGGCCACCACGTCCAGGTAGCGGGTGGCGACGCGGCGGGCCAGGCGTGCCGGGTCGACGTCGATGACCAGGCACACGCCGCCGTTGAGCGCGACCGCGAGCGGCTGTGCGCCGCCCATGCCGCCGCAGCCGCCGGTCACCGTGAGCGTCCCGGCGAGGGTGCCGCCGAAGTGCTTGCGCGCCACCGCGGCGAACGTCTCGTAGGTGCCCTGGAGGATGCCCTGCGTGCCGATGTAGATCCACGAGCCCGCGGTCATCTGCCCGTACATGGTGAGGCCCGCGTGCTCGAGACGGCGGAACTCCGGCCAGTTCGCCCAGTCGCCCACCAGGTTGGAGTTGGCGATCAGGACGCGCGGCGCCCACTCGTGCGTGCGCATGACGGCGACCGGCTTGCCCGACTGGACGAGCAGCGTCTCGTCGTCTTTGAGGTCGGTGAGCGTCGCGACGATCGCGTCGAACGAGCGCCAGTCGCGGGCCGCGCGGCCGGTGCCGCCGTAGACGACGAGGTCGTCGGGACGTTCGGCCACGTCGGGGTCGAGGTTGTTCATGAGCATGCGCATCGGGGCCTCGGTCTGCCACGACCGGGCGGTGAGCGTGGTGCCGCGCGGGGCGCGGACGGGGCGGGCGCCTTCCATGTCGGGATCTCCTATTCGAGCGGGCCGGTGGCTGATTCGGCGGCGTCGACGGCGTCGCCAGAGGCCACGTACTCCACGGCGGCCTCGATCTCGGGGGCGAGGAACCGGTCGGTGCCCGGTCCCCGGACTCCGCGCTGCCGGAGCCTTCGCACGACTGCCTCCGTCGCGGGCGCGGGTCGCAGCGGTGCGCGCAGGTCGATGGCGCGGGCGGCCGTGAGCAGTTCGATCGCGAGCACCCTCGTCAGGCCGTCGACGGAGCGGCGCAGTTTGCGGGCCGCGGACCAGCCCATCGACACGTGGTCTTCCTGCATGGCGCTGGACGGGATCGAGTCGACCGAGGCCGGCACGGCGAGGCGTTTCAGTTCGGACACGATCGCCGCCTGCGTGTACTGGGCGATCATGTGCCCG
This sequence comes from Trebonia sp., assembly GCA_035948445.1. Classification (GTDB taxonomy): domain Bacteria; phylum Actinomycetota; class Actinomycetes; order Streptosporangiales; family Streptosporangiaceae; genus Trebonia. Next base: position 3,857 of record DASZJE010000066.1, on the reverse strand, counting down.
GAGTCAACGCCGGGGTCGTCGGCGAGGAACGCGTTCAGGCCGTGGCTGCGGGCGACATCGAGGAACCGGTCCGTGCGCCGTTCGGCGATCGACGCGAGGTCCGCGACGGCGATCGCGAGGAAGTCGAGCACGTACCCGAGGGGGGCCCCGTGGAAGTTGCCGTTGCTCTCCACGCGGCCGTCCGCGGTGACGACGGGGTTGTCGATGGCGCTGGCCAGTTCGCGGCCGGCCACGGTCTCGGCGTGCGCGAGGGTGTCGCGGACGGCGCCGTGCACCTGCGGCGAGCAGCGCAGCGAGTAGGCGTCCTGCACGCGGGTGCAGGATCCGGGGACCCGGTGACTGGCCATGATCGGGGAGTTCTCGAGGATCTTGCGGAGGTTGCCCGCGCTGCTCGCCTGGCCCGGATGCGGGCGCAGCGCCTGCAGGTCCGCGGCGAACACGGCGTCGGTGCCGAGTTGCGCCTCGACGCTCATCGCCGCGGTGATATCGGCCGTGGTGATGAGCCTGCGCAGGTCCGCGGCGGCCAGCAGCAGCATGCCGAGCATGCCGTCGGTCCCGTTGATGAGCGCCAGGCCCTCTTTTTCCGCCAGCACGACAGGGGTGATTCCCGCTTCGTCCAGCGCCTGCGCCGCGGGCTTCGCGGCGCCGTCCCCGGTGCGCACGGTGCCTTCGCCCATCGCGGCGAGCGCGCAGTGCGCGAGCGGCGCCAGATCACCGGAGCAGCCGAGGGACCCGTACTCATGCACGACGGGGGTGATGCCGGCGTTGAGCATCCGCGCGTACGTCCGGGCCGTGGCGAGGCGCACGCCCGTGCGGCCGGTCGCGAGGGTGGACAAGCGGAGCAGCATGAGCGCCCGTATCACCTCGGTCTCCGCCTCGGCGCCGGACCCGGCGGCGTGCGAGCGGACCAGGCCGCGCTGAAGCTGTGCCCGCAGTTCCGGCGGGATGCGCCTGGTGGCCAGCGCGCCGAAGCCGGTGGATACTCCGTAGTGCGCGTCGTCATCGCCGGCGAGGACGTCGATGACCTTGCGGCTCTGGGTGATCTCATGCTCGGCTTCGCGGCTCAACTCGACGCGCGCTCCGTGCCGCGCCACGGCCACGACGCCGGCCGGGGCGAGCGGGCCGGTCCCCACGATGATGGTGTTCACGGTATCTATGGCACCTCATGGAGCGACGGTCGCGCTAGCCGGGTCCCGACTGGCTGGCTCTGGCAGCCCGCCACGGTCAGAGCCAGGCGGGCAGGTCCGGCAGCCGGCGGCCGGCGGTGTCGGTCAGCCCGCTGACGGGGCGCCCGGCCAGCCAGGCGGTGAGGTCCGCCAGCGGCGCGGTCACCGCGACCGGATCGCCCGTTCCCGGACGGGCGCAGGTCACCGCCCAGCCACGCCCCGTACCCGCATCGGTCAGCGTCAGTGCCGGGCTTTCCCCCACCGCCGAACGACGCTGGGCGATGTCGTCAAGCAACGCGACAAGGAACCCGGCGGGCAAGTCCGCGAACCCGGTCCCCGCGCCGAGGTCGACTGCATGCACGTACAGTTCGCGCACCCGCATCCAGGGGATCTCGCTCGCCGTCCGGGTCAGTCCCTGGGCCGTGATCACCTTCGCCGCCCAGGCGTGGTCCGGCAGCGTGTCCAGGTCGGCGGCCAGCGCCGCGGCCGACTCGGCGATCCAGGCCCGCAGTTCGGCCGCGGGCTTCACCGTGCCCGCCTTGATGCCGGCGTCTCGCGCCGCCGGCGAGGCGTACATCCGGCGCTCCTCCCCCGTCCGCGCCCAGTGCACCAGGTTGCGCAGCGCCCCGGCGTTGGCGGCGACGTGGGACAGCAGGTAGCGGCGGTCCCAGCCGGGCAGCGCGGTGGCCGCGTCAAGGGCGTCGTCGGGCAGGCTGCCCAGGTCCGCCAGCAACCGCTGCGTGCCGTCCCGCATCCAGTCAAGCGTCTGCTCCGGCTTGCGCGCGCCGCCTTCGGTCATCGCTTAGGTCACCGCCTTGATCGTCGTACCGACACCGCTGGAAGTATCCTCTCACCCGCCCGTTCGGCGTCAGGTGCGCAATCGAGCCAACTAGATTGGTGCGGCTGCGCCAACGAGCCAGACGAATCAGGGGCCGGACGGGAGCACCAGTGTCGTTAAGTGGCATTTGTGCCGTTTATCGTGCGGGGCGGATCGTGTTATCGCGCGGGGCGGATCGTGCCGCGCACCTCGCCGAAGCCGATCCGCCCGCCGCCGGGCCCCGGCGCGGTCGCGGTGATGACGATCTCGTCCCCGTCTTGCAGGAACGTCCGCTGCTCCCCCTTGACCGTCACCGGCTCCGCCCCGCCCCAGGTCAGCTCGATGAACGCCCCTCGCTGATCCTTATCGGGCCCCGAGATCGTCCCGGACGCGAACAGGTCCCCGGTCCGCGCGCGGGCGCCGTTCACCGTCATGTGGGCGAGCATCTGCGCGGGCGACCAGTACATGGTCCGGTACGGCGGCCGGGACACGACTTGCCCGTTCCACTCCACGGCGAGGTCGATGTCCAGTCCCCAGTCCGAAGTCTCGCGCAGGTACGGCAGCGGTTCCGGGTCCTGCCCCGGCAACGGCACCCGCGCCGCTTCCAGCGCGGCCAGCGGAACGACCCACGGCGACACCGACGTCGCGAACGACTTCCCGAGGTGCGGCCCGAGCGGCACGTACTCCCAGGCCTGGATGTCGCGCGCCGACCAGTCGTTGACGAGCACCGCCCCGAACACGTGATCAGCGAACTGGCCGGTGGAAATGGGAGTGCCGAGCGGCGACCCGGCGCCGACCACGAACCCGAGTTCCGCCTCGATGTCCAGGCGCGTGCTCGGCCCGAACACCGGACTGGGAGCGTTCGGTCCCTTCCGCTGGCCGGAAGGCCGGACGATGTCGGTGCCTGACACGACGACCGTCCCGGCCCGCCCGTGGTAGCCGACCGGGAGGTGTTTCCAGTTCGGCGTCAGCGGCGCCGCGTCCGGCCGGAACAGCCGTCCGAGGTTCGACGCGTGATGTTCTGAGGCGTAGAAGTCGACGTAGTCCGCGACCTCGAACGGCAGGTGCAGGGTCACCGCGCCCACGTCGTGCACGGCTTGCTCCGGGACATCGCCGTCCCCGAGCAACTGCTGTACCCGCGCCCGCACCTGCGCCCACCGCTCCGGCCCCTGGGCCATGAACGGGTTGAGCGCGGGCGCGGCGAACACGTCAGCTGCGAGCAGCACCGCGAGGTCGACCACGCTGTCCCCGGCCCGCACGCCCACCCGCGGCGTGCTCCCGCCGACCGAGAACACGCCATATGGCAGGTTGTCCAGCCCGAACGCGGACCCTTCGGGAACCTCGATTACACCCATGGCCCCCGATTATCCGCCAGCCGCCGCGGTCTTTGCCTGGCCGGGTCTTGATCTCGACCCGGACGGGCAGATGAGGCGGTCCCGTTGGACCCGGCCGGCGGCCGCCCAACAGTCAATTAGAATATCGAATCGACTATAGCATCCTTACATGCTACAATAAAGGTATCAATTGAACTAATATCCGATTCATTTTCCGAACGGATGGTGGTCCCTGTGCCTGCCGAGCCCTCACCCCCTGCCTGGCCGGACGGCCCGATCCCCGATGCCTGGCTGGACGCCGAACTACAAGCGGGCCGGGAGGAGATCCCGCCCGAGACCCCCGCGCCGCGCGCGGTGATCGCGCTGGGCGAGGCCGCCGACCTGGACCTGGCGATGCTCGCGAGGATGACCGGCCCGGACGGCCTGGCCGGGCTGGGATTCTCCCAGGACGCGATGGCCGACGCGCTGCGCCCCGGCCCGGTGCTGCACGCCCTGACCGCCGGGGCCGCCGCTGATCCCCGGACGCTGAACGACAACGAG
>DASZJE010000065.1:0-6271 GCA_035948445.1 Trebonia sp. | reverse complement strand
GTGAGCGACCCGATCGACTGCACCGAGCCGAGGTCTACGGTGATCGTCTGCGGGTACCCGGCGCCGTCGGTGCTCTCCCAGTAGGTGCTGGTGTTGCCGTCGGTGACGTTCGAGGCCGCATAGGTCTCATAGGAACTGCTCGCCGTGGCCGGCTGTCCCAGCGCCAGGTTGGTAGTGGCGGTGACCCCGGTGCCCGACAGCGCGACGGTCAGCGGGCTGCCCGGTGCGCTGGTGGCGACCGACAGGGTGCCGGTCAGGCTGCCGCCGCTCGTCGGGGCGAACGTGACGCTGACCGTGCAGGAGCCGCCCGCGGCGATCGAACCGCCGCAGGTGTTGGTCTGGCTGTACGGCCCGCTGACGCTGACCGAGGAGACCGAGGCCGCGCTGCCGCCCGGGTTCGACACCGTCACCGTCTGCGCGGCGCTCTTCGCGTCCGACGCCACGTCGCCGAACGACAGGCTCGACGGCGACGCGGTCAGCGAGCCCGGCTGCGCCGGGTTCGGGAAGGCGGTGAGCACCGGCGTGGTGCTCCAGCCCGAGTTGCCGCTGCCGAGGTTGAAGGTGTACGCGCCGGCCGTGTTGGACGGGTAGCCGTAGTTGTAAGCGCCGGAGACACCGACGCCGCTGGCGGTCACGCCGCTGACGTTCGCGGTTCCCGAGGTTTCCGCCTGCATGACGACCGTGCCAAGGTTCTGGACGTTCACGTTGCTGATGTTCACGCCGTTGACCGCGTAGCCGTTGCCTGACCCGCTGACGAACTCGAACGCCTCGTACGGGCTGTCCAGGATGGCGCCGCCGCTGTAGTTCACGGTGACGTTGCTGAACGCGGAGTCGTAAGCGTCGAACCGGACCGCGCCCATCGGGTGACCCCAGTTCGGGTTCATCGCGCCGGTCCTGATCAGGTAGTTGCCTGACACAGTGATCGTGCCGGACAGCGGCGTGAACGGGGAGAGGAACTGCTCGTTGGAGATGGCGATGCCGCTGCCGAGCGGTTCCGTGTCCGCGACGACGTTGTTAGAGATCGTGTTGTTCGAGCCCCCGTAGTCCGCGATGCCGTTGGCCAGCGTGGGCTGGACGATGGTGTTGTTGGCGAACGTGATGCCGGAGTCGGCCGACGGGTAAGACCAGATCGCCAGCCCGTCGTCGCCGGTGTTACGGATGAAGTTGTTCTTCACCGTGCAGTTGGTCGCGTTGCCGTTGAAGTTGAGCCCGTCCGCGTCGGTGGACTCGATGACGGTGTTCTCCACGGTGCAGTTGCTGTTGCCGTACTGCAGCCAGAAGCCGACGTTCGTGTCCTGGATCCACAGCCCGTTGACCGTGAAGCCGTTGCCGAGCGACCCGTCGATCGCGTTCGCCGTGCTGTCGTCGTGCCTGCCGACGGTGCTGCCGAGGATCGCGAAGCCGCTCAGGTTGACCGGGCCGGAGACAGCGGAGGTGTTGTCAATGAACTCGTTGGTCTTGATCTGCGAGTACCAGTCGCCGGCCCCGATGATCGTCGCCGAGTTGACCTGGAGCGCCGAGCTGATGAGGTAGGTGCCGGACGGGATCCACACGGACTCCCCGGCGGAGTTGGCCGCGGAGATCGCGTTGCGGAAAGCGGTGGTCGAGTCGGCGGCCCCGGTCGGGTCGGCGCCCTCGCTCGTCACCGAGATGGAGTTGGCCGGCTGGGCGGCGGCGGCAGGCACGTTGTAGAAGTCCGCCACGTCGATCGTGTAAGGCAGCGCCGTGTCAGAGGAGTCCGCCTCCAGGCGGACCGTGGTGCCGGCCTGGTACGTCTGGCCGAACATCATCCGCGCGTCGTCGTAGAACTTGTGCGTGTCAGAACCGAGGATGCTCGACGTGGTGATGTAGCTGTAGGCCGAGGTGAGCGAGAGCTCGTTGCTGAGCTTGGTCCCGTTGACGTAGACCGACAGCGTGCCTGACGCCCCCTGCGGGAGGGCATAGTGCACGTCGAACGCGTTGGCCGCGCTTGTCAGCGTGAACTGCACGTACTGCCCGGTCGCGGTCAGCTGCACCGCTTCACGGCCCGACGCCTCGGTGGCGAGGTCGCCCTGGGTGAAGTCGGGGCCGATGAGCTTGCCGGTGTAGCTCGCGTTCTCCGCCTCGTACTCGGTGAAGGGGAGGCTGGCGCCCGTCCCGCCCGGGACGCTGAACGGAGACTGGGCCCAGTACGGCGGGGCGGTCGCGGCCTGGGCGATCGTGGGTGTGGCGACCGCGATCGCGAGCACCGTTCCGAGTGCGGTGACGAGGGCTGCCGCCAGCGCGGCCAGCCGCTTCCAGGATCTTGCCGCGGGCACCCAGCCCGGCGGTCTGCGAAGAAGGGACATCGCGAGCATGCCTTTCCCTGAGGGGTGGGAAGTGACCGTCTCTGCGCACAGGGACGGTGATGGCCGCCGCCACGACGGGCGGCGGCAGGGACGGCTGCCGCGCGGCGAGCGCTGTGGTTTTGATCAGCGCTGAAGTTGGATTTACCGGAACATAACATTAGGCAACGCTCAATGCAATAAGTGAATCAGATCATGCAAATGATTGACCTCTGAACGCAGATTTGCGCTGTTCTACCTGGCATTTTTCGCTAAATAAGAAACTCTTAATGTAGTTACGTGCAAGTGCCGCGTAAGCGGTCGTCGTAACCGGGGATATTTTTGCGGGAACTTGCGGAACCTTGCGGGTCCCGCCAGCGCTAAGCCAGCAACTTCACCAGGGCCACCACGCCGACGCAGATGATCAGCACCCGCAGCCCCCACGGCGGCAGCTTCCGCCCGATCCGCGCGCCGAGCTGGCCGCCGAGGATCGCCCCGGCGGCGATCAGCCCGGCGGCACCCCAGTCGATATGCGTCGCGGCGACGAACACCAGCGCCGCGACCCCGTTGACGAGCCCGGCCATGACGTTCTTGACCGCGTTGATCCGCTGCATGGTGTCGGTGAAGGCGATGCCCATGAGCCCGATCAGCAGCACGCCCTGGGCGGCGCCGAAGTACCCGCCGTACACCCCGGACAGGAACACAAGCACCCACAGCACCGGACCGCCGATCTGCACGGGCGTTTCCTTGGCCACGGGGGCCACCACGCGCACGGTGCTCGTGCCGCCGGCGCCGGTTGTGCCGCCGGCGCCGTCTGTTTCGCCGTCCGCGCCCCGCTCCCCGGCAGGTGCGGCCGCCCGAGCCAGCTGCCTGGCGGCCATCCATCTCGCCAGCCGGGGCTGAAAGATGATCATGACAAGGGCGATACCGATCAGCGCGGGCACGATCTCCTTGAACGCCCCGGCAGGCAGGACGAGCAGCAGGATCGCACCGACCAGCCCGCCGCACACAGACGCCGACCCGAGCCGGATGATCCGCCGCCGCTGCCCGGCGAGCTCGGCCCGGTACCCGTGCACCCCTGAGGCGACGCCGGGCACCAGCCCGATGTTATTGGACACGTTCGCCAGCACCGGCGGATACCCGAACGCGAGCAGCGTGGGGAAGGTGATCAGCGTTCCAGAGCCCACGACCGCGTTGATGGTTCCCGCCGCGAGTCCGGCCGCGAAGATGGCCAGGGCTTGCAGGAGGTCGTGGGACACACTTTCACGCTAAGGGCGCCGGCCGCCCCCGCCATCACGGCCGGGGTGTGAGAACGGTCTCAACGTTAAGAATTGCCGCTAACAAGAGTTGTCGCCGGCAATTCACTGGCCGGCCGCCGCGCGACGTCGAACACGAACCGGCGGACCAGCCCGTGCGCGCGCGCCGCCGCCCCGTCCGCCAGGGTCCGCGACTGCTCGATCAGCGCCTGCGGGTCCACGCCGCTTTCCGCGAGCCGCGCCGGGTCGTCGGAGCCCAGCCACGCCTCGAGTACCGCGTCGGTCACCTCGGGATGGAATTGCAGCCCCAGGGTCCGCCCGGACACGAACGCCTGGCTGGCCAGCGCCGTCCGCGCCACCACCGGCACGTGCGCGGGCACGGTGAAGCGGTCAAAGTGCCACGACAGCCACGGTCCCGTGTCGATGAGCCCCGGCTCGGCGGACGCGTCGGAGGCGACCGACAGCCATCCGATTTCCGGAATGGGCGCCCGCTCCACCTGGCCGCCCACCGCCGCCGCGAGCAGCTGTCCGCCGAAGCAGATTCCCAGCGCCGGCACCCCAAGCGAGATGAGCGACCGCGCGTACTCGATCTCGTCGGCGACCCAAGGGATCGTGGTCGTGTCGTATACCGACCAGATCGCCCCGAAGAACACCACGGCGTCGTACTCGGACGGCGAGGGGAACGTCACCGTGACGTCGGGGGAGTGGTACCGCTCCTTGGGCACCACGACCATCTCGGATACGTCGCAGCCAGCCGCGGCGAATCCGTCCCCGATGAGCCCGCCCGGCGAAGAGTGATCTTGCATAAGAAAAAGCACCCGCACAAACCGAGCATAACCGGCACTCAGCTGTCACCTGGGTGTGCGGCCCCGCGTAACCCTCGATACGTCAACGATCGTCGAAGAGTCTGTCCTGCAGTCCGAACAGCGGGAACAGCACCCCGGTATCGAGGAAGAACGTCATCCGGCTGATCTTGCCGTCCGTCACCTCGTGCACCAGCAACGCCCACGGCGCGAACCCGCCGTGCTCTGGGTCCGGCTTGTACTGCGCCCAGGCACGCACGCCGTTCGCCCGCACCGGCACGAGGATGGAGCCGGCGCACTGACGCGGCCCTGGCTCCATCATCCATGAGGTGATGGCGGAGGCGCCCTGGACCCACATCTCGAAAGGGGGCATGGTCTGCAGCGCGTCCTCGCGCAGTAGCCCGATCAGCGCCTGCACGTCATAGCGCTGGAACGCGTCAACGAACTTGGCCAGCAGTTCCGCGTTCTCCGGCTCGACTTTACCGGGCCGCTGGTGCTCTGGCAGGCCCGCCAGGGTGGTCCTGGCCCGCTGCAGCGCGCTGTTCACCGAGGCCACGGTGCTGTCCAGGACCGTCGCGGCTTCTGTGGCGGGGAGTTTGAGCACCTCGCACAGGATCAGCGCCGCCCGCTGCCGCGCAGGCAGGTGCTGCAGCGCGGTCACGAACGCGAGCCGCACCGAGTCCCGCACCGCGGCGATCTCCGCCGGGTCGCCGTGGTCGGGCACCACCCGCGAGTCAGGAATGGGCGTCACCCACAGGTCCTCGGCGGGCTGCGGCTTCAGGTACGACTCGAGCGGCGGCGACGCTGGCCCCAGGTCCATCGGCAGGGCCCGCCGCTTCTCGCCGCGCAGCGCGTCCAGGCAGACGTTCGTCGCGATCCGGTACAGCCAGGACCGGAGCGAGGACCGCCCCTCAAACCCCTCGGCCGCTTTCCACGCGCGCAGCATCGTCTCCTGCACGGCGTCGTCAGCCTCAAAGGCCGACCCGAGCATCCGGTAGCAGTACCCCGTGAGCTCACGCCGGTAGAATTCAAGGTCATCAGTGGTCGCTGTCACCGTCACAGCTCATCACTGTAGGCGGTACCTCTGACATTTTCCCGAACGAGGGCGACACTCTCCCTCGCGATCACGATCTCTTCTTCGCGGGCTCAGGCGCTCCCGCGCCGGATCAGCTCGGTTGGCAAGATGACCGCCGACGGCTCCTCGCCGGAAATCGCCGCGAGCAGCAGCCGGACCATCTCGGCGCTGATCCGCTGGAACGGCTGCCTGATCGTGGTCAGCGCGGGCCGGGCGGCGAGTGCCGCTGACGAGTCGTCGAAACCGCCGATCGCGACGTCCTCAGGGACCCGGCGCCCGGCCCCGCGCAGCGCGTTGAGCGCCCCGAGTGCCATCACGTCGGACGCGACGAAGACCGCGTCCAGGTCCGGGTGCCGGTCAAGGAGCCTGGTCATCGCCCGCTCGCCTGAGTCCTGCCCGTAGTCGCCCTCCTCGACCATGGACTCGTCGAACGCCGCGCCGACCACGTCCCTGTACCCTTCTAGCCGTCCCCGGCCGCCGAAGGTGTCAAGTGGCCCGGTGATCGTGGCGATCCTGGTCCGGCCGATCGACCGCAGGTACTCAACCATGGCGCGGGCACCGCCCCGCTCGTCGGCCGCCACGTAGGGGATCTTCGACTCGTAACCAGGGGGCGCCCCGCAGGCGACGTGCGGGACGTCGGCCGTCTCGAGCAGGCCGAGCAGCGGGTCCCCGGCGTGCACCGACACCAGCAGCGCGCCGTCTACATGGCCCGCCGCGAGGAAGCGGGTGATCCTGGTCCGGTCGGAACGGGACGCGGCGATGCAGACGAACAGCCCGATGTCGTGCTCTGCCAGCGCCTGGGTACAGCCACGCAGCAGCACCGCGAAGTTCGGG
>DASZJE010000064.1:0-145409 GCA_035948445.1 Trebonia sp. | reverse complement strand
TTGACGAGGTCCCGGTAGACGCCGGGCACGAGGGCCCTGAACGGCAGCGTCAGGTTGGACGTGACGTCGGAGACCCCGCCGGACTTGCCCTTGACGAAGGCCTTCTCGGCGATCTGCAGGATCACGTACACGGCGCCGGGCAGCACCCACACGAGGTCCGGCAGGCCGGGCTTCACCCGCTTCTTCCATATCTGGTACAGCCGGACCAGCGCGAAGGCGACAGGGAGCACCAGGATCGGCTCGTTCGTGAAGACCGCGTAGGCGATGAACAAGGCGGCCCAGACGTACCTGCGGTGCCGGTAGGCGAGGATCCCGGCGAGCATGCAGGCGTCGGCGAGGGGTTCGGAGGTGTCCCGGCCGACGCTGATCACGAGTCCCATGTACGCGACGAACGCCAGTCCCCACAGGGCGTGCCGCCCGGATTCCCGTGCGAGCCTGGCGCCGAGATAGGCCAGCAGCCCGACGCAGATCAGGTTGATCACGACGAGCACCGTGGGCAGCACCCGGGCGTTGCCGCCGAGCGAGACGATCCAGGCGACCAGCGAGTACCCGATCCTGGTGTACCGGTAGTTGTGGTCGACCGTGATCCCGTAGGCGGTGGGGTTCCAGTTGAACGGGTCGCGCGCGAACCGGTAGTAGAACTGCCCGTCGTACCCCTGTGACGGCACGTGGCTGATGCGCGGCACCATCTGCGAAGGGTGGCTGTAGTCCTTGACTCCGGACATAATGAACAGGGTGATATGCCCCTTTGCCCAGACCTGCCAGCGGGCCAGCACGAACGCCAGCCAGAGCACGAAGGCGATGACGCTCACGGCGACCGGGCGGTCCAGCCTGCGCAGCAAGGCCGAGGACGCGGCAGCTTCCCGGGACTTTTCCGCGCTGGCAGCCTGAGTCAGTTGCACCCGGTCCCCCATCCTGTGATACCTATCAACAATTGGCTCCGGCTACCCTATGACACGCCAGCCACGCTACCGGAGGTCCGGAAACCGCCCCCCGCAGGGGACTGAACGTGTAAGAGTGTATGGCTTATTAACGCTTGAGAGGCTTGCAAAGCCGAAGATGAACGAACTTACGGTCGAGAAAGACGCCACGCAGGGCACCCGCGCGCAGCCGCCGTCGCGGCGGTGGCGGTGGGTTGGCGCCGGGGTGTTCCTGATCCTGATCGTCGTCCTCTTCGACGCCTACCTGCACCTGTCGAAGACGTACGCGGAGAACTCCGACGAGGCCAACATCCTCCTGATGGCCAACGACATGCTGCACGGCAATGTCCTGCTGCACGGGTGGTATGTCTCGGACGTCCCGTTCATCTCCACTGAGCTGCCGGAGATCGCGCTGCTCGTGAAGCTGTTCGGCCTGAACCTCGACACCGCGCACATCGCCGCCGCCGTCACCTACACCGTGGTCGTGGCGGTCGCCATGCTGCTCGCCAAGGGCGATACACGCGGCTGGAAGGCCGTCGCCCGGATGGCCCTCGCGCTCGCCATCATGCTCGCCCCGCAGCCCGGCGTCGGCATCTTCGTGATCATCTTCTCGGTCGGCCACATCGGCACCTCGTTCCCGGTGATGCTGACCTGGCTGCTCCTCGACCGCGGCGGCCGGCGCTGGTGGGTGCCCCTCGCGGTCGCCGTCATGCTGGCCTGGGCGGAAACCGCCGACCCCCTCGTGCTGGTCATCGCGGTCTTCCCGATGCTGGCGGTCTGTCTCGTGCGCGTGGCTCCGGATGCCCTCACGGCCCTCATTCGCCCTAACGACACTGGTTCCTCCCGCATCCGCGCCTTCTTGTCCGCCCGGTGGTTCGAGTTGGCGCTCGCCGCCGCCGCGGGAGTCGGTTACACGCTGTCCTGGTACGCCGGGCATCTGATCCACCAGCACGCTGGTTACGATCTGTACCCGGTGAAGTACAAGTTCGACGACCCCGGCAAGTGGTTCATGCAGTCCAAGTCCGTCGTGCACGGCCTGCTGGAGATGTTCGGCGCCTACTTCGTCCCCGGGCAGCAGTCGGCCCAGACGGGAGCGCCGGCCCCCGGGGGACTGGACCAGGTCATCGCGTACAGCCGCCTGGTGGTCGTTGTCCTGGCGATCTGGGCCGCGTGCGCGATCGCCCGCCGGTTCTTCCGCCGGGACGCCGACTTCGTCAGCCAGTTGCTGCTCGCCGGGATCGTCGCCAACATCTTCGCCTATATTCCGACGACGCTGGCCGACAGTTCGTCCCTCAACGCCCGCGAGATCGCGCCGGTGCTGCCGTTCGCGGCGGTGCTGGCCGGGCGGATGCTCGGCGAGCGACTGCTGCGCGCGCCGCTGTCGGGGCCGTTGGTGCGCTTCCGCGTGCGCGGCCGTCGCATCGGGGTGCGGGTGATCTCGACGTTCCTCGTGGTGCTCATGGGCTGGTACGGCTTCGGCCTGTGGCGGCAGGCCGACACGCCGGCGGCGCCCACGCCCTACGCCTCGCTCGTGGCCTACCTGGAAAGCAAGGGCCTGACCTACGGGGTCGGCGGTTACTGGCAGGCGAGCGTCATCACCGTGGAGTCGGGCGGTAAGGTCACCATCCGCGCGGTCCAGCCGGCCTGCATCCAGCCTTACCTGTGGGAATCGAAGACGGATTGGTACAACCCGACCCAGAACACGGCGGATTTCCTGCTGCTGAGCAACTCTAAGGGATATTTCAGCCAATTTGGAGTTTCGTCCGGCACGCTCCTGTTGCTTAACAGCTGGTTCCATGTCCAGTACAACGACACGGGTGGCGTGGTAACGGTCAGGAACGGTAACAAGATCTATGCCTACGAGGCCCGGCTCTACCCCGGCGCTAATCTGCTCGCTCTCGGGCCGAAGCTGGCGGCCAACCTGAACAACCCGTCGAAGGGGCTGCTGACTCAACTTCACGGCGTCCCGCCAGTCCCATGTACCTAGCGCGGGTAGGGTTGGCTAGCCAGACCCTTAAACTGATTCCGAAGGCCGACGAGTGCGCTCTCGACGGCCAAGACCGTGAGGTTTTCTGAATGCGACGCGCACATGCGCTTCTCGTCGTTCCGGTGCTCGCCGTCGCGGCGACGCTCGCCGGCTGCGGCTCCTCTTCTCCTGCTAAGTCCGCTTCGTCTTCGTCCACGGCTGCGTCGACCACGGCCAATGAGTCGGTGAAGGTAACGGGCGCGTTCGGCGCGACGCCGACCGTGACGATCCCGGCGGAGAAGGCCGGGGCGACCCTGTACTCCAAGACCGTTATCCAGGGCACCGGCGCGCCGCTGACCACGGCGGACTCCTTCGTCGCCAACTTCTCCCTGTACATCTGGAGCGGGACCACGCACAAGCTGGCCACCACCACGTACGGCAAGACGGCGTCGGCGAACACCCCGACCTTGCTGCCCAGCGACCTGCTCCCGGGCCTGTCGAAGGCGCTGATCGGTGCCAAGGACGGCAGCCGGGTGGTCGCCGTCATCCCGCCGTCGGAGGGCTTCGGGTCCTCAGGCAACTCCGAACTGGGCATCACGGGAACCGACACCCTGGTCTTCGTAGTCGACCTGGTCAAGAACGTCGCCAACGACGCTTCCGCCACCGGCGCCAAGGTCTCGAGCGGCGGCGGTTCGCTGCCGACGGTCAGTGACCCGGCCGCGGGCAAGGCGCCGACGGTCACCATCCCGAAGAACGTCACCGCGCCGAAGGACCTGACGGTCACCACCCTGCTCAAGGGCACCGGTCCGAAGCTCACCAAGGGCCAGTACGTCATCGTCCAGTACACCGGCGTGATCTGGCGCACCGGGAAGGTCTTCGGGTCTTCGTGGTCGAGTGACGCGCCCTTCGGCTTCACGCTGGACGCGAGCCCGGAACAGGTGATCCCGGGCTGGGACAAGGGCCTGATCGGCCAGACCGTCGGCAGCCGTGTCATGCTGACCGTCCCGCCGGCCGACGGTTACGGCAGCGCCGGCCAGTCCTCGGCAGGCATCAATGGCACCGACACCCTGGTCTTCGTAGTCGACATCCTAGGCACCGCCACCTCCTCCTGACCCCCACGGCCGCGCGCCCCCGGGATCCCCGGGATCCCCGGGGGCCCCGGCCGACCCCCACCCGCCAGTGTGCTCAAACGCGCATTCGAGCCGGCCGTAGCCGGCTCGAATGCGCGTTTGCGCACGTGCCTGAACGTGCGCGAATGCGCTGACGAGCACGCACGCGCGGCGCGGTGATCGGCGCGGTGCGGCACGGTGCGGCACGGTGCGCCGCGGTGATCGGCGGGGGAGCGAGTCACCGTCGGCGGTGATCACCCCAAGAGATGAGCGGCGTGCCGGCCGGCCGCCGCGGCGGCGAGAAAGTACGCCAGATCCTCGTCCAGGGCGCGGCCCATCGTCGACAGCGGGACGGGGCAGTCGCGCAGTGCGTCTTCCAGTCCGTCCACCGGCACCGTCACGAGGCGGTGCCGCGCGCCCAGAGGTGCCGCCTGCGCCGCGATCTGATCGCCCAGAGGTTCGGCAAGCCCCGGCAGGACGACGTCCGCCGCGGCGAGCGCCACCTGGCCGTAGGCCGTGAGGCTGTGATGTGAGATGCCCCGGTGCCGGTCCCGGGCGTCCGCGAACGACACGCGCAGCGACGCGACCGCCCGCCCGCGCAGCACCGAGATCGCGTTGACCGCCTCCCCGGCCGCCACGCCCGAGAATCCCCAGCGGGTTCCCGTGCCGAGATTGCCGGGCCCCTGCGTGACGATCGCCGCGTCGGCCCCGAGCACGTGGCGCGCGGCCAGCAGGCCGTTGTGCACGGTCACCGCCTCGATGTCCCCGCCGAACGACTGGCCCGTCGATACGGTTCCCGCCAGCCACCCCGCCTCGCGCAGGCCGGCGGCCGTCCGGGAGAACCACGCCGGCAGCGCCCCGCCGTCCTGCATGACGTAGGCGACGCGGAACGGGGGAGGGGACGCCTGCCCGAAGAGCCCGGCCAGGATCGCCGGCAGCGCCGAATGGAGATCGGCCACCACGACCGGCATGCCGTCCACTGACGACGCGTCACGCAGCACCTCGTAATACGGCGAACCCTGCTCGTCCGCGCTCGCCACCATCGCCTGCAGCGGTGTATACCGAGATTTCACGATATGCCCGGCAGGCGGAGAGGCGGGCTCGCCATGACCGGGTTCACCAGGACCGGCCTCACCGGAGCCGGGCTCACCGGAGCCGGGATCGGGCGGCAGGCGGTCGGGGATGGCCACCACGAACGCGTAGCCGCCCGTGCCGAGGCCGCGCTCCAGTGCGGAGACGTTCAGCAGCACCCGGTCGCCGACGCGCGGCGTTCCCGTCAGGGCCGGGTAGGCGAGTGCTCGTACGGCGGCGCCGTCCACGGTTACCATGAACTCGGCTGCCCCGGCCCATTCTCGCCGCGACGCCGTCACAATCCCGCTGCGCCATCTGATCACGACGGCAGACTAGTGGAACGCAGCCGACAGCAGGAGGGGGAAACGATGTCCAAGCGCAGGACCGAGCGTCTCCTGTCCATTGTCGTCCTTCTCCTGTCCGCGCGCCGGTACCTGACCGCCGAGGAGATCCGCGCCTCGGTGCACGGCTACCCCGAGCAGGACGAGTCCTTCAAGCGCATGTTCGAGCGCGACAAGGAAGAACTGCGGGAACTCGGCATCCCGCTTGAGACGGGCCTGACCAACCCCCTCGACGACGAGACCGGCTACCGGATCAGCCGGCAGGACTACGAGCTTCCCGAGATACACCTGGAGGCCGACGAGGCCGCCGTGCTCGGCATCGCGGCCCGCGTATGGGAGCGCGCCGCGCTCGCCGGCGCCGCCGCCGGGGCACTGCTCAAGCTCAAGGCCGCCGGCGTGGAAAATGATAACAGCAAGACGCCGGGGATCGAGCCGAGGCTGACCACGCAGGAGCCCGCGTTCGGGCCGCTGTGGGAGGCGGTCCGCGACCGCAGGCCGGTCACGTTCAGCTACCGTGCCCCGGGGCGCGCCGAGCCCGCCAGGCGCGTGCTCGAGCCGTGGGGCGTGGTCAACCGCCGCGGTCACTGGTACGTCGCCGGCTTCGACCGTGACCGGAAGGAAACGCGGGTCTTCCGGCTCAGCCGCGTCGAGGGCCCGGTGAAGATGGCCGGGCGGCCTGGCACCGTGACCGTGCCCGAGGGCACGGACGTCAGGGAACTGGTCAGGGACTGGAACAGGGCCCCCATCCTGTCGGACGAGCCCGCCACCCTCAGGGTCCGCACGGGCGCGGGCTACAACCTCCGCAAGTACGGCAAGTCCATCGAACCGGACGGAGCCGACTGGGACATCGTCACCACCACGTACCCGAAGGCGGACTGGTACACGGATTACCTGGCGTCGTTCGGTGCTGACGTGGTTGTGCTCGGTCCTCCGGAGCTGCGCCAGGCGGTCGTGAAGCACCTGCGGGGGGTACTGGCATGACCGAACCACGGATGGTCACCTCAGCCGAGCGGTTGCGGCGGCTGCTGGCACTCGTCCCGTACGTGGTCAGCCGGGAATCGGTCGGGCTGGCGGACGCCGCCACGGCGTTCGGGATGACGGAGCGTGAGCTCGTCGACGACCTGAATCTCGTGTGGTGCGTGGAGCTGAAGGCGCCCGACCCGTACTGCCCGATCGACCTGTCCTACGAGGGCGGGGAGATCTCGGTCAGCCAGGCCGAGTCGATCGCGCGCCCGCTGCGCCTGGCCGCCGACGAGGCGAGCGCGCTGCTGGTGGCGCTGCGCATGGTGCAGGACGTGAACGGCCGCAGCGACGAGGCGCTCACGCGTCTCATCGCCAAGCTTGAGGCCGGGGCCGGTGCCGCCGGTGCCGCGAGCGCGCAGCTTGCGGTGGACATTATCCCGAACGGTCCCGCGATGACCGCCGACATCCGTCTAGCCCTCGCCGCTGGCCGGCGGCTTCACCTGCGGTACTACGTGCCGGGCCGTGACGAGGCCACCGAGCGGGACGTGGACCCGATGCGAATGCTGGTCGTGGAAGGACGCACCTACCTGGAGGGCTGGTGCCGCCGGGCCGAGGGGGTGCGGTTGTTCCGCCTCGACCGGATCATGGAATTGACCGTGCTGGAGGTGCCCGCGTCCGTTCCGGAAGAAGCGGAGCCGGTGGACATTGAGCAGGGGCTGTTCCGGCCGTCGCCTTCGGACCTGCTGGTGGAGATCGAATTGTCGGCGGACGCGCGGTGGGTCGCGGAATATACCCCGTGCGAGTCGGTGACCGAAATGGGCGAGGGCAGGCTGCGGATCGCGCTGCGCACCCCTGATACCCGGTGGGTGAAGCGGCTGATCCTCCGCCTCGGAGAGGTGGCGCGGGTAATCTCACCTCAGGAACTCGCGACCGAGGTCCGCGCTGAGGCGGCCGCGGCGCTCGCGCTGTACGAATGAATTCCTCGATTCCACGGGGCGGCGCACGCGGGCGCGCGCTGTGGATCGGCGGCACGGTGGCCGCCGCGGTCGTCTTGATGCTGGCCTACCTGCGGACCGCCGGCACGGTGCCAGTGCTCTCCGACGGCGCGGGCCTCTCGCTGCAGGCCTGGGACATGCTCCACGGGAACCCGCTGCTGCATGGCTGGCAGGCAACGGACGTGACGTTCTACACCACCGAGTTGCCGCAGCTCATGCTGGTCGAGGCGGTCGCGGGACTGCGCCCGGAGGTCGTGCACATCGGTGCGGCGATGACCTACACGCTGCTCGTGCTGCTCGCGGCGTTCGTGGCTCGCGGCCGCGCCAGCGGAGCGGAGGGGCTTGTCCGCGCGCTGCTCGCCGCCGGGGTCATGCTCGCCCCCGAGCCGCTGGCGCCCACCTGGATCCTGATGAGCTCGCCGGACCACGTCGGCACGGCCGTTCCCGTCCTGGTGCTGCTGCTCCTGCTGGACTGGGCGGGCCGGCGGTGGTATGTCCCTGTCCTCGTCTGCCTGGTGCTGGCCTGGGCGATTGCCGGTGATCCGCTGACGCTGATCGTCGGGGTCGTGCCGCTGGCGGCCGCCTGCCTGCTCCGGGCCTGCCAGGGGCTGGCGCGGCGGCAGGGGCCGGGCGGCGTCCGGTATGAACTCGTGCTGAGCGCCGCGGCCGTGGTCGCGGTCCCGGTCGCGCTGGCCGCGGACCGCCTCGTGCCCGCCCTGGGCGGGTTCACCACCAGCAGGGGCGTGTCCGGCCTTGAACCGCTGGCGATGCTGCCGGGGAACGTGCGGCTGACCGTGCGGAGTTTCCTTGCGCTGTTCGGCGCCGATTTCTCCGCGGTGCACGGCGGGCTCGACGTCGCCTTCGCCGCCGTGCACCTGGCCGGGGTGGCGCTGGTGCTCGCCGCGGTGATCGTGGCGGCGTGGCGGCTGCTGCGGTATCTGGGCACCGGCAGTGAGCTCATCGCCGACGTCCTCGTGATCGCCGTCGTGGGCAACGTCGCCGGGTACTTCTTCGCCTTCAGGATCACGAACATCTACGCCGCACACGAGATAGGGCCTGTCTTGTCGCTCGGGGCGGCGCTCGCCGGACGGACGCTGGGCGGGCCGCTGGTGCGGGCACGGCTGCGCTCCTGGCTCATGCCGGCGTTCGCGGCGGGGCTTGCCTGCTACGCCGCCATGCTCGGCGTCGCGGCCACGCGCGCCCAGGCGCCGCCGCAGAACGTCACGCTGGCCGCCTGGCTGACGAGCCACGACCTGCGCAGCGGTCTGGCGCCGTACTGGCAGGGCACGAGCGTCACCCTCGACTCGCTCGGCCGCATCGACATGGTGTCGGTGGTCGCCGACAGGCACGGGAGGCTGGCGCCCCGGCACTGGCTGGCCGACATGCGCTTGGCCGACCCGGCGACGCACAGCGCCGATTTCGTGGTGGTGGTGCCGGGCGGCGTCATTACCAAGGGGGAGGCGCTCGCGACGTTCGGGCGGCCCGCCAGGGTTTACCAGTACGCCGGGGACACCATCATGGTCTGGCGGGAGAACCTGCTGCGGCACATGGGACCGCCGGTCAGCTGACGCCGCGGTCCCCGCCGCGTCCTATGATCGATAGCAATCGAATAATTGTCATCGACTTTAATCTGCATTACCGAACGTCCGTGACTGTTCGATGATGCCACTTTGATTCGCGGCTGGCCGGGACACATCGTGCCCGCGAAAATAAATTCGTCATGCGCAACGCTCGCTTTGGCTGGCGCCGCCGCCCGCCGGCGGTACGCGCCGGATACATTAACTGATCAGCGCACGTCTTTAGGAGACGTTAATATTTGAGCGGTCATTTGCAGTGGGCGTGGGAAAAGGGTGGAGGACTGCGAAGACATGGGAGCTGTGTCGCGTACGCGGCGGGCGGTCTGGCGCACGACGCCGGAACCGGACGGACAGGGTGAGCCGGGGCCCGAGGGGGACGCGGCGGGACGGCATGACGCGGCGGGACGGCGTGACGCGGCGGGACGGCTTGCCTCAGGGCTTCGCCCGGCACTGCTGCGGGCAGCGGCCTGGGCCGCGGTCGTCATCGTGGTGTTCCTGGCCGCGTGGCGGGAGGCACGGCAGTACGGCATGCAGTCGGACGGGGCCTCCATCGCCCTGCAGGCGTGGCAGATGCTGCACGGCAACCTGCTGCTGCGCGGCTGGCACGTCGCCGACGTCTCCTTCTACACCACCGAGCTTCCGGTGTACATGCTGGTCGAGGCGGTGCACGGGCTGCGCACCGACGTGGCGGCGATCAGCGAGGCGATCAATTACACGCTGACGGTCGTGTGCGGTGCCCTCGTCGCCAAGGGACGCGTCCGCGGACGGGAGGGCCTCGTGCGCGCCCTCCTGGCGGCCGGGGTCATGTCCGCCCCGTCACTGGCCGCGGCCAACTGGCTCCTCAACGATGCCGACCACGCGGCCACCGCGCTGTGGGTCCTGTTCGCGCTGCTGCTGATCGACCGCGCCGGGCGCCGCTGGTACGTCCCCGTCCTAGTAGGGACACTGCTGGCGTGGGCGACGGTGGGGGATGAGCTCATCGCGGTGATCGGCGCCGCACCGCTGGTGGTCGTCGGCCTAGCACGCGCCATCCAGGGCACGGCGGCGTCGAGCACCACCGGTCGCATGGCGTGGCTGCGCGACCGGTGGTTCGAGCTGTCCCTGGCCGCCGCCGGGGCGGCTTCCGTGCTCGTGGCCATGGAGGTGATGCGCGCCATCAAGGACGCGGGCGGCTGGGTACTGACCACGCAAGCCCACCAGTTCGTCCAGGCGGCCACCTTGCCGTCCAACCTGACCGTGGAACTCCAGGACTTCCTCGGACTGTTCAGCGCGAACTTCTTCGGCCAGAAGGTCACCGGCAGCATCATCCCGGTCCTCATCCACCTCGCGGGCGCCGTCGTCGTGGCCGCGGGGATCGCGATCGCGGTCCGTCGCTTCGCGCGCGGGAGGGACGGGAGGGAAAGAGCGGATCTGGTGACGGACCTGCTCGTCGTCGCGATCGCCTGCGATCTCGGGGCCTACCTCCTGCTGTACTCGGCGACACCGGGGCAGATCCGCGAGGTGTCCCCGGTGTTCGCGCTCGGCGCCGCGCTCGCCGGCCGGCTCCTCGGCGGCCCCCTCGCGCGTCGCCGGCTCGAACCTGTGCTCGCGGCGGGCATCGCCTGCTACCTGCTCACTATGGGCCCGGCGCTGACCGGGCAGGCCAGCCCGCCCGCGAACCAGGCGCTCACCGTCTGGCTGGAAAGCCATCACCTGAGCAACGGGCTGGCCGGCTACTGGCAGTCCAACAGCGTCACCCTCGACAGCGGTACGCGCATCACCATGCGGCCGGTCAAGGGCGGCGTCGGGGGCCGCCCCGTCGTGTACGTCTGGGAGACCGACCTCAGTCAGCTGAACCCGGAGACGAACTCCGCCGACTTCCTGGTGCTGACCTCCGGCCATTCCGCGGCCAGCCCCGCGATCAGCGAGGCCGGGGCCATCAAGGCGTTCGGCAAGCCCGTCACGATCTACCGGTATCAGGACTACACAATCATGGTCTGGGACAAGAACCTCCTGCGCTTCCTTTAACCTTTCCAGCATGCCGGAGATCACGGACAAGGCGGCGGACGCGCGGAGAGCGAACTCATCGGAAGGGCCGGCGGCACAGCCTCCGGCCCGAGGGCACGCTGGCTGGCGCGGTCGCGTCGCGTGGACCGCGGGGATCGCCGTGGCGGCGGTCGTGCTCTCGTGGTGCTACATCCTCCAGGCGCGAACCCAGGTGGCGAACTCCGATGGCGCCGGGATGGCGCTGCAGGGCTGGGACATGCTGCACGGCAACATCCTGCTGCGCGGCTGGTGGACCCCGGACGTGAACTTCTACACATTCGAGATCCCGATCGACGCCCTGGTGATCGCGGTGCGCGGGCTGAGCGCGGACGTGGTGCACGTCACCGCGGGCATCGTGTACGCACTGCTCGTCCTCGCGGCGGCGCTCCTGGCGCGCGGCACGGCGCGGGGTCGCGCCGGTGTCGTCCGGGCGCTGCTGGCCGCGGGCATAATGATCGCTCCGGGACTCGACGAGGGCACGCGGGTCCTGCTGGGCTCGCCGGACCACGTCGGCGTCGGGGTGCCGATCCTGCTGACGCTGCTGCTCGTGGACCGGGCACGGGAACGCTGGCTGGTGCCGGTCGCGGTGTGCGTCCTGCTGGTGTGGGCGCAGCTTGACGACCCCATGGCCGAGTTCGCGGCCGCGCTGCCGGTAGCACTCGTGTGCCTGGCGAGGGCGTGCGTGTCGCTGCGCCGTCACGGCTGGCGGGACAGGACCTGGCGCTACGACGCCGGGCTGGCCGTCGCCGCCGCCGTCTCCTACGAGCTCACGCAGATCGCGGTGCACGCCATCAGGGCCGCCGGCGGCTTCAGCATGCAGTCGCTGTCGAAGGCGACCACGCACGTCCCGCCTTCCCAGTGGGCCGCTCAGCTGCTGCACACCGGGCAGAACGCGCTGCTGCTCTTCGGCGCCGACTACTTCTCGCAGTCCGGGTCGCTGCTGAAGGCGATCGCCATCCTCCACCTCGCGGGCGCGGCACTTGCCCTGGCCGGCCTGCTGGCGGGCATCGCCGCGGTGCTGCGCGGCGGCGATCGGGTGACCCAGGTGCTCACGATCGGAGTGCTCGTCGCGCTGGGTGCGGGCGCGTTCGCGACCTCGATGCAGCCCGGCTACGACGCCCACGAGATAGCGGTCGTGCTGCCGTTCGGCGCGGTTCTGGCGGGCAGGACCGTCGGTCCGTGGCTCCTGCGGCGTGAACTGTCCCGGCTGGCCAGGTCGGCGGCGGCCTCGGTGCTCGCCGTGATCGCGGCCTGTTACCTCGCGGTCCTCGGCTACTCCGCGTCCCAGCCTTCGGTCCCTGCGACGACGCAGTCCCTCGCCGGCTTCCTCGCCGAGCATGACCTGACCAGCGGCATCGGGATGTACTGGTCGGCTAACATTACGACGGCGGCCAGCGACTGGCACGTGCGGGTGATCCCCGCCATGCCAGGGCCGGCGTCGCCGTACGCGTGGCTGACCAGGCCCTCGTGGTATGACCCGGACGAGTACTCCGCGAACTTCGTGCTCGCGGGGACGGATCCGGCGAGTTCGTCGACGTATCTGGTGAAGACCGTGCTGCGCGAATTCGGTCGGCCGGCCCTCGAGTACAAGTACGACGGGTACGTGATCATGGTGTACGACCGCAACCTGCTGCGCGACATGCACCGGCCCGTTCAGCCGACCCCTGACCTCGGGGCACGGCTGTAAAATAACCTATCCCTCAGGCAACACGAAAAACATGGCGGTTCTGCGCGTGGAGATGCTGGTCAGCGGCGAACGAGAGGCCCCTTCGCGGGCCCGCTCGGCCCGGTACGCGCGCCTGCTGTGGGGAGCGGGACTGCTTGCCGTGGGGGCGGGCCTGGTGGTGCTGTACTACCGCCAGTCGCTGATCGCCCCGTTCAACTCCGACGGCGGCGGGGTCGTGCTCCAGGCGTGGGCGGTACTACACGGAAACCCGCTGCTGAGCGGCTGGTGGGTCGCTGATGTCTCGTTCTACACGACCGAGTTGCCGGAATATGTGATCATCGAGGCATTCCGGGGGCTGTCGCCGGACGTCACGCACATCGGCGGGGCGCTGACCTACACCCTGACCGTGCTGCTCGCGGCTCTGGTCGCGCGGGGGAAGGCCACCGGCCTGGCGGGGGTGTCGCGCGCGCTGCTGGCCGGCGGGATCCTGCTCGCGCCCGGGATCATCGGCGGTACTCCGGTCTTCCTGGAAAACCCCGACCACGCCGGCACCGCGGTGCCGATTCTCCTCTTGCTGCTTGTCGTGGACCGGTGGCCGGAGCGCTGGTACACCGCCGCCGCGGCGTGCGTCCTGCTCGCCTGGACCGACGTGGCCGACGAGCTGACCCTGGTGGCGGCGGCCGTCCCGCTGGCCGTGGTAGCCGTCGTCCGGCTCGGGCCGCTGGCGCTGCGGCGCCGGCCCTTCGCGGATTTCCGGTACGATGCGCAACTGGCGGTCGCGGCAGTGGTGTCCGTGCCGCTGGCGAGCGGCGCGGAGAAGGCACTGCGTCACTTCGGCGGCTTCTACCCGCGTTCGCTGCCGGGGCAACTGCTCGCCTCTCCTTCGCAGGTCCCGGGCAACGTGCACGTGCTGGGGCAGACCCTGCTGTTGCTGTTCGGCGCGAACAGGCCGGGCGGCCGTCTGGCGTACCTGACCTACCTGGCGGACTTCCACTGGATCGGGCTGGCGCTCGCGGTCGTGGGGTTCGCGGTGGGGTTGGTCACGTTCTTCGCGCGCGGGCAGGACCGGGTTACCCAGGTCGTGGTCGTGGCGGCCCTCGCCGTCATGGCCGCCGCGGTCCTCGGGACCGAACTGCCCGACCTGTCCCACGCGCACGAGATCGCGGTGCTGGCGCCCTTGGGCGCGGTACTCGCGGGCCGTGCCCTCCCGCGTCTCACGCGAACGCGGCGCCCTCGCGAGGAAGCGGTGTCCGGACGGGCACTAGAGCGGCGGAGCCTGTACGGGCGCGTGCTGCTGCCGGTGCTCGGTGTCTGGGTCGCGTGCAGCCTGGCGGCCTTGTGCTGGGCGGCGACGTGGGCGCCGCTTCCCCCGGCCAGCCAGGCACTGGCCAATTGGCTGGTCGGCCACGGGTACACCGAGGGCCTGGCCGGCTACTGGCAGGCCGACAGCACCACGGTGGTCAGCGGCGGCAAGGTTCTGGTCGCGCCGATCAAGACGTCCAGCAGAGCGGTCATGCCCTGGGAGTCGTCCGCGGACTGGTATAACCCCGCCACGCACCGGGCCGATTTCATCGTCGCGGCGCCCGCCCTGGGCGGGGTGAAAGTGAGCACGGAGCGCAAGCTCTTCGGCGCGCCCGCCCACGAGTACCACATCGGGCAGTACGTGGTCATGACATACCGCTACAACCTGCTGACCAAGCTCAGTGGCCGGTCCTTCCCCGGTTCGGCCAGCGAGCTTGCCAACAACGCGTAGCGGCGCGGCGGCCAGCGGCCCGCGGGATCAGGGCTTGCGGGCGATGGCGAGGAACTGCTTGCCGAGGAGTTTCCAGGCCATGGGGGAGTGCAGGTAGGTCCTGGTGAGGGCCGGCGACGGGGGCAAGAGGCCGCGGAAGGAGAAGGGCAGGAACTTCGGGTGCAGGGCGTCCACCTCGAAGCCCGCGGCGTGCAGGTGCTCGGCGAGTCCCACGTGCGACAGGATCAGCGTGTGGTCGGCGCAGTCGAAGTAGTCGCGGGCGCAGTACTTGAAGTTCGGGCCCATGATCGCGATCCGGCCGCCGGGCCGCATCGAGTCGCGGAGCTTCGCGAGCAGTGCCGCCACCGCGTTCTGGTCCGGCAGGTGCTCGAGGAAGTTCGACACCCAGACACCGTCGAAGTGGGCGGCGGGCAGTTCCGCGTCCATGATGTCGGCGATGATCATCTTGACCCCGGCGCTCTCCAGGTCGCCCTGGCTGACCAGGTCCACGCCCCACCGTTCGGCCGCGGGCACGGCCCGGATGAACTCGCCGCGGCCCGCCGCGGGATCCAGGATTGTTCCGGGCTTTCCCATCCGCGTGTAGACGTACTGCGCTATCTCGCGCCAGACCGCCTCGCGGCTTGCCTGGTCAACGTCTCGGAAGCGGTAGGAGTAGAGTTTCTCGTAGTTAATGCTGTTGCTGTCCGCTGGCATCTTTAGCTCAATTTTGTATAGAGGGCGCGTTAAGGGATTCCTAAGTACTTGTGGTGGCGAGTGTAGCCAGTCTCGGGGACTATCGGGAGCGGTCCCGCTCATTCGGTCGTAAACGCGCCGAGTGCCTGGAGGGTTGCGCGCGCATACCGCTGAGCGCGGCCGGGCGATCGCGGTAGCCTCGCCAGGTGCGAAGATCATGGTGGTTCCTGGGCGCGCTGGCGGTGGCGGCGGTTCTCTTCACGTGTTACCTGCTGCAGTCACGGACCGTCACGGACGGGTCGGACGGGGCGTCGCAGGCGCTGCAGGCGTGGGACATGCTGCACGGCAATCCGCTGCTGCGCGGCTGGTGGCTCACCGATGTCTCGTTCTACACCACAGAACTTCCGCAGTACGTGCTGGTCGAGCGGCTGTTCGGGCTGTCGGCCGACGTGATGCACATCGCGGGGGCGATGACGTACACGCTGCTCGTCCTGCTGGCGGCCTTCCTGGCGCGCGGCCGCGCGCGCGGGCGGGCGGGTCTCGTGCGGGCGGCGGTCGCCGGCGGGGTCATGCTCGCCCCCCAGCTTTCCGGCAGCGGCACGCTCCTGCTCTCGCCGGACCACGTGGGCACCGGCGTGCCCGTGCTCGCGGTGCTGCTGTTCATCGACCTGGCCGGGGAGCGGTGGTACGTCCCGGCGGTGACAGGGGTGGCGCTGGCGTGGATCGCCGTCGCGGATGCCATGGCGGTGTTCGCCGCGGTCATACCGCTCGCCCTTGTGTACGCGCTGCGGGCTATCCAGGGATTGCGGGGCGCCACGGGGCTCCCGGGTTCCCGGGGGTCCCAGGTGTTTCAGCGGCTCCGGACGCGGTGGTTCGCGGCATCCATGGCGGTAGCGTCCCTGCTGTCGATTCCGCTGGAGGTCGTGGCGACTCGGCTCATCCAGGCATTTGGCGGGTGGCAGGTGCACGGGCTGCACACGGCCCTCGCGGGCACCGCTTTGCTGGCGGGAAACCTGCGGCTGACCGGGCGGGGGCTGCTGGAGTTGTTCGGCGCGGACGTGTTCGACGCCGGGTCCGGGATCGGCGTCGCCTTCGCGGTGGTGCACCTCGCCGGGGTTGTCGCGGTGATATACGGCTTCTGCAGGGCCTTGCGGCTGTTTTTCCGCGGTGACGCCGTCATCGAGCCGGTGCTCGTGACCGGGATCGTGATCGACGTGGCCGCCTATGCGGCCGGAGTGCAGGCGGTCAACCTGCTCAGCACGCGGGAGATCGCGCCGGTCCTGCCGTTCGGGGCGGTGCTGGCCGGGCGCCTCCTTGGCCCGCGCCTTGCCGGGGCGCGCGAGTCCGGCCCGCGCCCGGACGGCCCGCGGCCTTCCGGCGGGGGGCGTGCGCCGCGCCTCGTGCCCGTGCTCGGCGTGGTGCTGGCCTGCTACGCGGGGATGCTGGGGTACTCGGCGGCGCAGCCGGCGGCCCAACCGCAGTACGCGGACCTGGCGGCATGGCTGACGTCGCACGGCTTCACGTCCGGACTCAGCGGATACTCACAGGCCAATATTGTGACGGCGCAGACGGGCGGGCGGGTGAGCTTGCGGCCGGTCGTCGATTCCGGGCGGTTCGTCGCCGGGAGGCTGTGGAACGCGAGCTCCGCGTGGTTCGACCCCTCGCGGCAATCGGCGGACTTCCTCGTGCTGTCGTCCGCAGGGGACTACGAAGTGAACGAGCCGAACGCGCTGGCGACATTCGGGCCGCCGGCGCGGACCTACCGGTACCGCGAGTACACGATCATGGTCTGGCCCGGGAATCTGCTGCAGAAGCTGCACGGTGACATCGGGTGACGCGTTCCCGGTCAGCCCCGTTCCGGGCGCGCGCTGACCAGGGTTAGCACAGAGGCAGATGGGGCCATTGCGGCGATATGTGCGCGCTTACACGTATGTGGTTGGTTCATGTTGCGTTAAGCATCTGGTCCTGCTCTTGTCAGATGCCCCGGTGTACACTCACACTCGAATAAGAACCGAGTCTCACCTGCGGGACTCCCCCCTGCAACGCGAGGACGCAAATGATTGGTGATCTGTTCGACAGCCCGTGGAAGATCCTGATCGTCGCGGTCGTGATCATCGTGCTGTTCGGGTCGCGCAAGCTGCCCGATGCCGCCCGCTCGCTCGGCAAGTCGATGCGCATCCTGAAGACCGAGGTACAGGGCCTGCACGAGGACGACGAGCCCGTGACCACGAACGCGCAGGCAGAGCCGCCCGCCTGGGCGCAGCTCCAGGCGTCCGCTCCCGTGCCGGACACCCAGGCCCAGATCGCGGCGCTCCAGGAGCAGCTCACCAAGATGCAGCAGAACGCCACCGCGAACGGCGCGGTGGCGCCGCAAACCCCGTCGGCGGAGACCCAGCAGGCGCGCTAACCCCACACTTCACTTCCGGGAGAATGGGATAACGGGCCATGGCGGGTAAGCCGTCCGCGCTCAAGGGAGCGCGGGTCGTCGGTGAGCAGTACATGCGCATGCAGCGCGAGAAGAATCCCGAGGGGCGCATGCCCCTCATGGATCACCTGCGTGAGCTGCGCAACCGCGTGGTCAAGATCGCCCTCGCGGTTCTCGCGGGGGCGGTCGTGGGCTGGGTCTTCTACGTCCGCATCTGGAACTTCATGCAGGAGCCGTTCTGCAACGCGCTCCCGCAGCACGCGTGCGTAAAAGGCGTGACGGGCGAGTACCTGGCGTTCTTCGGCGTGCTCGATCCCTTCTACTTCAAGGTGAAGATCGCGATCTTCGCCGGGGCCATCCTCACCAGCCCGATCTGGCTGTACCAGCTCTGGGCGTTCATCGCGCCCGGGCTGTACTCCCGGGAAAAGAAGTGGACGTACGTATTCGTCGGCGCCGCCGTCCCGCTGTTCGCCCTGGGCTGCTTCTTCGCGTACTTCGCGATGGGCCGCGGCCTGGAGTTCCTGATGGGGATGGCGGCCCCCGGCACGGCCACGCTGTACACCGCCGATAGCTACCTCGGCTACTGGCTCGCGATGATCGTCGGCTTCGGGCTCTGCTTCGAGGTCCCCCTGTTCCTCGTGATGCTCAACCAGGTCCGGATCGTCACGCACCAGCGGTTCAAGAAGTGGCGCCGGGTCATCATCTTCCTGATCTTCGTTTTCGCCGGCATCGCCTCGCCGAGTCCCGACCCGCTGACCATGCTCATGCTCGGCGGTGTCATCATCGTGCTGGTCGAGGCGGCCGAGGTCATCATCTGGCTCAACGACAAGCGCTACACCAGGTTGCATCCTGACCTGTACGCGGACCTGTCCGACGACCAGTTGTCGGACGTCGACAACCCCGAGCCGGTCCGAAGGGACAGCTCGCTTAACTAGTCTCCCCGGACTCCCATACCCTTGGAGCCATGAGCACACCGGCGGTTTCCCCGGCGGAGCAGTACGCGCGGTTTCGTGACAGGCAGTCGGATCCAGAGTTCTCCGCCTTCCGCTCGCGGTACGACTTCGCGTTCGATCCCTTTCAGATAGCCGCGTGCGGCGCGCTGAGCTCGGGCGCCGGGGTCCTCGTCGCCGCACCGACCGGCTCGGGGAAGACGGTGGTCGGCGAGTACGCGGTGCACCTCGCGCTCGCCCAGGGCCGCAAGTGCTTCTATACGACGCCGATCAAGGCGCTGTCCAACCAGAAGTACGGCGACCTGGTGCGCCGCTACGACTCCGGCACCGTCGGGCTGCTGACCGGTGACAACGCGATCAACGGGGATGCCCCGATCGTCGTGATGACCACCGAGGTGCTCCGCAACATGCTGTACGCGGGGTCGGCCACGCTGCGCGACCTCGGCTACGTCGTGCTGGATGAGGTCCACTACCTCGCCGACCGCGCCCGCGGCGCCGTCTGGGAGGAAGTGATCATCCACCTGCCGGAGTCGGTGCGGGTGGTGGCGCTGTCGGCGACGGTGAGCAACGCGGAGGAGTTCGGCGACTGGCTGACCCAGGTGCGCGGCGGCACCGAGGTCATCGTCGACGAGCACCGCCCGGTGCCGCTGTGGCAGCACATGCTGGCCGGGCGCCGCCTGTACGACCTGTTCACCGACGACGAGCACCATCAGGTCAACCCCGAACTGCTCCGGATCGCGCAGCGGGACGCCTACCGCGTGCCGGCGTCCCGGCCGAGGCGCGGGGGAGCCCGGCCGCGCCGCACGCCCCCGCCGTACCGGCCCGAGATCATCGACCGGCTGGACTCCGCCGGGCTGCTGCCCGCCATCGATTTCATCTTCAGCAGGGCCGGCTGCGACGCCGCCGTCACCGAATGCCTCCACGCGGGCCTGCGGCTCACCACGCCGGACGAGGCCGCGCACATCGAGTCCGTGGCGGCCCGCCGGACCGCGGACATTCCGGAACAGGACCTCGCCGTCCTCGGCTACCACGACTGGGTCACCGGGCTGCGCAGGGGCATCGCCGCGCACCACGCCGGCCTGCTGCCGGCGTTCAAGGAAGTCGTGGAGGAACTGTTCGCCGCCGGCCTCGTCCGCGCCGTCTTCGCGACAGAGACGCTCGCCCTCGGCGTGAACATGCCGGCCAGGACCGTGGTCATCGAGAAGCTCGACAAGTGGAACGGCGAGACGCACGCCCTCCTCACGGCGGGCGAGTACACCCAGCTCACCGGCCGCGCGGGCCGGCGCGGCATCGACGTCGAAGGCCACGCGGTGGTCCTGTACCACTCCGGCCTCGACCCGTCGATGGTGGCGGGCCTGGCCGGCACCCGGACGTACCCGCTGAACTCTAGCTTCCGGCCGTCCTACAACATGGCCGTCAACCTGGTGAACCGCGCGGGCCGCGCCCGTGCCGCGACCCTGCTCGAGTCGTCGTTCGCGCAGTTCCAGGCCGACCGCAGCGTCGTCGGCGTCTCCCGCCGGCTGCGGCGCGCGGAAAGGCAGGCGGCCGAGCTGGTCGCCTCGATGACGTGCGAGCGCGGGGACTTCAGGGAGTACGCGGAACTGCGGCACAAGCTGACCGAGTCCGAGCGGGAGGAATCCCGGTCGCGGGCCTCGTCGCGGCGCGCGGAGGCGCGGCGGTCGCTCGGCACGCTGCGCCGCGGGGACATCATCAAGGTGCCCGCGGGCCGCCGCTCGGGCATGGCCGTGGTGCTGACGCCGCCGCCGTCGGGTGAGGACATCTCCGTGCGCCACCACGCGGACGGACCCCTGGTGCTCACGGTGGCCGGGCAGGTGAAGCACTTGTCCGCCGCGGACTTCCCGGTTCCCGTCACGCCTGTGGAGTCGCTGCGCATCCCCAATTCCTTTTCCGAACGTTCCCCCAAGCACCGTCGCGACCTTGTCTCGGCCATGCGCACCAAGCTCGCCGGAGGCGACTTCGACTCGCGGTCAGCCGATTCCGCCAACGGCGGCCAGGCGGAGGGGACTGGTGTCGCCGGCGACATCGCCGAACTGCGGCGCAAGCTACGGCGTCACCCCTGCCACGCCTGCCCCGACCGCGAGCAGCACGCCCGGTTCGCCGAACGGTACTACCGCCAGCAGCGCGAGATCGCCGATCTGGAGCGGCAGATCGGGAGCCGTTCGCACGTGATCTCGCGCACCTTCGGCAAGGTCTGCTCGGTGCTGGAGCGGCTCGGCTACCTCGACGGGGACAAGGTCACCCCGGACGGGCAGCGGCTCGCCCGGCTGTACTCCGAACTCGACCTGCTGGCAGCCGAGTGCCTGCGCCGCGGCTTCTGGGAAGGGCTCAACCCCGCCGAACTGGCGGCCTGCGTGTCGGTGATGACGTTCGAGTCTCGGTCGCCATCGGATGACCAGCCGCTCGCCCGGCTGCCGAAGGGCCCCGTCAGGGATGTGCTGGCCGCGATGACCAGTACCTGGGCGGAACTCGACCAGCTGGAGAAGAGCAACGGGCTGTCCTTCCTGCGCGAGCCCGACCCCGGATTCGTCTGGGCCGCCTTCCGGTGGGTGCGCGGCGCGGACCTCGAAGACGTCCTCGACTCGGTGCCGGGCCTGACGCCGGGTGACTTCGTCCGGTCGGTCAAGCAGTTGATCGACCTGCTCGACCAGATCGCCGGCGCCGCTTCCTCAGGCGCCGCTGCCTCGGCCGCGGCTTCCTCGGGCGCCGCTTCCTCGGGCGCCGCTTCCTCGGCCGCGGCTTCCTCGGGTGGCGCTTCCTCGGGTGGCGCCGCAACGGGCGCCGCCGCGCGGCATGAGGTGGCGCCCCGGGACCGGGATGTCGCCGCGACCGCCCGCGCCGCGATCGACGCGATGCGCCGCGGCGTCGTGGCCTACGCGGTGACAGCCGACTTATCAATCGCGTCTATCAGTCGGGCAGTAAATGGCATTAGTGCCTATACGGGCAGGTGGGTAGCCTCGGTTCGTCAGTTAGCAGCCTAGGAGGTACCCCATGTCTGTCGCAGCAGGGCTGGCGGTGTGCCCGCAGTCACTGATCGCTTCCATCCGCACGGCCGTGGGGTCGCACGGCGGCTGGCAGGACAGCGCGGACCGCGTCGCGACGGCGGTTCGCCGTGATCTGCCGAGCCCGGCGCTGCTCACGCCGGGGCAACTGGCCGGAGACCCCTGCGGCTATCAGACCCACCTGCTGCATGCCGAGCCTGACGGGTCGTTCTCGATCACGATGATGGTGTGGCTGCCCGGCCAGCAGACGACCATCCACGACCACCTGTCGTGGTGCGTTACCGCCGTCCTGGCGGGCACCGAGTACGAGGAGATCTTCGCCCTGCGCGGCGACCATCTCGAAGTGGCCGCGCGCAACCAGAACCCGGTCGGCACCGTCAGCGGCTTCGCGCCGCCGGGTGACATCCACCGCGTGCGCAACAACGGCGTGACCACCGCCGTCTCCATGCACGTCTACGGCACCGACATCAGCCGCGTCGGCTCAAGCATCCGCCGCGAGTACACTCTCCCGGTCCGCTAGCGGCCAGGCGCCCCCGGGGTATCCGCGGCCCCGGGGCCAGGCGCCCCGAGCCCCGCGCCCCCGCCCCGCGCGCCCCCCGCCCCGCGCCCCCGCCCCGAAGTGCTCACTTGCGCAATCGGGCGTGCTCCCGCCACACCGATTGCGTAATCGAGCACTTTCCTGGCGATCGCCGAGCACTTTCTTGGCGCCGCACATTGCACTTTCGTTCCTTACGTGTCATGATGCAACAAATCGGCACTTTTTGATCGGGTGAAAGATGCAGGTTTTCGCCAGTGGGTCAGCGGAACTCACTCAGGAATTCGGTATTACCGTCGGGCGCTGGACCCAATACGAGTCGGCCGGCGACCTCCCATTCGGGGCCATGTGGTGCGTGATACCACCCGGCGGCCACAGCAATGTCGATCAGCATCCCGACCGTGAGCTGTTCGTCGTGGTGAGCGGCAAGGCCGAGGTGCGGGTTCCGGGCGGACCGGCTAGCGCGGTGCGAGCCGGCGGCGCGGTCCTGATGGACAGCCAGGAACCGCATGTGCTCGTCAACACGTCAGCTGACGAAACGCTGGTCGCGCTCAGCCTGTACTGGGTACCCGGGGAAGCGGCGGACAACGGTGCCGCATAAGCCGGGCAGCATGCTGACATGCCCGCGGCTGCCGTGACCACGGGGGCTCTGGCCGCGGAATCGCGGCGCGGCGCTGACGGCGCGCCTGACGAGGTTTACGACGTGGTCGGGATCGGGTTCGGCCCGTCGAATCTCGCGCTGGCCATCGCACTGGAGGAGCAAGCCTGCCAGCCAGCCCCTGATCGCCCCGTGCGGGCGGTCTTCATCGAACGGCAGGACCGGTTCGGCTGGCATCCGGGGATGCTCATCGACGGCGCGAACATGCAGGTTTCGTTCCTGAAAGACCTGGTCACCATGCGGGACCCGACCAGTGATTTCAGTTTCCTGTCCTACCTGCAGCACGTCGGCCGGCTGCCTGATTTCATCAACCAGAAGAACGTATATCCGAGCAGGATCGAATTTAACGCCTACCTTTCCTGGGCGGCCGGGCGCCTGCGCCATCGCGCGGCCTACGGGCTGGAGGCGGTCGGCGCCAGCCCGGTGCTGCGCGACGGTGAAGTCCGCTACATCGACGTGCTGGCGCGGCGGGCCGCGGACGGCTGCGTGCTCACCTACCGTACGCGCAACCTGGTGGTGGCGGCCGGACTGGAGCCGCGACTGCCGCCGGACTCGCTGGTCTCGCCGCGTGCCTGGCACAGCGCCGGCCTGCTCGCGCGACTGCGCGACGTGCCGGCGGACCGGGTGCAGACATTCGTGGTGGTCGGCGCCGGGCAAAGCGCCGCGGAGGTAGTCGAATACGTGCACCGGCGGTTTCCCCTGGCACGGGTGCATTCAGTATTCAGCCGCTACGGGTACAGTCCGTCGGACGACAGCCCCTTCGTCAACGGGATATTCGATCCGGATACCGTGGATCTGTTCTTCAGCGCGCCGCCCGAGGTCAAGGACCAGATCCTCGGCTATCATTCGAACACGAATTACTCAGTAGTCGACATCGATCTCATCAATGTCCTCAGCCAGCGTTCGTATGAGGAACGCGTGGCGGGCGAGCAGCGGCTTATCATGCGCAACCTGTCGCGTGTCGTCGCGGCGCGTGAGACTTCCGCGGGCCTGGCCGTCCAGCTCCAGTACCTGCCGGACGCCAGCGTCACGTCGGTAGCCGCGGACTGGCTGATCTACGCCACCGGATACCGGCCGCGCGATCCGCTCGCGCTGCTCGGCGAAGTCGGCAGCTACTGCAAGGCCGGACCCGGTCAGTCGCTGCGCGTAGCCCGCGATCACCGTGTCGTCACGGCCGAGGGAATGCGCTGCGGTATTTACCTGCAAGGGGCCACCGAGGCCACCCACGGCCTGTCTTCCACGCTTCTTTCCACGACCGCGATCCGGGCCGGCGAGATCGCCAGTGCGGTGATCGCCGATATGGACGGCGCCGGCGTCCGCGAGACGGCGGAAATCTATGAGTAGCGAGGAGCTGATGGAGCACATGAGACCAGGACAGGCACCCCGCGTCATAGTGATATCGCTCATGAAATCGGGGACGCACCTGCTGCAGGAACTGATGGTCGCGCTCGGCTACAAGATGTACGGGGCAGGCGTGCGCCTGCGGCCCGAGATCACTCCTGTGCTTGACGACGAGACCCAGTGGCGCATCGCCCGCATGGCCTATGACAAGGAGACCATCGGCGGCCTGGAAACGGCCGGGGCGGAGGAATTCGCCGAGGCGGCCGACAGGGCCTGGGACGCGCTCGGCTGGTCATGGCACATCCGGCTTGCCCAGCCGCTGGTCCCCTGGTATTCGCGGGAAATGGTCGATTCGGGATTCATCGAGCAGGTTCACCGCAGGGCCGTGGGATCGGAGTTCGCGGATACGCCCGCCGGGATATGCTGGGTATTCAACCAGTTCGATATCAAGCTCCTGGACGGGAACTTCCTGCGCGAATGGTCCCAGACCGGCTCGCCGAAGATAATTTTCAACTACCGGGATCCCCGCGACGTGATGCTGTCGATGGTTAATTTCCTGTCCGAGCGGACCGGGCGCGGGTTCAGTAATTACCATGACTTCCTCGTCTTCAGCAGCATCCTGAAGTCAAAGGACTCGCTCGAGGAACAGCTGGCGTACGCGCTGACCGATCCCTCGTTTCCCGGGCAGCGCGACCTGTCGCACATGCTCTGGCTGCTCAACCACCCTGACGTCTGCAAGACGTCGTTCGAGGACCTGGTGGGGCCCCAGGGCGGAGGCACGGCGCAGGCGCAGGCCAGCGCGCTGAGCCGGGTGATCGAGTTCCTCGGCGTGACGGGGGTCGCTCCGGCTGACGTGGCGGGCGGCCTGTTCAATCCCGGTGTCTTCTCCTTCTACCGTGGCCAGATAGGCGGCTGGCGGGAGGCGTTCACGCCGGAACTCAGGCGGCTCGCCGATGACCGGCTGGGAGACCTGCTGCGGCTTTACGGCTACGCGCAGGATTCGTGATGAACGTCAGGCTGCACTGGTACCTTCCGACATCCGGCGACGGCCGCACGGTCTGCGACCGCGCGTTCCCGGAACTGGACGGCCAGGCGACAGTGGGCGGCTCGCCGCTGACGGGTACCGCCGCGGCGGCCGGGAGGCTGCCGGACATCGAGTACCTGGCGCAGATCGCGCGCTCCGCCGAGCAGCTTGGCTTCGAGGGGGTGCTGACCCCCACCGGGCTCTGGTGCGAGGACGCGTGGCTGGTGACGTCCGCGCTGGCCCGCGAAACGGAGCGACTGAAGTTCATCGTCGCGTTCCGCCCTGGTCTCACGTCGCCGGTCCTCGCGGCGCAGATGGCGGGCACGTTCCAGCGCCTGTCTCGAGGGCGGCTGCTGCTCAATGTGGTCAGCGGGGGCCATTCCGACGAACTGCGCAGGTTCGGGGACTACACGCCGCACGACGCGCGGTACGCGCGCTGCGACGAGTTCCTCGCGGTGGTGCGCGGCGCCTGGGGCGCGCGGCCCTACGACTTCGACGGTGAGTATTACCGGGTGAGCGGGGCAACGGTGTTCGCGCCGCCGGAACCGGTGCCGGACATCTACTTCGGGGGATCCTCATCTCCCGCGGCCGGGGTCGCGGCCCGGCGGGCGGATGTGTACCTGA
Organism: Trebonia sp.; assembly: GCA_035948445.1. Classification (GTDB taxonomy): domain Bacteria; phylum Actinomycetota; class Actinomycetes; order Streptosporangiales; family Streptosporangiaceae; genus Trebonia. The sequence goes on along the minus strand of DASZJE010000064.1, from coordinate 119,774 downwards.
GCTTCGGTGAGCCGCCGCCCCGGCAGGCCGAGAAGATCGAGTGGATCCGCGGCGCCGCGGCCAGCGAAGGACGCACCCTGCGGTTCGGCATCCGGATCCACGTGATCACCAGGGACCGCCCCGAGGACGCCTGGGCGGCGGCGGGCCGGCTGCTCGCGCTCGCCGATCCTGCCGAGTTCGAGAGCACCGAGCGGACGCTGGCGGTGAGCGAGTCGGAGGGGCAGCGGCGCCAGCAGGAGCTGCTCGCGAAGTACCGGAGCACCCGTGACCCGCGTGACCTGCAGGTATACCCCGGACTGTGGGCAGGCATCGGGCTGCTGCGCGGCGGGGCGGGAACCGCCATGGTGGGCAGCCACGAGCAGGTCGCGGATCTCATCGAGGACTACGCGCGCCGCGGCGTCGATGAGTTCATCCTCTCCGGTTACCCGCATCTGGAAGAGGCCTACTGGTTCGGTGAGGGCGTCCTGCCCGAACTGCGCAGGCGCGGACTGGCCGCGGCCGGGTCACGGCTCGCTGCCGCCCGGACGTGAGCGGGCGCAGGCGCCCGGACGTGAGCGGGGCGCAGGCCCGCGAAGGAGGAACGTGGCGACCATCGACACGGCCGGCCGCCTGGCCGACGTGGCCAGGGAAGACTGGGACAGCCTGGTAGGAGATGACGGCTTCTACCTGTCCTACGACTGGCTCAGGTACGTCGAGGCGGAAGCGCACGAGCGATCGCGCTACCTGCTGTACACGGATTCGGGCGCGCCGGCGGGCGCGCTCGTCCTCAACTCGATCGAGGAGGCGGCGACCCCCCGCTACCGCGCCGAGCACTTCAGGGAACTGCTCGGGCTGGACGGAACCGCGCTGGTCGCTGGTGCCACCCGCGGCTACCGGTCAGCGCTGCTGCTCGCGCCGTCGGCGGCCAACCGCGGCGAGATACTGGCGGGGCTCCTCGATGAGGCGATCCGCATGGCCCGACGGGAAGGGCACGCGGGAATCGTGCTCCCCTTCCTCACCACCAGCGGGCTCGCCGAGGTGGCCGGCGTGGCCCGGGTCAGGGCGGCGTTCGATATACCGGAGGCCGAGATCACGGACTGCGCCGCCAGCCTGGACGCGTACGCTGAGCGCGCGCCGCGGCGGGTACGCAATCGCATCCACGCCGACCGCGCGCAGTTCGCCAAGGCCGGGTGGGTCATCAGGGAACGCAGGCTGGAGGACTGCTGGGAAGAGGCGGCGCGGCTGCTGCATCACCTGCAGAGCAAGTACGGGCATCAGGAGCACACCCAGCGGGTGCTGCGCGAGGCGATGGCCGGCCAGGCGCGGACCCTGTCACCGCGCAGCGTGGTGTTCACCTGCGAGGACGATAGCGGGATCGCCGGAATCTCCGTCTGCTACCGGTGGCGGACGACGATGTACGGGAGGATCGCCGGCTTCGATTACACCCGGCTTCGCGGCGCGCGCGAGTATTTCAACATCACCGTGTACGAACCACTGCGCTACGCCGGGGAAGCGGGGCTGCGGCGCTATCACCTGGGAATCGGGTCGTGGGAGGCCAAGGCGTACCGGGGCGCCGCGCTGCGGCCGCTGTGGTCGGCGGTCATTCCCGCGGACGCGGGGACGGGTGCCGGGGGAAGTTCGGGCGCCCCCGGACTCGACCTCGTCAACGATGCCGTCGCCCGCCAGTGGATGGCCGACATCGCGGGACGCGGCATTCCCGTCGACGAGGCGGAGTGGCGGCTGCCCGCGGAACTGGCCGCGGCCGGCTCGATAGCGTTAGCCCCCTGCGGCCGCGGTCGCCGGGGCGCGATCGCCGTCCGGCCCCCCGGCGTCCCGCGGGCGTACGGTGATCAGGAACAGGCACGCCGCGACCACGCCGAGCGCGCCGCATCCCCACCACGCCGCGGAGGCTCCCGCCGAGTACGCGAGGACGCCGAACGCGGGGCCGAGCGCCTGGCCCGCCGTGCGCGCGGAGTACAGCGTGCCCTGATAGGCGCCGTGCGTGCGCGACGATGACATCATCGTCGCCACCGTCGGCGCGGCGGGCGCGTACACGAGTTCGCCCGCGGTCCACAGCGCGGTGCTCGCCACGAGCGCGGGCACGGAGAAGCCGGCCAGCAGCAGGCAGTACCCCCCGCCGATCAGCGCCGCGCCAAGCGCGAGCGTCAGCCGTATGTCGATCCTGCTTGCCAGGAACGACACAGGGAACTGGAAGATGACGACGGCGATCGTGCTCCCGGTGAACAGGTAGCCCAGCAGCTCAAGGCTGTCGCGCCGGTCATGGAAGGCGAGCGGGAGGGCGCCGGAGCGCTGCGCGTAGGCGACCGCGACGAGCGCGGCCCCGGCACAGAAGAGCAGGTACCGTCGCCTGCGGCCGGTCGTGTCCCGCGTGCGGCAGCCGCCGGCCGGGCGGGGACCCGCCGGGACCGCGTCGCCGGGAAGACGCGCCGCCACCAGCGCGAAGGCGGCTGACGTCGCGGCGTCGATGACCAGCAGGACCGTCAGTGACCGGGTAAGCAGGAACCCGGCGATCGCGGGCGCGACCGCGGCGCCGATGTTATTGAACAGCTGGAAGAAGGAGAACATCTGCATCCGCTGGTCCGGCGGGGAGGACGAGCCGACGAGCGTCGTGGCGGCCGGGACATAGGCGCGGTTGCACACGGCGATCAGGCAGACGACGGCGACCGTGACGGGATACGGGCCCGCCGGGATCAAGGCAGCGGTGAACAGCGCCGATCCGGCCATCGAGCCGATGATGACCCTTCTGGCCGGCATCCGTGACAGCAGCGCGCCGCCAAGCCACGCCCCGGCTACCGCGAAGGCGGAGGACACGATGAGGGCTACCGCGATCTCCGCGGCCGAGATGCCCCGCGTCGCGAGGATCAGCGTCAGGAACATGGTCACGAAGCCGCCGACATTGTTGACGAGCACGCCGGCGGACAGCAGCCTGACGGGCGCGGGCAACTGCCGGTAGTACCGGGCGGCGCGCCGCGGCCCGCCGCTACGGGACACGCGGCCCGGCCGGCGTGCCGTCGGCCGGGGCGCCGGCACCGCTCAAGGCCCCGAGGACGGACGGCGCCGCGTCGGCGCCCGCGGCCAGCAGGCAGCGCACGGCGAGGCCCGGATCGAAGGCGCTGAATTCGAGCGCCTCGCAGGCGCGGCGCGCTTCCGCCTCCGCCAGGCGGGACGGCAGCGTCCGGCCGGCCCGCAGGGCGGTCCCCATCCAGTCGCGGAACTCCGCGTAGGCGTCCAGGGTGAACACGCTCTGGTACCGGTCAGGCCGGTCCCAGCACAGGTACATGCGCACCAGCGCGGGATCCTCGTTCGCCAGGAACTCGTGCGCCCAGACCGCGTGGCCGCGGCTGGTCGAGAACTTGAGGCCGTCCAGCAGGTAGAACTCGTTGACCACCAGGCCGCCGAGCCCGCCGGCATCCACGCCAGCCGCGGCGAACACGCACGGGAACAAGATGCCGAAATAGAAGGCGTTATCGATTCCGAGGAAGTGCCAGCGCTGCCCGACCTGCCGCCACGCGGCCGCGTACTCCGCAAGCCCTGCGGCTCGCGGGTCGATCCGCCGCGCGATCCCCGCGAGCAGGCCCAGGCCCATCTCCGCCCACACGTCGACGCGCTGGCCGTTATCGCGCCCGTCGTAGCCCACGGGGATGCCCCAGTCGGTCGGGTAGGCAAGGGGCACGTCCGGCAGTCCGCGGGCGAGGTAATAGCCGATGAGCGAGCGCACCCGGGCCGGCATGACGGCGCCTGACCAGGCCTGGGTCAGCGCGGCGCGGTAGGACTCGAGCCTGAGCACCGGGATGACGGCGCTGAAGCTCTCCGGGGCGCCGTCGCAACGCGCGCACCGGACGCGGCCAAGGTTCTCGGCCGTGGTGAACGCGCCGCAAGCCTCGCAGGTGCCGCCGCTGGAGGTGAGCCCGCACCTGGGGCAGTCGCCCGACACGTACGCGTGGTGCAGTGTCGCCCGGCAGTCGCGGCAGCGGGTCAGCGTGGCCGGTTCGGCGGCGACCGATCCGCGGCTCAGAAGTTCCTCGAGCGTCCGGCTGACGCTGAGCCGGTAGTCCCGGTCGGCACCCGGATCGAAGTACAGGTCGTAGCCGATCCTGGCCGCGCGGAGCGCTGCCTTGACGAGCCCCTCGTTCTCGCGGAGCACGTCGGCGACCTCGCGGCCGGCACTGGCCGCCTTCGCCCGCACGTAGTTCTGGTGCGGGTCGAGGCCGCTGACCGTCAGCGTCCGCGCGCCGCGCGCTCGCGCCGCGCGCGCGGCCACGTCCGCGGCGATGAACGGGCCGGCCAGATGCCCGACATGCAGGGGCCCGTTCGGCGTGGGCGCGGTAGCCGTCACCACCACGAGCTGCTGGCCTGCGGGATTGACTGGGGCCGCCGTCATGGTCATCATGGCATCCTTTTATCGCATGCGCACTTTTAATGACATCTAATGCCACTTTGTCACATGTCGTATTCGCCGTATAGTGGGGAGATCTCCCAAGATTTCGCGATAAGCCCCGCGATCTGGACACCCGCCTTCGCGGTCGCCGCGTAATCCGCCCCGCGTGAGATCATCCGGGCGACGACTTGCCCGGCGCGCACCTTCTCCCGCGGGCGGAGGCCGAGGGCGGCGGGCGGGTCGAACCGGATGAGCTGATCGTGATACGGGGCCAGCCAGCTGGTGTCGCAGCTCTCGGGCAGCGCGGCGTCGGTTCGGGCGAAGAAGCGCCGCCCGGTCACGCAGCCATCGAACCGCGGGCGTGCGCAGTCGACCGAAGTACCCGAGATGACCTGCAGGAACCCGCTGTAGATGCTGCGGCCGGCCGCGTGGGCGTAGACCGTCGGCATGATGCCGCCCATGATGCGGGGATTGGCCTCGACCAGGACCGGCCCGCGCGCCGAGACGATCATCTCCAGGTGGAAGACGCCCATGTCCAGCCCGATGGCGCGGCAGACGGACTCCGCGTACGCCACGCAGTCCCGCTCCTGCCCGGCGGGCAGTTCGGCGGGGATGTGCGGGCCGATCTCGATCACCTCGTCATCGCGGGCGCGCGTCCGGCCGCTGACGCAGAACACGTAGCCGCGCCCGTTCCGCATCCCGATCTCGACCGAGATCAGCGGGCCGCGCAGGTACTCCTCCACCAGCAGGCCGCGCGCGTACTGCGCCCGCCACGCCGCCGGCAGCGTGTCCAGGCCGCCCCCGAGTATCTGTGCGCACGCCGCGCGGACCTCGGCGCGGTCACGGGCGAGCGCCGCCAGCCTGCTGTCCGCCCCCGACGGGGGCTTGACGATCACCGGGTAGCCGATCGCGTCCGCGGCCGCCAGCGCCTCGTCGGCGTCCTGTGCCACGGCGAAGGCCGGGCAGGCAAGGCCCGCGTCCCGCAAGGCGGCGCGGAGCAGGTCCTTGCGCCGTGCGGTGAGCACCCCGTCCGGGCTGGTGCCGCGCAGGCCGAGTGCCTTGCAGCTGCGCGCGACGGCCTCCACCGCCATTTCGTTCTGGCTGACCGCGAAGTCAACCGGCTTCCAGGCGTGGCATTCCGCCAGCGCCGCGGTGACCGCCGCCGTATCGGTGGTCGCGACATCGCGCACGATCCGGTCGGCGCGCTCGATCAAGCGCACGTTCTCGGGGGTGGGGAGGTAGGAAGGATCGGACGACTCGATGAAGCTGACGAGGTGGCCCTCGTCCCTGGCGCGGGCGATAGCCTCCAGCGGGGCCGGAGTGGAGTCAACGAACGCGATGTGCATGGCTTGATTATGGCGATATTTTCGGCGATAACGGTTTATATCTGTTCAGATTCCTGAACGCGAGAGGATAAGCCGCTCCCCATGGAGACCATTCACAAGGACGTGGCCGTTGTCGGCCTCGGTGCCTTCGGCTCGGCGGCCCTGTGGCGGCTCGCGGCGCGGGGGGCCGACGCCGTCGGCATTGAACGGCATGGCATCGGACATCACCTCGGGTCTTCGCACGGCGCGACACGGCTGTTCCGGATCGCCTGCCAGGAGCATCCGGGCCTGGCCGCCATCGCGCTGAAGTCGCTGAGCCTGTGGACCGCGCTGGGGGAGCGGACCGGGCAGACGCTGGTCCGGCAGACCGGATGCCTGAACGTGGGGCCGCCGGAAAGCCGCGCGGTGCGGGGAACGCTCGCGGCCGCGGCCGCGGCGGGCCTGGCGGTGTCGCGGATCGGTTACAGGGAACTCGTCGCGCGGCAGCCGCAGTACGCCGGCCTGGCCCCGGCTGACATGGCCGTGTGGGACCCTGGGGCGGGAATCTGCTATCCCGAGCGTAACGTCCGGGCGCAATCCGGCGCCGCGCGCGAACTGGGCGCGGACATCTATCCGCACACGATGGTCACCTCCATCGAGTCAGGGCGCGACGGCGTGACCGTGCGCACTCCCACCGTCGAGTTCCGTGCCGCGCGGGTGATCGTGGCGGCCGGCGCGTGGCTCGGCTCGCTGGTGCCCGGACTGCCCCTGGCGCCGCGCAGGACCCCGTTGTACTGGTTCAGGCCCCGCGATCCCGCCGCCGCTGAATTCACCCTGCAGAGGTTCCCGGCCTTCATCTGGGAACGCCCGGACGGCGGCTCCCTGTGGGGGCACGGGTCGGACGAGGACTTCGGCATCAAGATCGGGCCGGGGAACGCGGACATCCAGCCGGGCGCCGCCGGTCTCGACCCGGAGGAGCTGGACCGCTACATCCACGCCGACAGCGACATCGACATCCTGGCCGCGAGCGTGGGCACGGCGTTCCCGGGGCTTGATCCCCGTCCGGCCAAGGTAATCCCCTGCGTGGTCACCGACTCTCCCGACGGGCAGTTCGTCGTCGGCGAACTGCCCGGCGACCCCCGGATACTCGTCGCCGGCGGGGACAGCGGCCACGGTTTCAAGCACGCGGCGGGCATCGGCGAGCTGCTGGCGCAGCTCGCGGCGGGCGAGCGAGCCTACTGCGAGACGGCCTTCCTTGACGCGGCGCGCTTCGGCTGACCCCGGCGGCACGCGGCACTGACAGGCACGCGGCAGTGACAGGCACGAGGCACTGACAGGGGCATCCCCGGCCCGGGGATGCCCCTGTCGCGTCTCGGATGGGGGCCGCGGAAATTGCGCAACGATCGAAAGCGATATATCGTTGAGATGTCTAGAACGATAGAAGAGGCATCGGAAGAGGTGACACGCTTTATGCGTGAAGAGCACAGGCACATGCGAGACGAAGAGTGGGGACCGGGACGCGGACCTGGCAGGGGACGCGGCGGAGAACGCGGCGAACGCGAGCGCGGAGGCCCCGGCGGTCGCGGCGGTCGCGGCGAGTGGGGCTGGGGCGGTCCGGGACCCATGCCGCCGTTCGGTCCCGGTCTCATGGCGGAGTTCGGGCCGATTTTCGGACGCGGGTTCGGCCGTCATGGCGGTCCGCACCGCAGCCGCGCGCGGCGCGGCGACGTCCGTGCCGCGATCCTGGACCTGCTGGCGGAGGGCACGCCGTGGAACGGCTACCAGATCATCCAGACCATCGCGGACCGGACGCACGGCGTGTGGCGGCCGAGTGCCGGGTCGGTGTACCCGGCCCTGCAGCAGCTTGAGGACGAGGGGCTGATCAGCCCCGCGGGCGAGGGCCGGCGCCAGATGTACACGCTCACCGACGAGGGCCGGGCGTACGCCGAGGCGCACCCCGACGAACTGCGCTCGTCCTGGGAGACGGCCGCCGGGATGACCGACGAGGCCGCGCTGGAACTTGGCGACATGATCCGCCAGGTAATGATGGCGGTCATGGAGGTCCGGCGCGCCGGGTCGCCCGGCCAGATCGCCGAGGCACGGCGAGTGCTCGCCGAGACCCGCCGGTCCATGTACCGCATCCTGGCCGACGAGGCCGACGCCGGCGACGCTCCCGCGAGCGCCGGGACCGGGGCAAGCTCCGGGACCGCGGGCGAGGAGATCCAGGACGACGTCCCCGCGGACGGCGAGTGAGCGAACCCGCCAGCAAGACCCGTCGGGGTCCGCGAGGGTCGCGGGCCCCGGCGTGGTCAATAACCGGGAAATGACCCGGCGGCACGAATAAATGGCGAACTGCTGTTGCTGTCGTTCACCTTTACGGCGTTCGGGGTGATGATGGCCGCGCGGATATCACAGATACAGGCGTTTATGGCTGTAATCCTGTGAGTAATCTGTGAGCCGGTGAGTAAAAGGAGCGACGCCGGGTGGCTACGGGGGCAAACCACCCGGCGTCGCAATCATCGGCCTTCCGACGGGGGCCCGGAAGGCCGGCAACGGTGCCCCGACGGGGGATCAGAGCACCGATATGAATGGTACACGGAAACCCCCCCATATGTGTCAAGACCTAATTCTCCGGCGAATCGGTCGGATCGCCATTTTCCGAGGTAGGAGGCTTGCGGGGGGCCGGCAAGTTCTTCTGGCTCATCTGGTACTCCACGAAGCCGCGAAGGTTGTCGGGCTCGCGTCCGCCGTTAGCGAACACGACGGCGATATAGGGGATGAAGATCGCGCCGGCGGCGGGGATCGCCGTCAGCCACCCGAGGTGGTTGACGAACATGATCACCGCGGCCCCGAGGCAGATCGTCCGGATCGCCATCATCAGCAGGTAGCGGTGCTGCCGGTACCTGATGTCCTCGGACATGGGCCGGTGTGCCTGGGTGACCAGGTGTACGTCCTGGTCGTGCCGGGAATGACCTACCTTCACGCTCCCACCGTATCGCTCCCGCGGCAGGTAAGCGATGCCGGAACCGCTAGCTCGCCTGGCTGACCGACGACATGTTGAACGCCTCTACCCGCACCGGCGGCATCGCGGCGCGGTTGAAGTAGTCGCCCCACTCGCGCGGCAGCGTCTGCTCGGTCGCCCCGGCCTCGGCCAGCCGGGACAGGAGCCCCACCGGCGACTCGTTGAACCGGAAGTTGTTGACCGCGCCCACGACCTCGCCGTTCTCGATCAGGTACACGCCGTCTCGCGTGAGCCCGGTCAGCAGCAGTGTCTGCGGGTCCACCTCGCGGATGTACCACAGGCACGTCAGCAGCAGGCCCCGCGACGTCGACGCGATCATCGACTCCAGCGACGCCGTGGCGTCCGGCCCGCCCGACATGATCAGGTTGTCCACCGCGGGCGCGGCCGGCAGGCCGGCGAGGCCCGCCGAGTACCGGCTCGAGTGCAGCGCGGTCAGGACCCCGTCGGTAACCCACGACTCGCGCGGCGACGCCAGCCCGTTGTCGAACACCGACGAGTCCCGCCCGGACGCGTGCGCCACCACGAACGGCGCGCACTGCAGCCCCGGGTACTCCGGGTCGCTGAACAGCGAGACGGGCAGCGGCGAAAGCCGCTCGCCGATCCGGGTCCCGCCCCCGGCCCTTGAGAACACGGTCCGCCCCTCGCGGGCGTCCCTGACGCCGGCCGACCAGTACAGGCAGGCCATCAGGTCGGACGTGGCGGTCGGCGGCAGGATCGTCTCATACCGCCCGGCCGGCAGTTCCAGGCGCCGCTCCTGCCACGACAGCCGCTGCGTGAGCGAGGCGTCCAGCGCGGCGACGTCCACGTCCGTGAAGTCCCGCGTCGCCGCCCCGGCCCACGCGGAACGGGACAAGTCCCTCGATTTCGCGTTTAGCTCCAGGCGTCCCGCGGGCTGGTCGTACCGCAGCCGCACCCCGGCCGACGTGCCGAGGAACGTCGACGTCACGCCGTGCTCGGCGAAGCCGTACAGCTTGCGCCCTGACCCTTCGGCGGCACGGAGCGTCTCGCCGAGGCTCGCGGCGAAATCGCGGAATATGCCGATTTCTGTCTTCTCGGGAGCTCGCGACCATTCAGCCGAACGAACAGTGGCATCTGCCGGCACCAGCGCCCGCGTGTCTTCGGCGGGGGACGCCTGGGTGGCGGCCTTCTCCGCCTCCCGGACGACATCCTCGGCCTGGTCGGTCCGGAGGCCGGAGCGCGACACCACGCCAACCCCCGCCGTGCCGTCGGCGCGCCGGTCGATGGCGATGACCGTGAGGCTCCGGGTGCTCGCGACGCCGTTGGTGGTGAGCGTGTTGCCGGCCCAGCGGAGGTTGGCGGTCGAGGACTCGTCGGCGATGACGACGCACTCGGCGCCCGGCTTCGCGAACGACAGGGCGCGCTCGACGGTGTCCTGGGGCGAGACAGTGTTCGCCTGGGAAAACAGGGGACCGTTCGGCATCACTGATTTTCCTCCGCTGTGTTGAGGACCCGCACCTGGCGGAAAAGCGCGGCGGGCGCGCCGTGGCTGACCGGGGCGACCTGACCCGGCTGGCCCTTGCCGCAGTTGAACGCGCCGCCGAGGACGTAGGTCTGCGGCCCGCCGACCGCCTCCATCGAGTTCCAGAAGTCCGTGGTCGTCGCCTGGTACGCGACGTCCCTGACCTGCCCGGCGAGCTTGCCGTTCCTGATGCGGAAGAACCGCTGGCCGGTGAACTGGAAGTTGTACCGCTGCATGTCGATCGACCAGGACTTGTCGCCGAGGATGTAGATCCCGTCCTCGACACCCGCCAGGAGGCCCGCGGTGTCCGGGCCGCCGGCCGCCGGCCGGAGCGACACGTTCGCCATCCGCTGCAACGGCATGTGACCGGGGGAGTCCGCGAACGCGCACCCGTTCGACCGGCCGAAGCCCCGCAGCAGCGCCATCCGGCGGTCCAGTTGGTAGCCGACGAGGACACCGCCGGAGATCAGGTCCCACGACTGGCCAGCGACGCCCTCGTCGTCGTAGCCGACCGTCGACAGGCCGTGCTCGGCCGTGCGGTCACCGGTGACATGCATGACCTCCGAGCCGTACTGGAGGTTGTTCAGCTTGTCGATCGTGGCGAAGCTCGTGCCCGCGTAGGCGGCCTCGTAGCCGAGGGCGCGGTCCAGTTCGGTGGCGTGCCCGATGGACTCGTGGATGGTGAGCCACAGGTTGGACGGGTCGATGACCAGGTCGTAACGGCCGGCCTCGATGGACGGGGCCCGCAGCTTCTCGGCCAGCAACTCGGGGAGCTGGCGCAGTTCCGCGGGGAAGTCCCAGGCGGTGCCGGTGAGGTACTCCCAGCCGCGGCCGACGGGCGGGGCGAGGGTGCGCATGTCGTCGAACCCGCTGTCGGTAACCGCGATCGCGGTGATCTCCGGGTGCAGCCGCACCCGCTGCTGGGTGGCCGTGGTCGCGCCGTCCGTGTAGAACTTGCACTCCTTGACCTGCAGGAGGCTCGCGTCCACATGGGAGACGACGGGGTGCTCAAGCAGGCCCGCCGACCACGCGGACAGGAGGTCGACCTTGTCCTTGGCGGGGACGGCGAACGGGTCGGTCTCGTACGCCGAAACCCAGGTGACTTCGCCGTAGGCGGGCTCGGGCGCGAGATCGATGCGCTCGGTGTTCATGGCGGCGGCGACCTTCGCGACCTCGACGGCCGCTCTGGCCGCGTCGCGCGCCGCCTCGGGGGTGAGGTCGACGGCGGAGGCGAAGCCCCACGTGCCGTCCACGATGACCCGTACCGACAGGCCGCTGTCGTCGGCGTCGGACAGGGCCTGCAGTTTCGCGTCGCTGAGGCTGACCTGCTGGCCCCTGATCCGCTCCGCGCGGAAGTCGGCGTGCTGCGCCCCGCTCGCTCTTGCCGCGTCGAGCGCGGCATCCGCCAGGTTCTTCAGCGGCAGGCCTGCGAACTCGGCGTCGATCCGTCCGTTGTGATCGTCCACGGCACAGAACCTATCTCACCAGGCCTGTCATACCCAGCCGCCACGGATCACGACGCGCTGAATTTGGCTGGCGAAGCGCCCGTGGCGGTACTCTCGGCTGGCGGACAACGACGACAGGAGGACCGGAACGTGGGGCGCTCTGTACTGGTTACGGGAGGTAACCGGGGGATCGGGCTGGCGATCGCGCGGCGGCTCGCCGCCGGCGGCGACAGCGTAACGGTCACCTCACGGTCGGGCGAACCGGTGGAGGGCCTGTCCGTGGTGCGGTGCGACGTGCGGGACGCGGCCTCGGTCGACGCGGCTTTCACGGCCGTGGAGAAGGAGCGGGGGCCGGTCGAGGTGGTGGTCGCCAACGCCGGGATCACGTCGGACCAGTTGCTCGTCCTCCTGAAGGAGGAAGCGTTCACGGATGTGCTCGACACCAACCTGACAGGCGCCTACCGGGTCGCGAAGCGCGCCGTGCGCGGCATGCTGAAGATGCGCCGGGGACGCATGATCTTCATCTCCTCCGTCGTGGGACTGTACGGGGCGCCGGGCCAGGCGAACTACGCCGCCTCGAAGGCGGGACTCGTCGGGCTCGCCAGGTCGCTCGCGCGTGAACTCGGGTCGCGGGGCATCACGGCCAACGTGGTGGCGCCGGGGTTCGTGGAAAGCGACATGACCGCGGTCTTGCCGGAGGAGCGGAAGGCCGAGATTCTCGGGGCCGTGCCGCTCGCCAGGTACGCGGACGCGGAGGAGGTCGCGGGGGCGGTGGCCTTCCTCGCCGGGCCGGACGCGGCTTACATCACCGGCGCCGTGATCCCGGTCGACGGTGGCCTCGGCATGGGACACTAGCCCCCCGCGAGCCCCCGCCCCCCGCGAGCCCCGCGCGAGCGGACATTTCCGATATTTCACGAAAGCTGGTGTTCTGATGGGCATCCTCGACGGCAAGCGGATCCTGGTCACCGGCGTCCTCACCGACGCCTCGATCGCCTTCCACGTCGCGCGCGTCGCGCAGTTGGAAGGCGCGACCGTCGTGCTCACCGCTTACCCCCGGCCGACCCTGGTGGAGCGGATCGCCAAGCGGCTGCCCGCCCCGGCGCCGGTGATCGAGCTCAACGTGACCGACAACGGGCAACTGGCCTCGCTCGCGGACCGGGTGCGCGAGCACACCGGCGGGCTCGACGGCGTGGTGCACTCGATCGGGAACGCGCCGCAGACGGCGCTCGGCGGCAACTTCCTCGCCACCGAATGGGAGGACGTCGCGAAGGCGATCCAGGTGTCCACCTTCTCGCTGAAGTCGCTCGCGATGGCGGCGCTGCCGCTGATGACCGACGGCGGGTCGGTCGTCGGCCTGGACTTCGACGCGAGCGTCGCGTGGCCGGGCTACGACTGGATGGGCGTGGCGAAGGCGGGCCTGGAGTCCTGCGCCCGGTATCTCGCCCGTGACCTCGGGCCGCAGCGAGTCCGGGTGAACCTCGTGGCGGCCGGGCCGCTGAAGACGATGGCCGCCAAGTCGATCCCCGGCTTCGACAAGTTCGAGGACGTATGGGCCGAGCGGGCCCCGCTCGGCTGGGACAACACGAACCCGGACGTGGCGGCCCGCGCCGTCGTGGCGCTGCTGTCGGACTTCTTCCCCGCCACGACGGGGGAGATCGTGCACGTCGACGGCGGCGCGCACGCGATCGGCGCCTGAAGGATCCCGGCTCCTCGCCCCCGCCCGGCACCGCCGGCGGCGGCGGGCGGCGCTGAGCCGGTGCGTGCCCCCCCGCGTCGCCGTTTGCGCGGCGGCCGGTATTTGCTGATACTCCATGCCATGGGAAGATCCGCGGCTGAAGTCCCGACGACACCGGATGTTCCGCTGCCTGACCCGGCATCAGGCCCGCGATCCGGCGCGCGCGCGTCGGACGCGGAGCGGGACGAGGCGGTCGGGGAGCTTCGCGATCATTTCGCCGCCGGCCGGATCTCCCACGACACGTTCCTGTACCGGATGAACACGGCGCTGGGCGCACGCCGCCAGTCGGAACTGCCGCCGCTGTTCGCCGACCTGCCCGCCGGCGACCGGCCGCGCGGCTGGCTGTCGCCCGGCTGGGCGGGTTCCCTGGTGAACCGCGTCCTCGGCGCGCTGCCCGGCCGCGCCCGCCCGGGTGAGCCCGCTCCGGCGCGCGGGCTGACCGCCGGGCTTGCGCATGTGCCCGGCGTCCCGGGCCTCCGCCGTCCCCGGGACGCCCGTGACCCTCGGGACGCCCGTGACCCTCGGGATGTCCGTGACCCTCGGGATGTCCGTGACCCGCGTGATGCCCGTGTGCTCCCGTTCCCGCGCGGGTCGGCGACGACCTTCAGCATCGGCCGGGACCGTGGCTGCGACCTGGCGGTCGACGACCTCAGCGTGTCCCGCGTGCACGCCCGGCTGGAGCGGACGCGGGACGGCTGGGTGCTCACCGACCTCGGCTCGACCAACGGGACCAGGGTGAACGGGTGGCTGGTGCGTGACCGGGTCAATGTGCGGCCCGGCGACCTGGTGCGCTTCGGGGAGACCGAGTACCTGCTCGCCGCCGGCACGGGTGCCGCCGGAACGGGCGAGGACGAGCGGGCCTGTCCCGCGCCTGGCACGCAGGCGTGAGCGCGCGAAGCAGCGTCCGCTCGGCAGCTTGCACTAGGCTCAAAGCGTGACAACAGTTCTGCTGGTGCGGCACGGCCTCACCGCCACGACCGGGCAGCTGCTCACGGGGTGGACGCCGGGGATCAGTCTCGACGAGCGCGGGCGGGCGCAGGCGAAGGCGCTCGCGGAGCGACTGGCACCCGTTCCGCTGGCCGCGGTCGTGACCAGCCCGCTAGTGCGCTGCCAGCAGACCGCTGAGGCGATCGCCGCCGCGCGCGGCGACCGGCCAGGCCCGGTGACCGATGACCGCGTGGGCGAATGCCGTTACGGGGACTGGACAGGGAAGTCGCTGAAAGAGCTGGAGAAGGACCCCTTGTGGCCTGTCGTGCAGGCGCATCCGAGTGCCGTGCGCTTCCCCGGCCCCGAAGGCGAGAGCATGCTCGACATGCAGCACCGCGCGGTGTCGGCGGTGCGGGAGTGGAATGAGAAACTCGGCAAGGACGCGACCTACGTCATCTGCTCCCACGGGGACGTTATCAAGGCCATTGTGGCCGATAGCCTGGGATTGCACCTTGACCAGTGCCAGCGCATCGTGGCGGATCCCTGCTCGCTGACCGTGATCCGGTACACACCGCTGCGGCCTTTCCTGCTGCATCTGAACGACACGGGAGGTGGCGTGGACGACCTGCTGCCCCGTCCGGCATCGGGCGCGTCCCAGCCAGGCGAGACCCGGCCGGGCGGGGAGAGCGACGCCATGATTGGCGGCGGCGCCGGTGTCGCCGGCGGCACGGTCGATGGCGGCACGGTCGATGGCGACCCCGGCGCCGCGGTCGATGGCGATGCCGCGGGCAGCGCGGGAGGATAGGAGTTATGCCGGTGTTTTACTATGACCCGCCGGACAGGTTCGTGGCAGGTTCCGTCGGTCAGCCCGGGGACCGCACGTTCTACCTTCAGGCGACCTCAAGTGGCCGCGTGACCAGTGTCGCACTGGAGAAGTTCCAGGTCAGCCTCTTGGCGGAGCGGATCGACGAACTGCTCGACGAGGTCTTGCGGCGCACAGGCGGCAGTGTCGCCGTCCCCGCCGCCGCGCCCTCCTCTTTGAAGGACGACGCTCCGCTGGACCTGCCGCTCACCGAGGATTTCCGGGTCGGGGCGATCGCGCTCGCCTGGGACAGCGACGGCGACCGGGTCGTGATCGAGGCGCAGGAGGAGAGCGAGGAGCCCGTCGAGCCGCTAGCCGAGGACCTCCCCGCGGACGGGCCGGGCGTGCTGCGCGTACGGATCTCGCCCGCGGCCGCCCGGGCATTCGCGGAGCGGGCGCAGCAGATCGTGGCCGCGGGCCGCCCGCCGTGCCCGCTGTGCGGGCTGCCGCTGGACGCGGGCGGTCACATCTGCCCCAGGCAGAACGGTCACCGGGCCGCCGATGGCTGACCGGGCAACCGCGGGGAACGCCGATACTCCCGGAGAGACGACCCCCTCAGACTGCCGCGGGAGCGCACAGGACGGCGAGCGCGCCGCGCTCGAACTCCTCGAACGCGGCACGCTCGAAGTGGAGGGGCGCCTCGTCGAGGCGTCCAACGCGACGCTCTACTGCACGATCAAGGGCGGCGGCGCCGAGGCTAACTGCGTGTACAAGCCCGTGGCGGGAGAGCGCCCCCTGTGGGACTTCCCTGACGGCACCCTCGCCGGCCGCGAGGTCGCCGCCTACGCCGTCAGCAAGGCGGCGGGCTGGAACATCGTGCCGCCGACGGTGATGCGCGACGGCCCGTTCGGTCCCGGAATGTGCCAGCTGTGGGTCGACCTCGATCCCGAGGTGGACCTTGTCGCGCTGGCGCGCCGCCGCGACCATGCGGGGCTGCGCGAGATGGCGGTGTTCGACGCGGTCATCAACAACGCCGACCGCAAGATCGGCCATCTGCTCCCTGACGCCGACGGCCACCTGTACGGCTGCGACCATGGCGTCACGTTCTCGGAGGACTACAAGCTGCGCACCGTCTTGTGGCAGTGGCGCGGCAAGACGCTGCCGCGCCGCAGCGTGGAAGCGCTGAGCCGGCTGGCCGTCGACCTCGCCGACGGCTGGCTCGCGGGGGAACTGGCCAGGCACCTCACCCGAACCGAAATGGAGGCGACCATGGCCCGGGTCGCCACGCTCTTGAAACACCGCGTCCACCCGTACCCGCCCGAGGACTGGCCCGCTGTCCCCTGGCCTCCGGTCTGACCCCTGGCCCCCGGTGCGCCCTACAGGTCGCCGTGCTCGGGGTTGCCGCGGCGGCGCAGGTACCGCTCGAATTCGCGCGCGATAGCGTCGCCGGACGCCTCGGGCAGGTCGGTCGCGTCCTTGGCCTCCTCCAGCGTCCGCACGTACTCGGCGACATCGGAGTCCTGCTGGGCGAGTTCGTCCACGCCCCGCTCCCACGCGCGGGCCTCCTCCGGGAGATCCGCCATCGGCAGCGTCGCGTCGAGGAGGTCCTCGACGGTGCGCAGCAGCGCGAGGGTCGCCTTCGGCGATGGCGCCTGGGCAACGTAATGCGGCACGGACGCCCACAGCGTCACGGCCGGTATGTCCGCGGCACTCAGCGAGTACTGGAGCACGCCGACGATTCCCGACGATCCCTTGTAGTCCGAAGGCTCCGACCCGACCTCGCGCAGCAGTCGCGGGTCAGACCCGCTCACCTGGACGGGAACCGGGCGTGTGTGCGGAGAATCGGCGAGCAGCGCGCCGACGATGATCACCATCTCCACGCCCAGTTCGCCGAGGCCGCCGATGAGCTCCTCAGTGAAGCCGCGCCACCGCATGTTCGGTTCCACGCCGTGCACGAGAACGACGTCCCGTGACAGCCCGGTCGCGCTGGCTCGCGCGAGGGACAGGCGCGTAGTCGGCCAGACCAGGCGCTCGGTCTTGCCGGCCACCACCTCGACCACCGGGCGGTTCACCTGGAAGTCGTAGAAGTCATCAGGGTCGATCGCGGCGATCGGAGTGGATTCCCATGCCATGCCCAGGTGGTTGACCACGCCGCTGGCCGCCTCCGCGGCGTCGTTCCAGCCTTCGAAGGCGGCGATCGCCACCGGGTGGACGAGCGGTCCGTCGGCATCGCTGAACTTGATGATTTCACCTCCGTGTCTTGCGCGTCCTGCCCTGCAAGTTACAGCCTACGTCGCCTGTCGCCCTCCCCGTGTCACCTGTCTGTGCCGCAGGTTCTGTCGTACCTTTTTCGTGGTTGTTTCCAGGCGATGGATTGTGGTTCGTCACAAGATCTCACTACAAAAATTAGGCCTGGGCCCTTATGATGGGGGACAGCTGGCCGAGAGGCGCTGCAACGGGTAGCTAGCCCGCCACGCTCGGCTGCGCGCATGGCCTCCGCCGTGCGTGACTGGCGATGACCAAGGGCGCCTCCTGTGAACAGCGAATGCCGAACCAGGAGGTAAGCCGTGGGAGAAGCCGTGGGAGAACTAGCCGGACTGCTTGACCAGCGCATCGCCGTCCTTGACGGTGCCTGGGGCACGATGATCCAGTCCCGGCATTTGTCCGCGGCCGACTACCGCCTCGACGGCCACGACCGCGACACCGCCGGCGACCCCGACCTGCTCAACATCACCCGTCCGGACCTCGTGCTCGACGTTCACCGGCAGTACCTGGCGGCCGGCGCGGACATCACGACGACCAACACGTTCACCGCCACGAGCCTCGGCCAGTCGGACTACGGCCTGCAGAGCCGGGTCCACGAGATGAACGTGCGCGGCGCCCTGCTCGCCCGGCAGGCCGCGGACGAGGCCGCCAGGGAAACCGGGGGGCGGCGGTTCGTCGCCGGCTCGGTCGGCCCGCTCAACGTCACCCTCTCCCTGTCGCCCAAAGTCGAGGACCCGGCCTACCGCGCCGTCACCTTCGACCAGGTGCGCGCCTCCTACGCCGAGCAGATCGCCGCGCTCGCCGAGGGCGGCGTGGACCTGCTGCTGATCGAGACCATCTTCGACACGCTCAACGCCAAGGCCGCCATCAAGGCGGCGCGCGACGTCGCCCCGCACCTTCCGCTGTGGCTGTCGGTGACGATCGTCGACCTGTCCGGGCGGACCCTGTCCGGGCAGACGGTCGAGGCGTTCTGGAACTCCGTCCGGCACGCGGACCCGCTCGTCGTCGGCGTGAACTGCTCCCTGGGCGGCAAGGAGATCCGGCCGCACATCACCGAACTGGCCACCCTCGCCGGGACGTATACGGCGTGCCATCCGAACGCGGGGCTGCCGAACGCGTTCGGCGGCTACGACGAGACACCGGAAGACACCGCGTACTTCCTGCGCGACTTCGCCGCCGAGGGCCTCGTGAACATCGTCGGCGGCTGCTGCGGCACCACGCCGGCCCACATCGCGGCGATCGCGCAGGCGATCGGCCGCGGCCGCCGCCGCGCCGTGCCGCAGGCAGGCGGCGAGGTCAGCAGGCTTTCCGGGCTTGAGTCGTTCGATATCACCACGGACACGGGTTTCGTGATGATCGGCGAGCGCACCAACGTCATGGGCAGCGCGAAATTCCGGCGGCTCATTGAGGCCGATGACTACCAGACGGCCGCGAACATCGCCCTGGATCAGGTGCGGGGCGGCGCGAACCTGCTCGACGTGAACATGGACGCGGACCTGCTCGACAGCGAGCAGGCCATGACCACGTTCCTGAACCTGATCGCGACGGAGCCCGAGGCCGCCCGGATCCCGGTGGTGGTCGACAGCTCCAAGTGGAGCGTCCTCGAGGCCGGCCTGAAGTGCGTCCAGGGCAAGGGCATCGTCAACTCGATCAGCCTGAAGGAAGGCGAGGAGGTCTTCCTCGACCACGCACGGAAGATCAAGAGCTACGGGGCCGGCGCCGTGGTCATGGCCTTTGACGAGGCGGGCCAGGCCGACACCACCGAGCGCAAGGTCGAGATCTGCGGCCGCGCCTACGACCTGCTGACCGGGCAGGCCGGCTTCGCGCCTGAGGACATCGTCTTCGACCCGAACGTCCTCGCGGTCGCCACCGGCATCGCCGAGCACAACGGATACGCGAAGGCGTTCATCGACGCGCTGCCGCTGATCAAGCAGCGCTGCCCCGGCGCCCGCACCAGCGGCGGCATCTCCAACCTGAGCTTCGCCTTCCGCGGCAACGAGACCGTGCGCCGCGCGATGCACGCGGCGTTCCTGTACCACGCGATCCGCGCCGGGCTCGACATGGGCATCGTCAACGCCGGCCAGCTTGACGTATATGAGGACATCGCTCCGGACCTGCTGGAGCTGGTGGAGGATGTCCTGTTCGACCGGCGCGAGGACGCGACCGACCGGCTCGTCGAGTACGCGGAGCAGGTGAAGTCGCAGAGCGCCGGCCAGACAAGGCAGACGCAGGACCTCGCGTGGCGGGACGCGCCGGTGGCCGAGCGCATATCCCACGCGCTCGTGCACGGCATCGCCGACCACGTCGAGGCAGACACCGAGGAGGCCCGGCAGCAGGCCGCCCGCCCCCTCGACGTCATCGAGGGCCCCCTGATGGACGGCATGAAGATCGTCGGCGACCTGTTCGGGGCGGGGAAGATGTTCCTGCCGCAGGTGGTCAAGTCCGCCCGGGTGATGAAACGGGCCGTGGCCTACCTCGAGCCGTACATGGAAGCGGAGAAAGCGGCGGCCGAGGCCAAGCGGGCGCAGGCCGGCCTCGCGCCGGAGGAGAAGCCGCGCGGTAACGGCAAGGTGGTGCTCGCCACCGTCAAGGGCGACGTGCACGACATCGGCAAGAACATCGTCGGGGTCGTGCTCGGCTGCAACAACTATGAGGTCATCGACCTGGGCGTGATGGTCCCCGCCGCCAGGATCCTCGACACCGCCGTCGCCGAGGAAGCCGACATCATCGGCCTGTCCGGCCTGATCACCCCATCGCTGGATGAGATGGTGAACGTCGCGGCCGAGATGGAACGCCGCGGCATCACCAAGCCGCTGCTGATCGGCGGCGCCACCACGTCGCGCCAGCACACGGCGGTCCGGATCGCCCCCGCCTACGGCGCCTCGACACTGCACGTCCTGGACGCTTCCCGTGTCGTCGGCGTGGTGCAGGGCCTGCTCGACCCCGCGCGCGCCCCCGAACTGGACGCCGGCAACCGCGTCGACCAGCAGCGCCTGCGCGAGCAGCACGAGGCCCGCCGCAGCCAGCCGATGCTGTCCATCGACGCCGCCCGCCGTAACCGCGAGCAGGTGCCCTTCGACGCACTGCCGGTCCCGGCGTTCACCGGCATCCGCGCGGTCACCCCCTCGCTGGCCGAACTGCGCGCGATGATCGACTGGCAGTTCTTCTTCATCGCCTGGGAGCTGAAGGGCAAATACCCGGCGATCCTCGGCGACCCGCAGGCGAAGGAGCTGTTCGACGACGGCAGCGCCCTGCTGGACGAGATCATCGCCGATGGCCTGCTGACCGCCAGCGGCGGCTACGGCTTCTGGCCCGCCCGCGCGGACGGTGACGACATCATCGTCGACCGCGCCGCCGACGGCCCGGGCGCCGGCACGGGGGCCGGCACGGGGGCGGCGGAGCTGCGGGTGCCCATGCTGCGTCAGCAGACCGTCAAGCCGGACGGCCGGCCCAACCGCTGCCTCGCCGACTACGTCGCCCCGGACGGTGACCACGTCGGCGGGTTCGCCGTGGCGATCCACGGCGCCGACGACCTCGCCAAGAAGTACGAGGCGGACGGCGACGACTACAAGTCGATCATGGTCAAGGCACTCGCGGACCGCCTGGCCGAAGCGTTCGCCGAGCACACGCACCTGCGCGCCCGCCGGGACTGGTTTGAGCCGGAGGGCCCGGTCAGCATCGAAGACCTGCACGCCGAACGCTTCCGCGGCATCCGCCCGGCGTTCGGCTACCCGGCGTCCCCCGACCACAGCCTGAAGCGGGAGCTCTTCGAACTGCTCGGGGCGGAAGACTTCGACATGGGCCTGACGACCTCCTACGCGATGACTCCCGCCTCCAGCGTCAGCGGCCTGCTGTTCTCGCACAGCGGGTCCCGCTACTTCACCGTGGGCCGCATCGGCCGCGACCAGGTCGAGGACTACGCCCGCCGTCGCGGGACGGACGTCGCTGACGCCGAGAAGTGGCTACGCCCCAACCTCGCTTACGATCCTCAGTAGCAGGATCTGAGGTACGCATAGAGCTGAGGAGACGCGTGTGAGCCTTGCGGCGGTGCTGTTCGACATGGACGGGCTGCTCGTGGACACGGAGCCGCTGTGGCTGGAGACCGAGACGGAGGTGACGAGGCGGCTCGGCGCGCCGTGGACGGAGCAGGATCAGGAGGCGCTGCTCGGCGGGAGCATGGAGCGCAGCGTGAGCTACCTGCTGGCCAGGGCGACCCGCCTGGTGCCGCCGGAGACGGTGGCGCGGTGGCTGATCGACGGGATGCTGGAGCGGACGCGCGCCGGGCGGGTCGTGATCCGGCCGGGCGCGCGGGAGATCGTGGCCGAGGTCGCGGCCGCCGGAGTGCCGTACGCGCTTGTCACGTCCTCGCAGCGGGTTTTCGCGGAGGCGGTGCTCGACGCGACAGGGCTCCCGTTCCCCGTGACGGTCTGCGGTGAGGACGTGGCCGAGACTAAGCCGGCCCCCGATCCGTACCTGCTGGCGGCGAAGCTGCTGGATGTCGACCCGGAGAACTGCGTGGCGCTGGAGGACTCGCCGAACGGCGCCGCCTCCGCCGGCGCGGCCGGCTGCCGGGTCGTAGCGGTGCCATCCCTGGTGCCGATCCCGCCCGTGCCCGGCCAGCGCATGGTGGTCGCGTCGCTTACCGAGCTCACCCTCGCCACGCTGCGCGAATTCGCCGGGTAAGTCCGGAAAGGCGCGATCGCATTGGAGCGGGCGTTAGGCAGGTAGAGCTACCCTGAAAGCTGGGGCAGGGAGGCGCGTGCCATGAATTACAGCAGTATCGTCTGGCTTCCGATCTGCGCGGGGCTGACCGCGGTCGGGCTGGTGTTGAGCTACTACTTCGGACGGCGGCGCGGATATCGGTCGATGCTGCGCGGCGCGGCGTGGTCGCTGCTCCCGCTGGCGGCCTACCTGACCGGCTCGGTCGAGATGTTCTGGAAGATCGGCGTGGCGATCGGCCACTATGCGGACGGATTCGTGTTTTCCCCGGTGAAGTGGGCGGGTGTCGGCGTGGCCGGCATAGCCGCGCTGCTGTTTGTCACCACGGGCGGGCGCGCGCGGCGCAGGTCCGCCCGGCTCGCGCGCAAGGACGCGCGCGCGGAGCGGACGCGGGGCACGGCCGGCGCGGGCGGCGCCGCCTCGGCTGTCCCGGGGAAGACGGCCGCTCCCGCGCAGGCGCTGGACACGCTCACGCTCGACACGCGGGACCTGACGGCGCCCTCCGGGACGGCCGCCGCGCAGGCCAAGGCGGAGCGAGGGAAGGCGGAGCGGGGAAAGGCGGCCAAGCCCGCCAGGGGTGCGAAGACGTCCCCGGCGTCCGGTGACGACATGACGGACATCGAGGACATCCTCCGCAACCGCGGAATCTGACCGCGCCAAAACCTGAGGCACCGGGTGGTGCTCGATTCGCGGGGCGCGTTTCGCGCGATAAGGGTGCGGTTCATGGCGACCGATTCGCTAGGTAATCTACGCATTTGCGGATCCAGGTAACACTCGTCTCATAAGTCACATTTAAGGTATCCCATGTGACAAACGAGGACGATTTTCATCACAATCAAGCCACGACCGCTGTTTTGCTCTGGATTTCGGCGTAGGTAGCGCAGAATCTCTCCGGTAGGCAGTGATCATTAGCGCCGGGGCGCCCGGTAGCTGCCTCACTCAGCCTGACCTTAGAAGACCAGAGGAACATGCTCATGACCACAGTGTCCAAGCGTGTCGGCGCACTCGCCGCGGTGGCGGTTGCGGCCGTCGGCCTGGCCGCGTGCTCGAGTTCGGGGAACTCGGGCACCAGCTCGGTCTCCACGTCGACAAGCAACCAGAAGATCCAGGCCGGCGGGACCGTCAACATCGTCGCCAACAGCGGGCCTGACCACATGGATACCGTCCCCGCGTACTACACGCCGGACTACATGCTGGAACGCATCTACACCCGCCAGCTCGTCAGCTACCAGAGCGTGCCCTACAGCTCCACGACCAGCGCTGGCTGGCTGACGGACACCACGCCGACGGCGGACGTGGCGACCCAGGTGCCGACCGTCGCGAACGGCGGGATCACCGGCGGCGGCAAGGTGTACACCTTCCACATCAAGCCGGGCGTGGACTGGGACACGACGCCGGCCCGCCAGGTGACCGCGGATGACTTCATCCGCGAGTTCAAGGCGTTCTTCAACCCGGTGAGCCCGGTCGGCAACGCGGACTACTACACGTCCACGATCGCGGGCCTGGCGCAGTACGACGCCGCGGAGACCGCGTACTTCGCGAACACCAAGGCGCACCCGCCGACGGCCGCGAACATCGCGAACTTCCAGAACACGAACACGATCTCCGGCATCAAGGCGATCAATTCCATGACGCTGCAGTTCACGCTGGTGCAGCCGTCTACCGACTTCCTGTACATGCTGGCGATGCCATTCGCCTCGGCGCGCCCTGTCGAGTACGACAGCTACGTGCCGAACAGCCTCCAGCTGGACCAGAACCTCATCTCGGACGGCCCGTACTCGGTCAGCTCGTATGTGTCGGGCAAGTCGATCACGTTCGTGAAGAACCCGGCCTGGAAGCAGTCGACGGACACCATCCGCCATCAGTACGTGGACAAGATGGTGGTCACCATCAACGGCTCCTCGGCGGAGACGCAGCTGTCGGAGATCCAGGCCGGCAGCGAGGACATGTCCAACGACGAGAACGTCAACCCGGCTTCGATCCCGTCGCTGATAGCCGCGCACCAGCCGAACTTCCAGATCTGGCCGTGGTCGACCACCTACCCGTACCTCGTGTTCAACCTGCGCAGCCCGAACCAGGGCGGTGCCATCGACAAGCTGCTCGTGCGGCAGGCGATGGAATACGGCCTGGACAAGGTCGCGGTGGTCAAGTCGGTGGGCGGGCCGTCCATCGCGTCGGTCATCAACACGGTGATCCCGCCCGGCAACACCGGTTACGTGAACTACAACCTGTACCCGGACAACAGCGGCGACGGCAACGTCGCGATGTGCAAGAGCGACCTGGCCGCGGCCGGCTATCCGCACGGGATCAATCTCTCCCTGCTGTACATAAACGACTCGCCGGGCACCCGGACATTCGAGGCCGTGCAGGCGTCGCTCGCGCAGTGCGGGATCACGGTGACCGGCAAGGGCGAGCCTGGCTCCACCTACTTCGTGGACCTGGGTAACGCGCCGGAGAACAACAAGCCGGGCACGTTCGACATGGCACTGGCCAACTGGGTGCCCGACTGGTTCGGCGACAATGGCCGCACCGTCGTCCAGGCGCTGTTCGCGGGCCCGAACTGCGTGATCAACACCGTCAACTACGGCTGCTACAACAGCTCGACCGTGAACGGACTGATCGCCAAGGCGGAGGCCGCGCCGACGGTGTCGCAGTCCGGCACGTACTGGCACCAGGCGGACGTGCAAATCATGAAGGACGCGGTCATCGTGCCCATCGAGAGCCAGAACTGGGCGCAGATCTCCAGCAAGCGGGTTCGCGGCGTGCTGCCGAACGGGACCACGTACCAGACAGCCCTGTGGAACCCCAACCTCGGCGAACCGGACCTCGCCAACATCTGGCTAGCCAGCAGCTGACCGGAACCCGTTCCAGTCCACAGCAAGCGTGTTATCCGGCCGGGGTGCCAGCACCCCGGCCGGATCCGCACGTAGTAGCTGCCATACCAATCATGTGCGACGCTAGTTCTGCCGCGATGCGCGCCGATCCGCGCGGCGGCAGACTGGCCGGAGGAAAACCAAGTGACCCTGCTTGAGGTAAAGGACCTGCACGTCAGCTTCTCGACGGCTGACGGCGTGGTGCAGGCGGTCCGCGGCGTGTCGTTCGACGTGGATGCCGGGCGGACGCTGGGCATCGTCGGGGAATCCGGCAGCGGCAAGACCGTGCTCACCCAGACATTGCTCGCGCTGACGCCGGGCGCCGAAGTGACGGGCAGCGCGGTGTTCGAGGGAACCGACCTGCTCGACTTGCCCGAGGACCAGATGCGGCGCGTGCGCGGCGCCCGCATCGCGGTGATCTTCCAGGACCCGCTGACGAGCCTGCACCCGTTGTACCGGATCGGGTGGCAGATTTCGGAGATGATCCGGGCGCACGACAAGTCGGTGTCCAAGAAAGAAGCCCGCGAGCGGTCCATCGACCTGCTGCGCCGGGTGGGCATTCCCAAGCCCGAGACGCGCGTCGACGATTACCCGCACCAGTTTTCCGGCGGCATGCGGCAGCGTGCCATGATCGCGATGGCCCTGTCCCTGGAGCCGAAGCTGATCATCGCCGACGAGCCGACGACGGCCCTCGACGCCACCGTGCAGGCACAGATCCTCGACCTCTTGCTGCACCTCCAGCAAGAATCCGGCACCGCGCTGATCCTGATCACCCACGACCTCGGCGTGGTCGCCGACATCGCGGACGATGTGATGGTCATGTACGCGGGGCGCGCCGCGGAGAAGGCTGCCAAGCGGGACGTGTTCTACGCGCCGCATCACCCGTATACCAAGGGCCTGCTGGAGTCGATCCCGAGCAGTTCCGCGTCCGGCGCCCGGCTGCGGCCGATCGCCGGCGCTCCGCCGAGCCTCATCAACCTGCCGTCCGGCTGCAAGTTCCACCCGCGGTGCGCCTATGTGTTCGACCGCTGCCTGAAAGAGGAGCCAGCGCTGCACTTTGTCACCGAGAGCGGCACTCACACGTCGGCATGCTGGCTGCCCGCGGAGACGGCGGGCATGTCGGCGGAGGCGGAGGAACTGCGAGATGAGGTAGTGCGCGAGCACCGCGGCGCGGAGGCGGCCGAGGTGGCCGCCGCGGCCGCCGCCCAACTGGGCATCGCGACGGGTGACGAGGGGAGCGCGGCCTGATGGCTGACACCGCGACGAACGCGGCCAGGACGCCGGCGACAACGGACGACAACGTCCTTGTCCGGGTAGAGAACGTGGTCAAGCACTTCCCGGTGCGGGCCGGCGGCTTCGTCCGGCACACCGTCGGGCAGGTGCACGCCGTCGACGACGTGTCGCTGGTCATCGAGCGCGGCAAGACGCTCGGGCTGGTCGGCGAGACCGGCAGCGGCAAGTCGACCCTCGCGCGCTGCGTCGCCGGGCTCATCCCCGTGACCTCGGGCAAGGTCATCTTCGACGGCCGTGACATCACCAACATTTCCCGGCGCGCGATGCGCCCGCTGCGCCGCGAAGTCCAGATGATCTTCCAGGACCCGTACAGCTCGCTCAACCCGCGGCGCCGGGTCGGCTCTATCATCGGCGAGCCGTTTATCATCCACAAGACCGCCACCGGCGCCGAGCGCAAGCGGCAAGTGCAGGAACTCATGGAGCGGGTCGGGCTCAACCCCGAGCACTACAACCGGTTCCCTGCCGAGTTCTCCGGCGGCCAGCGGCAGCGCATCGGGGTGGCCAGGGCGCTCGCCCTGCGGCCGAAGCTGATCATCTGCGACGAGCCGGTGTCCGCGCTCGACGTGTCGATCCAGGCGCAGGTGCTGAACCTGCTCGCCGACCTGCAGCAGGAGTACGGGCTTTCCTACCTGTTCATCGCCCACGACCTCGAAGTCGTGCGGCACGTGAGCGACAAGGTGGCGGTCATGTACCTGGGCCGGGTCGGCGAGGCGGGACCCAAGGACGACCTCTACGGTCACCCGCGGCACCCGTACACGGTCGCCCTGCTATCCGCCGCGCCCGCCGCGGACCCGGATACCGCGGCCGCCCGGCATCGGGTGATCCTCACCGGCGATGTGCCGTCGCCGATCGATCCTCCCGCGGGATGCCGCTTCCATCCGCGCTGCCCCAAGGCGCAGGAGGTGTGCTCAAGGGAGGAACCATTGCTGGTTCCGTATCAGGAAAGCGGCGCTGAGCCCGTGGCGGCAGGGGCCGCGGCGACAGGGGCCGCGGCGACTGGCATCGTCGGCGGGAACATCCACCTGGCGGCATGCCACTTCCCGGTCGCGGATGGCGAGACCCTCGCCTCCGTCAGCGCGAAGGAGCTCACGTGAGCATTACCGAGGTCGACTTCCAGGCCCACGGAGTCGAGGCGGCGCAGGAGGCGGCCGCCCCAGTCGAGGGCCGCAGCCAGTGGCAGCTGACCTGGCGGCGGCTGCGCGGCGACAGGGTCTCCATGATCGCGCTTGGCGTGGTCGTGCTCATGATCGTGCTCGCGATCATCGCGCCGGTGTTCGCCTCGATCACCGGCCACCCGCCGAACACCGCCTATCCGATTCAGGGCGAGAACGCGGCCGGCAACCCGATCGGGCCGTTCACCAACGGCTTCTGGCTGGGCACCGACAGCACCGGCCGTGACCTGTTCGTCCGTATCCTGTACGGCGCGCGGATCTCGCTGTTCGTCGGCGTGGTCACCACGGCGATCGCCGCGTTCCTCGGCGTCACGGTCGGGCTGATGGCCGGATATTTCGGCGGGATCATCGACACGCTGCTCGCCCGCCTCACGGATACCGTGCTCGCGTTCCCTTACGTGGTGCTGGCGCTGGCACTGGCGGAGGCCTTCGGCCCGAGCCTGACGATCATCCTGGTCCTCATCACGTTCTTCTCCTGGGCGGGCATCGCCCGGATCGTGCGCGGCCAGACGCTGTCGATCAAGGAGAAGGAATACATCGAGGCCGCGCGGTCGCTCGGCGCCGGCCCCTTCAGGATCATGTTCCTCGACATCCTCCCGAACCTGCTCGCGCCGGTTCTGGTCGTCGCCACGCTGTACATCCCGCAGGCGATCGTGTTCGAGGCCACCCTGTCCTTCCTCGGCCTTGGCATCCAGCCGCCGACGGCTAGCTGGGGCAACATGCTCGCCGACGCGCAGAACTTCTACCAGGTTGCCTGGTGGTACCTGGCGTTCCCGGCGCTCTTCCTGCTCATCACCACGCTCGCGTTCAACCTGCTCGGCGACGGCATTCGCGACGCCATGGACCCGCGCACCGAGCGGCTCATCGCCGCGCGGCGGATGCGGGGCCGTCGTGCTCGCGCGCGGAAGCGGGCTGGTAGCGAGGGCACGGCCGGCGGCACTGGTGGCGCTGGCCCGGACACGAACTTCCCCGACCCGGTCCGCGCGCCGGGCGGCAGCTGACGGATAGGCGAAATAGATGGCTCTTCTCGGTTACCTCATCAGGCGCATCCTGACCGGGATCGTCGTGGTGTGGCTGGTCGCCACCGCCGCGTTCTTCCTGTTCTTCTCCCGTCCGGTGTCGACGGTCGCGCGCGAGCTCGCCGGCCACGCCGCGACGCCGCAGGTCATCAACGAGGTCATCAACAACCTCGGGCTGAACCAGCCGAAGATGACCCAGTACTGGCACTTCCTGAACAACCTCGTCCACGGCAACCTGGGCTACTCCTACTTCACCCAGGAGTCCGTGGACACGATGCTCAAGCAGGACCTGCCGCCCACGGTTTCGCTGGTGATCGGCGGGATGATCCTGTGGCTGGTCACGGGTATTGCGGTTGGCATCATCAGCGCTACGCGGGCGCGGTCGTTCTTCGACCGGTTCTCCAACGTCGTGGTGCTGATCGGGCTGTCGATGCCCGTGTTCGTCATCGGCGAGCTGCTGATCTGGCTGGTCTTCCAGCCGCTGTACTCGCACGGGTTCACCTGGATCAACATCGGCTACTCGGGGATCACGTCCGGCTTCGGCACGTTCCTCGGCCACATGATCCTGCCGTGGATCACGCTGGCCGCCGTGCAGGCCGCGGTCTACACCCGGCTGACGCGCGGGCAGTTGCTCGAGACGCTCGGCGAAGACTACATCCGGACGGCGCGGGCGAAGGGGCTGTCCGAACGGCGGGTGATCTTCCGGCACGCCGTCCGCGGGGCGCTCACGCCTGTGGTGTCACAGCTCGGCGTGGACATCGGGCAGTTGCTCGGCGGCGTGGTCGTGGTGGAGACGGTGTTCGGGCTCGGGGGCATCGGCCAGGTGTCCGTCCAGGCGGTCTTCCAGGACAACCTGCCGGTGATCATCGGCTTCGTCATCATCGCGGCGGTGTTCGTGGTCTTCGCGAACATCGTCGTCGACCTGGTCTACGCCGCCCTTGATCCCCGCGTCCGCATCATGTGACGGCTGCTTCGGCAGTCGCGGCTGTCGAACAGCTAACACCCGCGAGGTGGCCGGGCGGCGAGCGCTACCCTTGACGGCATGCCGTCCCGCACGTCCGGCCAGCCCCGCGTCGGCACGCCCGTGAGCGCGGGGACCCGAGAGGTTTTCCGGCTCGCGCCGCCGGTCGCCCTGTGGTGGATATGGGTGGTGTTCGTCGTCGTCAACGTCGCCGACTATGCGGTCGAGGGGCTGCCGTCGGCGCGGTTCGCCACCGTGATCTCGGCGATCCTGCTGCTGGTCACGGGCCTGGTCTACACGCTAGCGCTGCGTCCCAAGGTCGTGGCGGACGACTCCGGGCTGACGGTGGTGAACCCGTTCCGCGTGCACCGGGTTCCGTGGCGGCTCATCAAGTCCGTGGACACGGGCGAGTGGGTGCGGGTGCATTACGCGCCCGGCGAGGCCGCGGATAGCGAGGCCGGAGACTCCGGGCGGCTGGACTGCTGGGCGCTGTACGTCTCGGCGCGCGCGAAGCGCAAGATCGCCCGGGGACCCGCGCGGTCAGGGCGCGGCCTGCCGCTCGTCGCCTCGCGGGCCACGTCCGCGTGGCTTGCCGGGAGTGAGGCCGGGGGCGGTGCTGCCCGGGAGTCGCCACGGCTGCCCGAGGAGGCGCGGTACCTGGCGTCGCTGCCGGTCGCCAAGGCGATCGCCATCCGTCTCGAGCGCCGCGCCACGCGCGAACGTGCCCGCCAGTCTCACGCCGAACCGGCGACAGCGACCGCGAGCTTGTCGTGGCCGGCGATCGCCGCGGTGGTGATCCCCGCGGTGATCCTGCTGGCCGTCCTCTCGGCCTGATTAGCTCAAGGCGCCGGCAATGGCGGGAGCGTCCCCCCGAACTCGGGGCACAGCGCCTTGTGCCGGCACCAGTCGCACAGCTTGCTCGGCCGCGGCCGCCAGTCACCGGACTCGCGCGCGCGCTCGATCGCCTGCCACAG
Source organism: Trebonia sp. (assembly GCA_035948445.1). GTDB lineage: Bacteria > Actinomycetota > Actinomycetes > Streptosporangiales > Streptosporangiaceae > Trebonia. The sequence goes on along the minus strand of DASZJE010000064.1, from coordinate 89,405 downwards.
CGCCTCCAGCTTGCGCTGCGTGGCGCGCAGGTCCGCCTCGTCGGGGGAGTAGCGCAGGACTTCGCCGTCCGCCAGGTACATCAACTGCAACATCGCCGGTATGACGCCGCGCAGCCGCCAGATCACCAGCGCGTAAAACTTCATCTGGAACAGCGCGCTGGCCTCGTACGCCTCCCGCGGCACCTTGCCGGTCTTGTAGTCGACGACCCGGATCTCGCCGCCCGGTGCCACGTCAAGACGGTCCACGTACCCGCGCAGCCGCAGCCCGGAATCGAGCGTGGTCTCCACGTACCACTCCCGCTCGGCGGGCTGGAGCCGCCGGGGATCCTCGAGCGTGAAGTACCCGTCCAGCGACGCGCGCACCTCGCCCAGCCAGGCCGCCCGCTCGTCCTCGGACGGGAACAGCGCGGCCAGGTCGGGGCTCGCCGCGGACAGCCGGTCCCACTCGCCGGTGATCAGGTCCAGCGCCACCTGCGGGGTCCGCGCCGGCGCCGGCTGGTCGAACAGCCGCTCAAGCACGGCGTGCACCAGCGTCCCGCGCGCGGTGGCCGTGGTCGGCGGCTCAGGAAGCCGGTCGATCACCCGGAACCGGTACAGCAGCGGGCACGTCATGAAGTCAGACGCGCGCGACGGGGACAGAGCCGAAGGCGCGGGCGGCAATGCGATCTCAGTTTCGTCCACAGCGCCACCGTAGGGCACACCACCGACATTCCGCAGGCATGCCCGGATGCACGTAGCATCGGGGTGTGGCAAACAGCCAAGCCGAACCCCCGCAGCACGGCCAGCACGACCAGAGGGACCGCCAGGGACGCCGCGGGAACTCCGGGATAGTCATCGCCCGGCCGTTCGGCATACCGGTGTACATCTCGCCGTACTGGATCGTGATCGCCGCGGTCTACGTGGTCCTGTACGCGAACAACTTCAGCACCGTCCTGGGCAACGGGGCCGGGAAGTATGTCATCGCGACTGTTTTCGTGATTCTCCTGTACCTCAGCGTCCTGGTCCACGAGCTGAGCCACTCGCTCGTCGCGCTCGGCTACGGCCTGCCGGTGCGGCGCATCCTGCTGTACCCCCTCGGCGGCTTGTCCGAGATCGACAAGGAGCCGGAGACGCCCCTGCGGGAATTCTGCGTCTCCGCCGCCGGGCCGGCGCTGTCCCTGGTCCTCGCCGCCGCCGCGTGGGCGCTGATGCGCGTGTTCCAGCACGGCTGGAGCGGCGTGCTGGTCTGGGAACTCATGGTCGTGAACCTCATCGTCGGGCTCTTCAACTTCCTGCCCGGCCTGCCGCTCGACGGCGGCCGGATGCTGCGCGCCGTCATCTGGAAGTTCACCGGCCGTCCCGCCACGGCGACGATCGCCGCCGCGTGGACGGGCCGTGGTCTCGCCGTGGTCCTCGTCGCCTGCCCGTTCATCCCCGGCTTCAGCAGGGTCTTCGACAACACGATAGTCAACACGATCATGGTCGTGGTGATCGCGGCGTTCATGTGGATAGGCGCCGGCCAGTCCATCCGCGCCACGAAGTTCCGCGAGCGCCTGCCCGAGCTTCAGGCCCGCAGGCTCGCCCGCCGGGCGATCTCGGTGCCGCCGGGCACGCCGCTCGCCGAGGCGGTGCGCCGGGCTGATGAGTCCCGTGCCCGCGCCGTCGTCATCGTCGACCATGACAGCAAGCCGATCGCGATCGTCAACGAGGCCGCGGTGATGGCGACACCGCCGCAGCGCCGCCCGTGGGTCGAGGCCGGCACCCTGGCGCGGTCCATCGAGCCGAACCTCATCCTGCCCGCCGACATCTCCGGCATGGCGCTGCTTGAGGCGATCAAGCGCGCGCCCGCCAGCGAGTACCTCCTGGTCGAACCGTCCGGCCAGGTGTACGGCGTGCTCGCCGCCCGCGACCTCGACCACGTCTTCGCGGGCGTCTAGCGCCAGGCGGCGGCCACCGCGCGCGGTCGCGGGGGCGGTGAGCCGTCCCCTCGCGTGTAGGCTTCCCCGGTGAAGACACGCGGACCGTTCGCGGCAGGGGACCAGGTGCAGCTCACCGACCCCAAGGGCCGCATGCACCAGATCGTCCTGCGCGAGGGCGCCGAGTTCCACACCCACAGGGGCTCGCTGAAGCACGACGAGCTGATCGGCGAGCCCGAGGGCAGCGTCGTGGTCGCCGCGGGCGGCACCGCATACGTCGCCCTGCGCCCGCTGCTCGCGGACTACACCCTCGCGATGAAGCGCGGCGCCGCCCTCATCTACCCGAAGGACGCCGCCCAGATCCTCGCTTATGCCGACATTTTCCCAGGTGCGCGCGTACTGGAGGCCGGCGCCGGCTCCGGCGCCCTGTCGTGCTGGCTGCTGCGCGCGATCGGCCCCTCCGGAGAGCTGATCTCGTTCGAGCGCCGCGCCGACTTCGCGCAGATCGCCAAGGCGAACGTGGAGAAATACTTCGGCGACCCGCCGCCGTGGTGGCGCCTGCGGGTCGGTGACTTCTCCGTCCCCGGCTCTCCGGAATTTTCCCGAACGACCCTGGCTGATTCGCCTGCGATCCCCGCTCCGGTCACCCCGGCGGATGAACCCGGCACCTACGACCGGGTGCTCCTTGACATGCTGGCGCCGTGGGAGTGCGTCGCCGACGCGGCCAGGGCGCTCATCCCCGGGGGCCTCGCGTGCGTCTATGTCGCCACCACGACGCAGCTTTCCCGCGTGGTGACCGAACTCCGGTCGCACGGCGGCTTCTTCGAGCCGGCGTCGTGGGAGACCCTGATGCGCGGCTGGCACGTGGACGGCCTCGCGGTCCGCCCGGAACATCGGATGATCGGCCACACGGCCTTCCTGGTCACGGCCCGCCGTCTGGCCGACGGCGTCACCGCCCCGCCCCGCCGCCGCCGCCCCGCCAAAGGCGCCCACCCCGAAGAAGCCGGCGCCGTGGACATGGGCTCGGCCGCGGACATCGGCTAGTAAGGCAGATCCGCGCGAGCGGCGGCCGGGAGTTGCCGATGAGAGGGGGGCGCCGGGAGGTGCCAGGGTCCGTTCGGGCAAAATGTGTTACATGACGCGATGTAAATGTGACTGTGGGCTGGATGAGCACCCATGGCCTGCGTTTTCTTGAGTCCTGACCTCGGCGTGACGAATCGGATACGTGCCGAGAGGTTAGGAAAGGCCGTCAGGTAGGTAGGGTCTAATTACGTTCAACTCCCCAGGAGGAGGTGTGGGCCGTGGCAGCAAGGGATGACGGCGGGCGCGCTTCGCGGCACGAGGACGAGGTGAGCAGCCTTACCGCGCAGATCTCCTCGCTCGATGAGGAGATCGCGATGTTGCGACGCCGACTCGCAGATTCACCACGCCAGGTCCGCTTGCTGGAGGAACGTCTCCGCGAGACCGAGGCGAGCCTTACATCGGTAAGCGCGCAGAACGAGCGGCTGGCCGTGACTCTGCGTGAGGCCAGGGATCAGATCATCGCGCTCAAGGAAGAAGTCGACCGGCTGGCGCAGCCGCCATCCGGCTTCGGGGTTTTCCTCGAGGCCGGCGAGGACAGCACCGCGGACGTCTTCACGGGCGGCCGGAAGATGCGGGTCAACGTCAGCCCCAACGTGGATGTCGAAGAGCTCAAGCCCGGCCAGGAGGTCGTGCTCAACGAGGCTCTCAACATCGTGCTGGCCCAGGGTTACGAGACCGCCGGCGAGGTCGTGATGCTCAAGGAACTGCTCGCCGACGGCGAGCGCGCCCTGGTCATCTCGCACGCCGACGAGGAGCGGATCGTCCGGCTGGCGTCACCGCTGCTGGATGAGGTGCTCCGCGGCGGCGACTCGCTGCTGCTCGAGCCGCGTTCCGGCTACGTCTACGAGCGCATCCCCAAGGCCGAGGTCGAGGAGCTCATCCTCGAAGAGGTCCCCGACATCGCCTACACCGACATCGGCGGTCTCGGCACGCAGATCGAGCAGATCCGCGACGCCATCGAGCTGCCCTACCTGCACGCCGACCTGTACCGCGAGCACCAGCTCCGCCCGCCGAAGGGCGTGCTGCTTTACGGTCCTCCCGGCTGCGGCAAGACGCTCATCGCCAAGGCCGTGGCGAACTCCCTCGCCAAGCAGGTCGCGGCCAAGTCCGCGGCGACTGGCCCGGTCAAGAAGGGTGCCGAGGGGAAGAGCTTCTTCCTCAACATCAAGGGTCCCGAACTGCTGAATAAGTACGTCGGCGAGACCGAGCGGCACATCCGGCTCGTCTTCCAGCGGGCCCGTGAGAAGGCGTCCGAGGGCATGCCGGTGATCGTGTTCTTCGACGAGATGGACTCGATCTTCCGTACCCGCGGGTCCGGTGTCTCCTCCGACGTCGAGAACACGATCGTGCCCCAGCTGCTGTCGGAGATCGACGGAGTCGAGGGCCTGGAGAACGTCATCGTCATCGGCGCCTCCAACCGCGAGGACATGATCGACCCGGCGATCCTGCGGCCCGGCCGCCTGGACGTCAAGATCAAGATCGAGCGGCCGGACGCCGAGGCGGCGAAGGACATCTTCGCCAAGTACATCACGACCGGCCTGCCGCTGCATCCGGACGATATGAAGGAGCACGACGGGTCCCTCACGGCCACCGTCGACGCGATGATCCAGCGGATCGTGGAGCGGATGTACTCCGAGACCGAGGAGAACCGCTACCTCGAGGTCACCTACGCCAACGGCGACAAGGAAGTCCTGTACTTCAAGGACTTCAACTCCGGTGCCATGATCGAGAACATCGTGGCCCGGGCCAAGCAGATGGCCATCAAGCAGTTCCTCGACACCGGGCAGAAGGGCATCCGGGTCGCGCACCTGCTCGCCGCGTGCGTCGATGAGTTCCGCGAGAACGAGGACTTGCCCAACACCACCAACCCGGATGACTGGGCACGCATCTCCGGCAAGAAGGGCGAGCGCATCGTCTACATCCGGACGCTCGTCTCCGGCAAGCAGGGCACCGAGGCTGGCCGTTCCATCGACACAGTCGCCAACACCGGCCAGTACCTGTGAGCCGCACGTCTAGTGTGCCGACGGGCGATATGCCCGCTCGTCGGCACTAGGCTGGTCATCTATGAGCGTGCTGCGGGTGATGGGCACCGAGACCGAGTACGGCATCGCCGTACCGGGTCAGCCGGGTGCCAACGCGATGGTTACCTCATCGCAGATCGTCAACGCGTACCAGGCGGCCACGGCCGCGCGGGCGCGGCGTGCCCGCTGGGACTTCGAGGAGGAGAATCCGCTGCGCGACGCGCGCGGGTTCGACCTCGCCCGGGAATCAGCGGATTCCACCCAGCTGACAGACGAGGACCTGGGGCTGGCCAATGTCATCTTGACGAACGGGGCCAGGCTCTACGTGGACCACGCGCACCCGGAGTATTCGGCGCCGGAGTGCACGAATCCGCTCTCGGCGGTGATCTGGGACAAGGCCGGCGAGCGGATCATGGCGGAGGCTGCGGCCAAGGCGGCCATGGTGCCGGGCAGCGCGGGCATTCAGCTCTACAAGAACAACACCGACAACAAGGGCGCGTCTTACGGCTGCCACGAGAACTACCTCATGCGCCGGTCGACCCCGTTCGCGGATATCGTCAGGTACCTGACGCCGTTCTTCGTGACGCGGCAGGTCGTCTGCGGCGCCGGACGCGTGGGCATCGGGGCCGACGGGCGCGGCTCCGGGTTCCAGGTCTCGCAGCGCGCGGACTTCTTCGAGGTCGAGGTCGGCCTGGAGACCACGCTGAAGCGGCCGATCATCAACACGCGCGACGAGCCGCACGCCGACCCCGAGAAGTACCGGCGGCTGCACGTCATCATCGGCGACGCGAACATGAGCGAGGTGGCCACCTACCTGAAGCTGGGCACCACCGCCCTGGTGCTCGCGATGATCGAGGACAAGTTCATCACCGTCGACCTGTCGCTGGACGCGCCGGTCGCGGACCTGCGCGCGGTGTCGCACGACCCGACGCTGAAGCACCTGGTGACGCTGCGGGACGGCCGCAAGATGACCGGGATACAGCTGCAGACCGAGTATCTCGAGCACTCCCGCAAGTACGTCGAGGACAGGTACGGCGCGGACGTCGACCCGGTGACCGCCGACGTCCTCGACCGCTGGGAGTCCGTGCTCGCGCGGCTGGCGGATGACCCCATGCAGCTGTCGCGGGAGCTGGACTGGGTCGCGAAGCTTGAGCTGCTCGAAGGCTACCGGCGCCGCGACGGGCTCGGCTGGGAGCACCCGAAGCTCCAGCTGTTCGACCTGCAATACTCCGACGTACGGCAGGCGCGCGGGCTCTACAACAGGCTCGTCGCGCGCGACCGGATGGTCCGGCTGACCGACGAGGACACGATCAACTGGGCGGTCGACAACCCGCCGGAGGACACGCGCGCCTACTTCAGGGGCCGGTGCCTGCGGCAGTACGCGGAGTCGGTGGCGGCCGCCTCCTGGGACTCGGTGATCTTCGACGTCCCCGGCCGGGAGTCCCTCCAGCGAGTGCCGACCCTGGAGCCGCTGCGGGGCACGCGCGCGCATGTCGGCGGCCTCCTCGACCGGTGCAGGACCGCCGCCGACCTCGTCAACGCGCTCACGGCGCAGGATTAAATCAGACGCGATGAACGTGTCTTCCCGCGGAGGGTTAGCGCGGGCCCCGCGGGCGAGGATAACGTTGGGCGCGGGGGTCATTCCCCGGTGACACCCCGAGTGACGGAGGTAGACGGATGGCAACCAAGGACAGCGGAGGCCAGCGGCAGACCACGCGGCGGACGGAGGAGACCGAGGAGGAGCAGGCCGCCTCGGCCGAGGAAGTCAGGGAACGGCACGAGAAGCTCACCGACGACGTGGACTCCATCCTCGACGAGATCGACGAGGTGCTCGAAGAGAACGCCGAGGAGTTCGTCCGCTCTTACGTCCAGAAGGGCGGTCAGTGAGCCCGGAGGACTCACTGACGAGCTCGCGCGGCTGCCCGGGACCGGGTCCGCGCGAGTTCGCGCCAGGCGAAAGCCCGCACAGGTGCATAGCGGTTGCCGCGGGCAGTAGTGTCTGCTCAGGAAGATCACATTCAGCTTCAGCAGGGAGGCGGAGTGGGCACGTACTCTGACAGCGGCCGGCGGCCGGCGGAAGCGTTCATGGAGGTACGGATCCCTTCCTTCACGGACTTCCTCGCCTCCTACGCCCCGGCCCTGCTGCCGGGGTCCCAGGCAGCCGGGCAGCGCGTCCTTGGACCGCAGCCAGGCGGAGGGGACATGATCAAGGACCTGCCGCACGCCACGACGATAGTCGCCGCCTCGTGTGAGCGCGGCGTCGTCCTCGCGGGCGACCGGCGGGCCACGCAGGGCAGCATGATCGCCAAGCGGGACGTGGAGAAGGTGTTCCGCAGCGACGAGTTCTCGGCGATGGGATTCGCCGGCACGGGCTCGCTCGGCCTGGAGTTCGCCCGGCTGTTCCAGGTCGAGCTCGAGCACTACGAGAAGATGGAAGGCCGCCAGCTGTCGCTGGAGGGCAAGGCGAACCAGCTCGCGGCGATGGTCCGCGGCAACATCGGCGGCGCGATGCAGGGACTGGTCTGGATCCCCCTGTTCGCCGGCTACGACGAGGAAACCGGCACCGGGCGGATCTTCAGCTACGACCCGGTCGGCGGCCCCTACGAGGAGCACCGCTTCTACGGGATCGGCTCGGGCTCGATCTTCGCCCGGGGCGCGCTGAAGAAGCTCTACCGTGACGACATGCCCGTCCGTGACACCGTGCTCGCCTGCGTCCAGGCGCTGTACGACGCCGCCGACGACGACTCCGCGACCGGCGGACCCGATGTCACCCGAGGGATCTTCCCGGTCATCGCCACCATCACCGACGACGGCTTCCGGCGGCTGCCGGACGCCGAGTCCGCAGAGTACGCCCAGCAGGTCGTCAGCGAGCGGATGCAGTCGCCCGACGGACCCCTGGCGCCACTGCGCAACACGAACTAGCTCGCACCCGACCGTCTCCGCCCACCCACGACGCCCACCCACGACGAAGCAAAGGAAGCTCCCGCGGTGACCATGCCGTTTGGATACGTGTCGCCCGAGCAGGCGATGCGGGACAAGGCCGACTACGCGCGCAGGGGAATCGCGCGCGGCCGTAGCTGCGTGACCCTCCAGTACGCGGGCGGCATCCTCATGGTGGCGCCCAACGCGTCGAGCGCGCTGCACAAGATCAGCGAGATCTACGACCGGATCGCGTTCGCCGCTGTCGGCCGGTACACCGAGTACGAGACGCTCAGGAAGGCCGGCGTCACCTACGCGGACCTTACCGGGTACCGGTATGACCGCAGCGACGTCACCGCGCGCAGCATCGCGAACTACTACGCGCAGAACCTCGACCAGATCTTCACCCAGAGCCTCAAGCCCTACGAGGTGGAACTCGTGGTCGCGGAGGTTGGCCCCCGGCCGGACAGCGACCAGATCTACCGGATCACGTTCGACGGCTCGGTGTCCGACGAGCCGGGCTTCGTCGCCTTCGGCGGGCAGGCCGACCAGGTGGCGACCGTGCTCAAGGACCGGTTCTCCGACGGCATGTCGCTGACCGAGGCCCTCGGCGCGGCCCTGGCCGCGCTGGCGGCACCGCCGGCCGGATCGTCGGGCTCGTCCGCTTCAGCGGCCAACGCGACCAACGGGAACGCCGAACTGACCGCCGACCAGCTTGAGGTGGCGATCCTGGACCGGGCGCGGGCACACCGGACGTTCCGCCGCCTGCACGGCGCACGTCTCGAGGAACTCCTCGCGGAGAGCCGCGGGACCTCGGCCGCCGAGCCGGACTCGGGGCCGTCGGGGTCCTCGGCCTCCGACGGCGACCCAGGGACCGGATCTGGTGCCGGCTCCGGATCCGGCGGCGAACCGCCGACCGGCCCGTCCGGGACCGGCGGGGACGGCACCCCGAGGGGCAAGTAGACGCGAGGGTGACTTAGCAACGAAGTCGTTACTCGAAAGAGGCTTCCGCGCTCCTGCCAGGCGTGCCACTATGTTGCGTCGGCCCGTGAGGGTTCTCCAAAAAGAGGCAAGAAGTGACGGAAGGTCCCGGGTCTGACTACCCAGGCCAACACGCGAACCATGACGAGCAGCCAGGGCCGGGACCCGGCTACGGCCCGCCGCCTCCCGGGCACGGGCCGCCTCCCCCCGGCTACGGCCCGCCGCCCCCCGGTTATGGCCCGCCGCCCCCCGGTTATGGCCCGCCGCCTCCCGGCTACGGTTACCAGCCGGGCTACGGCGCCCCGGGGTACGCCCCCCAACCGGGGTACGGCGGCTACGGCAAGCCGCCCGCGCCGAAACCCGGGATTATCCCGCTGCGGCCCCTCGGCGTCGGCGAGATCCTGGACGGTTCCTTCACCGCCATGAAGTGGAACCCCAAGGCGATCCTCGTGCCGTCCGCGATCGTCGCCGTCGTGGCCGGCGTGCTGCTCGCCGTGATCAGTTATGTCGCGGAACGTGAATTCTTCACCCACGTCACCATCTCTTCGCAGGGCGGCACGACCCTCACCCCGTCGCAGGCGGGGGCGTTCGGGGTCACCATCGCGGTCTTGTTCGGCGCGGTCGCCCTCGTCAGTGTCTTCGCGAACATCATCCTCACCGGCATTCTCACGCTGGCGGTCGGCAACGGCGTGCTCGGCCGGAAGGAAACCCTCGCCAGCGCCTGGCGCGCCACCCGTCCCCGGCTCGGCGCGCTTATCGCGGCGTTCATCCTTGCCGCCTTGTTCATCGGGCTCGGCTGGATGATAGCCGTCGGCATATCGGTCGGCATCGGCTTCGCGATCGGGGCGGGCGCGCATCTGGCCCCGCTCGGCGTCCTGGTAGGCGTCCTCCTGGGAATCGCCGCGACGGTCTTCGCGATAATCGTGACGATACGGTGGTCGCTCATCATCCCCGTCGTCGTGCTCGAGCGCGAAGGCCCCATCAAGGCCATGGGCCGCTCGTGGCGGCTGGTGCGGCGAAGCGGGTGGCGTATCTTCGGGATCACGCTGCTCACCGAGGTCATCGTGGGCCTGGCGAGCCTGATCATCCGGATCCCGTTCTCGCTCGCGGGCGGTGCCAGCAGCCTCACCGGCGGGCTCGGCATCGCCGGTACCAGCCACCCGGTGGCCCCGTCCGTGGCGGCGGCGGCCGCCTCCGCGGTCGGCACGATCATCTCTGACACCGTGACGGCCCCGCTGCTCGCCGGCGTGATCGTCCTGTTGTATACCGACTTGCGGATGCGCAGGGAAGGGATGGACATCGCACTGCAGGCCGCCGCCACGCAAGGCGGCCAGTACCCCGCCCCGCCGCCCCCGGGACCGTGGTGATCTCGGCGGTCCCGATCGGCCGTGACCCGGCGCAGCGCCTGGCCCGGCAGGAACTGTCCAAGGCGATCTACCATCAGACGTCGTCGGTCCCGCAGGCGGTTGTCAACGCGATCGAGGGGTTCCTCCAGCGGCTTTTCAGCGGCGCGAGCACGGCGGCTCCGGGCGGCTGGTGGTCGCTGGTCGCCCTTGCGGCGTTCGCGGTCGCCGTCATCGCCGTGATCGTGGTGCGGATCGGGCCGTTCGCCGGGTCCGGGCGCCGCGGCGCGTACCCGATGGCCTCGCGCGATACCCGCCCGCTGACCGCCAGGCAGTTGCGGGACGCGGCGGCGGCGAGTGCGGCCGCGGGTGACTACAGCACGGCTATCCTGCAGCGGCTCCGGGCCATCGTCTCCAGCTGCGAAGAACGCGGGATTCTCGTCCCGGACGCGGGCCGTACCGCGGACGAGCTGGCCGCGCAGGCAGGCGCCCGCTTCCCCGCGCGCGGTGCGGAACTCCGCGAAGCGGCCCGGCTGTTCGACCGGATCCGCTACGGCGACGGCACCGGCACGCCGGCCGGCTACGACAGGCTGCGCGATCTCGACGACGCCCTGGCCCGGAGCGACCCCGGAACCAGGAGCGGCGCCGGGACCACGAGCGGCACCGGGACCACGAGCGGGGCCCTCGCCGGGAGCGCGCCGTGAGCCGCGCCGCGGACGCTGGAAGGGCCGGGGGCATCGCGCGCCGCTGGCGGCTGCCCGTCGTGCTCGGGCTCGCGGTGCTCGCCGCGGGGGCCGTTATCGCGCTGCTGCAGCCGTCCCCCTCGAATTACCTGGACCCGAACGACACCGGTCCCTCCGGCGGGCATGCCCTCGCCGACCTGCTGGCGGCCCGCGGCCAGCGGGTGATCCGTACCCAGGCACCGGAAACCGGCAGCGCCGCCACCACCTCTGCAGGGGACCTGGAGCTGATCACCAGCCCGGACGACCTGACCAGCGCGCAGCTGGCCGCGGCCGGCCGCTTCGCCGGGGACATCCTCCTGGTCGGCCCCACCCCGGCCGCGCTGGGCACGATCGCTCCCGCCGTCGCCGCCACAGGCGAAGACCCCAGCGTGAGCGTGCTGGCGCCGCTGTGCAACGACGAGTCCGCCAACCTCGCGGGCAACGCCTACGCCGGCGGCGTGGTGCTGTCGAGCGGCGACCCCGCCGACGAGACCTGTTACCCCGCCGACGGCGGCTACTTCATGGTCGGGTACTCCGGCGGCGGCCGCCGCACCATCGACGTCCTCGGCAGCGGCGCCCCGCTCACCAACCAGTACCTGGGGGACGACGGCGACGCCGCGCTCGCCCTCAACCTCCTGCGCCAGGCCCGGACGATCATCTGGGTCGTCCCGTCCCCGGCGGCCGCGGGGCAGACGTCGGCGACCGGACAGCGTTCGTTCACCAGTCTCGTGCCGTGGCCGGTCTACCTGATCGTGATCCAGCTGGCAGTCGCTGTCGTGCTCGCCGCCGCGTGGCGGGCACGCCGTCTCGGTCCGCTCGTCGCCGAGCGCCTGCCCGTCGTCGTCCGCGCGTCCGAGACCGTCGAGGGGCACGGCCGCCTCTACCAGGCCCGCCGCGCCCGTGACCGCGCCGCCTCGGAACTGCGCCAGGCCGCCCGCGCCCGCATCAGCCGCCTCAGCGGCGGCAGCGGGGAAACGAACGCCGCGGCCGTCGCCGCCCGCACCGGCGACGCCCCGCAGGACGTCACCGCCCTGCTGTACGGCCCGGCACCGCGCACCGACGCCCAGCTGGTCACCCTCGCCGATGACCTGGACATCCTCGAACGGAAGGTACGTCAATCGTGACGCCCGCAGACCCCTACGGCCCCCGTGACCCGCGGGATCCACGCGAAGCCCTCGCCGCGGTCCGCGCCGAGATCGCCAAGGCCGTAGTCGGCCAGGACCAGGTCGTGACCGGCCTGCTCATCGCCCTCGTGGCCCGCGGCCACGTGCTCCTCGAGGGCGTCCCCGGCGTCGCGAAGACCCTCCTGGCCCGGTCGCTGGCGAGCGCCCTGAGCGTCGAGACCAAGCGACTGCAGTTCACCCCGGACCTCATGCCGGGCGACGTCACCGGCTCCCTGGTCTACGACGCGCGCACCGCCGAGTTCGACTTCCGCGAGGGCCCGGTGTTCACCAACATCTTCCTGGCCGACGAGATCAACCGCACTCCGCCGAAAACCCAGGCCGCCCTGCTGGAGGCCATGGAAGAGCGCCAGGTCTCGGTCGAGGGCCGCCCGAGAACGCTCCCGGACCCGTTCCTCGTCGCCGCGACCCAGAATCCGGTCGAGTACGAGGGCACCTACCCGCTCCCCGAGGCGCAGCTCGACCGTTTCCTCCTCAAGCTCCTCGTCACCGTCCCCGAGCGCGACGCCGAGATCGACATCCTCACCCGGCACGCCACGGGCTTCGACCCGCGCGACCTGTCCGGCATCCGGCCCGCCGCGGGCCCCGCCGACCTGCTCGCGGCCAGGAAGGCCGCCGGCGACGCGAAGGTCTCGCCCGAGATCACCGGTTACATCGTCGACCTGTGCCGCGCGACGCGGCAGTCGCCGAGCCTGCGCCTGGGCGTGTCCCCGCGCGGCGCCACCGCGCTGCTCGGTGCCAGCCGCGCCTGGGCCTGGCTTGCCGGCCGCGACTACGTCATCCCCGACGACGTCAAGGCCCTCGCGAAGCCGGCGCTGCGCCACCGCATCCAGTTGCGGCCCGAGGCCGAACTGGAGGGCGTCACTCCCGAAGGCGTCCTCGACGCCATCCTGGCCTCCATCCCGGTCCCGAGGTGACCGGGTGACACGGGCCTATCGGGTGACACGGGCCCACCGGGAGGCACGGGCATGGCACTGAGCGGCCGCGCGGCCGCCGTGGCGGCGGTCGCCGTGATCGTCGTCATCGCCATACGGTCGACGGCCGTCGTCGTCGCCATCGACGGTCTTCTCCTCGCCGCGATCGTCGCCGACGTCATCCTCGCCGCCCCGGTCAAGACGCTGGACTTCACGCGCGCGGGCGATACCCGCGTCCGCCTCGGCGAGACGGCCACGGTCGCCACGACGATCGTCAACACAGGCAGGCGCACCCTCAACGCCCATGTCCGCGATGCCTGGCCGCCGTCCGCGAACGCCACCCCGGCCCGCCGGACCCTCCGGATCGGCAGCGGCAGCCAGGCGCGATTCACCACCACCCTCGCCCCGCAACGGCACGGCGATTGCCGGGCCGGCCGGGTGACGGTACGGTCGTTCGGTCCGATGGGGCTGGCGGGGCGGCAGAGCGGAAGGCGCCTGGACTGGAGCGTGCGCGCCCTGCCGCCGTTCCACAGCAGGAAGCACCTGCCGCGGAAGCTCGCGCAGCTGCGTGAGCTGGACGGGCAGATCCTGGCGGCGCGGCGCGGGCAGGGCAGCGAGTTCGACTCGCTGCGCGAGTACGTGATCGGCGACGACGTGCGCTCGATCGACTGGCGGTCGACGGCGCGGCGCGGCGACGTCCTCGTCCGCACCTGGCGGCCAGAACGCGACCGGCGCGTCGTCATCGTCCTCGACACCGGCCGCACGTCCGCGGGCCGGGTCGGCGGCTTTCCGCGGCTGGACGCCTCGATGGACGCGGTCCAGCTGCTGACCGCCCTGGCCAGCCAGGCGGGCGACCGCGTCGACCTGATCGCCGCCGACCAGCGCGTGCGGGCACGCGTCCTCGCCCCGCCGCGCACGTCGGCGCTCGCCGCCGTCACCGACGCGCTGGCGACGCTGGAGCCCGAGCTGACTGAGTCCGACGGCCGGCTTCTCGCCACGACCGTCCTGAGCCACACGCGGCGCCGGTGCCTGGTGGTGCTGCTGACGGACCTGAATCCTTCCGTGACGCTGCTGCCCGAATTCCGTGCGGTTGCCACGCGCCACGAGCTGCTCGTCGGCGCCGTGACCGATCCGCGGGTCGCCGAGCTCGCCGCCGGGCGCGGGGACGCCGCCGCCGTCTACTCCGCCGCCGCGGCAGCCAGGTCCCTTACCGAACGATCCGGGGTGGCTGCCCAGCTCACCCGGCTCGGCGCCACGGTGGTCGACGTACCGCCCGCGCGCCTGGCCCCCGCGCTCGCCGACGCGTACCTGGCCATGAAGGGCGCCGGCCGCCTGTGATTGCCCCCTAGTGTAAAAGTTTGTCCTTAATGTGGTGGTGGCCCCACTAAGTACAAACGGCGGTGACTGCCATTTGCGATACCAGGCGATTCGCGATCGCGCAAGTGACTGTCCACAGGGCGGGAACATGCCGGACACGTTATCCACAGGCCGTGATCGCCTGCTGACAACCCCGATAGGCGTTATCAGCCTAGAAGCATGGCGAATATGGTGACGCGCGACTCGGCGCTCGCAGATGTGCTTGCGGACACGGACTGCGTCCTGGACGCCGCGACAGCGTCCCGGTTCCTGTCGAAGGAAGAGATTCGCTGGCGCATTTCGTCCGGGCGCTGGCAGCGGCCATGCAGAGGGGTAATAGTTACTCATTCCGGGCCGCTCGCCGAAGCGCAGGCGTTGCGGGTGGCCGTGCTGGCGGCCGGGCCGAGGGCCGCACTGGCCGGACTGACGGCCGCGTGGCTCGGCGGATTTGCCGGATTCGGAAGTAAGGATCCATTCCATGAGCGAACTATTCACCTGCTTGCCCCGCCCGGGCGCAAGCCGCGCATAGCCGCGCCGAAACTGCCGATAACCATGCATTATTCGCGAATGCTCACGGACGACGACGTGCATCCGCACCTGGAACCGAAGCGAACGAGGATGTCGCGATCACTGGTCGATGCCGCCTCGTGGATGCCGACAGATCGCGGGGCGATGGCGGTGCTGGCGGCCGGGGTTCAGCAGCGGAAAACGAGGGTTTGCGACTTGCGGGACGTGCTTGACCGCAACAAGCGCATTCGCCGGCGCGGACTCATGTACGCGATCCTCGGGGATATCGAGGGCGGGGCGCAGGCGCTATCGGAACTGGACTTCACGCGCGGGGTGATCAGGCAGTTCCGACTGCCGGAGCCGAGCAGGCAAGTAGGCAGGAAGGACGCGCAGGGCAGGCAACGGTGGATCGACGTGCTGTTCGACGAGTGGAACGTGGTCGTCGAGATCGACGGCACGCAGCACCGCGAACCGCTGGAGCAGTGGGACGATATGGACCGCGACAACGACCTGAACATCGATGGCTACCGGGTACTGCGATTCCCGGCGTGGCTGGTGCGGAAGAACCCCGAACTCGTCGCCCGCAAGATCCTCCAGGCACTGCACAAGGCGGGATACCGCGGCTAGAGCGTTGGTACTTAGTGGGGTGATGGCCCCATTAAGTACACACATTCCAATCGGCTGACGCTTCAGGCGACGGGGACCATGTCGGGGGCGTCCTCGATATCGCCGGTACGGCCGGCCATGACCGCCTTGCGGCCGAAGACGAGCGCGTAGCAGATGAACGCCGTCACCGCGACCGTGCCGGTCCCGATCCGCGCCCAGGCGGGCAGGTGCGACGGGGTGACGAACGCCTCGATGACCCCGGACACGCCGAGCACGACGATCAGCCCGATGGCGATCGTGACGGTCGACCTGCCCTCTTCGGCCAGGGCCTGCCCGCGCCGGCGGTCACCGGGGTCGATCACGGTCCAGCCGAGCCGCAGGCCAGCGGCGGCGGCGAGGAAGACCGCGGACAGCTCCAGCATGCCGTGCGGCAGGATCAGGCTGAAGAACAGCACGCCCTTGCCGTGCGCGAACAGGTAGCCGCCGTCCAGGCCGAGGTTCACGGAGTTCTCGAAGAGCACGTAGAGGGTGGGGATGCCGAGCAGGATCCCGAAGATGAGCGCCTGCGCGGCGACCCACACGTTGTTCGTCCATACTTTCGCGGCGAACGACGCGGCGGGGCTGGCCGTGTAATACCCCTGGAACTCCTGCTGGACGAGGGCCTTCGCCTCGGCGGGCGGCAGCAGGGCAGCCTGGACGCCGGGGTCGCGGGCGATCCACCAGCCGGTGGCAAGGGCGACGAGGAGGGAACCGGCGGCGGCGCCCAGCCACCACCACCGCGCCCGGTAGACGGCTGCCGGGAACTCGTAGCGGGCGAACCGGGCCACAAGCTGCCACGACGGGACGTGCGCGCCCGTGACCGCGGTGCGGGCGCGCGCCACGAGCGTCGTCAGCTCGGCGGTTCTTACCGGGTCGCCTGCTCCGCTGGTCCCCGGGACCGCGCCGGAGACGGCGCCGGCGCTCGCGCGAAGCTGGGCCAGGTGCGTCCCTGCGCGCTGGTACAGGTCGACGAGCTCGTCGACCTCGGCACCCCGGAGCCGCCGCCTGTCGACGAGCGCGGCGAGCCGGTCCCACTCGGCCTTGTGCGCGGCGGTAAACGCCTCGTTATCCACGCATAGCACCCTAGAGGAATAGGCTTACTCCGTGGAGGAAATCGTCACCGGGGACGCGGTGGTCTTGGACCTGCCGTGCGCGCGGTTCCCTACCAGGATGCTCAGCCACCTGATCGACATGCTCGTGCAGGTGCCGCTGCTGATCGTCATCTTGGCGCTAACTGGCTTCGCGTCCGCCGCCGGGCTGAATTCCGCGTGGGTCGCCGCGATGTTCGTCACCGGGTACGTGCTGGTGATCGTCGGGTACCCGCTGATCTTCGAGACGCTGAGCCGGGGCAGAACGCTGGGGAAGCTGGCTCTCGGCCTGCGCGTGGTCGGGGACGACGGCGGCCCGGAACGCTTCCGCCAGGCCCTCGTGCGCGCCCTCGCCGGAGCCGTCGAGTGCTGGATCCTGCTCGGCGTGCCCGCCCTCATCACGTCCCTGTTCTCCTCGCGGGGAAAGCGTCTCGGTGATATCTTCGCCGGCACCTTCGCCCTGCGCGAGCGAGCCCCCCGCTCCGCGATGGCCGGCTACTCGACGGCCGCTTATCCCCCTGGCCCTGCCTCGTTTCCGGCCACGGGCGGGATAGTGCCTCCGGTGACTCCCGCGCTCGTCGCCTGGGCCGCGTCGCTCGATCTTTCCGCCCTGCCAGATCACCTCGCCGCGCCGGCCACGAGCTACCTCACGCGCTACAGCGAACTCGCTTCCCCGGCTCGCGAGCAGCTCGGCGTGCGGCTGGCCTCCGACATCGCCGCCCGCGTGTCCCCGGCGCCCCCGCCGGGCCTGCCGCCGGTCTACTTCCTCGGCATCGTCCTCGCCGAACGTCGCCGTCGCGAGTACAACCGGCTCACGACGGCGCCCGCGGCGCAGTTCCCCCCGGCACCGCCGTCCCCGACCGTGTCGTCTCCCGCACCGGAATCGGCGTCAGGCGGATTCACTCCTCCCGCTTAGTGTGGGACCCCGCCGAGGCTGCCCGCCAGGCAGCACTCTCGGCCACGGTCACCCACGCCCATCCCGAGGCAGTCTCCGGGGCCGTCCGTCCCCTTCACCATCTGGGCCGCCGCCTGTCACCTGGCAGACTCCGAGCAGGCCATCCGGACGACCGCAACGGCCGGCGGCGACATCGACACTACGTGTGCCATCGTTCGGAGACTACATAGCCGAAGTGCTAGAACTCGCCGGCGGGGAACTGCCCCCTGGGCCCGGCCTGACAGGCCTTGATGTATATCGCTGGGAGCATGCGGCGAGAGCGGCCGTGGTCGCTGGCTTGCAACAGTCCGGCCCCTGGCCTGAAGCGGCCTTCGGCACCCTGATGCGTGCGATCGTCCATGACCCGAACCCGAGTTCCAACCGCCAGCTGATCGAGCCCGCGCTGGCCACCGCCGGGCGGCGTAAAGTCCAGGAGGCCCTATTGGACATTCTGGACAGCGGCACCAACGCCGAGAAGGCGGGCGCTGCCCGAGCCTGGTACTGGTCCAAGATGCACTTCGACCGTCCGGGACTTGCGGAGTGCAGGGCAAGCTTCGCCGTCGACCCCGCGGCGGCGCGGGAGGCGCTCGCGGAACTCCAGGCCCGATGGCGGGAGGACGCGCGCCGGGAGTCCGCCGCGACCGAGGACCTTCGGGCCAGGTGGCAGCACGCCGCGCTCTGGGAATTCGTCGCCAACGAGGACCTCGACGTCCGCCGCTGCATCCTGCCGGGACTCTCCCTCCGGCCCGGCCACTACCCGGACGGCCTGAAGGATCTCGTCGAGACAGCCGTCCGTATCGCCCGTTCCCATTCTGACAACTACATTCGGCACCGGGTTGAGCATCAGGTCTGATGGGCGAGAACTTCCAGGTCATCGCCGACGTAGAGGCAACGGAGACCCAGCCCCCGCCTTGAGATGCTCCGGCTCGCCGAGACCACCATCGCCCCATCCGACGTTGATGCGTGGGAGATGGCCCTGGCTGGGCGCTCTCCGGCAGGCGTATCCACTTGAAGTCGTATCACCATCGCCGGGCACCTGCGAGTGGCGATCACCGACTGCCGGGTAGGCAGCGCCCATGGCGGCCGGAGGTAAGGACAGCGGGATCCGCTGAATGGTTGTGGCAGGCGGATGCCACCCGATGTCTCCCTCCATCATGCGGCGGGCGAAGTCGCGGGCCTCGTCGAGGTACTCCATGTGACGTTCGGCGCGGCCGGTACGGAAGTCATGGTCTGCGCTTCTGCTTTCCCAGCCGGAGTCGTCGGACTCTTCCATGTCAAGGTGGGTCAGGAACGCGGCCAGCTCGGGACGGGTAGTGCTGGCTGATGTGGTGTCCGCCCGCATGCGGGCGGGAAGCCCGCTGGAGTACCGGGCGCCGTGGTACTCATCGATGATGCCAAGGAACATCGCGTCAAGGCTCGGGAAAGAGGCGTAGTCGGTGACCTCGGCGGGCAGCGGCGTGCCGGGGTTCCGTACACGCGGATTCCAGTAGTCCTGCTCCAGGTCGAGTTCGAGCAGCATCTGCGCTGCACGGGATGCTGCAAGGGCAACCAGCCCGTCGTCTCCGATGATGTTCTCGTGCAGGTTCAGCTCCCACAGTTGCGGCAGCACCGGCCACGAGGCAAGCGCCCGCGCTCCCCGGGACCCCACGCTGTTGTAGGCGAGCGAGATGCTGCGCAGGCAGGGCGCGGCGGTCGCTGCCGTGAGGGACGCGATGTCGTCGTCGCCAAGACCGCACTCAGCGACGTCCAGGGTTCGCAGCGTGCGCCAGGCGGAAGCGCTCGCGAGCGCCGCGGGCCAGCTGCCCAGCGGGTTGTACGACAAGTCTAGGGTGGCGAGGTTCTGCAGTCGCTTGGACTGCATCAGGGCGGCAAGCCCGTCGGCTCCGAGCCCGGTGGCGGCCACGTTCAGGTGGGTGAGGTTGGTCAGGCGCCCGCAGTCCCGCGTGCCGCAGCCGCCATGGCCGCCCGGCCGCCGGGCGGAACCGCGGCTTCCCGAAATTCCGCAGGTCATCGCGGACATCCGCCAGGCACAGGGACTCAAGGCTCGCGGCGGCCGGCAGGCCAGCGAACCGCTCAACCAGGTCGTCATCCCTGTCGGTGAGGACGCAGGCATCTAGCGACCGCAGGCCGGGCCAGTGGTCGATGGTCTCGATCAGCGCTGCGAGCCGGTCCCGCCCGAACCAGCCCATGTCGATGCGGGCCACGTCGCGCACTTCGGGGTGCATCCGCGGGTCCGGCAGCGCGACATCGGCAGTACCACACCGTAGTGTGTTCGGCGCCAGCGACCGGGCCAGCGGCCACCCCGGCCGGGAGTAGCCGGCCTCAAGCGCGGCAAGCCAGGACCATGGCGCCTCGCGCTCTGCGTCAGGCCACGACGCGATCCGCTCTTCGCGCAACGCGACAAGCTCAGCAGGGCTCCCCGTACGGCCAACAAGCGCACAGAGCGCACGGAACGCGACCTTGTCTGGCGGACCGCCAGTTATCCGCTCGATCTCCGCGGCATAATCGATCACGACTGCAAGGTACCGCCAGTGAGAGAATGCCAAGCATGACATCTTGAAGAGCACATCGTGGCCGGGACCTCGGCGATGGACGAGCCTGACGCTGACACGCGCATAAGCGAACGGCCGGAAGGCTGCACCCTGGTCGGGGCGCCTACCGGCCGCTCAGCGGTGTCCTACAGCGCGGTCAGGCTTCCTCGCCGGGGACGTACTCGGTGAAGGCGAGGGTCACGTTGTGCCCGCCGAAGCCGAACGCGTTGTTCAGCGCGGCCATCGGCGCCTCGGTACGCGGCGCGAGGGACCGTGCCTTGGTGGCGATGTCGAGCGTCACGGCCTCGTCGAGGTCGTCGAGGTTGATGGTCGGCGGGGCGACCCGGTCGACGAGGGCCATGATGGCGGCGACGCTCTCGACGGCGCCGGAGCCGCCGAGCAGGTGTCCGGTCATCGACTTGGTCGACGACACCACGACTCCGGAAGCGGCGTCACCGAACGCGTCCGCGATCGCGGTCGCCTCCAGCGGGTCGCCTTCCGGCGTGGAGGTGGCGTGCGCGTTGATGTGCGCGACCTGCTCCAGGGTGATGCCGGCGTCCTGGATGGCGGCATCGATCGCGTACCGCACGCCCGACCCGTCGGGCAGCCCGTGGGAGATGTGGTAGGCGTCGGCGGAGTAGCCGGCACCGGCCGCCACCGCGTAGATCCGCGCGCCGCGCGCGAGCGCGTGCTCGCGGGACTCCAGGATCACGATGCCGGCTCCCTCGCCGAGGACGAAGCCGTCCCGTCCCTTGTCGAACGGCCGGGACGCGTGCTCCGGGTCGTCGTTGCGGGTGGACATGGCGCGCATCGCGGCGAACGCCCCGATGTTCAGGGCCATGATCGCGGCCTCGGCGCCGCCCGCTATGACGACGTCCGCGCGCCCGGAGCGGATCATGTCGATGCCGTAGCCGATCGACTCGGCACCGGACGCGCACGCGCTCACCAGTGCGTGCGCGCCTGCCCGCGCCTTGAACTCGATGCTGATCCAGCCGGCGGCGCCGTTCGGCATCAGCATCGGGACCGTGTACGGCGAGATGCGGTTCCAGCCCCTGTCCCGCAGCGTGTCGTACGCCGTCAGTGTCGAGCCGATGCCGCCGATGCCGCTGGTGACCGCCACGCCGAGCCGGAACGGGTCCACCTCGGGTGCGCCCGCGTCCGCCCAGGCCTCACGGGCAGCGACGAGCGCGAACTGCTCGTTGCGGTCCATCCGGCGGGCATGCACCCGTCCGACGACCTCCACCGGGTCGACGGCCGCGGGGGCGGCGATCTTCACCGGGACCGACTCCACCCAGTCCTCGGTGATGGTGCGCACCCCGTTGGTCCCGGCGAGCATCGCCGACCAGGTCGACGCGACATCTCCGCCGAGCGGCGTGGTTGCGCCCAGACCCGTGACGACGACGCTGGCCCGATCTTTGCTGCTCACTGGACACTCCTCCTCATGCACACGATAGTTCGGCTCGCAGGGGATCGTCCCCCGGGAGACTACTGGTTCTTCGAAACGAAGTTCATGACGTCCTGGACGGTCTTGAGGTCCTTGAGCTGCTCGTCCGGGATCTCGACGCCGAACTTGTCCTGCGCGGCGACGGCGATCTCCACCATGGACAGGGAGTCGATGTCGAGGTCCTCGACGAAATTCTTCTCGGCGGTCACCTCGTCCGCCGGCACGCCGGCGACCTCGTCGATGATCTCGGCGATCCCGGCGAGAATCTCCTGGTCAGTCACTGTTTCTCCTCTGTCTGTTGAACGGGATGTTATGTGTTTAACGGGATGAATGTGTGTTTAACAGGGATGATATGCGTCAGCGGAACGCGTGCCCGTGGTCGGGGCGGGCTCAGGGTAGCGTGATCACTTGCGCGGCGTATGACAGCCCCGCGCCGAAGCCAAGCAGCAGCGCCGGCGTGCCCGGTTCCAGCCGTCCCTGCTCGGCCATCCGGGATAGCGCGAGCGGGATCGACCCGGAGGAGGTATTCCCCGCGTGCACGATGTCGTCGGCGACGCGCTCACGCGGGATACCCAGCTTCTTGGCGATTGCCTCGATGATCCGCAGGTTCGCCTGGTGGGGGACGAACGCCGAGATGTCTTCCGGTTTCACGCCGGCTCGCTCGCAGGCTTGCGCCGCGATTGGCGCCAGCGTCGTCGTCGTCCAGCGGAACACGGCCTGCCCGTCCTGGCGGAGGTACCCGTTTCGTTCCGGGACGATGATCCGCTCGGCCTGGTCCCCGGCGCTGCCCCAGACCACGGGGCCGATGCCGGACGGCTCGCCCTGACGGGCCGGGCCAAGGACCGCGGCACCGGCCCCGTCGGCGAAGATGATGCACGTTGACCGGTCGGTCCAGTCGATCCACGAGCTCAGCTTCTCCGCGCCGATCACGAGCGCGTGCCGCGCGCTCCCGGACCGGATGGCGTCCGCGGCGACGCTCAGGGCGTAGCAGAAGCCGGCACAGGCGGCGTTCAGGTCGAACGCGCCCGGGGCCGTGATGCCGAGCCGGTGCGCCACGCTGGCGGCGACGTTCGGGATCTGCGTCTCAGGCGTGCAGGTGGCCACGATCACGAGGTCGACGTCGCCGACGGGCAGGCCGCTGGCGGCCAGGGCCTTGGCGCCCGCGGCCTCGGCCATGTCGGTGACGGTCTCGTCGTCCGCCGCGACCCGGCGGCTCTCGATGCCGACGCGGGTGCGGATCCACTCGTCGTTGGTGTCGACGATCTTCGCGAGATCGTCGTTGGTGACGACCCTGTCAGGCTGGTACCCGCCGAACGCCAGTACCCGCACTCCGTTCACTGTGCCTCCTTCGTTGCCGGACGAGCCGCGTGTGACGCATGTGACGCATGTGACGCATATGACGCATGTGATGCGCGTGCCGAGTGTGCCGCGATGAATGCGGCGGCGGCGTCCAACTGGTCCGGTGTCTTCAGCGCGAGGGTCTCGACGCCCTTCAGCCCGCGCTTGGCGAGGCCCGTCAGGGTGCCGGCGGGCGGCAGTTCGAGCAGCGCGGTCACGCCCATGTCCTGCATGGCGGTCATGCACAGGTCCCAGCGGACCGGCGCGGCGACCTGGGCGACGATACGCTCGATCCAGGCTTGCCCGGACGTGACGACCCTGCCGTCCGCGTTGGACAGCAACGTGATGGCCGGGTCCTTCACGACGATCCCGGACGAGGCGGCCGCGGCGAGCGCGCCGACGGCGGATGCCATGTGCCTCGTGTGGAACGCCCCGGCGACCCGCAGCGACCGCAGCCGTGCGCCAGGCGGCGGGCTGGCGGCGAAGGCTTCCAGCTGGGCTAGGGTCCCGCCGGCGACGATCTGCCCGGCGCCGTTCACGTTGGCGGGAGTGAGCCCGGCCGCCTCGATCGCGGCGAGCACGGTCTCCTCGTCACCGCCGAGCACCGCGGTCATTCCGGTGGCCTCGCTGTCGCACGCACTGGCCATGGCCGCGCCGCGCACCCGCGCCAGGCGCATCGCGTCGGCGGCGCTGATGACCCCCGCGAGCACGCCCGCGCCGAGTTCGCCCACGCTGTGGCCGACGGCCGCGTCGGGCTCGCCGGGCAGCAGTCCGGCCGCGACCAGGGCCGCCGCGACGATCAGCGGCTGCGCGACGGCGGTGTCGGTGATCTCCTCGGCGGTGCCGACGGTGCCAAGGCGGATGAGATCGCGGTCGGCCAGCTCCGACCAGGTGCCGACCTGCTCGGCGACGCCGGGATGCTCCAGCCAGGCGGAGAGGAAGCCGGGGGTCTGCGCGCCCTGGCCGGGCGCGGTAATGATCAGCACGCTGTAAACATTGCCCTGTAGGAGTCCACCACCCTGGTCACGATCGACACGAAGTTTCGCGCGGAATACTTGTAGCTTCCCTCCAAAAAGACTTCACCCGGCCGTCACCGGCCGGTCACTAGCGACGGATTTGCGCCCCTCCGCGTCCGGCCAGCGGCTTATCGTCGCGACAGCGGAGGTTATCCCTCCCGCCCCGCCAGCTCAGGCGCGGCGGGCGGCGAGGCGGCCGAGGATGATGGCCATCCACAGGGTGAAGCCGTCGCGGCCGTCAGACGGGGTGTAGGTGGTGAGGTCGGTGACGCGGCGCAGGCGGTAGCGGACCGTGTTCGGGTGGACGAACAGCAGGCGCGCCGTGGCCTCCAGCGACGAGCCCTGCTCCAGGTAGGCGGTCAGCGTGTCCACCAGCGCCGCGCCGCCGGCCAGCAGCGGCTCATACACTTCGGCGACGAGAACGCGGGCCGCTTCGGTGTCGCCGTCGAGGGCGCGCTCGGGCAGCAGTTCGTCCGCGCTGGCGGGGCGGGGGGCGTCCGGCCACGCTGGCGCCGCCCGCAGCCCGGCGATCGCCGCCCGGGCCGAGACGGATGCCGAGCGCAGGTCGCGGACCAAGGGTCCGACCACGACCGGCCCGGGGCCGAACCGGCCCGAGAACTTTTCGGCCGCCGCCATCGGCTCGTCCGTCCCGCCCAGAACGAGGATCAGCCGCGGGCCCTGCACCCCGGCAAGGAGATCAAGCCGGCCGCGGCGCGCCGCCGTGCGAAGTTCCTCGATGACCGGTTCGGCGTCCTCACCGTTGATGTTTCCGGCGATCACCGAGACGGGGGAGGACGACCAGTTCAGCGCCGACGCCCACGAGTTCAGCGATTCGGCCGCCTCGCCGCGCACGAGCGAGTCCACGACGAGGGCCTCCAGTCGCGCGTCCCAGGCGCCGCGCGCTTCCGCGGTGCGCGCGTATACCTGCGCGGCGCTGAACGCGATCTCGCGGGCGTAGACGAGGACGGCCTCGCGCAGTTCGGCCTCGTGGCCGGGGCTGGCGAGCGATTCCACCTGCGACTCGACCGCGTCGATGATCACGCGGACCATCTCGACGACACGCTGGAGGCTGACCGCGCGTGCCAGTTCGCGCGGGGCGGTGCCGAAGACCTCGGCGGCGGCCGGCCGGGCACGCTCGGGATGCTTCAGCCACTCCACGAAGGCGGCGATGCCGGCCTGGGCGAGGAGCCCGAGCCAGGAGCGGTTCTCGGCGGACATCTTCCGGTACCACGGCAGCCGCTGCTCCAGCGCGGCGATCGCCGCGGTACCGAGGGCGCCGGTGGCCCGCTCGATGCGCGCCACCGTCTCCGGATGCACCCGCACGTCCCCTGCCGCGTCCCGCTTCGCCTGCATCCTCCCAGCGTGCCATGTCCGGCGAGTCGGTCAGCCACATCCGATCCGACAGGCCCGCCGGGCACGGCGGCGCCGGGTCAGGCGAGGGCGCGTGAGACCGGGAGGTCCAGTTTGTATCTCGCGATCGCCTGGGACGGGACCGAGCGGTCGATCGCGCCGGATTCCGCCAGTTCGGTCAGGACCGCCAGGGTGATCGACTCCGCGTCGACGCGGAAGAACCGGCGGGCCGCCGGGCGCGTGTCAGAGACACCGAAGCCGTCCGTGCCCAGGGACGTGTACGGGCCGGGCACCCAGCGGGCGATCTGGTCGGGCACCGCGCGGATCCAGTCCGAGACCGCGACGAACGGGCCCGCGGCGCCCGACAGCGCCGACGTCACGTAGGGAACGCGCGGCTGGGCCGACGGGTGCAGCATGTTCCACGACTGCGCCGCCAGCGCGTCGCGCCGGAGTTCGGTCCAGGACGTGGCGGACCAGACGGCGGCGGACACGCCCCAGTCCGAGCTCAGCAGGGACTGGGCACGCAGCGCCCACGGCAGGGCCACGCCCGAGGCGAGGATCTGGGCGGAGGCGGAGGCGGAGTCGGAGGCGGGCGCGGGAGCGTACTGGTACAGGCCGCGGAGGATGCCTTCCTCAAGTCCGGGGACGTCCGGCGCGGCGGGCTGCGGGTACGGCTCGTTGTAGACGGTGAGGTAGTAGAAGATGTTTTCGCCGTCCGGATGTTCCGGCGTGGCGTCATACATCCGGCGCAGGGCGTCGCGAACGATCACGGCGATCTCGTACGCCCAGGCGGGGTCGTAGGACACGCACGCCTCCGAGACGGAGGCCAGCAGCGGGGAGTGGCCGTCGTTGTGCTGGAGGCCCTCGCCGGCCAGCGTGGTCCGGCCGGCGGTCGCCCCCAGCAGGAAGCCGCGGCCGAGTTGGTCGCCCAGAGCCCACATCTGGTCGCCGGTGCGCTGCCACCCGAACATCGAGTAGAACACGTACACCGGGATCATGTGCGTCGCGTGCGTGGCGTACGAGCTCCCGGCGGCGATGACCGAGCCCATGGCGCCGGACTCGGAGATGCCCTCGTGGAGGATCTGGCCGCGTTCGGATTCCTTGTACGAGAGGAGCAGGTTGCGGTCCACGGCCTCGTACGTCTGGCCGAACGGGGAGTAGATCTTCGCGGTCGGGAACAGCGAGTCCATGCCGAACGTCCGGGCCTCGTCCGGAATGACCGGCACGAACCGGTCGCCGATCAGCGGGTCCTTCATCAAGTCCTTCAGGATCCGGACGAACGCCATCGTGGTCGCGACGGACTGCCTCCCCGAGCCCTTCGCGAACTCGGAGAAGACCGCCGCGGGCGGCTGGGGGAGCGGCTTGGCCCGCACGACGCGGCGGGGGAGGACCCCGCCCAGGGCGGCGCGGCGCTCGTTCATGTACTGGATTTCGTCTGACTCCTCGCCCGGGTGGTAGTACGGCGGAAGCTCGGCCTCCAGGGCGGCGTCCGAGATGGGCAGGTACAGGCGGTCGCGGAACTCCTTCAGCTCGTCGTGGGTGAGCTTCTTCATCTGGTGGGTGGCGTTGCGGGCCTCGAAGTCCTTGCCGAGCGTCCAGCCCTTGATCGTGTGCGTGAGGATCACGGTCGGCTGGCCGACATGCTCGCGGGCGGCCTTGAACGCCGCGTACACCTTGCGGTAGTCGTGCCCCCCGCGGGACAGGCCGCGGAGCTCGTCGTCGGACAGGTGCTCGGCGATCTTCCGCAGCCGCGGGTCGTCGCCGAAGAAGTGCTCGCGAATATACGACCCGGTCTCCACGCTGTAGGTCTGGAACTGGCCGTCGGGCGTGGAGTTCATCTTGTTGACGAGCACGCCGTCGGTGTCCTTGGCGAGCAGCGGGTCCCAGTCACGGCCCCAGATGACCTTGATCACATTCCAGCCGGCGCCGCGGAAGAACGACTCGAGCTCCTGGATGATCTTGCCGTTTCCGCGCACCGGGCCGTCGAGCCGCTGCAGGTTGCAGTTGATCACGAACGTCAGGTTGTCGAGCTCCTCGCGGGCCGCGAGGCCGATCGCGCCGAGGGCCTCCGGCTCGTCCATCTCGCCGTCGCCGCAGAACGCCCACACGTGCGACCTGGAGGTGTCGTGCAGTTCGCGGGCGAGCAGGTACCGGTTGAACCGGGCCTGGTAGATCGCGTTGAGCGGGCCGAGCCCCATGGACACCGTGGGGAACTCCCAGAAGTCCGGCATCAGCCGCGGGTGCGGGTATGAGGGCAGGCCGCCTCCCGGCGACGACAGCTCCTGGCGGAAGCCGTCGAGCTGCGCCCGGGAAAGACGTCCTTCCAGGAACGCGCGAGCGTAGATGCCGGGCGCGGCGTGGCCCTGGATGAACACCTGGTCGCCGGATTCACCGTGGTCCTTGCCGCGGAAGAAGTGGTTGAAGCCGACTTCGTACAGGCTCGCCGCGGAGGCGTAAGTCGCGATATGCCCGCCGACCCCGAGTCCCGGGCGATTCGCCCGCGACACCATGATCGCGGCGTTCCACCGGATGTACGCGCGTATCCGGCGTTCGACATGCTCGTCGCCGGGGAACCAGGGTTCCCGCTCTGGCGGAATCGTGTTGATGTAGTCGGTGGAGCGCAGGCCGGGCACGCCGACCTGCTGCTCGCGCGCCCGCTCCAGCAGGCGCAGCATGAGGTACCGGGCCCGTCCCCGGCCGCGTGCGCTCGTGACGGAGTCGAAGGAGTCGAGCCACTCGCGGGTTTCGTCGGGGTCTATGTCCGGCAGCTGAGTGGGCAGGCCGTCGCTGATGATGGAGTAACGCTGGCGTCCGGAAGCCACGGTCGTGACCTCGCCTTCGCGGTTGGGGGCGGCTGTTAGCCGCTGAATCTCATAGTCTCGTCTAGACCGATCGTCGTACGTCCTGGCTGTATTTTCATCTCTACCCGACGGTAGTACTTGGACGTGCGTTACGGTACGTGTCGCCGTACGTCCCGCCCGGCTCGCGCCGGGTAGGCCGGCGGCAAGGCGGGAAGATCAATAAATGGGACCGGTTTTGCACGCGAAGCGGATTGCCACTTGCGCAAGGGGCCGACCCAGTGTGAACTGTCCCAACAAGAAGATCTGACGCGGCCACTGACGCGCATGGCGGCTGGGGGGCGCGGGGAAGGATTCGGAGGAAAGTCAGTGAGCGCGACCGCGCGGCAGGCGCAGGATGAACGCGGCCAGGCCGAGCGGCTCGGTATCAAGCCGGGCCAGGTGGTGCAGGAGATCGGCTACGACACCGATTGCGACGAGCAACTGCGCGACGCGATCAGGGCGGTCGAGGGTGTCGAACTCGTGGACGAGGACTACGACGACGTTGTCGACGTGGTCTTGTTGTGGTGGCGGGAGGAGGACGGCGACCTCGTCGACGCGTTGGTCGACGTGACGGCGCCGCTCGCCGACGGGGGGTACATCTGGCTATTGACGCCAAAGGCGGGCCGCCCCGGCCACGTTGAGCCGAGCGACATCGGGGAGGCAGCGCCCACCGCGGGCCTGTCCCAGACGTCGAGTGTGAGCGCGGGCCGCGACTGGTCCGGCTCCCGTTTGGTGGCGCCTAAAGCCAGACGCTAACATCCCTATCCCGAACGACAGTGCCGCCTGCGGTCCGGCCACTGACTACATTGGCGGTGGCAAGCGTGGGCATGGGCTTTCACGCGCGGACTATCCCTGAGAGGATGCAGGCATGGCAGTAGAGATCGGGGACGTCGCCCCGGACTTCGAGCTTCCCGACCAGCACGGCACGCCGGTGAAGCTGTCCAGCTTCCGCGGCTCGAAGAACGTGGTGCTGGTGTTCTACCCGCTCGCCTTCAGCCCGGTGTGCAGCGGCGAGCTGTGCGTACTCCGGGACTCGTTCCCGGAGGCGACCGCACGGGAGGACGTCGAGCTGCTCACCGTCTCGGTAGACTCGTTCTTCACGCACCGCGCGTGGGCGGACGCGGAGAAGTTCGAGTTCTCGCTGCTCGCGGACTTCTGGCCGCACGGGGCGGTGGCTTCGGAGTATGGCGTGTTCGACGAGGCCAAGGGGCTGGCGATCCGCGGCACGTTCGTCATCGACAAGGAAGGCATCGTCCGCTGGAAGGTCGTCAACCCGATCCCGCAGGCGCGGGACATCGCCGACTACCAGAAGGCGCTCGCCGATCTCGCGTAGCGGCGAGGACAGGGTGGCGGCCGGCTCGCGCCGGGGCGAGGCCAAGGGCGAGGGCACGCCGCCCGCGGCGCTAGCGGCGTAAGAGACTGATCGGGGGGATCGGGATGCCGTGTTACCGGTGCGGCACGAGGCAGGCGGACCCGGAGGCGGGGAAGCCCAGCCCGTGGAAGCGCGGCGTGCTCGCCGAGCATCAGGTGCTGGTCTGCCCGGCCTGCTTCCGGTCCGCGCTCCCCGAACTCGACAAGTGCGTCCGCTGCGACAGCGCGCACCTGATCCGGCGGCTGGACCAGGTCGAGTGCCTGGACTGCCGCCACGTGCGCGAAACGGTGCAGGAGCCGCCGCCGTCTGTGACGGCGGCGGCTTCGCCCGCGACTTTGGCCGACGAGGTCGCCCGCGCCCTGGACCGCGTCCTCGGCCGTCGCTGAGCCGGTTGAGCGGCCTGACTCGATGCCGCGGTCAAGGAATCGGCGAGAACGTCACCGGTGTGCGGGCTGATGGCAGTAAGCAGGGCTGCGGCACAGCACCAGACATCGGGCAGCCGATCCGGGGGGCGGCACCGCCACCAGGGCCGCAAGTTGGCTAGGCCGCCCGGCGGGATGCTTGTGCGCATGCATAGACGGTGTCGCTCAGCACGTGCAGGGCCCTGATCCCGGGGTCGATGGTCTGATCGTCCAGGGCGGCGTACCTGATACCGTCGGCCCATGTTGCTATCCGCGTCGCCGCCTCGATGGCCCGGCCCGGTTCCCCGCGGATTAGCAGGCCTGCCAGCTGAAGGAAGGCCTCCGCCTGAGTTCCCCCGCTGTCACGCGCGGTGGCGGCGATCTCCTCCCCGACGGCGGCACCGTGGAGCGGGTAGGTCGCGGCGAGCGCGCCCAACAGGAGCCGGTTCACCAAGGGCTCGGTGTCCCAGCGGCGCAGCACCGGGGGAACGAGCCTGCCGACCTCGTCATGGACTTCCGCGTGCGCTGCAGCTTGTTCGGCGTGTCCATTCCCTTCTTCTCGTTTTGCCTGGATAACCGGGATGCCGAGGTAATCGAAATCGTCGGCAAGATCTTGCGCCTCGAGAACCACGTTGAGACGCCGTCGGACATAAGGGGAACTTTGTGACAAGAAATTCTGAAGGGTGGTCGGTGGTCAGGCTCATGGTGTCGAGGGCGCCGTCGTACATGTCACGCGAGGCGAACTGGTTCAGCGATGGGTCGTAAGTTGTCGTCCTGGGTCTGGTTCTCGTTCACCGCCGCGGTCGAGGTGCCCGCGGCCCTCCCTGCCCGCGGCCCCGCCTCCGGGGCCGGTAACCACCGAGCTCATCCACGCCCTGGCCGGCCTCGCCGCCGCCCTCAGGCCCGCGCCCGGCAGCTGATCCCCAGCCCCGTACCAGGGGATCCCCGTGCCCGGAACCGGCCCGCGAGGCTCACCATGATCACCCGGCGGCATCCACCCCGAGCAGAACCGCTAGCGCCGCAGTGTGAGGGGATGACTTTCTTGGTGATCCCGGCGCAGGTGACCTGGCGGACGATCCGGGCGCCGCCGTGCCGGTTCAGTCGGTCATGTTCAGTGGCCGAACTCTCCGGCCTGCTCGATTCTTCCGATGTGAGGGCCAGTCTCTGTGGCGTCTTGCCGTGCCTTGACGAACTCAGGTAGCTCGCTGATGGCGCGGGCGGCGGGCAGCTTGGTGAAATAGGCCGTACCGAAGAACACGCAGCCGGCGTAATACCAGAATGTCTCTGCTGAAGTCAGCTGGGGCACCAGGCCATAGTCGGCCATTGCCTTCTTGATCGGGACCTTCATCAGATAGGCTGAGCCAAAACAGACGTTTGAGAGCACGTACCAGAACATCTCGGACCCGGTCATTACGACTTTCCTCATTGGATTGCCCTTCTGTTGTTTGGGTAGCGGCCGGGTAGCTTGATGGTCCCCGACCGGTCTCCTGGCTCGCAGTCCGAGGGACTTTCGGACATCAGCGCCGCGCTTGACCCGCTGGCTGGATGCGCGGCACAGGCTGGCGGGCGCATACTTGCCGGGCACGGTGATAACCCAGCCGGACCTGTGGTCATGATTGGTGCCGTCGCCACGGTGCAAGTTCGCGGAATTCGAACAGATCCGCCAGTGTCTGCATAGCGCCGGACCCATCCACGTACTCCGGAGCCCCCGTCGATTCGCATATCTAGGTCAATTCTAAATTAGCAATGTGGGCTGTGGGCGGTGACGGTGGCAAGTTCCAACTCTGCCGTCAGCGGCCTGGACATCACACTGGTCGCGGCGGCCATCGCGTTCGTGGCAGGCGTCGTGTCGCTGGCCGCTATTCGCGGCCGGGAGACGGCGGGCCTCGCCTGCGTCGGCGAGACCTTAATTAATTCAGATTGTTGCAATATTGCGGCTCCATTCCATATTTCCTACCGTTTAAGTATGGTTCTGAGTCAACGAGCCCGAAGAGTGACCACTGGTGGCCTGGCCGCCCGGCGCCCGGCCATGGGACGCCGTGAATTCCTGGCCACGGTGGCCGGCGCCGCCGGCGCGCTGGGGCTCGCGGCGTGTTCGGCCGACGCCACCGGTGCGGTCACGCTGGGCCTGTCCTCCCCGCTGCCGAAAACCGTGTCCCCCTCGACCACGCTGGTGATCGCACCCGTCTCCGAGCAACTGGCGCTGCGGGCGTCCGGGCAGCTGTCCAAGCTGCCGTTCAAGGTGTCGAGCTGGCCGAACCTCACGGCCGGCCCCGACGTCATCGAGGCCTTCCGGGCTCAGGCCCTCGACGTGGCCTCGAACGCGGGCATCCCGCCGATCCAGGCCCAGTCCACCGGGCTGCCAGTCAAGATCGTCGCGGTGGGCCTGAATCGCAAGCCGGAGTACTGGCCCGTCACCGCGCCGGGCTCGGACCTGACCTCGGCCAGCCAGTTCCGCGGCAAGAAACTCGGCTTCTCCCAGGGCCAGGCCCAGGGCGTGGTGCTGCTGCGGATCCTGGCGCAGGCCGGGATCTCCACCAAGGAGGTGGACCTCATCCCGCTGACCAGCGACGAGTTCACGACCGCGCTGGAAGCAAGGCAGGTCGACGTGGCGGTGATGAGCCAGCCGGACCTGCAGGAATACCTCAACGGCTTCGCCGGGGAAGGGGCGCACGTCATCCAGACGAACGTCATCGACCTGCTGGACATCCTCTGGTCCCCGGTGGAGGTCCTGGAAGACGCGGACAAGGCGGCGGCCATCGCCGCGTACATCCCGTTCTGGGCGGAGTCCGCGGTGTGGGAGTACGAGAACCACCAGAAGTGGATTCAGGCCTACTACGTGGAAAACCAGCACCTGACCGCGGAGCAGGGGCAGCTGATCGTGAACTCGGCGGGGAAGCCGCTGTTCCCCGCGAGCTGGGACAGCGCCATCGCCTGGGAGCAGCAGACGGCGGAGCTGCTCGCTGCCGGAGGCTACGACTCCAAGGTCGACGCCACCGAGCTCTTCGACCGCCGGTTCGAGGGCATCGCCTCCGCCGCCGTGCCCGCGACGTACAGGAGTTAGCTGGTGACGGCACAGTCAGTACGATCCGTTCGGGAAAAGAGGTTCGGGGTTCGGGGTGAGCGCGCTCCGGCTTCCGCTCAACGCCGGCGGCGTCTCGGGCCGGGCAAGCGGATTCCCTACGGCAGGATGCTCGGCCCGGTCCTGATCCTCGCGGTCTGGAGCGCGGCGTCGGCGACCGGGGTGCTCGATCCCAGGCTCGTGTCCGCGCCGTGGACAGTCTTCGACGAGGCCTGGCAGCTCACCCGCGGCCAGGGCGAGCTGCAGTCGGACTTCCTGATCTCCGCCCGGCGCGCGATGACAGGCCTCGGCATCGGCGTCGCCGCCGGGACGGCCCTGGCGGTGGCGGCGGGCCTGAGCCGGGTCGGCGACGCCGTCGTCGACGGCGCCATGCAGGTCAAACGGGCCATCCCGGCGCTCGCCCTGATCCCGCTGATGATCTTGTGGCTGGGCATAGGGGAGGAGATGAAGATCGTCACGATCGCGCTGTTCGTGCTCGTGCCGGTCTACATCAATACCTATGCCGCGCTCGTCGGGATCGACTCCCGGTACGTGGAACTGGCCGAGGTCGTGGGGCTGTCCCGGTGGCAGTTCCTGCGCAAGGTCGTGATCCCCGGTGCGCTGCCGGGCTGGTTCACCGGCCTGCGGCTCGGCGTGACGGGGTCCTGGCTGGCCCTGATCGTTGTTGAGCAGATCAACGCCACCAGCGGCATCGGCTACATGATGTTCCAGGCCCAGGAGTACGGCCAGACCGACGTCATCCTTGTCGGGCTGCTCGTCTACGGGCTGTTCGGGTTCGTCACCGACGCCGTCGTGCGGCTCATCGAAAGGAGGGCGCTGTCATGGCGGCAGACGCTGGGGAGCTGACGTCCGGTTACGTGCGGGTCGACGGGCTCGACCGCCGGTTCGGGTCCCGGGCGGTGCTCGACGGGCTGAGCCTGTCGATCGCGCCCGGGGAGTTCGTGGCGCTGCTCGGGCACAGCGGATCGGGCAAGAGCACGCTGCTGCGCGCCCTCGCCGGCATCGACTACGCCGCGGATGGCGCCGGCACCGTCGAGGCACCCGCCGCCGTGTCCATGGTCTTCCAGGACTCGCGGCTGCTGCCCTGGCTGCGCGTGCTCGACAACGTACTGCTGGGCATGCGCGGCGCCGACGCGGTCGCCCGCGGTCGGGATGCCCTCTCAGAGGTCGGCCTGGCCGGCCGCGAACGGGCCTGGCCGAATCAGTTGTCCGGCGGCGAGCAGCAGCGGGCGGCGCTGGCCCGGTCGCTGGTGCGTGAGCCGCAACTGCTGCTGGCGGACGAGCCGTTCGGCGCGCTGGACGCGCTCACCCGGATCAAGATGCAGCGCCTGCTGCGCGACCTGTGCGACCGGCACCACCCGGCGGTGCTGCTGGTCACCCATGACGTGGACGAGGCGGTCCTGCTCGCCGACCGGGTGGTCGTCTTGCAAGACGGCCGCGCCGGCCTGGACCTGACCGTCGACCTGCCCCAGCCCCGGTCACCGCGGGACGCGGGCTTCCAGGCATACCGCGGACGCCTCCTCGGCGCGCTTGGCGTCACCGAGCTGAACTAGGAGAAGCACTCTCATGGCTGTTACCCAGGACGTGAACGAGGCGGAAAACCGGAAGCGCCAGTACAGCTCCTTCCCCGGCTGGCACACCGTGGTGGTGGCCGACTAATGCCAGGATTCCTGAATTTCAACCTGTTCATGATGGACACCGGCCACCACGAGGCATCGTGGCGGCTGCCCGGCAGCTACCCGCTGGCCAATCTCGACATCGAGTACTTCGAGAAGCTCGCTCAGCTCGCCGAGTCCGTGACGTTCGACTCGGTGTTCCTGGCCGACCACCCCTCACTGGAGAGTGCCGGTCGCCGGCCCTCCGGGCGGATCGAGCCGCTCACGCTGCTGACCGCGGTGGCGCGGGCCACCCGGCGCATCGGCCTGATCGCCACTGCCTCGACCAGCTACAACGACCCGTATAACCTGGCCCGCCGGTTCGCCTCCCTGGACCTCGTCAGCGGAGGCCGGGCCGGCTGGAACATCGTCACGACAGCGGGCGACGCCTCCGCCCGCAACTTCGGCCTCGACTCCCAACCGTCCCACCTGGAGCGTTACCAGCGGGCGGACGAGTTCGTGTCCGTGGCGCAGAAGCTCTGGGACAGCTGGGAGGACGACGCGGTCGCTGCCGACGCCGACGGCGGCGTCTGGGCTGACGAGTCGAAGATCCACACGATCGACCACAAGGGCCGGTTCTTCTCGGTACAGGGCCCGATGAACCTGCCCCGCTCCCCGCAGGGCCACCCGGTCCTGGTGCAGGCCGGGTCCTCCGAGGACGGCAAGGACTTCGCGGCCCGGCACGCCGAGGCGGTCTTCACCGCGCAGCAGACCCTCGCCGACGGGCAGGTGTTTTACGCCGACCTGAAGCGGCGGGTCGCGCTCGCTGGGAGAGACCCGGACGGGGTGAAGATCCTGCCCGGGCTCGTGCCGGTGATCGGCTCTACGGAGGCCGCGGCGTTGTCGCTTGACGCTCAGCTGGATGAGCTGATCCTGGCAGAGTCCGCCCGCGACCGGCTGGCCAGGCAGTTCGGCCTCGACCCGGCTCGGCTGCCGCTGGACAAGCCGCTGCCGGACGACCTGCCCGCCGACGACGACATCGAGGGCGCGAAGAGCCGGTACACGCTGATCGTCGAACTGGGCCGCAGGGAGAACCTGACCGTCCGGCAGCTGATCGGGCGCCTGGGCGGCGGCCGCGGCCACCGGACGTTCGCGGGTACCCCCGAGCAGGTCGCGGACACGATCGAGCAGTGGGCCCGGGAAGGAGCAGCGGACGGGTTCAACATCATGCCGGCCGCGCTGCCGTCCGGGTTCGAGCTGTTCGCCGAGCACGTGGTGCCGATCCTGCGCCAGCGCGGGCTGATCCGGCCCGAATACGAGGGCATGACGCTGCGCGAGCACTACGGCCTGCCCCGCCCCGCCAGCCAGTACGCCGCTGTCGCCGAGGAGGCCCTCGCATGAGTCACGAGTTCCTGTGGTACATCCCGAACACCGTTGAGGCGGGCCACCGCCTGGACAACGTCGCGGGGGGATGGGCGAACCTGGACCTGTCTACCGAACTCGCCCGCATCCTGGAAGATCACGGCTGGGGCGGCGCGCTGATCGGCGCCGGCTGGGGCCGCCCGGACACGTTCACGGTCGCGACCGCCCTCGCGGCGCGTACCACGACGTTCAAGCCGCTGGCCGCGATCCGGCCCGGCTACTGGCAGCCGGCGCACTTCGCGAGTTCGGCCGCCACGCTGGACAACCTGACCGGCGGCCGTCTTCTGATCAACATCGTCAGCGGCCAGGACAACCTGGCCGCCTACGGCGACGCCGAGGGCGACCAGTCGCAGCGGTACGCGCGGACCAGGGAGTTCCTTCAGATCGTCCGGCGGCTGTGGCATGAGGACGATGTCACGTTCAAGGGCGAGTACTTCGGTGTCGAGAACTCGACCCTGGCCCTGAAGCCGTTTTCAGTGCGGGAAGGGCGGCATCCGCGCCTGTACTTCGGGGGTGCCTCCCCAGCGGCGGAGAAGGTGTCGGCGACCGAGGCCGACGTCCAGCTGTTCTGGGGCGAGCCCCTCGATGGCGTCGCCGAGCGCATTGACCGGCTTCGCGGGCTGTCGGAGTCCCTCGGCCGCGAGCACGCGCCCCTGGAGTTCGGGCTGCGCATCACGACGCTGGTCCGCGACACGTCCTCCGAAGCCTGGCGGGAGGCGGAGTCGCGGGTCGCGGTCATGGCGGAGAAACAGGCTGGAACTGACCGGAGCGGGGCCGAGGGCCAGGGTCCCCGTGGCCGGCGGTGGCGGGGCGCGGTCGGCCAGCAGCGACTCCTGGCCCTGGCCGAGCGCGGCGAGGTGCTCGACTCCTGCCTGTACACCGGGCCCGGCAAGTACGGGGGCGGCGGCGCGGGCACGACATGGCTGGTCGGCTCGCCTGAGGAAGTGGCGGCGGCCCTCCGGAAGTACGCGGACCTCGGCATCACGCACTTCGTGTTGTCCGACACTCCCTACCGCGGGGAAGCCGCCCGCGTCGGCGGCACCCTGCTCCCGCTCTTGCGTCCCTGACCTTCCGCTGGCTCGCGGGCGGGAACATCAGTTATTACTCAGGCAGCGCCGGGATCGTGTTCGTGCGTGCCACCTCGGCGTAGAACTTCGAGCTCGACTTCGGGATGCGAGACTGCGTGGCGAAGTCGACGAAGACGACGCCGAAGCGCTTCTGGTACCCGTACGCCCACTCGAAGTTGTCCATCAGGGACCAGACGTAGTAGCCGGCCAGGTTCGCGCCGTCCTTGATCGCGCGGGCAGCGGCGTGCAGGTGCTGGTGCATGAACCTCACCCGCTCCACGTCGTCGACGACGCCGTCCGGGTTGACGTAGTCCTCGGCGGCGCAGCCGTTCTCGGTGACGTACAGCGGCAGGCCTGGCGCGTCCTTGGACAGGCGCAGCAGCAGCTCGTACAGGCCTTCGGGGTCGATCAGCCAGCCCATGTTGGTGCGCTCGAGATCATCCGGCCGCCACTCCACGACGCCGGTGGTGCCGGGCACCGGGCCCTCCTCGCCGCGGCGCGGGTCGGCGGGGTTCCCCGGCCGCAGGTGCGTCGGCTGGTAGTAGTTCACGCCCAGGAAGTCGATCGGCGCGGCGATCGCCGCCAGGTCGCCGTCGCGGATCAGGGCGGCCGGCGGCACGTGCTCCGGGGGCGCGTGCTCCGGGTACCGGCCGGACAGCACCGGCTCCAGGTAGACGCCGTTGGCGGTCGCGTCGGCGATCAGGCGGGCCTTCTCGAGCTGCGCGAGGGTCTCCTCCGACGCGAGCGTGCCGTCCGCGGCGGTGGTGGTGACCCGGACCTGGGTCAGGTTGAGCGTGATGCCGACTTCGGTGCCCGTCGGGAGCACCGAGCGCAGCGCGGGGACGGCGAGCCCGTGGCCGAGCATGACGTGGTGGGTGGCCGCCGCCGCGGCGGCGTCGTCGGTCAGCCCGGGGGCGTGCACGCCGTAGCGGTACCCGAGGTTGGCGATGCACCACGGCTCGTTCAGCGTGATCCAGCGCGAGACGCGGTCGCCGAGGGCCTCGCCCACGGCCGCGGCGTAGTCAGCGAAGCGCTGCGCGGTCTCACGGGAGGTCCAGCCGCCCTTGTCCTGCAGCGCCTGCGGCAGGTCCCAGTGGTACAGCGTCGCGGCCCCGGCGATCCCGCGCTCGCCGAGCGCGTCGAGCAGCCGCTTGTAGTAGTCCAGGCCGGCCTGGTTGAGCTGCCCCGCGCCGGACGGGAAGATGCGCGGCCACGAGATCGAGAAGCGGTAGGCGGACAGGCCGAGCGACTGGATCAGGTCAGCGTCCTCGGGGTAGCGGCGGTAGGAGTCGCACGCGATGTCCCCCGTGTCCCCGCCGCGCACCTTGCCGGGGGCGTGACTGAACGTGTCCCATATCGAAGGGCCCTTGCCGTCGGCCTCCGGGGACCCCTCGATCTGGTAGGCAGCCGTCGCCGTGCCCCACAGGAACCCGTCGGGGAAGGAGAGCGGGCCGGCTGCGGCGGACGTCTCGATTGTCATGAACCACTCCTTGATTCGCGCCAGGACCGGGCTAGTGTAAGCGCTTAGAATTGCCGCTGTAAACGCTTACATTTCGGATGGGTGCAGTGGTAACTCTCTATGACGTGGCGAAGCGGGCGGGGGTGTCCATCGCGACGGTCTCCCGCGTCCTGCACGGCCAGGACGGCGTGCGGGGCAGCACGCGTGCCCGCGTGCGCGCCGCCATCGAGGAGCTCGGCTACGTCCCTGACGGGGCCGCCCAGAGCCTGGCCAGGAACCGCAAGGACATCGTCGGGCTCGTCTACGTGGCGCGCGACGATGTCAGGTCCGGCAGGCACGACCTCGAGTCGGTGAGCCTGCTGTTCCGCGACGAGGTGATGCGCGGCGTCGAGTCCCGCCTGCGCGACCGCCGCTGGTCCCTGCTCGTCACCTACCTCGGCGAGGAAGAAACCCTGGGAACGGTCCCTGACGGGGACGCCCCGGTCATGCCCAGGCTGCTCGCCCTGTCCGGCAAGGTCGACGGCCTGCTCATCGGCGAAGGGGCCGTGTCAGGCGAGCACCTGGCCGCCCTGGCCGGGAGGCTCCCGGTGGTCCTCATCGCGGGCGACCCGGAACAGCGCTGCGCGGACGTGGTATCGGCGGACAACTGGTCCGGCACGTACGCGCTCGTGGAGCACCTCGTCACCGTCCACGGCAGGCGGCGGCTGTTCCTCGTGGACGGCCCGGCCACGGCGCCGGACGCCAAGGTGCGCCGGCGGGCCATGGAGGCGGTCATCGCCGCGCACCCCGGCACCGCGCTGGCCGGCACCTCCAGCGGGCGGTTCAGCGCGAGCAGCGGCGAGCAGGCGGCCGGGCGGGCGCTGGCCGCCGCCCGGGCCGCCGGAGTGCTGCCCGACGCCATCGTCTGCGCGAACGACCAGATGGCGATCGGCGTGCTGCGCCGCCTCGCCGCCGACGGCGTCCGGGTCCCGCGGGACATGGCCGTCGTCGGCTTCGACGACATCTTCTCCGCGGCCTTGTGCGACCCGCCGCTGACGACCGTGCGCCAGCCGATGCGGCGGATCGGCGAGCGGGCGTGCGAACGGCTCATCGAGCGGATCGCCGATCCGTCGCTGCCGCCGCAAGCCGAGCTCCTGCCCGCCGAGCTCGTGCTGCGGTCGAGCTGCGGCTGCCCCCATGCCCGCTTACCGGACGGCGTCCAATGCCGCGCGGACGATGCTGTCGGTGTCGATGCCGTGGTAGCGGTACACGTCCTCCAGGTCGCCTGACTGGCCGAACGACGTCACGCCCAGCGTCACGCACCGTACCTGGTTCACCCCGGCGAGGAACGCGAGCGTGTGCGGATGCCCGTCGAGCACGGTAACGAGCGGGGCGGCGCGGTCCGCGGGGAACGCCTGGTCCAGCACCCACGCCGGCGCGTCCTCGTGCCCGGCGCCTGACCCTGTTCCGGAACGTGAGCGCAGCGCCTTGAAGAGCAGCCCCGCGCTCGTCACGCAGACCACGTCGGCCGGCACCCCGAGTTCCTCCAGGCGTGACGCCGCCCGCAGCGCTTCGACCGCCATCACCCCCATCGCCGCGATGGTGACCGCCGGGGTCCGCGGAGCGCGCCGCAGCACGTACGCCCCGGCGACGGCCTGGCGCCTGCGCCGTTCCCGCGCCGCCGGATCGGCCGGCACGGCGGCGAGGTTCTGGTCTATCGGCCGGGTCGACAGCCGCAGGTACGACGAGGACCCGCCAGGCCGGCCGAGCAGCGACAGGCAGGCGAGCAGCGTCCATTCGGCGTCGACCGCGAACGCGGGCTCGTACGACACGCACCCCGGCTGTTCCAGCCCGATCGACGGCGTGATCACGGACTGGTGCGCGCCGCCCTCCGGCGCGAGCGACACCCCCGACGGGGTCCCGATCAGCAGCGACTGACCGCCCGCGTATATCCCGAACGACCATGGTTCCAGCGCCCGTCCCACGAACGGGTCGTACAGCACCCCGATCGGCAGCAGCGGCGATCCCCAGCGCGACCAGGTGGCGCCGAGTTCGCCGAGCAGCCCCGCGAGGTTCGTCTCCGCGATCCCCAGCTCGATGTGCTGCCCGCCGGTCTTCTCCCGCCAGTGCACGATCGTCTCCGCGTCGTCGGCGAACCAGTCCGTCCGGTCCGCCACCGACCACACCCCGACCTTGTTCACCCAGCCCGCCAGGTTGGTCGACAGGCTCACGTCCGGGCTGACGGTCACCACGCGCCGCGCCGCCTCCGGCGCCTCGCGCGTCAGGTCAAGCAGCGCCCGCCCCAGCGCCGCCTGGGTCGTCATCACTCCTGTTGGCGTGCGACCCATATCAGCCGGAACGGACAGTGGTTCCTCCGGCGGCACCGCCTCTCGGCACAGCCGGGCCGAAGCGTCCGCGCAGGCGAGCGCCGCCGGCGAACCCGGCGCGAACCGCGCCCACGGGTCCTCGGGATCGGCCCCCAGGGCGGCCGCCAGCTGCGTCATCTGGCTCGCCGTCAGCAGCGCCGAGTGGTTCTGCGGGTGGCCCTGCGTCGGCAGCCCGTACCCCTTGACCGTGTAGGAGAAGATCACCGTCGGCCGCGTGTCGTCGATCGAGGAGAACGCGGCATCCAGTGACGCCAGGTCGTGCCCGCCCAGGTTGCGGATCGCGGCGAGCAGCGTGGCGTCGTCGAGGTCGTCGATGAGCTCGCGCACCAGGCTGTCCCCGCCCGGGAGGCGCTCGCGCAGCTCGGCGGGGGCGCAGCGCAGGAGCCGCTGGTATTCGGGGTTGGTCATCTCGTCGATGCGCCGCCGCAGCGCCTCGCCGCCGCGGCGGGCGAACAGCCCGGTGAGCAGCTGCCCGTACTTCAGCGTGAGGACCTGCCAGCCCGCGGCCTCGAACATGCCCTGGAGCCGCCCGGCCGCGATGTTGGGCACGACGCGGTCGAGGGACTGGCGGTTGAGGTCGACGATCCAGGTGATCTCGCCCAGCTCGGCGACGGCCGGGTCCATGACCGCCTCCCAGACCGCGCCCTCGTCCAGCTCGGCGTCCCCGACGAGGGAGTACTGCCGGCCGAATCCCGCGGCCGTGCCCTCAGGATCGAGCCCGGCGACGTACCGGCGGGCGATCGCGCCCCAGATCGGCGCCGTCGCGCCGATGCCCACCGAACCGGTGGAGTAGTCGACAGGGTCGGGGTCCTTGGCGCGGCTCGGGTAGCTCTGCAGGCCGCCGAACTCGCGCAGGGTGGTGAGGTACTTCGGGTCCAGGTCCCCGAGAAGGTAGTTGATCGCGTGCAGCACGGGGGAGGCGTGCGGCTTCACCGACACCCGGTCGCCGGCCCGCAGGTGCCTGAAGTACAGCGATGTCATGATCGTGACCAGCGATGCCGAGGACGCCTGGTGCCCGCCGACCTTCAGCCCGGACGGGTTCGGCC
This sequence comes from Trebonia sp., assembly GCA_035948445.1. GTDB lineage: Bacteria > Actinomycetota > Actinomycetes > Streptosporangiales > Streptosporangiaceae > Trebonia. The sequence goes on along the minus strand of DASZJE010000064.1, from coordinate 47,487 downwards.
GTACGCGGTTCGCGTGGTGCACGATGGCCGCCGACAGCCAGAGGACACGCCGTTCGATATCGCCGAGAGGATCGCTCATGGTCCTATATTTCCGCAGCTGGCCGAGGACGCGTTCACCGGGGGATACGCCGGCTGTCGTTCGGGAAATCTGCCTGAGTAATACCGAATGCTCCGGGTAGCGGGAGGGGCAACCTTATAGGAGGTCTTGCCATGACGCTGACGCTCTCGGTCATCATCGGATGGCTGATCACGGGCCTCGTGATCGGCGCTGTCGCGCACCTGCTCGTCCCCGGCCGGCAGCGGATCGGGATCTTGCTGACGATCCTCTTCGGCATCGCCGGCGCGCTGGTCGGCGGTATTGTCACCACCGCGATCATCGGCGCCGGCCACGCGATCATCACGTTCATCGTCGCCCTGGTCGTCGCGGCGCTGCTGATCGGCGCCGTCAGCCATCCGCGCTCCCGCCTGTACTACCGCCCCCGCTCCCGCCGCCGCCTCCGCTAACCCCGGCGTCTGTGAGCGGCGTGCGTGAGCGGCGTAGGTTAGCGGCAAGGACAGCTTCAGGAGGGGGGACGGCCGTGCCGGTGGAGGAGCTCGGCGGCGACGCGGCGGAGCAGCTGCTCAGCCTGTCCAACGGCGAGGCCAAGTCGCTGAGCATGCTGGCCGGGCTGGCCGTCCGGCAGGTGCCGGGCTGCGCCGCGGCGCACGCGGCGATCTGGCGCGGAGGTGAGCTTGCGGGCCTCGCGGCCACGCACCCGGACACCGCCGGGCTCGCCGACCTGGAGATCGCGACGGGCAGCGGCCCGCTGACCACGGCCGTGCGCGACGGCGGCACGGTGAGCTGCGCCGACACGCTCACCGAGACCCGGTGGCCGGAGTGGGCGGACGCGGCCTTGTGCCGCGGCGTGCGCAGCTGCGTGCACCTCGTGCGGGAGCTTCCGGCGCTGACGCTGGTCCTGGCGCTGTTCGCGGTGCGGCCGGGGGTGCTGGACGCCGACTCGGTGCCGGTGGCGAACGTGCTCGCCCGCTTCGGCGGGAAGGTGTTCGCCAATACCCTCGCCTTCGACGACGCCCAGCGCACCGCGACGCAGCTCAAGGACTCGGTGGCGGCGCGTGCCGTCACCGACCAGGCGAAGGGCATCTTGATGCACGCGCTCGGCTGCGACGCCGTGGAGGCGCTCGCCTACCTGCGGCGTGAATCCCAGCGGCGGCACGTGAAGGTCACCGAGATCGCCGCCCAGATCATCGCCACGCGTCAGGGCCGTCGCGGGACATGAACATAACAGGGCCGCCGGAGCACGCGGAGTGCTTCCGGCGGACCCGCCGGCGAGGTCACCACCTGTACCAGCGGCGGCCTTCCCCGATCCGGACCGCGAACCCGACCAGCCACGCGATCAGCACGATGGCGGCTACCCACCACAGGGCGTGCAGCGCGAAGCCGAGTCCGCCGAACAAGATCGCCAGGATCAGGACCAGAATTATCAGAGCCATGGTGGCACTCCTTGACAGGTTGGGTTACTCCGCCCTCAGCTACCCTCAGGCCGTCGGTTAAACGGGTCAGCGCGTTCGCCGCGCGCGCCGGGGATCGTTCAGTGGCCTATTGTTTTGATTCATGGGGGACGGCGCTCGGCGAAGGGATTCGCTGTCAGACCTGGCCGCGCGCCGGGACGCGCTGCGCCAGGCCGCTCGCATGCCCGGCGCTGACGCCGAGGCGCTGCTGGACGCCGCGCTGACGGAAGTCGACGCGGCACTCGACGCCCTCGCCGGCGACGAGCCGGACGACGCCGGCGAGGCCCTTGCCGCGGAGCGCGTGCCGGAATCGGTGCGGGCGGAACGGCGGCTGCTGCACGCGATCTTCCAGACCTCGCCCGTGCCGCTGTTCCTGCTGGAGACGGACGGCACCGTCCGGCGGGCGAACAACCAGGCCGCGGAGATGCTGGGCACCCCGGCCGGCTACGCGACGGGCAAGTCGCTGACGGTCTTCGTGGACCTGCCGATGCGGGCGGCGGTGCGGAGCCAGTTGGCCGCGGTCGCGCGCACCGGGGAACCGCGCAGGTCCAGCTGTCGCCTGCTCACGGCCGGCGGCACCGTGGCCGGCGTGCTGGCGGCGTCGGCGGTCGACCTGCCAGGCGAGCCGCCGCTGCTCGTCGTGACCGTGACCGCGTCCGCACCCTCCCCCGCGCGGGAGCCGCGGGCCGCGAATCCTCCCGGGGGCCAGGCGGAGTCCGCGGCGGAGACGACCTCACCGGGAACTCGGGGGAAACAGGCCTCTCCGGGAACTCGGGGGGAACAGGCCGTTCGGGAGATGACGCGGCGGCTCGACATGGTCACGGCGGTGACGAGGCTGCTGCTGGACAACAGCACGTTCAGCGAGGCCGTCACGCTGCAGCGGTGCGCGCGGCTGCTGGCGAGCGAGATCGCGGACTGGGTGATCGTGGACGTGGAGCGCGAGGGGCGGCTGCGGCGGCAGTACGCGGTGGGCCCGCGCGGCAGCGGGCCGGACGAGGCGGCGCGCGCGCTCCGCGGCGTGGACCCGGACACGGTGTCGCTGCCCTGGCAGGTGCACGCGGCGGGCAAGTCGGCGCTGGTCACGCTCGTCGACGACCCGGGGGTGCTGGGCACAGGGGCGGACGGCACGCCGATGGCGCTGCTGCTCGGCGCGACTTCTGTGGTGAGCGTGCCGATCACCGACGGGGCGACGGGCTACGGGACGCTGACGCTGGCGCGGGGTGCCGCGCGGGGACGGTTCGCGATCGCCGACCTCGCGCTCACCGAGGACCTGGGCGGCCACCTGGCGGCGGCGATGCGGGTGGACCGGATGTTCCGGCGGCGTTCGGAGCAGGCGGAGGCGCTTCAGGCGAGCCTGCTGCCGGCACAGCTGCCCGAGGTGCCCGGCCTGGAGTTCGCGGCGGCGTATATCGGCGCGACGCAGTGGCAGGAGACGAGCGGGGACTTCTACGACGTGTTCCGGATTGCCGGCGGGTGGGCGGTCGCGATCGGGGACGTCTGCGGGAAGGGGCAGGATGCGGCGGCCATGACGGCCGCCGCGCGGCACACGATCCGGGCGCTGGCGCACGGGTCGCGGGGGCGGGGGTCGCGGGGGCGGGGACCCGAGCACCCGGCGGACGTCCTCGCCGCCACGAACGAGGTCCTGCTCGCGGGAGGCTACGACGAGCGATTCGTGACCGCGAAGCTGGCGTTCCTGACTCAGCACGAACGGCAGGGCGGCGGGCAGCGGGTCCACGTGCTGCTCGGCGGCGCGGGGCACCCGGGACCGGCCGTGGTGCGCGCCGACGGGCGGGTAGAGATACTGGAAGGCGACAGCCTGCCGCTGGGACTGTTCGCCGGGGCGGAGCCGATACGGTCCGAACTGGAACTCCGCGAGGGCGACCTGCTCTTCTTCTACTCCGACGGGGTGACGGAGGCACGCAGCCCCGATACGCAGGCAGGCTTCTTCGAGGACCGCCTCGCCGACGAACTCGCGGCCGTGGCGGGCCGCTCCGCGGCCGAGACCGTCCGTGCCGTCCAGGAACTCGTCACCGAATTCTCCAGCGGCGAACTCCGCGACGACGTCACGATCCTGGCGCTGAAGGTAGGAGCGGCGTGACGGGCCTCGTGCGCGTGCTACTGCTCAGGCCGCCGCGGCGGAGTCGAGCAGGCGGGCTCGCAGGTGGGCGAGGGCGCGGGTGAGGAGGCGGGAGACGTGCATCTGGGAGATGCCGAGCCGGGTGCCGATCTCGGCCTGGGTGAGGTTGCCGTAGAAGCGCATGACGAGGATGCGCTGCTCGCGTTCGGGGAGTTCGTTCCAGTGGGTGGCGACCGCTTGCATGTCGATCGCGTGCTCCATGCCCTCGTCGTCTGAGCCGATGACGTCGGCGAGTTGCGCGGAGTCGTCGCGGTCGCTCAGCGGGGAGTCGAGGGAGTAGGCGCTGAACACCATGTCCGCCTGCCGGGCCTCGCTCAGCTCGTCGGCGGTGATGGCGAGCCGTTCCCGCAGTTCGTCATCGGCGGGCACCCGGCCGAGGGTGTGGGTGAGTTCCTCGGCCGCCTTGCGCAGTTCGAGGCGAAGCTCCTGCACGGACCGGCGGACGTGCACCTGCCACCGCTTGTCGCGGAAGTGCCGCTTGATCTCCCCGCTCACGCACGGCGCGGCGTAGGCGGTCAGGCTGTTGCCGATCGCGGGATCGTAGTTGTTGATCGCCTTCATCAGCCCGACATAGCCGACCTGCATCAGGTCTTCGGCCGGCTCGGGGCTGCCGCGGTAGGTCCGCACGCACGAGCGGACCAGCTTCTCGTGGCGCTTGATCAAGATCTCGCAGGCTGCCGAACGCTCCGCGCTTTCTCGCGGGAACTCCCGGAACTTGGTCAGCAGCTCGTCGTCCGGCAGCCGTCGCAGTTCCGCGTGCAAGCCGGCAGCCGTGGGGTAGGCGGTTCCCGTCGTCATGCCATCTCTCCTGGGGTTCGGGGATTGACGGACGAAGGCTGGTGTGCCCGCACAGGAGCTTCTAAACGTGCATCGTTGTGAGGTGGATCACACGCCGCCGTCATGGGCCCTCCTTGTGGTGGCCGCGGCCGGTGACCATGTCGCGGAGCCGGTCAGCGGCACCCGCGACCGGGCCGACCGCCTTCTTCACGGCCCCCTGCGGCGGTACGGCCGGATGCGGCCGCGTGGGCCCGGTCTTCTTCGCCGCGGCGATCTGGTCGCCGAGTTCGCTCGCCTGCCCCGCGTCGAGCGATGCGGCGAGCAGCGGCCACGTGTGCGCCTCCTCGAAGGCGATGTGCGCTCGCGCGTCGGACGTGAACACGGTGAGTATCTCCTCGAACTCAGGGTGCTCCGGCTCGGTCTTGCCGAGCACGTCGAGCAGGCGCTCGGCCTCTGTCTCCTGCTCGATCGCCTCGTCGGCGATGCGGTCGCCTTCCGGGCCGAGCGAGCGGAGCGCGGGCCAGAAGTGCTGCTGCTCGGCGGCCTCGTGCCCGGTCACCGTGATGATTACGTCGTCGAGAAGCTGCTTACGGCGCGTGAGCTGCTCACCGGTGGCGCCGTCGGCTGCCCTCGGCCCGGCCTCCAGGCGGGCGAGCATCGTCTTGACCTCGTCGTGATCCTTCTTCAGGAGTTCGAATACGTCTGTCATCGTTCCTCGCTTTCGTCGTTCGGGTCCCGCTACCCTGGCGTTCCCGGTCCAAACGGCTACGTGCCGTCACAGGACCCGGTCTTCGTCAAGCTCGTGACCCGCGACTCGCAATCCAACCGATCCAGTCGTAATTCCGCAAAAGTGTAATGCGGAATTGTCGTGCATTCTCAAGAAACTATAGGGCAGGAAATACGGCCGACTGTCCGACTACGTTCATAAAGTTCAACGAAAATCGGGATAAATATCAGATTTTGTGGAGATTCCGCTCTCTTCACAATGATTAAATTAAATGTTATCGTCCACCTAAGGTCCTATAGACCGGAAATGGGTGGGAAACAATGAAATCTATTAAGAAAGTGCTCGCCGCGGCGGGGGCGGCGGCGGGTGCCGCCACGATCTTGCTGACGGCGGCGATGCCGGCCAGCGCGTCGACGCAGGGGGCCACCGCGTCGGCGCAAGGTACCGCTGGCCACGTGAACTACGAGTGGATCAACGGATTCCTCGCCGGCCCGGGTGCGCTGGCCAATGCCCCGATAGTCCCGTTGCACCTCAGCGGCGCGGTCAACACCCGCGGCAGCATCAACCTGGGCGGGACCAGCTCGGTGGGCCAGATCTGGACGTATAAGGGCACCCTGGCCGTCGAGCACGGCAACCCGAGTCCGCCGCCGCAGCTTAACTACCGCACGTGCCGGGAAACCACTACGGTCAATACCTGGTATACGGTGCTCGGCCGCCAGAGCAGCGGCGTCTTCTGGGGCGCTCGCGGCTACGGCCGTGCCGTGGTGGTGTTCTCCAGCATCGCGCCCAGGTACAACAAAGGCCCGCACAAGGGCCAATGTAACTTCAGCCCGAACGCGCAGCCCGAGCCCTATGGTGCCTGGATCTCGTTCCGCGCGCAGGGGCCGCTGTACGTCCGGCACGGCTAACGCGCCAGGCCCGGCGCGTGCCTCGAACGCCGGCCCGGAGATCCCGTCTCCGGGCCGGCGCACGGCTCACTAAGTGCGGGCCGCGCTTAATCCGAGTGACATGTGCATCCTGATCGTCGTGCCGGTGCCGCCCGAGCGCATTTCGACGAGGTCGCAGACCTGGTGGACGAGCCACAGCCCGTGGCCGCCTGCCGCGTCCGGAGCGGGCCGGCGCCGGCCGGCGAGGGGGTCGGTGATCACGCCATCGTCGCGGATCTCGCAGACGATTTCCCGGCTGTCCTGCCAGATCGACAAGGCTCCCCGGGACTGGGCGTGGCGCAGTGTGTTGGCGGCCGCCTCGCTGACGGCGAGCACGAGGTCGCCGGCCTTGGCGCCGGACAGGCCGGCCTGCCAGGCGCGCGCGGATACCAGGGCCCGGACCGCGCAAAGGTCCTTGCCGTAGCTGAACGGCATCGCGTCGGCGGGCGGCGGGGCCAGCGGGGCATCGCAACTGGCGGGGATCTCGAACGGGACGGCGTATCCGATGCTGGGCAGCAGATGGCCGTCGCGGAGCAGCAGCGGATGGGTGCGCGCCGCGTCGGAGATGACGTCCGGGGCGAGAGCGGCGGTGTCGTAGGGGCAGAGGATGTCCGCGTCCGAGTCCGCGAGCGCGAGGTTGATAAGGCTTTCGTGCTTGGTCGCCTCACGCAGTTCGGCCTTCGTGCGCGCGGGCCAGATGGGCTCGCCCACGTAGCGGACGTGGCGTCCGGAGTTGCGGCCGGTGTACGACAGCACGCGCGGGATGATCCAGGCCGGGTTGCGGCCTATCTCCGTCATGTCCGCGAACTCGACCGCCGCGGCGGCAGCGCCGAGCGTGTCCTCTAGGAGCCTGATCCTCGCGGGCGGGACCGCCGCGAACACGGGTTCGCCGGCGTCGATGCCGTCCCGGATGAACCCCCCGACCGCATGCGCGTATTCTTCGCCCGTCGCGTACATGAGCGCGACGTGCCTGAAGCTGCGGGCACCGGATACGCGGCTGTTCACAACGTCCACCTCAGTTGCCTAGGCTATGTCGCTCCTGGTTGCGGTCAAAACCTGTCGTGCGGTGTCCGGAGGTGATGGTCGGCTTCGCATGCCGGCGCGCCTACCCGTGGTGTCATGGCGCAAACACATCGCGCGTGAGTGAGCGGGGACATTCGGGTAGCGGGCCGCCTATGACACGCTGGCGATATCCCTCCTGGCGGGCGGGCGCCAGGTCGTTCAGGGCGGCGGCCGCCTTAGCCTTCCACGCGTACCGCCTGCTGCTGGGCTTGCAGGCACAGTTCGGCCGCGCGGAAGGCGTGCTCCTGCGTCATCGCGCGCTCGGTCCCCTCGAGGCAGTCGAGGATCAGCTCGCCGAAGAAGGGGTAGCCGACGTTGCCGGACACGGGGATGTGGTGCTCGCCGGCGGAGTCCACCAGGTACACGTGGTCGCCGGCGGGATCGCGGGCCACGTCGATGTACTTGCGCAGCTCGATGTAGCCCTCGGTGCCGAGGATGAACGTCCGGCCGTCGCCCCAGGTGCCCAGGCCGTCGGGCGTGAACCAGTCGACCCGGCAGTACCCGGTGACGCCGTTGGCGAGCACCACGGTGACATCGCCGAAGTCCTCGATGCCCGGGTGCTCCTTGTGCGCGTAGTTGGCCACACGCGCGGACGTGATGGTGCCGTCGTCGCAGCCGCCGTAGTAGAGCACCTGCTCCAGCTGGTGGCTGCCGATGTCGCAGAGTATGCCGCCGTAGGCGTCGTGGTCGAAGAACCAGGCGGGCCGGCTGGGCGCGTTCATCCGGTGCGGGCCGGTCCCCATCACCTGCACGACGCGGCCGATGGCCCCGTCGCCGATCAGCTGGCCGGCGAACACCGCGCTCTCCACGTGCAGCCGCTCGCTGTAGTACACGGCGTACTTCCCGCCGGTCTCGGCGGCCTTGGCCCGTGCCTCCTTGAGCTGATCAAGCGTGGTCATCGGCGGCTTATCGGTGAAGTAGTGCTTGCCGTGCTCCAGCACCCGGAGGCCGAGCCCGGCGCGGTCCGCGGGGACGGCGGCGCTGGCGACCAGCCGCACCCGGTCGTCACCGAGCACGGCCTCCTCGCTCGGTGCCGCCTCGGCGCCCGGGTAGCGCCGGCAGAAGTCGGCTACCTTCGCGGGGTCGGGATCGTAGACCCACCGGAGCCGGCCGCCCGCCTCGGTGAGCCCGTTGCACATGCCGCCGATGTGACCGTGGTCGAGGCCGACCGCCGCGAACACGAAGTCGCCGGGGGAGCAGACCGGCTTCGGCCGTCCGCTCGGCGCGTAGTTCATTCCGTCCTGAGCTGGCACAGCCGTATTCTCCTCCGCCGGGCTAGAGCTTCTCCGGTGCCGGGCGCGTGAGCGCTCGGGCGCTCGCCGCTACCGGCCGCCGGTCGTGGTGATCTCGCGGGTGCCGAACCCGGTCACCGACACCGTCTTCTCGTGGAAGTGCGGGGCCGCGGCCAGCAGGCCGTCCTTGGTACGGAACGGGTCGCCATCCGCGAGCGGGAGCCTCACGCGGCCGCCGGTGATCGCCGCCTTGTAGATCGAGGTGATCAGCTCGACCGCGCCGCGGCCGTCGCGGCCGTCGACCAGCACGCGCGCGCCGGGCGACTCGATCGCCGTCAGCACGTCGTCGATCTGCCCGGTGTGGCCGGGGCGGGGCACCTCGGGGAGGCTCGCGTGCAGGGTGTTCAGCGCCCGTTCGGTCTCCTCGTCCGGCTCGGGGAAGCCGTTCGCCCGCTGCGCCGAGGCATGCACCGCCCACGGCATGGCGATCTCGGCGCGCTCGGTCTGGAAGACGATCCGCTGGCCTTGCGCGTGATGCACGACCGAGCTCGTGATCTGGCCGAGCGCGCCGGAACCGAACCGCAGCACCGCCAGGGACAGGTCTTCCACCTCGGAGTTGTCGTGGGCGACGTTGCCCATGATGGCCTGGACCTCGACCGGCATGCCGGCCATCCACCGCAGGGCGTCGATGTGATGGACCGCGTGGTTGAGCGTGCAGCCGCCGCCCTCGCTCGCCCAGGTCCCGCGCCACCACAGGTCGTAATAGCCGGGGCCGCGCCACCAGTGCGAATCGACCCGGGCGTGCAGGATACGGCCGGCCTGCCCGCTGTCAAGGACCTGCTTCAGCCGCATCATCGGCGTCGTGAACCGGTTCTGGGCGACCGGGGACAGGATGGCGCCGCCGCGCTCCGCGGCGGCGATCATGGCGTCGCACTCCACCAGCGAGGGGGCCATCGGCTTCTCGCAGAGCGTGTGCACGCCGGCCTCCAGCAGCCGCACGGCGATCTCCGCGTGCGTGCCCGGCGGGGTGCACACCGAAGCCAGGTCGACGCCCGGTCCGGACAGGACCTCCTCAACGTCGCTGGCGGCTGCGGCGTCCAGGCCGTACCGGGCGATTTGCTCCTGCGCCCTGGCTTTGTCGATGTCGGCCACGGCCACGATCTGGCAGCGGTCGCCGAACGCGAGGTAGCCCTCGATGTGGAACCCGGAAATCGCGCCCGCCCCGATGACGGCTACGTTGATCATCGTTCTCCCATCCCGCGTTCCGGCTCCAGGCGCGCCTTCGCGAGCATCGGCACCGCCTCATGTCACCACGACGCGTCGGTCAGCGCAAGGCTGCACGGCCGCGCGGCGTCACAGCAGGGTGCCGAGGGGACCCAGGTCCAGGTTAAGGTCCTCCGGGCTCAGCTCGAAGTGCTCCATGAGCTCGTTCATCCGCTCATCGAGCCGCATGAGGGTGATGCCGAGCCGTTCGGCCTGCTCGTCGGTGACGGTGCCGTCCTCGACGCGGCGGACGGCCTGGCGTTCCATGAGCTGGCGCAGGAGTTCCACGACGGTGAGGACGAGGGCCGCGAGGCCCCGTTCGGGCGCGCCTTCCCCGTCTTCGTCGACGCGGTAGCGGACCGGTTCGCTCATGGCGTCTCCAGGCTGGCGGGCAGTACGTTCCCCGATGGCGTGTCCCCGGTCAGGGCGCTCACCGACGCCAGGAGCGCGCGCAGCGAGATCGTGACGAGGTCCACGTCCGCGATCGACAGCGTGATCTCGCCCGTGACGACCACGCCTTCGGCGAGCACGCGGTCCAGCAGGTCGACCAGGGCGACGCGCTGCGCGGGAAGGTTCTCCAGCCGGGTGTCATCACGCGCGGGCGTCACCAGGCATCCCCTCCCGCGAACGAGTACGGCGGCCATGGCCCGGTGAGCTCGAGGCGCAGTTCCGGGTGCGCGTTCGCGGCGGATGCCACCGCCGCCGCGAAGCTGGTTGCGTCGCAGCGGCGAACCAGGTAGGCGGCGTTGAGCAGCATGGGCGCCTTGCTGCCGCGCAGCTGCGGGGACTGCGGCGGGTGCAGCCGTGCGCCGGCGGCGTGCCCGGCCAGTTCGGCGTAGACGGCCCGCGCGCCCGCCGTGGTGTCGCGCTGCGCGTCCTGGTTCGCGGCCAGTTCGTCGCGGCGCCGCTTCAGGTACGCCATTCCGGTCCCGCTCCCGCTTCCGGTCCCGCTCGCGCTCGATGCGCGAGCGGCGGGTACCGGGTTCGCCGGGGCGGCGTAGGCCTTCACGCCCCACTCCACCCGGTCCCGAATCTGCGCCAGGGCGCACGTGAATTCCCGCTGCCGCTCAACAAGCGCCGCCGTCACGCTCGCGTCACCGCCGTAGACGGTGGCGAGCCGTATCGGCAGCAGGGAAACGTGGCGTGATGCCGCCTCGATGACATGGTGGTGCGCCCACGCGACCTCCTCGAGCCAGCGCAGGTCCTCGAGGTTGCGGCGCAGGGCCTCCGCGCCGAACTCACCGAGGTCCACGTCGCTGACCAGTGCGGTCAGGCCCGCCGAGCGGACCGCGCGCACCTCGCCGCCGGCCACGCCCGCTACGCCGGTCAGCCAGGCGTGATCCTCGGCCGCGCCCCGGTCCGCGACGGCGTACAGCCAGCGTCCCTGGTCACTCATCGTCTGCCGCCCTCCGCGTCCTGCGCGCTGGCACCCGCCCGCCGCCGTCGTGGCCCGGCTGGCCGGACTCCAGCTCGCGTATCTTGTTCTCGAGCCGGCGGTTCTCCGCCCGCAGGTCCCGGTCGGACGCGCGCCGCCCGGCGTCCGCCGACAGCCAGGGGTCGTTCTCCCACCAGTTGATGCCGACCTCGCGGGCGGTGTCGAGCGAGGCGATGACGAGCCGGAGCTTGACCGTGAGCAGTTCGATGTCCAGCAGGTTGATCTGGATGTCACCCGCGATCACGAGGCCCTTGTCGAGGACCCGCTCCAGGATGTCGCCGAGGTTCGCGGGCGCGTGCCCGCTTGCGGCCTGCCCGCCTCCGTAGGCCCGGGCCGTGCCCCCGCCCGGCTGGATGATGTTGCCAGATGTCATGTCACTCGGCTCCGCCGTCGTCGCCCCGGCCCCGTGAGTAGCGCCGGATGCGCCGGTAGGCATCCAGCTCCCCGTCCGGGCCGAGCTGGGTCTCATATGTCGCGAGGATGTCGGTCGACGACGGGATCCGCCGGTCTTCCACCACCTCGACGGTGACCACCCAGCCGTCTTCGCCTCGTGCCACGCCGGTCACGCCCTCCGGGTCTTTCCCGGTGAGCCCGGCGATCTGCTCCAGGCCCTGGCGGCCGGCCTCGGCGGCGGTGAGCCGCGGCGGGCTCTCACCGCTCACGCGCTCACCGCTCACGCGCTCGTCGCGGACACGCTCGTCGCGGACACGCTCGGCGCGGACACGCTGTCGGTCAGCCATGTCGATCAGCTCCTGTCATCGCCCGCTCGGGTCCCGCGAGGCGAACGGCCCGCCGACGAGCAGTTCCGTCGCGTTGTCCTCGATGCGGGCCAGTTCCTCGCCGGAGATCTCCCCGGCGTCGCGGCGCCGCTGCGCGTCTTCCAGCTCCCGCCGGATGCGTGCCGGGTCGCGCAGATTCCGCTCGGCTTCCTCGCTGATGAGCTCGGTGAGCCTGATGAACCCCGTGACCGGCAGGAACGGGAGCCGCAACACCGCTGTGAGCAGTCCCATGTCATGTCCCGGGCTCGATCGTGGCGACGAAGTCGTAGGCCGCCAGCGGGCCCATCAGCGTCAGCTCGACCCGGCCCTCCCAGTCACGCGCCAGGCGCTCGAGCGCTCGTTCCAGCTCTGGCTCCTCGCTGGTCTCCACGAGGAAGGCGGTGTACACGGCGTCGAGTTCGTGCGTCGGCGGCCGGACCGCGCTGGCGACGACATGGCCCGCGAGGGCGTCGCCGAGCGACCGGGTGTCCTCCTCCCGCTTGGCGCTGATCGCGTTGCCCAGGATCTCCCCGAGCTGAATGCGGGCATCACGGGTCGCGTCCTGGTCCCGGCCCATGACCTGCTCGCTGAGCGCCGCGGCGTCCTTATTCTCCGCCAGCACCTCCCGGATGAGGGTGCGCTCGTCATACCTGCCCTTCACGACGTACTCCGTGCGCCCGTCCAGCTCATCCAGGGCGCCGGCGAACTCGTCGTAGTGCGGCTGCAGCAGCTCGCTGGTCACGGCTTCGTCATCGGTCACCACCGCGCCGAAGCGCAGCGGCAGGACGGGCAGGTCGCGCGCGGCCGAGTCGAGCAGCTCCTCATGCCCCGTCAGGTCCTCCGGGCGGCCGAGCGGCTTGTCGATGCGCACGTCGCTGACCATGGCGGCGAGATCGCGGTGCCGGATCAGGCGCACCTCGCCGGGCTCGTCCCCGACGCCGGCCGTGCCCGGCTCGATGTCGGTGTCGGCGGGAAGAATCCCGTAGACGTAGACCGCGGTCTGCTGTTCGGTGCTTGAGTCCCTCGTCTGGGAATGGGCCGGCATGTCAGTTTCCCTCCCGTCGGGAGCGCCGCGGGGCGCGCTCGCCCTGTCCATCTGACGCGAATTCGCGGAGCTTGTCGCCGGCCGCGTCCAGGGCGCCCTTCGTCTTGTGCTTGGCCCCGCCCTCTTGCATGTTGCCGACGAGGCCGGGCAGCCCTTCCTTGTCCTGGGAGATGTCGAGCCTGTCGACGGCCTCGGCGAACCGCAGGTAGGTGTCGACGCTCGCGATCACGACGCGCGCGTCGATGGTCAGGAGCTCGATGCCGACGAGCGACACGCGGACGTAGGCGTCGATGACGAGCCCCTTGTCCAGGATCGTGTCGAGGACGTCGGCGAGCCCCGACGACTGCGGCCGCGACAGCGACCCGCCGCCGGACTGTATGGCTGTGGTCATTTACCCTTCCCCTCCCCGTGTGCCCCGCCTGGCGGCTTGCGGCCGCTGCGCGGAGCGGGTGTTCTTGTCCGTCTGCTGACGCGCCTGCCTGCGCGGCGAAGCGCGCCGTGCCCCCGAGCGCCCGTCGCTGGTGTCCTCGTCGCGGGAGTCCTCCTCGCGGGTGTTCCCGTCGTTGGTGTCCCCGTCGCGCGAGTCCTCCTCGCGCGAGTCCCCGTCGCGGAAGTCTCCGTCGCCGGGGTCCTGGCCGGCCTCCGGCTTGCCCGGTTCCCGGTCGCCGCGTTCCCGCTCTTGCTCCTCCTTGAGCGCGGTCTCGTGGTCCTTGACGACCTTGCTGTCCTCGATGGCGCCGCGCCATCCCTCGATGTCGTCCGGGTTGAGGATCGTGTTCGTCATCACGTGCCGCTGGAAGTGCTTCAGTTCCAGCCGGGCACGCCGGCCCTGCGCCCGCCAGATGTTGCCGGTGCGCTCGAACAGGCCCTGCGGGTGGTACTCCAGGACGGCGAGGATCCGGGTGAGGTTCGGTGCCAGTTCATGGAACGTCACCGCGCCGTCTACGTGGCCCTTCTGGCCCTTGGACCGCCAGACGATCCGCTCGTCCGGGCGCTGGTCGACGATCGTGGCCTCCCAGGTCCGGTGGGACCAGAAGACCTGCGCCTTCCAGTTGACCTTCTGCTGTTCGTTCTGGTTCCGGTCAGCGCTCTCGACCTTCTTCGTGAACGTCGGGAACTGCGAGAACTCGGTCCACTGGTTGTAGGCGACGCGGGCAGGCACGCCGACGTCGGCCGACTCGACGATGTTGGTGAGCTTCAGCTTCCGCCTGCCGCCGCCTTTGCCCTTGCGGCCGAAGACACCGGATACCTTCTCCTTCAGCCCGCTGAACCCGGCCCCAAGGAGGGAACGGGCCGGGCTCTTGCCCTCCGCCATGCCCTTAGCGCCCGTGATGGCGGCCGTCAGGCCGGGGCCGGCGCCGTTCTCGACGTAGGCGGCGAGCCGCCCGGCGGCGTCCTCCACCTTGGTGCGCAGGGCGCCTACCGCCCGCTGGGTCAGTGCGTCGGCCAGCCCGCCGGCTTCGCCCTTGAGGCGGCTCACGGCCCCGTTGTCGTCGGTTGCGCGCGCCACGCCTGTCACCTCCTCGCCCTGCTCACCGGTGCGCGGCGCCGCGTGGCAGTGGTCCGCCGCACCGTCGGCTCGGGCTCATCGTCGACATCTTCCGGCTCATCGTCTTCTGGCTCGGCGTCTTCCAGCTCCGCGTCTTGCGGCTCGGTGTCCTCAGGCTCGGTGTCCTCAGGCTCAGCGTCCTCAGGCTCGGTGTCCTCAGGCTCGCCATCCGCGCGGGATTCGCCGGAGTCGTAGTCGGCGTCGTCGTAGTCGTCCGTCGCCTCGGGCGCCTCGTCCTCAGGTACCTCGTCGGCTACGTGATCCTCGGGGACCTCGTCTTCAGGGACCTCGTCTTCGGGGACCACGTCGCGGGCGCGCCCGCGTCCCCGCCGGGTCACCCGGCCCACGCCACCCGAAGCCGCGCGTCCCGCGCCCGAGGCCGCTCGTCCCGCGCCGGAAGCCGCGCGCCGCGCGCCGGAACCGGCCCGGGCGGTCGCTTCCTCCGCCGTGTCGGTTACCTGCTCCGCGCCCTCGGCCACGGTGGCCGCGGGGTTGCGCACTCGCTCGGCCCGATCGTGGATGGAGTCGGTCAGGGCGTCCACGCGGCTGGTGAGCGCCGCGGTGACCGCGGCCTTTCCCGCGGTTACCAGATCATCCCGAACCGTGTCCAGGAGATCGCCGACCTGCGGCGACACTTTGCCGAGAACGTCGGCGGAATCCAGCATCTTCGTGGCTCGCTTCATGGCCAGGCTGCCCACGGTGCCGCCGCCGATGGCCATGCCCGCCGCCACTATGGTCGCGGTCCGGAGTTGGCGTCGTCTGCCTAGCACGTAGCCGATGCCGACCGCCACGGCGGCCCGCACGCTGCTTTTCATCGTGATCCTCCCCTTGCTTCGAAAACTCATCGCCGGCTACCCGCGGTTGGGATGCGCAAACACCAGACCGTCCGGATATCGCCATGCGTGAGGAGTTCGACGGCCGCGGTTTCACCGGGCCAGGGGGGTGGCGGGCTACATGCCAGGGGCGAGCAGGCGCCCGATGACCGCCATGAGCTCGCCGGTGTCGACGGGCTTGGTGACGTAATCCGTCGCGCCCGCGGACAGGGTCTTGTCGCGGTCACCGGGCATGGCGCGCGCGGTGACCGCGACGATGGGCAGTCCCGCGAACTGGGGCATCTGCCTGATGGCCGTCATCGTCGCGTAGCCGTCCATGCCCGGCATCATCAAGTCCATCAGGACGAGTTCGGTGTCCGGAGCGGCCAGGAGCGCGTTGATGCCGCTGCGCCCGTCGCCGGCCTGGCTTACCGACATGCCGTGCAGTTCCAGGGCGCTGGTGATGGCGAACACGTTGCGCGCGTCGTCGTCGATCACCAGCACCTTCTTGCCGGACAGCGCCGGGTGGCTGCCCCCGGCCGCGCCAAGCTCCGTGTCATGCGCCGCGCTCTCGCTGGCCAGCGGGGGTACCTCGTCCGGCCGGACGGCCGACAGGTGCAGGGCGATGCGCTCGCGCAGATCATCCAGCGTCGGCAGCAGTTCGAGGGCCCGGTGCGCGGGCTGCGGCACCGCGACCCGGGTCCGCGTGCGGTCGTCGGCCCGCCGCGTCATGTGCGCGAGGACGGGCACGTCGCGTAGTTCCGGCGCCTCCCGCATCCGCTCGAGGAAGCCGGTCGAGTCCGGCATGGTGAGATCGACGACGACGCACCGGAATGGCACCTGCGCCAGCGCCACGATGCCTTCGCCGGCCGTGGTGACGGTCCGCACCGCCGCGGCGCAGCGCTCGCCGGACAGGTCGGAGACCGCGCTGTGCGCGAGCAGCGTGAGCAGCCCGCCGGAGGTGCCTTCCAGGACCAGCACGCGACGCTCGGCCGCGGTTACCGCCGCTACCGGGGCGAGCACGGGCACGGGCACGACCGGCTGGGACGGCCCGTCCGGCAGCGTGGCGGGCAGGTGGAGAGTGAACGTGCTGCCATGGCCGAGGTCGCTCGTGGCGGTGATCCGGCCGCCAAGCAGGGCACCGACCTCGCTGGCGATCGACAAGCCCAGGCCCGTTCCGCCGAACCGGCGTGACAGCGTGCCGTCGCCCTGCTGAAAGACCCCGAAGATCGTTTCCAGGTTCTGCGGCGGGATGCCTATCCCGGTATCGGTCACCTCGAAGCGAAGCGTCCCCGGAGCGTCCCCAGGCGCGTTAACCCGGAGAAAGACCTGGCCTCGTTCGGTAAATTTCACCGCATTGGACAGCAGGTTGCCGAGGACCTGACGCAGCCGCTGCCGGTCGGTGACAAGCTCCCCCGGTGCCGAAGGATCGATCCTGACCGCGAAGTCCAGGCCCTTTTCCGCGGTCAGCGGGCCGAAGGTGGCCCGCAGGTCATCGACGAGCGCGCTCAGCGGGAACGCCTCGGCACGGATATCCATCTGTCCCGCCTCCACCTTGGACAGGTCGAGGATGTCGCTGATCAGCTGGAGCAGGTCCGAGCCGGCGGAATGGATGACGTTCGCGTACTCGACCTGCTTGGCGGTGAGGTTACCGCCGGGGTTCTGCGCGAGCAGGCGGGCGAGGATGAGCAGGCTGTTGAGCGGGGTGCGCAGCTCATGGGACATGTTGGCCAGGAACTGGGACTTGTACTGTGAGGCCAGCGCGAGCTGCCGCGCGCGTTCCTCGATCTCCTCCCTGGCCCGCTCGATCTCGGCGTTCTTCGTCTCGATGTCCCGCTTCTGCGCGGCTAGCTGTTCCGCCTTCTCTTCCAGGTCCGTGTTGGAGCGCTGGAGTTCTCCCGAACTCGCCTGCAGCTCCGCGGTCAGTCGCTGTGACTCGGCGAGGAGGGTGTCGGTCCGCGAGTTGGCGATCAGCGCGTTCACCGTGACGCCGAGCGTGCGGGTCAGCTGCACCAGGAGGTCGACCTGCACCGGCGTGAACTTCGTGAACGAGGCGATCTCGATGACGCCGATCACCTGGTCCTCGAACATGATGGGCAGCACGGCCAGGTTGGCGGGCTGTGCTTCGCCGAGGCCGGAGGAGATGCGGATGTAGCCGGGAGGGATCTCGTCGACGACGATCGGCCGCTTGCTCTTGGCCACCTGGCCGATGAGGGACTGCCCGATGCGGTACTGCAGCGGTGCGTCCTTGTCGGCCAGCAGCCCGTACCCGGCGATGAGGCGGAGCCGGATGTCGCGGCCGGTGCCCTCGGCGAGGAAGAACGTGCCGTGCTGTGCGTTCACCAGCGGCGTGAGCTCCTCCATGATCAGGTCGGCGACGACCTCCAGGTCGCGGTGTCCCTGCAGCATGCTGCCGATGGCCGCCAGGTTCGTCTTCAGCCAGTCCTGCTCGCTGCTGGCCCGCACCATGTCGCGCAGCGACCGCACCATCGCGTTGATGTTGTCCTTGAGCTCCGCGACCTCGCCCTCGGCCTCCACGGAGATGGTGCGGGTCAGGTCGCCTGCCGCGACCGCGCGGGCAACCTCGGAGATCGCGCGTACCTGGCGGGTCAGGTTCCCGGCCAGGTCGTTGACGTTTTCCGTCAGCCGCTTCCAGGTGCCGGACACGCCCTCGACCTCGGCCTGGCCGCCGAGCCTTCCGTCGCGGCCCACTTCTCTCGCGACCCGTGTCACCTCAGCCGCGAAGGACGACAGCTGGTCGACCATGGTGTTAATGGTGGTCTTGAGCTCGAGGATCTCGCCGCGGGCGTCCACGTCGATCTTCTGCGTCAGGTCGCCTTTGGCGACGGCGGTGGCCACCTGGGCGATGTTGCGCACCTGCGTGGTCAGGTTGTTCGCCATCGAGTTGACGTTGTCGGTCAGGTCCTGCCAGCTTCCGGAGACACCGGGCACCCGCGCCTGTCCGCCGAGCCTGCCCTCCGTGCCGACCTCGCGGGCCACGCGCGTCACTTCCGAGGTGAACAGGTCAAGCTGGGCGGTCATGCCGTTGAAGACGTCGGCGATCTCGTCAAGCAGCGGATCACCGGTCCCCGACAGGCGCGTGCCGAAATCGCCGCCGCGTACCGCGGTGAGGCCGGCGAGCAATTGCTCGAGGGCGGGCCGGTAAAGGACTGGCCGCTGCTCAACGTCTGTCATCGTTAGCTCCCTAGCCGTCGCGTCCCTGGCCGTCGCGTCCCTGGCCGTTACGTCCCTGGCCGTTACGTCCCGTTTTCCCAGTGCTCACCCTCTTGCGTGGATGTACCCTATCTCGGCCGCGGTCCATCGACAGATGGTACGTTTTTCGCGACACGCAGATACGGAGAGTGGGGGCAGCCGTCATGGCCCGGAGCGACGCTGAGGTGCCCGCTGAGGTGCCCGCCGGGGCGGCCGCGGACCGGGAGCCAGGGGTCTTCGGACTGCTGGACGTGATCGCCGGGTCCGTGCTGGTGGTGCGCCCGGTCAGGGATGCCGGCGGAAAGATCACCGACTTCGCCATCGTCCACCTGAGTCCCGGCTACGCCGACCCCGCCGGGCGCCCCGCGACGGAACTAACCGGGCTGAGCCTGCTCGAGGCGTACCCTGCCGCCGCCTCGGTAACGGGGGACGCACTGTTCGCGCGGGCGCTGCGAGTGCTCGACAGCGGTGCCGCCGAATACGTGCCGGGGGAGGTCGCCGCGCCGCTCACCGGGGAACTCCCCGGCGCGACGGACGCCATCGCCATCGCGGACCTGCGTGCGGCGCCCTGCGATGAGGGTGTCGTGTTCACCTGGCGCGAGCAAGACGCGCCTGCCAGGCTCGCGTCTCTTATCCGCGACGCCAGCCGGCTGGGCCAGATGGGCGCGTGGGAAGAGAACCTGCTGACCGGCTCGGTCTACTGGAGCGACACCGCGTTCGCGGTGTTCGGCCTGGACCCCGCGCGGGCGGCGCCGATCCCGACGCAGCTCCTGCACAGCTTCGTGATCGCCGCCGACCGGGCGCTGGTGCGGCGTCTGCGCGAGTCGGTGCTGGAAGCGCGGGAGCCCGCCACGGCGCTTTTCCGTATCCTGCGCCCCGGCGACCCTGACCTTCCCGAAGAGCCTGTGCTGCGGCAGATCCGGATCTTCGCCGAGCCCGTCCTCGCGGGGACCAGCGTCGTCGCCTTGCGCGGCGCGTTCCAGGACGTCTCCGCCCACTACCACACGCAGGTCGCGCTCGCCGCGACCCGCGATCAGCTCGCCGATAGCGAGCAGCGCGCCGCCGAGGAGCACCAGCTCGGGGTCCGCCTCCAGCGTGCCATCATGCCGCCGGACCCGGAGCCGGTGCGGGCCGCCGGCGTCGACGTCGCGGTGCGCTACCGGCCCGCCGAAACCGGGAACCTGGTGGCAGGCGACTGGTATGACGCGCTCGTGCTGCCTGGCGGGGATGTGTTCCTCGTCGTCGGCGACATCACGGGCCACGGGATCGACGCGGTCACCGGCATGATCGCCGCGCGCAACGCGCTGCGCGGGCTCGCCGCCACCGGCGCCGGGCCGGCGGAGCTGCTCAGGCACCTCAACTACACGGCCTGCTACCTCAGCGACGGGATCGCCGGGACCGTGGTGTGCGGAATGTATGACCCGGGCACGCGCGTGCTGCGCTGGGCACGAGCCGG
The DNA here is from genome assembly GCA_035948445.1 of Trebonia sp. GTDB lineage: Bacteria > Actinomycetota > Actinomycetes > Streptosporangiales > Streptosporangiaceae > Trebonia. Next base: position 27,586 of record DASZJE010000064.1, on the reverse strand, counting down.
GCACCTGCCGCCGGTCCTGGCGCGCTGCGGCGAGGCCCGCACGCTGCCGCTGCCCGACGGGGTGCTGCTGGGCCTGGACCCCGACGCCGAGTACGAGGAAGCGCGGCTCCAGCTCAAGCCGGGGGACGGCCTCCTGCTGTTCACCGACGGGCTGATCGAGCGTCGCGCGGCCTCGATCAGCGACGCGCTGAGCGACCTCGTGGCCGCGGCCGTCCCCGCGGGGCCGGGCGCGGCCGCCCACGCCGACCAGATCCTCGCCGCCGCCGTCTCCGACACAGGCGACGACGCGTGCCTGGTGGCCGTCCGCATCCTGTAGGCCTTCGCGGTGCCCGCCGGACAACGGCGGACCACGACGCGTTAACGTGACTGTCAGGCAGCGCTAAAACCTGGCGCGCGGCGGACCGGGGCACGGCAAGAGGCGGGCACGAAGATCACGAGGAACGGATGACGCTCACTCCCTCACGGCTGGCGCTGGCGCGCAAGCGCAGGGGGCTGACGATGGTCAGGCTGGCGGCGGACGCCGGCGTGACGACGCGGAGCCTGTCCGCCTACGAGAGCGGGAGGCAGCGGCCCGGCCCGCGGACCGTCCGTGCCCTCGCGGGCGCCCTCGGCCTGCCGGTCGCGTTCCTCGAGGCACCGGAGATCGACGAGATCCCGCCGGACGCGGCGAGCTTCCGCGCGCTGAGCAAGATGACCGCGAGCCAGCGGGACAGGGCGAGCAGCGCGGGCCGGATCGCGTTCCTCATCAACGACTGGATCGAGGAGCGCTTCCACCTGCCGGACCTCGAGGTCCCGTCCCTGCCCGGGCTCGACCCGCAGACCGCCGCGGAAGTCGTCCGGGCCCGCTGGGGACTGGGCCTGACCCCGGTCGCCAATATGATCCACCTGATCGAGTCCCGCGGCGTGCGCGTCTTCTCCCTGGCCGAGGAGTGCGCCGAGGTCGACGCGTTCTCCCTGTACTGGCACGGCACGCCGTTCTGCTTCCTCAACACGATGAAGTCCGGCGAGCGCGGTCGTTTCGACGCGGCGCACGAGCTCGGCCACCTGGTCCTGCACACCGAGCACCGCGTCCCGCACGGCCCCGAGGCGGAGCAGGAGGCGAACAGGTTCGCCGCGGCGTTCCTCATGCCGGCCGCGAGCGTGATCGCCGCCCGGCTGTCCGACGCGACGACAGCCCAGATCCTCGCGGCCAGGCAGGAGTGGAACGTGTCCGCGATGGCGCTGACCCGCCGCCTGTACGAGCTCACCATGCTCACCGAGTGGGGCTACCGCACGACCTGCGTCAACCTGTCCCGCATGGGCTACCGCAACGGCGAGCCCGGCGGCATGCGGCGCGAGAACTCCCAGCTCCTGTCCAAGGTCCTGCGCGCCCTGCGCGGCGACGGCATCACCCCGGCGCGGATCGCCGCCCACCTCGCCATCCCGCTCGCCGAGCTGAACGCTCACCTCTTCGGCCTCGTCCCGACCGTCCTGCCCGGCGGGGCGATCGGGTCGGCGGAAACCCGCAAGCCCGACCTGCGCATTGTCTGAGGAACGAGCGAGAACCATCATTCTCCCGAACGTCCCTGGTCCCTGTCGTCAGCCGCCCGACCTGGGCGACCGGTGCCGTTCGGGCGGGTTCATAATCAGCACATGACTCTGGGCGTGCATTCCGAGGTCGGGCAGCTGCGGCAGGCGATCATCCACCGTCCCGGCCTGGAGTTGTCGCGGCTTACCCCGCAGAACATGGGGAGCATGCTGTTCGACGACGTGCTGTGGGCGTCGCGGGCGGGGGAGGAACACGACGTCTTCGCCGATACGCTGCGCGGCCGGGGCGTCCGGGTCCACTATTTCGGCGAGTTGCTGGCGCAGACCCTGGACGTGCCGGCCGGGCGCGAGTTCGTGCTGGACAGGGTGTGCACGCCGGACCAGCTCGGCCCGTCGCTTGTGTCCCCGTTCCGCTCGCTCGCCGACGGCCTCGACAGCGAACGGCTCGCCGAGTACCTGGTCGGCGGGGTGCTGAAGGCGGATCTTCACCCGCTGCGCGCCCGGAGCCTGAAGTGGGACATGCTGCACGCCGACGATTTCGTGCTGCCGCCGCTGCCGAACCACCTGTTCGCGCGGGACAACTCGTGCTGGGTGTACGGCGGGGTGTCGGTCAACCCGATGGCCATGCCCGCGCGGCGCCGGGAGACGCTGCACATCCGGGCCATCTACCGCTACCACCCGTTGTTCGCCGGCGAGGAGTTCGCGCGGTGCTTCGGGGACGACGACGCGACGCACCTGCCCGCGAGCGTGGAGGGCGGCGACGTGCACGTCCTGGGTTCAGGGGCGGTGCTGATCGGGATGGGGGAGCGGACCACGCCGATGGCGGTGGAGATGCTGTCGCGGGCGCTGTTCGCCGGCGGGCACGCCTCGGCGGTGATCGCCGTCGAGTTCCCGAAGTCCCACGCCATGATGCACCTGGACACCGTGATGACGATGATCGCCCGCGGCACGTTCGTGGTGTACCCCTACCTCGACCGGGACCTGCGGTCCTGGACGGTGACGCCGGGGCCTGACGCCGGTCCTGACGGCACGCTGGCCGTGCGGCCTAACCGCAGCCTGTGGGAGGCCCTGGCCGAAGCGCTCGGCGTCAGCGAGGTCACCATGCTGACCACCGACGAGGACATCAGGGCCGCACAGCGGGAACAGTGGGCGGACGGCAACAACTACCTCGCGATCGCCCCCGGAGTCGTCGTCGGTTACGAGCGCAACGTCGGCACGAACGCGATGCTGGAGAAGAACGGCATCGAGGTACTCGCGGTGCCCGGCGGGGAACTCGGGCGGGGGCGCGGCGGACCCCGCTGCATGACCTGCCCGATCGAACGTGACGCCACGTGAGACCGTTCCGATTTCCTGCTTTTCGGCCGCTCTCTTACGGGGTATGGACACCGCACTCGGCGCAATCAGCTGCCTTGACGCCCCCAGCTTGCCGCCCGCCCGAAGGTGACCACATGGAAGCTAACGCAGACCGCTTCCTCGAACTCCTCCATCAGTTCGAGGACTTCACCGACGCGATCTCCGCTGAGCGAGCGCACATGGAGTTCGACGAGACGACGCTGCAGCTGTTCTGGATGCGGTGGCCAGCGGTCTCCGCATGGACCGGATCGCTGTGGCGGCTGCTGTCGGAGGAAATGTCCGTCCCGTCCACGCCGCACACGGACCCGGAACTCGACGAGGTAGGCGAAGGTGGCTGACGCCGCCCGCCGCGCGCTGACCGTCCGCGACGTCATGACCACCCGCGTGGTCATGATCAGCCCCGACGATCCGGTGGCGGACGCCGCCACGGCCATGATCAGCCAGAAGGTCGGATCGGCACTGATCATGCAGGGCCGTTTCCTCCTCGGCATTCTCACCGAGCGGGACGTGCTGCGCGCCGCGGCGTCCGGCACCGACCTGACGAATTCCCCGGTGTCCGTGTGGATGACGAGGGATCCGGAGCAGGCCGCCCCGGATACCACGGTCGTCGACGCCGCTCAGCTCATGCTGCTGCACGGCTTCCGCCACCTCCCGGTGCTCGACGGCCGCGAGGTGTATGGCGTAGTCAGCCTGCGCGACCTGGCCGCCGCCCAGATCCGCCGGCCCGCGCCGCAGGCCTGACCGCGACCTGAGCTCCGGTCGAACGCGCGGGCGCGCGGACCCGACATAACGCCTTTGACGGAATATGTCGTGTAATGCCGGGTAGCGGAAGCGCCATGGTTAGATCGAGAGCAGTAGCCGGATACACCGTTCCCGCGATTGTCGTGTTCTTCTTCTGGTTGATGGTCGCGATCCTGGCCATCGTCCTCTTGGCGTTCATCGTTCATTGGGCCGGTGGCGGAGTACTGAATCTGCGGCTCGGACACTTCGTCCTGAATGTCGGATTCACGTGATCGAAATCGACCGCGGTGGCGCCGGTCCTCTGCCAGTGACCGGCGCCGCTAGCCCGGCTTCAAGCCGCCCATGGCGTGCACGGGGAGCGTGCCGCCGGATAAAAGTGATATCATTATGCTAGAGCTTAGATAGCTCGAGGGAGTCAGGCCGCGGGTCGAAGGAGACTGTCATGCAGGCATCAAGCGGGACCGGCCCGTCAATGATCGTCACTACCACAGAGAACATTCCCGGCACGCGGGTCGTGAAGACCATCGGCCACGTCTTCGGGCTCACCGTCCGCTCCCGGAGCATAGGCGGCAACATCGCCGCCGTCCTCAAGGGACTTGTCGGCGGGGAGATCGGGTCCTACGTCAAACTGAACGAGGATGCCCGGCGCCAGGCCCTCGACCGCATGGTGCAGAACGCGGCCGCCATGGGGGCGAACGCGGTGACCATGATGCGATTCGACTCCACCGAGATGACGGGCTCCATGAGCGAGATCGTGGCGTATGGCACCGCCCGGGTCATCGAGTGGACCGAGGCCCCGGCGGACATCGCGAGCGAGCAGGACTAAGGAGGCCCGGCATGGGCGTCGTGGGCTGGGTAGTCATCGCGGTCGTCGTAGTAGGGGCAGTCACCGCGCTCTTCGGGCTGGACCGGTACCGGGGCAACCGGAAGAACACGCGCGATAGCGCCGCGAAGCCGACCGGCGAGGTGTTCATCGATCCGGAAACGGGCCGCAGGATGCGGGTGTGGTACGACGAAGCTTCCGGCCGGCGCGAGTACCGCCCCGAGTGACGTCAGCGGCTGCCGCCCGCGGGGGCGGGGTGGCGCTCCGGGCGGGCGGTCCCGGCCGGGCGGCCCCTGCTGCCGCCGCGCACCCACAGGAAGACGCCGAGGACAATGAGCACGAAGCCGAGCGCAGCCGCCCCGACCGGCACGGTCACTCCCCAGGTCGTGATCGCGCTACTGCCGCTCCTGGCGTCGTTTACGGCGGCCGACAGGCTCGCCGGGGTGGCGTGGTAGGTGTAGGACAGGACCGGGAGCACCGGGATGACCTTGCCGCCGGGCAGCGCGATGCCGCCCGTCTCGGTCTCGTTGTTGGCGACGTTCACGACCAGGCCGGTGGCGGGCGCCACGTAATAGGTGTCGGCCGCCTGATAGGCGTAGCCGAGCGGAACCGACGTGGCGTGCGGGAACGCCTGAGCCAGGTCGGCCAGGACCGCCGGGGACAGGAGCCCGGCGGCGCGCAGGCCCGGCAGCAGGGACGCCGGCAGCGACTTCGGCAGGCTTGCCAGCAGCTGCGGGTTCTTGATCGGCGTTGACGGTACGCTCGCCTGGTACTCGTAGGTGCTGATGCCGCCCTGCTGGACCTGCTTGACGTACCTCAGTGTGGTGGTGGTGTAGGTCTGGTACACCCACCCGGTGTAGTTCTGCTGTTTCGCGCCGAACGGCCAGCTCACCATCAGGCCCTGGGCGGGAAGCACGCTCCAGCCGCCGGGGTGAGCGCTGGCCGCCTCGAGGGTCTGCCTGTCGACGGCGTACGGCGAGACGGTCTGTCCCGCCACGCTGCCGTCCACCGTGATCTTCCGGGTGTCCTGCACGAGTGCGGTGTTGCCCGACGTCTGCTGCACCTTGACGGTCTCGGAGACGGTCGCGGGCAGGCCCGTCTTGATGGCGCCGGCCAGGTTGCCCGCGGCCAGCGCTGCCGGGTTGAACAGCGTGCGGATGGTGGCGTCGTAGGTCCGCGTCTTGTTGTAGCCGCTAGGCACGCGCGCGATGTACGACGGTGTGACCAGCCAGGCCATCAGGCCGGCGGCGACGAGCAAGATCAGCCCGATCACACCGCTCGAGATTGCGGTCTTGCGCATCTTTGCTCCAGTCATTGCCTGTGTACGCACCGCTATGGATCGTCACTCTCTGAAGGTATGGTCGCTCAGCCCGGCTCCGGCAGGGCCGGAAGTCCCGAGTAGCTTCTGGTCAGCGGGCCCCGCGGAGTTTGGCCGGCCGTGGCGGCGGAAGTCGTCTACCCTGAAGGGTCGACTCCAGGCCAAAAATGAAGGAGGTCCCTTGTGGCGCCGAAGCCGCTCCAGCAGGGAGACCCGGCTCAGATCGGGCGTTACCGGCTGACGGCCCGGCTGGGCTCAGGCGGAATGGGGGTCGTGTACCTGGCATACGCCGCCGACGGGCGGCAGGTCGCGGTCAAGGTCCTCCGGCCGGAGTACGCCGACGACGCCGAGTTCCGGGCGCGGTTCCAGCGCGAGGTCGCCGCGATGGGGCGAGTCCGGAACCGCTACACCGTCCAGGTACTCGACGCGGACACGGACTCCGCGATGCCGTTCCTCGCGACCGAGTTCGCCGACGGCCCGGCGCTCGACGAGCACGTGCGGGCGCAGGGTCCGCTGCATCCCGAGGCCACGACCCGCCTCGCCGCCGCGCTGGCCGAAGCGCTCGCCGCCATCCACGCGGCCGGCGTGACCCACCGCGACCTCAAGCCGTCGAACGTCCTGCTCACCGGCCGGGGGCCGATGGTGATCGACTTCGGGATCGCGCAGGTCGCGGACGCGGTCTCGATCACCAGGACCGGGATGGCGATCGGCTCCCCTGGCTACATGGCGCCCGAGCAGCTGACGGGGCACGCGGGCCGGGAAGCGGACATCTTCACCTGGGCGCTGATCGTGGCGTTCGCCGCGAGCGGCCAGCCGCCGTTCGGCACCGGGGCGACAATCGCGATCTTGCAGCGCATCATGAACGACAGGCCCGACGTCTCGGCGGTCCCGCCGCGGTTGATGCCCCTGGTGCGCGCCGCGCTCGCCAAGGACCCGGAGCGCCGGCCGACGGCGGTGGACCTGTTGCGCGAACTGTCGCCGGGCACGACCGCGACCATGGTCGCGCAGACGGCTGTCGCAGGGCAGACGACCCGCGACGTTTGGGATGACGGGCTTGATGACCGGGCGCGGACCCGTGCGCTCGGCACCGAGCCCGGCCCGCGGCGGCGGCGGTGGGCCGGGCCGGCCATCGCGGCGGCGGTCGTCGCGGTCCTGGCGGGGGTGGGCGTGGCGCTGCTGACGGGCGGCTCGCAACCGGGAAGCAGCACGCCGGGCGTGGACGCCAGTTCGACGCCGTCGGCCACCGGTCCGGCCCTGGCGGGCACGAGCACGGGTGCTGCCCCGGCGAAGCAGCCGGCGGCGCAGACTCAGGCGCCGCCCGGTCAGCAAGCGCCGCCAGCCCAGCAAGTGCCGCCCGGCCAGGCCAAGAAGCAAGGCAACGGCGCCGGGAGCCAGAACGGTAACGGCGGCGGGAACGGCAGCGACGGCGGCGGGGCCACGCCCGCGAGCAGTCCTAGTGTCAGCCCCGCCGCCAGTCCCAGCGTGAGCGCCAGCCCCAGCGCCGCCCCGACCGCGAGCACTGCCCCGAGCGCCCCGAGTTCCCCTAGCGCCGCTCCCAGCGGTACCGGCGGCTGACACCCCTGAAGATCAGGCGCACCCTTGCGGCCCGGCGGCGGCCACGCGATCATCACAGGTCATGGACAAGAGTTTCGAGGAGCTGATCGCCGAGGCCGCCGCCGTCGACGTCAATGGCTGGGATTTCTCCTGGCTGGATGGCCGCGCCACTGAGGAGCGCCCGCCGTGGGGCTACCAGAAGCTGATGGGCGAGAAGATCGGCCGGGCCGCGCTGACCCTGGATATCCAGACCGGGGGCGGCGAGGTGCTGGCCGGGGTGCCGCAACGGGCCGGCAAGGCCATGGTCGCCACCGAGTCCTGGCCGCCGAACATCAAGCGCGCTCAGGAGAACCTGCGCGGCAAGGGTGCGGTCGTGGTGGCCGACGAGGACCGGCCGCCGCTGCCGTTCGCGGACGGCACCTTCGACCTGGTCACCAGCCGGCACCCGGTGGTGGCCCACTGGGATGAGATCGCCCGCGTCCTGGCGCCCGGCGGCACTTATTTCTCCCAGCAGGTCGGCCCGCACAGCGGCCGTGAGGTCTGTGACTTCTTCCTCGGCCCGCAGCCGCCGGGGCGCAGCGGCCGCGAGCCCGGGCTGGCGCGGGCCGGGGCCGAGAGGGCTGGATTGGAGGTCGTGGACCTGCGGACCGCCGAGCTGAGGATGGAGTTCTTCGATGTCGGAGCGATGGTCTACTTCCTGCGCAAGGTGATCTGGTTCGTCCCGGACTTCACCGTCGGGAAGTACCGCGACCGCCTGCAGGCCCTGCACGAGCGGATCAGGACTGACGGGGCGTTCGTCGCCTGCTCCCGCCGCTTCCTGATCGAGGCCCGTAAACCGGAGCGCGGCAACGGGTGATGCTTCACGGCCAGGCACTGAGCGGGCGTTCGCGCTTGACAGGACGGACGCTGATGACCATGTCCTCCGAGACGTTGAAATCGTCGTCGCCGCGGTCGCGGCCGGTCACGCCGCCCGCGGCGTTAGCGCGGGCATCGCGGGCGACTTCGGCCCAGCGGGACGGCGGCCAGTCCCGGACCTCCTCCAGGGGAATCGGCAGGCCCAGGGTGAGGCGCGCCAGCGCCGCGCGGCCCGCGCCCGTCTGCAGGACCACCCGCCAGTCCGGCATGTCCGCCGCCGGCAGTGACGGAAGCTGGCTGCGCAGCGAGCGGTGCAGCGCGTCCAGGACAACCTGCAGCGTGCCCGGCCTGTCCCGGGTCCGCACGTCCACCCGGAGCAGCGGTCCCGGGTCCGCGAAGCCGAGTTGCTCCGCCGTGCGCCATTCGTCGAGCACGACGTGGAGCGTCGGGGCCTTCGCCCGGCTGGCGAGCGCCTGCCGCAGGCCGTCGTCCGCATACGGGGCGCCCTCTTCGTCCCCGGACACGTGGCCGAGGATCAGGAACATGTCCATACCGTGCAATTCCGCGTGGCTCATCGCCGCCAGCTGCAGGCCGGGCGCCTGCTCGGCGAGAGCGCCGAGGACGTCGTGCTCCACGCCAAGCTCCGTGTTCACGCAGAGCGCCAGCATCCGCCAGGTCCGTGCTCGCGCGTTCGACCCGTGCCGAATCGCCACCGAGACGACGTCGAAATCCTGGGCCGTCATCAGTTCGCGCCGCGTGCCGTAGGCGGCGCGGAAATTGTCATCCGGCACCGTGCGCAGCGACCGCGGGACGTGCTCGGGCCACGCGCGCACCCAGACGGGATAGGGGATGGCGGTGAGCTCGCGGAGGAAATCGGCGATATGCAGGTATTCCAGGTCCCTGAAGCCGATGCGGATCCGTGCCCACAGCATGTCAGGGGGCGCCGTCGCCGTCGGCGGGGGCACCGGCAGCTGGGTCTCCATGACCTGCAGCCACTGGTCTTTCGCCGCCCGGAGCACGGCGGACACCGGATGGTCGCGGAGCGGGAGGAACTGGTCGGATCCGGCCACGCCGACCAGCACGTCGATGTACTGCGACGCCGACTCCGCCGGGGTGAGCCGGTCCGGGTCGATCTGCAGCGGCACCGTGACCGCGTCGCCCGGCAGCCCGGCAGGCGGCTCGCGGAGCACGACAAACGTCACCGCCTCACGCGTCGTGCCGGACCGCAGCATCGCCAGGATGTTGGCGATGTTTTCCGTGGGATCCGTGGGATCCGTGGCTCGCGTGGTGCCTGTGCCTGCCCGGAGCCGGGCGTTCTTCGCCACCGCGAGGGCCCTGTCGAGGCCGGGCTGGAGCCTGCCGAGCACGGGACCAAGGGACTGCGGACCGGAGGTTCCTGGATCGGGGCGGTGCTCCCAGATGAGATAGCCGTGCGCCTGCCTGCCGAGGACCAGCGCGTTCGCGGTCGCCGTCTGCCACCAGGCGGCGCGCAGCACTCCCGTCTTCCCGTAGGCCGGGGTCGGGCTGGTGCGCAGCACCCGGTGGGGCTGGTGGCGGTGACTGCCCGCCGCTGACAGCGGGCCGCGCCACATCGCCGCCAGGAACAGCGCCTGGCTCGCGATCGCGGCACCCGACCACCACACGGGCGCCCAGCCGCTGATATCGAACGCGATCGCGATCGCCAGCACCACGGTCGGCAGGATCGACGCGATGATCAGCCAGTTCCCCGCGCCCGTCAGCCTGCCGCGCAGCGTCGACCGGTCGGGCGCCTCCACCCGCCCGGCCTGGATGACCGAGAACAGGGTCAGCGTGCTCGCGACGATGTCGGAGTTCGGCGATCCGTCCTTGAAGTGGCGCACCAGCGCGAACACGTAGAAGAAGCCCACTACCAGCATCAGCACGATGCTCACCGCCCCGGAGAACCGGGCGATCGAGTAGAACCTCGCGTCCGCCACCTCCACGGGCACCGTCACCTTGGCGCTGCCGGGCGGCACCCGCTGCCTGGTGTTCTCGACGAGGCCGGTCCGGCCGGTCAGGGTGTCCGGGCTCAGCACGCTGGCCGCCGCGCGGCGCAGCAGGACGTGGCGGAGCCAGCCGCCGTCCTCCCAGGTCTGACCCAGCCTCGCCGTCGCCGCGTCCGGGTCGGACGGGGGCGCCGTGATCGCGCGCAGTTGCTCCCGCAGTTCGTCGAGCCGGCCGGTGATGCGCGCCGTGCGCAGGTACAGATCCTCGTAAGGCTCCGCGGGGCCTTCCGCGATTCCCGGTCCCGGCCCCCGCGGCGCCGGCCGGCCTGCCCGCGGCGAGTCGTCCGATGACAGCGTCGCCGCCAGCACGAGGTGCTGGTTCAGCACCTCCGCGAACGTGTCGGCCTGCGTGAGCGCCAGGCCGGCGAGGCATTCCCTGACGGCAGGGACGGACTCCGTGAGCACGCCGGTCATCAGCGTGGCCAGGCGGGCGGCGGCGGGCGGCGGGTTCACGGTGACGACGATGTCGGCGTCCAGGCCGGGCATGGCGGTCATCGTGCGGCGTGCGGACAAGTCGATCGAGACCCCGTCAGGCACCGCGACCTCCACCTGCCTGTCCGCGTCTCCCGAAGGCAGCAGCAGGTCGATCTCCAGCCGCGCCCTCGGCTGCAGTTGCCGGAGCACGCGGAGCACGCGGTGCCCCTGCCGCCGCTCGTCCCGCAGTTTTCTCGTCGGCGCGGTGAGGGTAAGGACGGCCGGGGGATCGGAGCGGCCGACGCCGACAACCACGACCACGGCCCTGGTGAACGCGTACAGGAGCTCGGCTGCCCGGCTGATCAGCAGCAGCGCTTCCGCGTCCGCGGGCATGGCCGCGCCGCCCTGCGCAGGCCTGGCATAGGCCTTGTAATACCGGCGCAGCAGAATGCCGAGCTTGCGCTTCGCCTCGCCGAGCGGACTGTCGGACTCCTCATACCGCTCCCGGCCGTCGGTGCCGGCCTGACCGTCGGGGCTGACCCGGCCGTCGACGCTGGCCGGGCTGCCGGTGCCGGCCGGGCCGGTCCCGCTCAGCATCCGGAACATCGCGGCCGACAGCACCACCCGCTGGTCCCGGTCCGCGCCGGGCCGCCGTTCTTCCGGCCAGGGCCATCGGGTGTCCGCGATCGTGATGAAGATTTCCGACAGCGCCGCCGAGATGGCATGCCACACGTCCGCCTCGCGCATCGGCGCCAGCAGCGACCCGTTCCCGTCAATGACGGTGAGCTGCCCAGGGGACGCGGCCTGCTCCGGGCCGATGCTGTCGGGCATGGTCAGCACAAGCAGCGGCAGCCAGAGCGGGCCCGTATCGTCGCGGAACGCCTCGTGCGTGATCTTGCTGGTGTCCACGTTCACCTTGATCACGGAGTCGAGGGCGTCGCTGCGGTTCAGGTTGATGATCTCGGTGGTGGACCGGATCCAGTCGTCGTTCGCGATGAGGTACAGCAGTTCGCGGCCAAGCCGCGAATCGCGGTTGTAATGCGTGTCGTGCCGGTAAAACTCATCCGCCGTCACCTGGCCGACGAAATCGAGCAGCCGGTCAGCCACGCGGGGCACGCCGCCAATGTTCATCGTGTTCGCTGACCTCTTGCGGACGCCTCAGGCCGTTCGGGATGTAAATTTTTCCCTTTTGATCGGATCTAACCGTAACAGCCTGGCTTCGCTCGCGTCTTCCTGCTGCCGTGGTTGTTCTCTGGCTCACCCCGGGCCGGCGGCTGGCGGATGGTGGTGCTGGGGCGCGGTGACACGGCTGACGTCGATGTCGTCAAAGCCCGCGACGGACAGGCCGGCAAGCGTCTTGACTCCGATTCGGCGCGCTGCTGCAATCAACTAACAGGATAGTTTCCTAATTATTTAGGAACGAGAGGGCAGAAGTTCCATCCCGGCGGGTTACCCGATCCCGCCGGACCGTTTGGCCGAAGGGATTATCCGATCGCCATGCGCATACCAAGAATCCCCATGAAATCGTCGCCTGCCGCGCTGGCGCTGGTCACCGCCACCCTGCTCGGATCTGGCGGCCTCGCGCTCGCCGCCGCGGGACCGGCCGCCGCGGCCGGCTCCGCCTTCCCGGCCCACTTCGCCGCGCCGTATCTGCAGATCGACTCATCTGACGCCGGAGACATGGCCGCCGACGAGGCCGCGACCGGCCTGAAGGACTACACGCTGGCCTTCCTCACCCCGCAGTCCGGCTGCACGCCGGAGTGGGAGGACGACGGCTCCCCGGTAGGCGCCTTCGCCTCACAGATCAGTGCGATTCAGGCCTCCGGCGGCAACGTCATCATCTCTTTCGGCGGCGAGTCCGGCGGTGAGCTCGCGCAGACGTGCACGAACGTCTCGCAGCTCACCGCCGCCTACCAGAACGTGGTGAACACCTACGGCGTCACCAGGCTGGACTTCGACATCGAAGGCAGCGTGCTGGCGGACACCGCCGCCACCTCCCTGCGCGACCAGGCTCTCGCCGCGCTGCAAGCCGAGGACCCGGCGGTGCAAGTCGACTTCACCCTCGCCGTGTCCCCGCAGGGGCTGCCCGCCGGCCCTGGCTCGGAGTACGCGCTGCTGCAGGACGCCCAGGCCGACGGGGTGAAAGTGTCTGTCGTCAACATCATGACGATGGACTTCGGCAACGGCCAGGATCCGCTCGCCGACGCCGAATCCGCCGCGGAGGCAGCCGCTGGCCAGCTCTCAGGCCTGTACGGAATCTCCGCCTCCGCCGCCTACGGGATGATGGGCTTGACACCGATCGCCGGCCAGAACGACGACGACGAGTACTTCTCCACAGCTGACGCCTCGACGCTGGAGAGCTTCGCCGCCTCCAACGGCATCGCGGAGTTGTCCTTCTGGGAGGTCGACGGCTACGACAAGCCGACCGGATACCAGTACTCGTCGATCTTCAACGAGATCACCGGTGGCGGGGGCGGCGGGTCCGGGGCCACGGGGCCGATCACCGGGTACGAGGGCTTGTGCCTGGACGACCGCTCGGCCAGCACCGCGGACTACAACCCGATCCAGGTGTACACCTGCAACGGGACAGACGCACAGCAGTGGACGGTCGCGTCCGGCAACACCCTCCAGGTCCTCGGTAAGTGCCTGGACGTCGACGCGGCCGGCACGGCAGACGGCACCACCGTCGACCTCTATGACTGCAACGGAACCGGCGCCCAGGTCTGGGTGCCGCAATCCGGCGGCGCGCTGGTCAACCCCGAATCCGGCAAGTGCCTCGACGACACCGGCTACGGCGGCTCCGGCACCCAGGCGCAGATCTGGGACTGCACCGGCAACGCCAACCAGGAATGGAATCTGCCGTAAACCAACCGGGCCACGGGGCTGCCAAAGCTCATCCGCCAGCCGAGCCGGCGGACACTCACATCGCGGGTAACTACCGCCCAGGCCGTACTCCCCGCGCCGATCGTCCATGTGAGTTCTCCCGTTTGCCTAGCGAGTCTGGGGCAGCCCACGCGACGTCGTCCACCGCGAGAAACGGCGCGACCGCGATAGCGGTGGGCGTTGTGCCGACGAAGGCCATGACGTCCCGGTGGAGGTGGGACTGGTCGGCGTAACCGCTCTCTGCCGCCACCAGGGCGGCGCTATGGCCGGCGGCGAGACGGTGAGCGGCGTGGTCGAAGCGGATGAGCTGGGCGGCGCGCTTGGGGGTGAGGCCGATCTGGGACCGGAACCTGGACCACAGCCGCTTGCGGCTCCAGCCGGCCTGTGCCGCCAGCCGCTCGACCCGAATCTGCCCGCGGCTGGCTACCATCTGCCGCCAGGAGAAGGTGACTTCAGGGTCGACGGCCCGGACCGCGTCGTAGTGCCGGGCAAGCGCGGCCTCCGCTATAGCGAACCGGTCGTCCCACGATTCGGCACCGCGCAGTTGCTCCTGGGTTCGCACGGCGTCGCGGCCCCACAGGTCATCCAGGGCGACCAGCGTGCCGCCGAGTTCCGAAGAGGCGCCCAGGACCGCGTGCGCCATCGCCGGCGACAGCCGCACCTGCAGGCATTCGAAGCTCCCGGCCAGCCCGCGGCCCCGGGCGCCGCTGGGCGCGAGTCCGGCGACGACACGTTCTCGCTGCTGCTGACCGCGGTCGTCGTCGACGACGAACGGCGCGTCCCCGAGGTCGAAGATCACCGCGACAGCCGGGTGGGGGACCAGCGCAACCTCGACAAGGTCATTTGCCTGATCGCTGAACCCTGCCATGGCGACCCCCGGCAGCCGAGGCGGCCGTGCGGGGATCGCGATGTCCCATGAAGGCATCCCGGCACGTACCGGCTCGGCAGACCGCATGTCATCACAGTACGAGCTGCCGCCAGCGGCAACGGGATCGGCGGGTCTCATGTGACGCTGGGTCGCGGTGTCGTTTATCGTGATGCTCCTTCTCAAGCGTCAGCCGGCCATACCTCGCGCTCGGCGCCGTCGGGGTCGGCGGCCACGGTGAGCCCTTCGTCGATCAGCGCGGTGGACCGGTCGGCCAGGTTGTACCGGGGCCAGCCCGGGTCACCGTCGGCGACGAAGCGGACCCAGGCGCTGTGCGCCGTGTCAGCGACGGCCTGTGGCGGAGCGTCGCCGATGAGCGCGCGGCCGGACTCGTCGCCGAGGAGGTCGAACACGTACGGGATCTCGACAGCGTGGGCAGCGCCGAGGCGGCCGCCGAAGCTCGGCGACCGGTGGTCGAAGCGGTACATCCAGGTATCCGCCTCGCCGGCGCCGGTGTGGGCCTCGGCAACCCGGACAGCCGGGATCCTTATGAAGCAGTCGGTCAGCACCGCGGCGAGCAGGTCCCCGCTGCTCGCTCCCGGCCGGGCCGCCCGGTAGCACTCGACCGTCCCGTCCGGTGCGCCATAGGCGCCGGCTGCTGCCGCCAGGGCGGGTTCGTCGATTGTGTCAATGGTGCCCGCCGGGACGAAAATCTGCCGGAGTTCTTCCCGGTTCGACCCGGTGAGCAGGCGCACGCCGCCGGCGGCGCCCCCTGCCAGCGCGTCCAGCGGATGAACGGGGAGGGTGTCGCCATCGATGACAGGGGCGAAGGGGAGGACGCCCGCGGTCAGCCGTCCCCACTTCGCCGGGTCGGGGTCGGTCTGGATTTCCTTCAGGATGGCAGACGCCGCCCGCGTAACCCGTTCGACCGGTACCTCGCTGACGGCCTCTCGGGTCGGGGCAACCTCTAGCGACTTCGCCAGGATCGAGCCGACCCGGCGGGCGTTATCAGGCGTGATGGTCTGGCCGGCCGCCCCGCTTTGGGTGACAGCCTGGCGGAACAGGCCTCGCGCACGGGGCATGGCCATGAGGGTGGTGATGCTCATGGCCCCGGCCGACTGGCCGGCGACCGTCACCTTAGCCGGATCGCCGCCGAAGGCGGCGATGTTCGCCTGAACCCACTCCAGAGCGGCGATCTGGTCCAGCAGCCCCAAGTTGGCGGTGCCATCCCCGAGGTAGAGGAAGCCCTCGGCGGCCAGCCGGTAGTTGATGGTGACGCACACGACCCCGTCGCGGGCAAAGGAGGTACCGCGGTAGCCGGCGGCTGACCCGGACCCGTGCATGAACATGCCGCCGTGAATCCAGACAAGTACCGGCAGTCCGGATCCCCCGGGGTCGGGGGTCCACACGTTGAGGTTCAGGCAATCGTCGCCGCGGATCACGACCTCCGGGAACAGCGCCGCGTCCTGCGGCGCGAGGCCGCCCTGCGGGCAGGTCGGCCCGTAGTCCGTGGCGGCTCGCTCGCCCTCCCAGCGTCCGGGCGGCTCGGGTGGCAGCATGCGCCGCGCCCCGAAGGGCGGGCCCGCGTACGAGATTCCGAGGAAGGCCGCGACTCCCCGGTCCAGCCGGCCCCGCAGCCGGCCGCCCTCGACCCGTACCGCCGGCGCACTGTCCGCCATCTTCGTCATCACCTCTCCTGCCGCGAGGAGCCCCGCGGGCTCCGCACCTGGATCCGTGCCAGGCACGCTGCCAGCATCACAAGGGGCACGGCCGCGTGTCTTGGACAAATGTTCCGCTCCCGTGGTCAGCCAGACGCACTATGCCCCGGGACACGCGACCGTGGCTCCCTGACACCGGCTCGCAGTCAGCGACGATCCAGAACCCCACGGGGAATGTCGCCACCCGGCCCGGTCGCTCAGCAGGCGGTCGTCGGGCAGCGCGCCGCGTCGCTGATGATGCGCAGCAGCCGGGCACCGCCTTCAGCGAGTGAGCCGTCGTTCTCGATCAGCGCGTCGACTCGGTGATCAGGAGCCGGGTCGGGGCGGCCGAGACGCTGCGCGATGCCGGGTTCCGTCTCGCGGTTGCGGGCGCGCAGCCGCTGCGCGCGCACCTCTTCCGGCACGGTCACCCGGACCACGACCAGGCGGCGGTAGCGTGCCTGCAGTTCGCCGAGCACGCCCCGGGAGACGTTGGCGACGACGACAAGGCCGGCCCGCACCTCGGCATCGACCGACGCGGGGATTCCGTACCAGAGCCCATGCGCGTGCCAGTACAGGGCGAACGCACCGTGATCGCGCGCCGCGGCGAACTGGTCTTCGGTTATCGGGTCGTGGTCCTCGCCAGAACCCGGCGGCCGGGTGATAGTGCGCCGGGGGAAGCGGGCGAGGGCACCGGAGTGCCGGCGAGCGTAGGTCAGCAAGGCATCCTTGCCGACCCCGCTGGCTCCCACGACGGCGACGAAGGCGCCGGGACCAATCGGCTCGGTCACGAGACCCGTGCCCCCTGCCGGTACACGCCCCGGACGACCGGCACGCGCCGCCCGCGAGGGTGACGCTCGGTGGGAGGCAGGTCATGCGGCTGCACCCGGACCAGATCGGCGCGCTTGCCGATCGCGATCTCGCCCCGGTCGCCGAGGCCGACCGCTCGCGCCGGATTCCCGCTGACCAGCTTCGCGCCGTCGGCAAGCCCGAGAGTGCCGTCGGCGGAGAGCTGGAACACAGCCTGCAGCGGGCTTGACGGCACGTAGTCGGATGACAGGATGTGCAGCAGCCCGAGCCCGAGCAGTTCTTCGGCGGCCACGTTGCCCGACTGGCTGCCGCCGCGGACGATGTTGGGCGCGCCCATGACGATCTGCTGGCCGTGCTCGGCGGCCGCCTTGGCGGCGATCACGGTGGTGGGGAACTCGGCGATATGGGTGCCGAGCGCGACCGACTCGGCGACGTGCTCGACGGTCGCGTCATCGTGGGCGGCCAGGGTGACCCCGCGCTTGGCCGCCAGTTCGGCGATCGCGCGGCGGTTGCCGGGGGAATAGCGCTCGGCCCGCTCGATCAGCGGGGCGACCCAGGCGTCGAAATCCGACTCGTTGACGCGGCCCTTGCCGACGGAGTGCCGCTTGAACGCCTCCAGGTCGGCGTACTGGCGCTGGCCGGGAGTGTGGTCCATCAGCGAGATCAGCCGCACGTGCCGGTCGTCCGCGAACCTGCGAAACTCCTCAAGGCAGTGCTCAGCGGAAACCTCGCAGCGCACGTGGATCGCGTGATCGGCGCGCAGCAGGCCGGCGTCGACGGCCAGTTCGATGGAGTCCGCCAGCTCCCGTCCGTCGGGTTCGCTCTCGCGGGCGCCGGGGGCCCTGCCGACCCGCACCGCGTCGAGCACCGTGGTCACGCCGCCCGCCGCCACCTGCGCATCGTGGGCGAGGACGGCCGGCAGCGGATCCCAGCGCACGCCGGCGCGCGGGCTGGCATGGTACTCGAGGTGGTCGGTGTGCAATTCGACCACGCCGGGCATGAGGTAATCGCCGTTCAGGTCCTCGCCCGCCGTTTCCTGGCCGGGGCTGATGTCGGCGATCAGCCCGTCCCTGACCAAGACGGCACCGTGCACGATCACCGTGTCCAGGACGAGGCGGGCATTGCTGAAGACGGTTTCGCGCGTCATCGGGTTCCTTCGCTGTCGGTCACGCATGCGGGGGTCGGGTACGAGGGGATCGGCTGCAGCGGATGGACCGCGTGCAGCCTGAACGGGGCGCCGGGCACAGCCTCGGTGAACACGGCGAGCGCGTCAATGCGCAGGGTGGCGCCGAGCAACGGGGCGAACCAGCCGTCCAGGGCGCGTTCCACCTCCGGCCGCCGCGCGTCGGGTATGGAGTCGGTAAGGGTCATATGGAAGCGGAACTCATCGAGCACGTACGGGTAACCCCACGCCCCGAGCAGTTCGCGCTGGCGCGGCGTGAGCGCGGCCGGGTTGCGGCGGGCCATCTCGGCCTCCGTCGCCGGGGCACGGAAGCGGTCGAGGCCGGTCACCACCTCGTCCGCGAGGGTCGCCAGCCCCGCCGCCTCCGCCCCGGGCACCAGGGCGAAGAAGCCGCCAAGCCGCGCGAGGGCCAGCCGGGGAACCAGCACGCCGGGGCGGCCAGCCGCGTAGCGGGCCACGGCGGCGTCGAGTTCGGCGGCCGTGCGTCCCCCGGCGAGACGGAACGGCGCCTTGAGCGTGCCGTGGAAGCCGTAGCGGCGCGCGTCCACTGTGATCGCGTTGATGGCCGCGCGCGTCCAGCCGGCGGGGACGCCGGGCGTGACGTGTTCTCCGGTGACGCTGCGTCCGAGCCATTGCTCAGCCTTCTCGCGCAGCACCGGGCCGACGGCGTCCGCCGGCCCGGTGCCGGGGGCCGCGTAGATCGCGAACCGCGCGGTCATGCCACCGCCTCGGTGACCGCCGCGAACAGCTCGACGTCCACGACGCGGTCGGCGACGGCGCCGCGCACCTCCGCGTCGTGGAAGATGCCGAGGATCGCGGTGCCCTGCGCACGCTTTCCGCGGATCAGCTCCGTGACGACATCGCGGTTGCGGGCGTCGAGCGAAGCGGTGGGCTCATCAAGCAGCAGCAGCGGAAGTTCGGTGATGAAACCCCGCGCGATGTTGACACGCTGCTGCTCGCCGCCGGAGAAGGTAGCCGGCGGCAGGCTCCACAGCCGTTCGGGTATGGCGAGCCGGGTAAGCAGCTGCGCCGCCCGCTCGCGTGCCTCCGGCGCGGGCATCCCCCGTTCGATCAGGGGCTCGGCGACGACCTGCAGGGCACCCACTCGCGGCACGCAGTGCAGGAACTGGCTGACGTAGCCCATCGTGTCGCGGCGGGCGGCCAGCACCTGGCGCGGGCCGGCGGTGGCGATATCGACGGCACCGCTGCGGCCCTGAAGCGTGATGCTGCCGCGGCTGGTGGCGTAGTTGCCGTAGACCATCTTCAGGACCGAGCTCTTGCCCGCGCCCGAGGCGCCGCCGAGCGCGACGCACTCGCCCGCCCGTACCTCGAAGGCGAGCTCGTGTACCACGGGCAGGCGCTGACCGTCCTGCAGGTGCATGGTGAAGGTTTTGTCCACTCCGGAAACGGCGAGGATCGGCTGGTTCACGGGCGGATCATCCCTGCAGGATCGATGAGACGAGGAGCTGGGTGTAGGCGGCCTGGGGGTCATCGAGCACCCGGTCTGTGAGGCCCGACTCGATGACGCGGCCGTCCTTCATCACGAGGGTGCGGTGCGAGATGAGCCGGGCCACCCCGAGGTCGTGGGTCACGATGACCACCGCGAGGCCGAGTTCGGTCACGAGCGAGCGGATCAGGTCCAGAAGCCGCGCCTGCACCGACACGTCGAGCCCGCTGGTGGGCTCGTCCATGAACACCAGGCGCGGTGACACCACGAGGTTGCGCGCGATCTGCAAGCGCTGCCGCATGCCGCCCGAGAAGGTGACAGGGGCGTCGTCGATGCGGTCGACCGGGATCTCCACCCGCTCGAGCCACTCGGCGGCGGCGGCGCGGACGCGGCCGTAGTGCCGCCAGCCGACCGCCATGAGCGGCTCGCCCACATTGCCGCCCGCGCTCACGTGCATCCGCAGCCCGTCGGCGGGATTCTGGTGGACGAAGCCCCAGTCCGTGCGCCACAGCCGGCGCACGGCGGCCTCGCTGAGCTCCGCCAGGTTCACGACCGTGCCGTCGACGGTCTGGTACCGGATGCTTCCCTCGGTCAGGCTCAGGCGCTGTGACAGCGCGCCGAGCAGCGTCGTCTTGCCGGAGCCGGACTCGCCGACCACGGCGAGCACCTCCCCGGGCCACAGGTCAAGGTCGACGTCACGGCAGCCGTAACGGTCGCCGTAGGCATGGCCCGCGCCGCGAACCTCGAGCAGGGGCTGCGCGTCGTTCATGCGATCACTTCCTCTGTGTCAGCGGCTCCCGCGCCGGCCACCCCAGCACCGGCCACCCCAGCATCGGCCGGCCCGGCGCCAGTCAAAACGGCGGCCGTGCGCTCGCAGTGGTCGGTATCAGAGCAGACGAACATCGATTCGCCCTTGTCGTTGGTGATGACCTCGTCGAGATAGACCCCGGTAGAGCCGCAGATCGCGCAGGGCTGGTCGAAGCGCTGCGGCTCGAACGGATGGTCCTCAAATCCCAGGCTCTCGACGTCGGTGTAGGGCGGCACGGCGTAGATGCGCTTCTCCCGCCCGGCGCCGAACAGCTGGAGCGCGGGGCTGCGGTGCATCTTAGGGTTGTCGAAGCTGGGGATGGGGGACGGCGCCATCAGGTAGCGGCCGTTGACCATGACGGGGTAATCGTAAGTAGTGGCGATGTGGCCGTACTTCGCGATGTCCTCATACAGCTTGACGTACATGAGGCCGTAGTCCGCGAGCGCGTGCAGGCGGCGGGTCTCCGTCAGCCGCGGTTCGAGGAACCGGAGCGGCTCGGGGCCAGGCACCTGGTAGATGATCGTCTGCCCGGCGGCGAGCGGCGTCTCGGGGATGCGGTGGCGGGTCTGGATGATGGTCGCCTCGTCGGTGCGCGTGGTGGTACGCACCCCGGCGACCGCGGCGAAGAACGAGCGGATCGACACCGCGTTGGTGGTGTCGTCGGCGCCCTGGTCGATGACCTTGAGCACGTCGTCCGGCCCGATGATCGAGGCCGTCACCTGGACGCCACCGGTACCCCAGCCGCGCGGCATCGGCACTTCGCGGGAGGCGAACGGCACCTGGAACCCGGGGATGGCCACGGCCTTCAGCAGGGACCGCCGGATCATCCGCTTGGTTTGCTCGTCGAGGTAGCCGATGTTGTAACCGTCGAGTCCGGTGCTCACGCGTGTGCCTCCGTCAGGATGAGTTCCGAATCCGCCGCAGCTGAATCCGCCCCATCCGGCTCCGCCCCATCCGGCTCCGCCCCATCCGGCTCCCCGCGAGCACCATCAAGCTCCCCGCGGGCGTCAGCAGCGTGCTCGCGGAAATCGGCCCGCAGCCGCCGCACGAGCCCGAGTTCGGCCTGGAAGTCGACGTAGTGCGGCAGCTTCAGGTGCTCAACGAAGCCGGTGGCCTGCACGTTGTCGCCATGGCTGATCACGAACTCCTCGTCTTGGGCCGGGGCGACGACGCGCTCGCCGAACTCGGATGCGCGCAGCGCCCGGTCGACCATCGACATCGACATGGCCTTGCGCTCACTGCGCCCGAAGGCCAGGCCGTAGCCCCTGGTGAACTGGGCGGGAGTGTCGGAGCTGCCCTTGAACTGGTTGATCATCTGGCACTCGGTGAGCTCGATGCGGCCGAGCGGAACGGCGAACCCGAGCTCGGGCGCCTCGAACTCCACCTCGATCTCGCCGACGCGGATCTCGCCCGCGAACGGGTGGGTGCCGCCGTAGCCGCGTTGCGTGGAGTAGGCCAGCCCGAGCAGGAAGCCCTCGTCGGAGCGGCTGAGTGCCTGGAGCCGCTCGGCACGGCTCATCGGGAAGATCGTGGGCTCCCTGGTGAGGTCGCCCGGCTCCGGGTCATCGGCGCCGGCGGCCGGGACCGGCTCGATGAGCGCGCTGGCGCCGAGCAGGTCGGTCACGCGCGGCATCTCCGGCGCCGGCGCGGCTTCGGCGGCCCGCGGGCCCGCCGTGTCCCGGTCGGTGAACAGGCGATGCGTGTAGTCGAAGGTGGCGCCGAGCTGCTGCCCGCCCGGCAGGTCCTTGAAGGTCGCCGAGATGCGCCGCTGCGGAGGCAGCGCGGCCGTGTCCACCGGCAGCGTGTAACCGAAGCGCGGCAGGGTGGTCCGGTACGAGCGCACCAGGGTGATGGCCTCGAGCGCGTCGCCCTGGGCCTGCAGGATGGCGCGGGCGGCCAGTTCCGGGTCGTACAGTGACCCCTCGGTCATGACCCGCCCGACCAGGACAGCGAGCTGTCCCGCGACGGCCAGGTGCTCGATGCGCGGCAGCCCCGGGTCCCCGCGCCCTTCCTTGGC
This sequence comes from Trebonia sp., assembly GCA_035948445.1. Taxonomy (GTDB): domain Bacteria; phylum Actinomycetota; class Actinomycetes; order Streptosporangiales; family Streptosporangiaceae; genus Trebonia. The sequence continues at coordinate 5,267 of DASZJE010000064.1, read as the reverse complement.
GAGCAGGGCGTGCGCGTTGGCGATGGCGCGTTCCCCGCCCTTGACGGCGACGTACATGACTCAGTCCTCCTGGTAAGGGGTGAGGCGCGTGGTGCGCGGGAGGCCGGTGACGGTGTCAGCGTCGACCAGCAGCAGGTCAACGCCGCGCGGGAAGAGGTCCGCGTTGCGCTGCCAGTCGGCTGCGAACCCGGCGCAGGCCCACGGGGCGGCCAGCGTGGCGCTGCCGTCGATGCCGGGGCCCTGAGCGCTGAACCGGGCCGGGCCCGCGCAGCCGCGGACGTCGAGCACGACCGTGGCGGACAGGTGCGGTTGTTCGTCCGTGCCGAGCGCCAGGGACGCGAGCGGGGGCAGCACGTCCGGGGCGGCGATCACGAAGTCGGCGCCACCGTGGTTGTCGGCGCGGCGCGCGCCGGTGTGGAACGCGAGCCAGGCCGCTACCACGGGGTCATCGCCGAGCGTGCCGCCGAGCCAGACGGCGCAGTCCTCGTCGAGCAGGGTAAGCGCGACGGCGGCGAGGCCGGCGCCAAGCGCGGCGGGCGGCTCGGGCGGCCCGGCGAGCGGATAGGCGCACGTGGGGTGGGCGAGCGCGTCAAGCACGGCGCGGAAGGCGTGCTGCGCGTCGCGGGTCGGGTCGGCGAAGCCCGGGGCGGGCGCGACGATGGTCATTCGTGCTCCCTCGCTACGGTGAAGAAGTCGACGAGCGTGCTGCGCGCCTCCGCGAGCCGAATGCTGTCGCGTGACGCCAGGGCCTCTTCCAGCGGCCTGATGACCTCGGCAAGTACCCGTTCCCGTTGTCCCGCGTCGGTCAGGAGGCCGTCGAAGATGGCCGCGAGCCGGGCATGCTCCAGGTCGGTACCGAGCACGTAGGAGGTGCCGACGGCGTCGGCGGCCAGCGGCGCGCCGTGCAGGCGCATGGTGGCGCGGGTGACGGTGGCCTCACCCAGGTTGAAGCGGGCCCCGCCGCCGTCGCTGCGTGCCCGCACCATAACGAGGCCCGCCTCGGGGCCGCGGATCGCCTGGACGGCCGGCTTGGGCGTCCAGTCCTGCCATGCCGCCTCGAGTGCGGCCGGGTCGGCCATCGCGAGCGCGCGCATCCACCGTTGCCGGACGGCGACTTCATCGGCGGGGACTTCATCGGCGGGGACTTCGGCAGTGAGCGTCTGTGACGTCAACGCATCCTCCAAAAGTTGTCCAATGATCTAGACAACTTAACCGTACTCTGGCGCCGGTGTACACGCCAGGATGGATATGTGTCGATCCGCATGGCAGAAGGTGAACATCGGGAAACACGACAGGTAGGTTGTAGAGTTGCGGCACTATGACCACCCAGGGCAGGTCCCGCAGTGGGTACACCGCTTGGCGGCTGATCGCCGAGGAGTTGCGCCGGGAGATCGTCGACGGCAAGAGGGCATCGGGCGCGAAGCTCCCCACGGAAGGCGAGCTCGCCGAACGCTTCGGCGTGCACCGGAACACCGTGCGCCACGCGGTCGCGGCGCTGGCCGCCGAGCACCTCGTCGTTTCCCGCCGGGGAAGCGGGACCTTCGTCGCGGAGCACACGGTGCTCGTCCACCGGATCGGGGCGCGTACCCGCTTCCGTGACAGCCTGGGCCGCCGCGACAGCAACTCGGCCCGGCTACTCGACTCCGCGATCGAGCCGGAGCCGCCCGCTGAGATCGGCGAGCGGCTCGCCCTCGACGGCCGGCCGGCCCTGCGGCTCGAGACGCTGCAGATCGTCGGCGGGCTGCCCATCACGCGCACCACGCACTGGTTCGTCGCCGACCGCGTGCCCGGGCTCGCGAACCACTTCAGGGCCACCGAGTCGATCACCCTGTCGCTCCGGGCCGTGGGGATCGACGATTACATGCGCGCCGCGACCACGGTCAGCGCCCGGCACGCGACGGTGGCCGAGGCGGCCGACCTCGGCCTGCCGAGGGGTTCGGTCGTGCTCGTCACCCGCTCGCTCGACGTCCTCGCCGACGGCACGCCGCTGCAGGTTGGCATTTCCCGCTTCGTCGCTGACCGCGTGGAGCTCGACATCGGGCACGCGGACCTCTAATTCGACGAGCCGGCGCCTGCACCGCCTAGCCCGCCGCCGCCGAAGCCTCGCAGTTATCTCCGGCCGGCAAGCCGCCCGTGACCGTTCAGATCAGGCGGACTCGCGCCGGGTGCGCCGACGATCGGATGAGAATATGTAAATTGACTTACCATAGATGAGTTACATATGCCTCGCGGGTGGCAGTTGTGCGCACCTGAACTCCTAGCAGCCCCGCCGCGCCACCGGTCCGCTCCCGGCACGTTCGATCATGCCAGGCATTATCCCGAACGACACTGGCCCCTGCCCGCCAGCACTTATCTGTTAGTCCGTGACATTGAGGTCCGCGACATTGAGACTGCGGCGGCCGCGCCGCTGACGAGGAGGAACGCGGCCAGACAAACCGGTGCTGCGGCGACCTGGGGCGGGCCGGCGGTCGCTGTACTTCGTGGAAACGCCGGCCGGCCGTTATCCTGCGCAGGTGAGTGTTTCGCATCCTATCCCCAACGTCCTAGCCAGCCGCTATGCCAGTGCTGAGCTCGTGAAGCTGTGGTCGCCCGAGCACAAGGTCGTACTTGAGCGGCGGCTCTGGATCGCCGTGCTGCGGGCGCAGCGAGATCTGGGGGCCGACGTGCCCGACGGCGTGATCGAGGCCTACGAGAAGGTCATCGAGCAGGTTGACCTCGACTCGATCGCCGCGCGGGAGCGGGTGACGCGCCACGACGTGAAGGCGCGGATCGAGGAGTTCGCCGCGCTCGCCGGACACGAGCACATCCACAAGGGGATGACGTCGCGGGACCTCACCGAGAACGTCGAGCAGTTGCAGATACGGCAGTCGCTCGAACTGATCCGTGACCGCGCGGTTGCCGCCCTCGCCCGGCTCGCCCGGCTCGCCGCTGAGCACGAGGCCACCGTGATGGCCGGCCGGTCGCACAACGTCGCCGCGCAGGCCACCACGCTCGGCAAGCGGTTCGCGACGATTGCCGACGAGCTGCTCGCCGCGTTCGCCCGCGTCGAGGAACTCCTCGCCCGTTACCCGCTGCGGGGCATCAAGGGGCCGATGGGCACGGCCCAGGACATGCTCGACCTCCTCGACGGGGACGCCGCGAGGCTGGAGGAGCTGGAGCAGAGGGTCGCCTCATATCTCGGGTTCTCCACGGTGCTGACCAGCGTGGGGCAGATCTACCCCCGGTCGCTGGACTTCGAGGTCGTGTCCGCGCTCGTGCAGCTTGCCGCCGCGCCGAGCAACCTGGCCACGACGATCCGCCTCATGGCCGGGCTTGAGCTGGTCACCGAGGGGTTCAAGGAGGGGCAGGTCGGGTCGTCGGCCATGCCGCACAAGATGAACAGCCGGTCGTGCGAGCGCGTGAACGGCCTCGCTGTCGTCCTGCGCGGGAACCTGTCGATGATCGGCGAACTGGCCGGCGACCAGTGGAACGAGGGCGACGTCTCCGACTCGGTAGTGCGCCGGGTCGCGCTGCCAGACGCGTTCTTCGCCGCCGACGGGCTGTTCCAGACCTTCCTCACCGTGCTGGACGAGTTCGGTGCCTTTCCCGCGGTCATCCAGCGGGAACTCGACCGGTACCTGCCGTTCCTCGCCACCACCAAGGTGCTGATGGCCGCGGTGAAGAAGGGCGTGGGCCGGGAGGAGGCACACGAGGCGATCAAGGAGGCGGCAGTGGGCGCGGCGCTGGACATGCGCCGTGGCCAGCCGGGGAACGACGTCTTCGCCCGGCTCGCCGCCGACCCCCGGCTCGGCCTGTCGGCGGCCGACCTTGACGCTCTCGTCGACGCGCCACTCGGGTTCACCGGGACGGCAGTGTCCCAGGTGCAGTCGGTCCTCAGGCAGGTGTCGGCGGTCACGATGAAGTACCCCCGGGCCGCCGGGTACATGCCCGGCGACATCCTCTAGTTGCGGGGTGAGGTGCCTGTGACCGCCAGGCTGAATCCCGCGAGGTTGTCGTGCAGCTGGCCGAGGGTGCGCGGGCCGGCGATAACGGCGATGTCGGCGGTCTCGGCGGCGATGCGGAGGTTGCGGTCGGTGTCCGGGCCCGGCCTTGCTGTCTGACCGATAGGTGATTGCCGGCAGGCCCGGCGCTCACTGGCCCTGCCGCACCTTCGGGCCTCCGGGCGTGGTCACTCCGGCACCTGGGCGATGTCGGACTGCTCAGGGCCGTGTGGGATGTCGAAGGTGTCCTCGCCAGTGCGCAGCAGCCGCAGCACCGCACCAGCCACGTACTGCGGGTGGTGCGCCACCATACCGGGCCAAGGCGCGACGCCGAGCTGGAAGATGCCGTCGCCGAACTCGGTCGCGGTAATAGAGGGCAGCAGCAGCGACACCGCGATCCCGTCCCCGGTCAGTTCCTCGCGCAACACCGCGGTGATCATGTTCACCGCCGATTTCGTCGCCGCGTACGCGCCGAAGCCGGTCGCCACACGGCGGGTGCTGCCCGAACTGATGTTCACGATCCGTCCGAACCGCTGTTGCCGCATGGCCGGCAGCACGGCCTGGGCGACACCGATGAGGCTGGCCACGTTGAGGTCGAAAATCCGGCGGTACTCGGCGAGATCGATGTCGGCGATCGGGCCCTGAATGCTGGCGCCGGCGTTGTTCACCAGGCCGTCGACGCGCCCGTGCCGGTTCAGGGTGGCGGCGACCAGGTCGCGCACCTGCGCGGGATCGGTCACGTCGGTGGGCACGGCCAGCGCGCCGCCGAGTTCGTCGCCCAGCCCGGCCAGCCGGTCGGCCCGGCGCGCGGCCAGGACTGGACATGCCCCGGCGGCGTGCAGCGCCCTCGCGGTTGCCGCGCCGATACCAGATGACGCGCCGGTGACGATCACCGTTTTACCGGTCAGGTCAATGAGATCACTCATGCGCCCACGTGTACCAGAACGCCGACCGTCTCCGGCGGGGATCGACTCGTTCCCCGGTCGCGACGCTTGCGGCGCCGGCCGATGAGGGGGATCATCACGCACGCCATCGGCAGCAGCGAGATGCCGGTGCGCAGCGCGCTCTCGCCCGGGACCTGCTGGAGGTAAGGCGACAGGAAGAACAGGGGCGTGGTGATCACCACGCCCATGAACACGGTCAGGCTGTTGCCGATCCGGATGTTGTGCACCGCGAGCACTTCCCTGGGGATCAGCGGCTCGCCGGCGCGGGCCTCGATCGCCACGAACGCGGCGAACGCCGCGATGCCGCCGACGAGTGCCGTGAGCACCTGGCCTGATCCCCAGC